>CAZXIN010000002.1:0-281998 GCA_964640795.1 uncultured Pseudoalteromonadaceae bacterium | reverse complement strand
GGATGCGCATTCTAAACGTATGAAATAGGAAGTCAACACATCAAACACCAAAAAACAGCATTTTCTGAACTATTTCTAGTCCACTATTAAATTCGTTTAAATGATAGGTTAAAAAGTATCTTATGAAGCACTGTCAGATCATACATTCAAGGACTTGCCAACCTGTATAAACTCGAGTCTGATTTACCTCAGCTTAAGGCAAATCATTCTGTCGAAGCTTTTCGCTTCGCACGTTGAGATCTTCTGTGCTCTGTAAAAGCTCGATATTCTGGATGACTTAAAGCACCATCGTTATTCTTATCGAATGATTCGAGCTGCCCAGCTTCGAAAGGTCGCCGCAACCAAGGCGGCATTTCATTCAGTTCCAATGCACCACTAAAGTCATCATCTAATGCACCGTAGAATTGGGCAATCTGAAAGTTCAACTCATCATGAACTGGGTTTTCTGATGTCCCTTTCTCCCATCGGAAAAAGAATCCACCATAGAGCATCTCATCTTTTGATTGCAGTCCCCAGGATACTTTTGTTGTTGCATCTGGGTTAGCTGGGTTTGCTGCACTATTGTCATACACACTGCGATGCACCAACCTAGAGCCTGCAGGTACTTTCACAGGCTCTGCTAAAGTGTATGTATGCTGCCAATTGAAATCATAGCGTGGAATATGCAGTAACGGCTCAATCTTACCGTCAGGAAGATGTATGTCAAAACGTGTTTCAACCCCTCGATAATGCGCATGGGGGAACAAGCTATATATGATAGCTGGCTGATCAAACTCAAAGTAAGCTTTCTCTTCATGACGAGCTTCCCCCGGTGGAATTTGCAAATCATACCCAATGACTACCTGTTGACGAAGATTATAAGTCGGGGCTTCATCGTGAAAATATAAGGCAACCTTAGAGATATCAGTCGACTCTCGTCCATAAGCTGTGTAATGCATTTGCAGGTGGATTTGCCCTCCAGCTTTAACCAACACACCGGTGCCTTCAGGGTAAACATAGGATTCCGCGCCTGGGGCATAGCCCATCAGGTAATTTTGAAACACCGCATCTAAACGCTGTTCACCTGCAGGTATCTCTTGTTCACTAGTACCAATCAATACATGGTGAACAGCTTTCGTCTCACCGGGCTGAATACTGACAGCTCGGACCCAAACATCACGGTCTAATGGATTAGGAATAGCTGGATATTGGTATTCAATAACGCCTGTTGCAGGAACAGTAAATGCTGGGCCTTCAACGACTAAATCTGGTTCACCTAATGGCCATTCTTTATCAAGCGGCTTAACGTCCAACAATGGGTCGTCACCCTCGCCACGCGGAGAGCCCGCCTGAATCCAGTGCACGAGAGTCTTACGCTCTTCGATTGTAAGCCCTCTGGAATTATGAATTTCTGCCAAGCTTGTATCCACTTCCCAAGGAGGCATACGCCGTGTCCGAATCACTTCCCGAATCATGGGTGAGAAACCTCTGATCATTTCATAACTTGTCATAGCCCAAGGGCCTATACCGTTAGGCACATGACATGAAACACAGCGCTCCTTTAAAATAGGAGCAATGGTATCTACATAACTTATTTGAGCGTGCTCACTTTTTTGTTGATGCTCAGGAAAATTTATAAGGCAACCAAAAGTATCACGCTTAGGTGTATCAACTGGGCGTCCATCAATGACTGCCGCAAGGGCATCAGCAAGATAGTTCTCTTTGGCTTCACTACGTTGTATTTCATAGCCAACTCTGTCATTCACTGGTCCACGATATGCGATATTCCAGTTTCTAGTATCGATGACCAACACTTCGCCACTTCGATTCAGCTCAAGTACTTCCCCAATCAGCTGTGTGTCATCAACTAAAACAGGAAAATCAATGCCGAAATCAGCAACCTCTTGACGGATATTACTATAGCTATCCTGAAGGCTTGAATTGATTAACTTAAACTCAACACTATCGCCGAACTGCGCACGAATCTCCCTGAGGTCTGGCAACATATTACGTACAACCGGACAACCGTTCATCGTTACCATAAGCACAACTGCCTTAGCACCCTTATGATAATATAATTCGTGAGAAGAATGCTCTTGGTCAAGTAGGCGGAAGTTTTCAACACGATCTGCCTTCGCATACCCACTACTAATAGAAAAGATGAACAAAGTGATCCAAAACAACGCCAGTCGCATTAAGAACTCCTAGAGGGTACATTAACTACACAAATAGTAGGTGATGTGCTCCCTCTATTCAATGGCGTTATACTTACTACTAATCTGTCTAGAGCGATAACAACACTCTGACACACAAACCACCGGATGGGCGGTTCATCAAAAACAAGTCGCCTCCATGAGCCGTTGCCACTGATTTAGCGATTGCCAAGCCGAGGCCGGTCCCACCGGTGCGACGACTTCTTGAGTCTTCACCACGTTTAAAGGGTTGCAGCAATAACTCTACCGTTGCTTCATCAACTCCGGGACCGTCATCTTCAACTAATAACGTAACCACAGTATCGTCGGCACTGATACTGATCTTAGCGCTACCTGCATATTTCAGTGCATTTTCTATCAAATCCCTCAACATACGTTTAATAGCTGAGGGTTTACATGGCATCACAACACGAGAGGCACTGACCACATCAACATCACTCCCCATATCTTCATAGTCAGCGACAACATCATAAATAATGGACGTCAAATCGTAAGTGGCTAATGCCTCTCTATCGCCAACTGAGCGCGCAAACTCAAGTATGTCATCAATTAACTTAGCGGTCTCATCTATGGTTTTGATGGCTTGTGCCCGCGAATCAGCAGGCGTCATTTGTTCTATCCGTAAACGCAGTGATGTTAGCGGCGTTCTTAAATCGTGCCCAAGAGCTCCTAGCAGGACGTCTTTCTCTCGGAGAAGTTCGCTCACTCGCTCGTTCATTTCATTAAACGATTGTGTCATCTGCCGAACTTCATTAGGCCCCTCTATCGGCAGGGCCACTTTATCTTCACGTTGCCCCACTTTAACCGTGGCTTTCGATAGCGCTTTTAAAGGCCTCACAATGCTATACGCAATCAATGCGATCGCTAACGTGAGAAAAAACGCGAAGATAACTGCACTCTCAATGAAGTCCGACAATGAGATTTGTGATGGGAGCGGTTTGACTGGATAAATGCCATTTATCCAATAATTGTTATCTTTCACTTTAATCGATAAACGAATTTCATTCGGACGGATACCTAGATCATTGATTTGTTCTCTTGCTCGATTCGGAGGCCCGTGTCTTCGACGGTTAGGTGGGAGATGCTCCGGAACAGCTGAGTAACTGGCTTTCCACTCGACAACCTGAATATCACTCTCCAGCAATGCAGTCCTGAGCATTTGTTTGATGTTAGGGTTCAAAGAGGGTTCACTTGATATAAAAATCGCTTCGGTACTTTTATACACTCTACCATTAGGGTTAATTCGATGTTCTGGAGGCAATCGTAAACGCTCAACTCGATCTGGTCGCCCACCACTCCGCCTTCTTGGTGGTCTTGCTCTTTGCCCAGCACCTCTTGCTGGTTCAATTTGAATCCCGTCTGATTCAACAACTCTTTCAATAAAGCGTTCTATGGCATTAAAAGATGCTTCTTGAATTAAATCTGCGCGCCTTTTTTCAGAAAAAAGGTAGAAGTTGACAGCTTGTGCGGCACTGAGTGTAAAAAAAAGAACCAGAGCAACTCTAAATGCTAAACTATTGAAAATTTGAGCCAGTTTCATCTGTGTCTCTATATTTCTCTGACATCGCTATTAAACGAGTAGCCACCACCCCAAACCGTTTTAATGACTTTAGGTTTTTTCGGATCAACCTCGACTTTGCGCCTCAACCGACTAATCATATTGTCGATACTGCGATCAAAGTGCTCAGCATCACGTCCTTGAGATAAATCGAGAAGCTGCTCTCGGCTTAGTACTCTATTAGGACGAGTGACCATAGCGTACAGTAGGTTATATTCACCTGTTGAAAGCGATATATTGATGCCATCGATATCCACCAGCACTTGTTCAGCTGTTTTTAATACCCAATGTCCAAACGAAAAGTTAGGGTTCTGCACATCACGATGAACTATCGGCGCTTCCTGTGCTCGCCTCAGCACAGCATGCATCCGAGCTAAGAGCTCTCGAGGACTAAAAGGCTTGGGTACATAATCATCAGCACCCACTTCCAATCCAACAATGCGATCTATCTCCTCACTTTTAGCCGTTAACATAATCGTGGGGGTGTTGTAGGTTTCACGAATGTGTCGGCACAAGCTAATCCCGTTTTCACCGGGCATCATGATATCAAGAATAACCAAGTTAAAATGATAGACAACCAATAGCTTTCTCGCTTCTGCTGCGTCAATAGCTTCTTTCACACGATAGTTATTCTCATTCAAATAAGCGGCAAGAGGCTCGCGTATTGAATCTTCATCTTCAACAATGAGTATGTGATTTGATTCAGACATCAGCTTTATCCAAGGTTTATCAACTCGATATTAGCAATTACTTATTCTAGCTTACCTTTTATTACCTCAATAAATATCACGATATACATAAAGTTTGTCGCAAATTGTCGCAGTCTCCAACAACTGCACATCCCGTTATGAGACTAATTCCAAGCTTATAGTCAGTAAGACTTCAGACGCCCTGATATACATACAATACCGACGAGAGACAAAGACAGCTGATACAGATTGCGACAAAAGTCACGTTTTTAGAGACATTCTTGATAACTCCCCAACCTATTCTTTTCTACAACGCAAACGGAATTGAGCAAGGGGAAACCCTATCGTTCGTCAACAATTTCAGTAAATGAGGTAGATATTATTATGGCTAAACTCCAGCATAAACTCTCAATTGTAGCGATTGCCGTTAGCAGTCTCAGCTTTCAATCAGTCCATGGCTCTCTTTTATATAGTCAATCAGATTCAATAGACACTCCTCAAGAGTCTCGTTCTTCACAAGGGATAACCGAAGATACGGACCAAAGACGCAGAGAATCAACCCGTTCTAGACAAAACAGTCAAGATCGTAAGGGGCAAGACAACAATAATTTGGGAGAGGTAAGAACTTATGACGGTAGTGGAAACAATCTAGAAAACCCAGAATGGGGCGCCACCTTTGTACACCTGCAACGTTTTGCTCCTTCTGACTATGAAGACGGCATTTCAGCATTGGCCGGCGAGTTAAGGCCCAGTGCTCGCATAGTCAGTAACAATATCGTCAACCAAGATCCTGATGAGTCTATTCCCAATACATTGAGTACCAGCGACTTCATGTGGCAATGGGGGCAATTTCTTGATCATGATATCGACCTGACAGATGGCAATCAGGAAACAGCCAATATCATTGTTCCTTTGGGTGACCCGCATTTTGATCCCAATGGAACAGGCGTTCAAATTATTCCGTTTAGCAGAGCAATATTCGACAGTTCAACAGGTACAGACGTATCTAACCCTAGAGAACAAGAAAACGAAATAACTAGCTGGATTGACGGTTCAAACATCTATGGCTCTGATGAAGAACGTGCAATGGCTCTGCGTGTTGGGCCTGATAGCCCCTTGCTAAAAACCAGCGCAGGTAACTTACTACCTTTCAATACTGACAATTTGGCGAACGCCAATGGTTTTATTGCAGACGCAACAACATTGTTCCTTGCAGGTGATGTTAGGGCCAATGAACAAGTCGGTCTTGCTGCTATGCATACGTTATTTGTTCGAGAGCATAATCGCATTGCCAGACAACTTACGCGCACAATGCGAGGCGCAAGTGCAGAAGAAGTATTTCAAACAACACGGCGAATAATCATCGCAGAACTACAGATCATTACATACAACGAGTTCTTACCAGCCTTGCTCGGCCCTAACGCCCTACCTCCTTATGAAGGCTACGATAGCAGCATTAATCCTAGTATTTTTAGTGAATTCTCCGCTGCCGCCTACCGTCTAGGTCATAGTATGTTAAGCACGCACATACTGCGTTTGGACAGGCAGGGCGAAGAAATAGACGAGGGGCACGTTGCCCTTAGGGATGCCTTTTTTACAGCCCCCACTATTTTATCTGAAAGAGGTGATTTAGCTCCTATATTTAGAGGCTTAGCTTCTCAAGTGCATCAGAAAATTGATACAAAAGTAGTCGACGACTTAAGGAATTTCTTGTTCGGCAACCCGGGTCAAGGAGGACTCGATCTACCTTCGCTCAATATTCAACGCGGCCGTGACCATGGACTGGCATCCTACAACGATACAAGAGAAGCACTCGGTCTAGAAAGGCTAACTGAATTCAGCGAAATCACATCGAATACTGAAATAAGTCAGGCACTTCAAGATACTTACGGCTCGATAGACGATATTGATTTGTGGGTAGGAGGGCTCGCTGAAGAACCTTTGGTTTCTCAAAACTCTCAACTTGGTGAGTTATTTACAACAATACTCACTCATCAATTCTCAGCACTACGTGACGGAGATAGGTTTTGGCATGAAAGAGATTTAAATAAAATGGAGAAGAAATTTGTCAAAGGCATAACACTTAGCAAGGTTATACGCCATAACACACGTATAGGTAGAGAGCTGCAGTCAAACGTGTTCTTTGTATCAGAGTAATCTATCTGGATTCACTGCCCTTTCAAGACTTATGAGTTCTAGAAAGGGCAACAAAGCCCCCATCAACGCTCTACTGGCTTCACAAACATACGGTCGTTTCCTATATCAATGACCGCTTTTCTCTGAACCAAGTAGTCTTGTCCAAGAACACCATCAACACGAACACCTGAGTGTCGCTTTACATAATCAACGACGGCAGATAAATCTGCGGCTGAAATAGCTTTTAATCCAGCCTCTCTATTTGCAACGAAATAAGAATCTAGCGCATATCGCTTTACTCGAAAGCGTCCTCCTGCACCATAGTTTTCTTGGCGTAGTGCTTTTCGTCTCTTTGTCACCTCGAATAAAGGCAGGCTGTTGCTACTTAGCAAGCTTTGTCCAGCGCCACTATCGATAGTCAATAACCCTTCAGTCTGATTAATAGCGATGTTCACCGCTAAATATGTTGCATCAATAGGTTCTAAATAAAAGCGTTGCAACTTAGTCAACTGAAATTCATTTTGAGCAAAGTATTGCGCTAAGTCATCGGGGAAACTCTCATCAATGCGTTGCCCATTTGACCGCTGTAAATAAAGTGTTCTGTGTGGAATATCGATAAGTGCATTGAATTCAACGAGTAGATCCATACCGATAAGGCCATCAATACGAACACCCGTAGAGGAAGATATCGCTCGCGCAACGGCGCTTATATTTGTACTACCTATTTTTTCTGGTGACCATTCAAAATCGCCGTTTAGATTCAGCTTTTTGCCTGAATAAAAATCCACTTGGATGTTTCCACCCGCGCCAGCTGCTTCGGCAGATTTCAATTTGTCATTCTTACTCAGGCCGTACTTCTTTAACTTGGGCGTATTAATAATAGAAATCGCACCAGTATCGAGGATAAAAACGCCTTTTTTATCCTCGAAAGTTACCTTCACCACATCATGTCCGCTTGATAGCTTTTTTAACGTGATGGGCACATATTGGTATCGCTTTAAAAATTGCGTTAAACCTCTATTTTCTGCAAAAGAAGGTTGAACTGCCAGTAAGAAAAAAGCCAACAGTGCTTTTCTGCATATAACGAGTAATACTTGCATTAAACCGCTACCATAACTAAAGCCACAAAGACTTCGACCTTATGCCTATAAAATTTAGCCACTAGCCTTTTGATTCTTTAAGTTGCTTCCATTCTAAAACAAGGCTGTTCAGGCGAAGAAACTCTTTCCTTAGTTCAGGGTGACTTTGGATAAGCTCTATCATGTGTTCTTTTGCAATTTCTCTCTCTTTCTTAGCGGTTATATTTATCTCACGCTCAAAATTTATACCGGTCAAACCATGCGTTTTAATAAATTGAGAACGAATGTCCTTTACATACCTCGGCTCACATACATCTGTACGAAGAAGCCTGTTAGGTATTGTTTGACGTTGACAAACCACATCAAATTTTTTCTCGTCATTCAGCTGATTAAATAAACGGTAAAATGACTTGGTTAGCCCCCTCATCTCTTTTTTTACAATCGATAAGGTGCGCTCTCTGTAGACGACGATTCTTTCCGGTTCCTCTTCAGAAGTAGGGCTTGCGGATATCGTCGGAGATGAAAAAACACAGGTTAGTAACAATACGAGGAGAAGTTGTTTGCAAGAGGAGTCAGTCATAAATTAAGTTCCTTTTAAATCAGCTCCGTTTCAATACCAATCTATTTAATGGAGTGATTGGTATAAGATAGTATTTTAAAAAGTGATGTCAAACAACGCCAGCTTAGAACAAATAGTAACGATATCTCTTCCTTTTCAGCATTCAATCTTGAGTAAAGGCCAACGCTCAAGCCAACCTTTACCCTCCACTCGATGACTAAATATTTCTGGTTTTGGTCTCTTAGTATTGATCGTTACCTTCAAGTCAAATAAGGATTGCAATCCCAAGGGAGCAACGAGTTCGAGGTCGCCATTCGGTCGAACATAAGCACCAATCGCCGTCTCGACTTCAACCCAATAGGTCATGGCATCTTCTACTGATTTATAAGGTGGGTCATCGTTTCTGATATGCATCCTTGCTTGGTTCTTAACTGACCAGGGGGCAGGCACTCGTGAAGAGAGGTCTCTTTCATAGTATTTCTCACGAGATTGGCTTAAATCTTTTTCATCAAAATAGATGAGATCAATATCGTTGAGCTCGGTAGCCACACGCTTACCATGCAGTTTATCCCACACTAAATTCCTCACAAATCCCGCAGATAAGCACCAATCAGTAAGCTTGAGTTCAGCAGCAGCGACAAGGGCATCCATCCTGTCATTATCTTCCTTCAACCATTGCTTAACTTTAAGTTCATATGTCATACACGACTTCTTTAAATGTAACCTTTTCAGTTCATCGACTTAAAAGAAACTCGACCAAAATGGACGCTCATACTTAAAAAAAGAATATAATACTCACAAGTTGAGTAGTATTACTCAAGCTACTTGAATGTCCCAAGCCTTTCAACATAGATAGTCAGGAACCATAAAGGCTTACGAATCTTTACCTCATCAATTCAGCCAGTTAGGAGGCATTGCCTCATACCAATAACGATATTTATGATAATGTTGAGCAAGCTTGCCTTGTCAGTGGGAAACGATGGCAATCGCTAAACCAAACAGTTAATGCCAATCTATCTAAACAGATCTAACGGTATAATATAAAAATAGGGGTGGATTAAAAGAATGAGACTAGGCACAAAAAAGGCGCCGAGAAACTTTAAGAACTATTGGTTGTTTGCCTTTGTATGTAGTGGCTTGATGATAGGATGTAGTAAGCAAAACGACCATGCATCGGAACTAACACCAGAGCAACGCTGGGCAAGGCCCGACGTCACATGGACGACCGAACAATTGCAACAACTAGAGCGCGGCTATCAGGCATATCGCGGTATGTGTGCAGCTTGTCATTTAAGTGAAGGACAAGGGCAAGCACTCGTAGGTGCTCCAGCGTTAAATAAAAACTCATTACTCACTGCTAATGATAACACAGATGCTATCAAACTTGTTTTGTTTGGTCGCAATGCCATGCCTTCGTTCGCTAAAAGCTTAAACGACGAACAACTCGCTGACATACTGAGTTATGTTCGAAACGCTTGGGATAACAGAGGTAACGATACAATTTCTGCTCAACATGTTAATCAAATCCGCGATAAGCCTAAGGGGTAACCAGCAGTTTTGCTGGTGTAACAATAAATAAGCTTATTTCAGGTCGCCCCAACGGTCATTTGCAAACCAGCAAAACAATCACTGTTTATTCAATAGCTCATTTCTCTGCTCTAGGAATATTCGAGCAAGATCGAAAGCTACTTTACCGAACGTTCGAGCATATTCTGCTTTTGAGTTAATATTCACGGCTATGGCCATATTATACTCAGGAATGACCATCAACGAGCTTAAGGCACCACGAGACACTCCACCGTGAGTGACATAAAACAGCTTACCAAGCCCTCCACCAAAGTCGGACTCACGCACACGCCAGCCGATAGCGTAATGTTGCTCATTCACTTCACCATTATTCAATTTTTGAGGTGTCCAAAATTCATCGCGTACAGCTGTACTGACGAAATTAGGTGCCATGAATCCAATTCCAAGCTTTACCAAATCGGTGGAAGTGGATATGAAACCACCTCCAGCGAGTCGATGACTTAAATCGACCTCTCTCCAAACGGCAACCCTGTTACCTCCTTTTTTAGGGTGCCAGTAGAACTGAGATATTGATGGGGATTTTGTTTTATGTTCTGCGGGTAAAGGCTCCATCATGGTATGTGTTAACTTGAGTGGCGATAACACCTGTTTCTCCATAATGTGTAAATAAGGTTCGTTTGCGGCTTCTTGCATAACAGCACTGAGCAATACAGTACCTAAACTGGAATAGCTAAACATCTCCCCCGGCGGGGATAAAATTCTACTGGAATCAAACAGGGAAACAGCATCCAAAACATTGGTATAGCGCTTTTTCAACGCCATCGAATGATACAACCCCACCCAATCAGTGTTTTTATCGTAATGTGGAATGCCAGCCATGTGTGATGCAAGTTGCCTAGGCGTTATTTGTTGCCAATCATCATTCAACCGCCCAACGTCGAAAGCTGAAAGAGGAACATCTAACGAAATATTATTTGCGTCAACCATACGTGCCAAAAGCACAGCATTCAGCGCTTTTGAAGTGCTCCCGATACGAAACTGCGATGAAGTAGTCAACGGTTTATTCGCGCTGATATCCGCCCAACCCGACGTACCAGACCATACCAACTTACCATCTACAGCAACAGCCGCAGATATCCCTGGGCTAGATATTGCTTTTCGGCTTTCCTCTAATAGAGCCGAAGCTTTATCGATGGCGTTATGAAAGCGGTCATCATGAATATCGCTCGACGATGGACTTACTTCAGGAATATCGACATAGTCGGCACCAATCATTGGCACCGAATGTTTATGTGCAAAGAACTGATAAACCGGCGATAAAGTGCTGCAACTGGACAGCAAAACAACAAAAAAAACAACCCAAACGACTTTCATATATAGCTCCAAAAAACGCTTTTATTAATGCGCTGAAACTATATTGATAAGGACTTTATCTTTCTTATCGAATCTGAAAAAAGCTGATCATTTTTGAAAACTCGACAAATAACTACGCCTATACTCGCTTGGTGTAACGCCTTTGAGGTCTTTAAAAGCCCTATTGAAAGGAGCAATGGAGTTGTAACCAGCTTCTAACGCCAACGTCAGTATCGGGAGATCTTTATCTTCAGGGTTCTTCAACCTCATTGCGATTGCAGGAATACGATAACTATTCAAATACTGAGAGAAGTTGTCAAAACCAAGTTCTTTATTGATGATTAATCGAAGCTTATGCTCTGGTATTTCAATTTCTTTGGCTAGCTTAGATATCGTTAGCGCATTTTGAGTATAAAAACCCTCAGCCATTATTTCCGACAACCTGACTATGAGAGGAGAAGTAAAAGCTTCTTGCGTTTGAACGCTGGTCTCTGTTTCTAGGTCATTAACCTCTCCAACACTCAGCGCTCGGTTTAGGTTTCTCCAGACAAATATTGAAGCAAAGGCCAACATCATCAATGCGTTTAACAAACTAAACAACCATTGGTCTTTCAACGGTTGAATGAACAGTTCAACGAGTGTTAACACCGTCATGTATAAACTAATGAGTATAATGGTCAGCTTACGTGTATCACGCCGACTTTCGACCAGATCATCGTTAAACCCTCGAATGGCATCGACCAAGACGAAGAGCAACACCAGCAAACCAATACCGTGATGAATACGATGAAAAGGCCCAATACCTTCTTCTATCAAGAAAAAGTAACCTAACCATACAAACCACAATCCCACAGCAGTTTTCACCCATGCAGAAATGGAACTAAAGAGCGAAACACCTCGCACGTTCCGCCAGTAAACAGCAAGCAGTGCATAGGTCGTGCAATCTGTTAGCAAAAGAAAGGGAGGACGCAGCCAGCCATAATGAACATTTTCAATAGGTGCAGTCAGCAGGATATAAGCAATCAAACATATCGCCAGAAATACCTGAGTAAGCTTGTTTTCTTTCTGTTTAATACGAAAGACAAGAGCAAACTGCATAAACAATATGCCAACAGCAACAAATCGCAAAAAGATATCTATCAACTGAATTTTTGATATGACGATGTTGCTATCCATTTATATACTGGGGAAATTCCAATGTAACTGCATTGTAACAATAAGCGGCTTACTAAGGCGAACAAAGCATTGTAACTTAGAGCGTGATGCTTTTATTACTTTACTCATGGCAATGCAATACCATGAAAAATCACAAGAGTCCGTTATCGGATTATGAGGGTCCGATAACGGACTCATCAAACGCAGCATCGGTCAAATATTTCAAAGAACCACGTTGCTATTAGGCTTGAAACCTCACACGAGAAGCAAACCTTAGTCACTATTAACATCGCCTAGGCTATTTCAAATACGGCTACAGCTCTTTGCTATTAACAGTTTCGGTCAGTTTTGAGGTTTAACATGCCGATAACTCCAATCCATCGTAAAAGTCGTCTTGGCACGTTACTCGCTAGTAAAATGTGAGGGGCGCGTTAGTTAGTCGTATTCGGTGTAGGTTATTCACTCTGCCTCCCTTATTTATGCATCACCACCAGACAGTTAATTTAGGAGAAGACAATTGAAGTACCTCATCATCATTGTTTTATTCATTACGTATAGCGCGAAAGCTATTATCATTCGTCACGATGTTGACGACAAAGAATATCGAAAACTCGGAGAACGATACTCGGCATCTGTCGCTTATATTAGAGGTAGAGGTTGCGCAAGCACTCTCATTACTCCTAAATGGTTGCTCACTGCGGCTCACTGTGTAGCCGGAAGAGAAAAGAGCTTAACGAAAGCGACACATTTAGGTGATGAATACCCAATTGAATCACTCGTCGTACACCCCCAATTTGATATAGCAAATGACAAGGTCAATGATATTGCTTTGATTCAGTTAAAAAAGCCTGTGTTGAAAGGGTCACCAGCTAAATTGTATACCCTTAAAAATGAGAAAGGGAAACCTGTTGTTTTTACAGGTAGTGGTTACTTTGGAAATGGAATTAAAGGTATTACTAAGCGCAATCATAAACAGCGCGGGGCGACAAACACCATAGTTGGAGTGTCGGAACAAGTCATTAAATTTCAGTTCGACTTTCCTAATAAGGCAACTCCTCTGGAAGGCATTAGTGGCCCAGGGGATAGCGGTGGCCCGGCTTTTATTACCATCGATTCGCAACTTTATGTAGCAGGCGTCAGTTCTTATCAAGTCGTCAACGAATTCAAAGAAGCACACTATGGTGTTGAAGAGCGCTATAGTCGTGTATCAACTCATTACCCATGGATTGAATCTGTCATCAATAAGTAGCGATAAATAACATGAATAAACTCACTCGGATAAAAGGTTCTGAGTGAGTGTATTCGATAAAAGGTTAAAAGAGTTTTATTTCGAGCGACAAAAAAGCCACGTCCTTTCGGATAGCAGCTTTAGGTTGTAAGGTTAATAAGGCTCCGCATCATACAAAGCGCGAGTTTTCCTATCCTCGATTCCCATAATGAATGAGAGAAGATATTAGTATTACTAAATGCATGTTTGCATGCCGTATCGCATAGACATGCCTGTACCATTCTATCAACCTGTGTTCTGTATTTTGACAGCGAATATTGGATAAGCTTTGATGGCATGTGTGTTGTTAACATTCTTCCTATCTAAATAACTATTTAGCAAGATTCGGGTCGCCTAAAAACTTGTTGCGCCCTATAGTCCATCAATATACACATTGATGGACAAATTAGCATAATGGCATTGTCTCAATTCACAAAGCTTAGGAGAAACATGTCATGGCTGTTCAAAAAAATACCAATTACTATCGCATCGCACAGGCGATTGATTACCTAAATGAGAATTTTAGAGATCAGCCATCGTTGGATAAAATTTCCAACGCAATCGGCATCAGCTCCTTTCATTTTCAGCGTTTATTTACGGAGTGGGCTGGAGTCAGTCCGAAAAAGTTTATGCAGTATTTAAGTGTTGGCTACGCTAAGCAATTGCTGAAAAAGGAACACTCAACATTATTAGATACCGCCTATGAAACAGGGTTATCAGGCACTAGTCGCTTACATGACTTATTCATCAATATTGAAGGCATGACGCCCGGTGAATTTAAGAACGGCGGTGAGGCGCTCTCTATCAATTATTGCTTTGCCGAAAGCCCTTTCGGTAAAATCATTGTTGCATCGACAGCAAAGGGCGTTTGCCACATGTCCTTTGGAGAAGATGAACATATAGCCTTATCTGAACTGAAAGCACACTTTCCCAATGCGCAATACCATCAGGTCACTGATAAATTTCAGCAAGAGGCTTTGTTTATTTTTGAAAATGATTGGCAACAGCTCGAACAAATCAAATTACACCTAAAAGGCACAGAATTTCAGCTAAAAGTATGGGAAGCGTTGCTCAGCATTCCGATGGGAGGATTGAGAACATACGGTGATGTCGCGCAGAAGATTAATAGACCTAAAGCATCAAGAGCCGTCGGAACCGCCATAGGAAACAACCCCGTAGCATTCATTATCCCTTGTCATAGAGTAATCCAAGCAAGCGGAAAGATCGGTGGTTACATGTGGGGAAATACCCGAAAGTCAGCCATTATTGGCTGGGAAGCGTCAGAATCACAAAGGTAAAGCTGTGCGCGATGTTATCGAAAGGATAAACCAAATAAACTGGCAGAAAGTTACCAGTGATCTCCATTGTAGAGGTTATGCAGAGGTGCCTACTTTTCTCACCTCCTCCCAATGCCAGCAATTTATTGATGGCTACAACAATCCCCATGGTTACCGTAAGACAGTAGTGATGGAACGTTATCGTTTTGGCTTAGGAGAATACAAATACTACGATTACCCTCTACCTGACATTATCCAGACACTGAGGGAGCATATTTATCCGCACTTAACCCCTGTTGCTAACCTCTGGATGAAACAACTCAATATAGACAAGCATTTCCCTTCTACCTTGAACGGGCTTCAAGCCGAATGTCATCAAAACCAACAGCTGAAACCTACACCTCTCATATTAAAGTATGGAAAAGGAGGCTTTAACACCTTGCATCAGGATTTGTACGGCGATATATATTTTCCACTTCAGGTTGCTATTTTTCTTAGCGAACCAGAGAAAAATTATTCCGGCGGTGAGTTTGTAATCACACAACAAATACCTAGAGCGCAATCTAAAGCGATAGTATTGAAGCCGCAGCAAGGGAGCATGGTGATATTTACGACTAACTTCCGACCAATAAAAAGCGCGAGAGGCTATGCGCGCGCAAACATGCGCCACGGCGTCAGCGAAGTGCATAGGGGCACTAGACATACCATAGGCATTATATTTCACGATGCAGTCAGTTAAAAACGATACGGCAAAGTGGCATTACTAACTAAGTCGTTTGTAAGGGAATCAAGTCAAAAGGCGGGATGCTCGACAAGAATCATAGGCTTAAAATATAAGACGTGCTTAGCTCAAATGTCGAGCAGGAGAACAGATAGCTCACAAAAACTATGTATTCGTTGTATCTGTCAATGAGGCCTAAGGTCGACTTCACACTTTGCACCACAACAATAGAGGATGAATGTGCTTATCATCTGACTCTAATTGTCACTATGCTCTCGAAGGCTTTGTTTGTAACGATGAGTATTTCTGGCTAACAGCCAATTTAAAACTTTTTTCTTAAAACCAATTTTCTTCCAGGGAGCATATTGAGATTCACTGCCCTGCCCTAATCTGGACTCATGTATGTAATCACCAGTAGAGTAGAATTTTCTAAAACTCATTATCAATGGATGCCATTTATCTGGGTCAACATAAGGCCTATTTGGTTCAATTAATAAGCTTTCATCAACATGTACTTTTTCTATATTAAGTTCAAATGCTCCCATAGGAATGGCCGTTTTAACGTTGTCGCGACCAAATTCCACAACCTTTGCTAACTTTGCTTCTAATTGAACTGGACATTCTTTTAATCTAGGCGCTAAAACGGACATTGATGCCTCAGTGGTAAAGCCTGACACATTTAACTTATCCGCTTCATATCGATATCCAATTGCCTTTTTATGCAATGGAACTTTTTTTCTTCCAGTTGTTTTTGCAAGACGATCAACAGCATCAACATTTTCAGCCGATGCCATGTTTAAAACACACTCCCTAGTCCGTAAGAGGTTTTCTGCAGTTTGTGAAGATGCGTCAAGGCCTATCATTGCGCTATACCCTAGCCACCAAATAGATGACATGGGTGCTACATTGATAGAGCCGTCGACATTAACCGTTGATATCAGTACAACAGGTGTACCGAAATATAGAATAGCGGGCTCAATTGTTTTATGCATTTTAGTTCACTTATACTGCGGATTGGATTGTAAATACTATCTACAGTGCATAAAGGCATCGACCCGATTCTTGCTAATGTTCATCTCATTGCTTTCACAGAGTTATATGCTCCAAAGACGCTTCAAGAACACAACTTATATATGAATTTCATATAGTTTTTAGGAAAATAAAACTGGAACAATAAGGGACGAAGTTAATAACACCAAAAGCAAGAGAGTTTAACTAAAATGAAAAATCGAAAAAAAGAACTTTCTTACTTTACTATAGGCAACAAAAAAGCCGCAAATCTTTTCAGATAGCAGCTTTAGAGTTAGGGATTGATGGTGCCGACTGCCGGAATCGAACTGGCGACCTACTGATTACAAGTCAGTTGCTCTACCAACTGAGCTAAGTCGGCACTGCATCAAATCGGTGCGCATTCTAGTTGATACGAATTGCCTTAGCAATAGAAAATTGAAATTTATCGTTCATTTATGTGCATAACGTATTAATCCTTTAAAAACGAGATCTTTGGCAATAGTGATGTGGGTATCAACAAGCTTCTCAAGCAACCCGTGGGAGCCTCCGTCGATGTACAAGTGATAGTCGTCACTGATCTCTGCTAATTTTCGCTCTGCCGAGCTTACCATGCCTTGGATATAAGCCAGACAGCCTTGGTTAACACAGGACTCTGTTGTATTTCCCAATGCTAAGGCGTTTGGATATTCTTGATCTGCCGTTACCTGAAACGTATTAGAGACAAGAGATGAACGCATCAAATCGTACCCTGGCGCAATCCAACCGCCGAGATGTTGATCACCAACAACAAAGTCACAAGTAGACGCTGTACCCAAATCCATTACTGCAAATGGCTTTTCGCTTCCTGAATGCAATGCCAACATCGATAACCATCTATCAACACCTAACTTAGAACAATTTTCATAGGCGCATTTTAAGCCAAAAGCATATGGCTCTGTCTTCACTTCGTATACGCCTACTCCAGCGTGTTCTGCTTCCATCACGATACGATCAAGCAGTTCGCTTCGTTTTACAGCAGAAATAACAAGGTTGCTCTTCCCTCTCATCAGGTGTCTTAAATCAGTATGGCCTTCAATGACTTCTACTTGAGATAACTTTTGTTCTGCATATGTTGCGTATTTAGCGCGGCTATTACCTATATCTAATAGTAAGTACTCACCATCTCCTGACACTTATTTCTCCTCCGTGATAAGCGTTAAGCTGGCCATCATGTTCAATCAAAAGCTCACCGTTTTCACCTATTCCCCTGCTATAACCTGAAATTTGTTTACGCCCCATCATCAAATCTACTTGCTGATTAATAAAGAGGTCTCTCTCAGCCCAATAGTTCAAGAAGGAAGACAAACCGCTCTGTTCAAACAGTGGGATAACCGTCGACAAGGTTTCGGTTAAGGTGCCGACTAGCTTGTTTTTATCTATATCATTGCCAGCAATAGCCTTAAGATCGATCCAAGGCTGGTCTATACCCTCAATATTATTAGGCATAGCGATATTCAAGCCGATGCCAATAATACAATCACAGGTGGCATCCATTTGTCCTTCTAGCTCTACGAGCACACCCGCGAGCTTCCTATCGTCACAGTATATGTCGTTGGGCCATTTCAGCTTTAATCCGTCAATACCTAGCTTTTCTAAGCTTTGGCATAACGCAATTCCGATTAACAAACTTAAGCCCGATAAAACTTTGTAGCCTTGTTCAAACTGCCAATACATTGAGTAATACAAGTTACATCCAAAAGGAGATACCCACCTTCGTCCCTGGCGACCACGTCCATTGGTTTGTGCTTCCGCTACACAAATATCACCACTCTTCAATTGTCCGATATTCTGCTTAATGAAATCATTAGTGGAAGTTACAATGTTAAGTACTTCAATACGATGAGTGTTTGTCTTAGACAGATGTTGCTCAATAGCATCAGGCGAGAGAAGCTGTAGATCGTTGGCTAACTTATACCCCCTGCCAGTAACGCTGAATATGTCTAAACCTAATTCATTCAAGCTTCTGATGTGTTTAGAAACCGCGGCGCGCGATATACCTAAATGCTGGCCTATGGCTTCACCAGAATAAAACTCTCCTGATGAAAGCAATTCAATAATGCGTCTACGTTTTAGCTCAACTTGTTTATTCATAGGTTTATCAGCCCATTTTGCCCGATAAGTTGTACCTCAGGCACCAAATGAATATTAAAGTGTTTAGCAACTTCTGTTTGAATCTCAGAGGCAAAAGCGAGTAACTGCTCACCTGTAGCCTTATTAGGATCTTGATTCACCAAAACAAGCGGTTGCTGTTTGTGGCACATAATACCACCGTAGCATCGTCCTTTATATCCAAGTTTATCTATCAGCCAAGCGGCCGGGAGTTTAGCTTTTGCATCCGGCAATTCAAAACATGGCACTTGCTCAAATGATTGCCTTAAACGCTCAATAACTGATTGAGCTACAACAGGATTCTTGAAAAAGCTTCCGGCATTGCCTTGAACGGAAGGGTCAGGTAATTTACTTTTTCTGACCTCGATAACCGTATCAAAAATCGTTTTAGCAGAAGGCCTGTCTAATGTTTTTAGCTCAGCATAAGATACATTAGGGTGCCAATCTTTAGGTAATGAAAAACAAACGCGGGTGATCAGTGCCTTGCCCTTAAGCGATAGTTTAAAAATACTCTCGCGATAATCGAATTTACATGCAGAATTATCCAATCGAATAAGCTGCCCCGTTCCGATTTCCCTGTATTCAACCCATTGAATGAAGCTACTGACCTCAGCCCCATAAGCGCCAATATTTTGGATAGGGGCTGCACCAACAGTGCCTGGAATTAACGCTAAGTTTTCCAGCCCATTCATTTGATTGTCGAGAGTCCAAGATACAAATTGGTGCCAATTCTCACCAGCACCAACAGTCAGGTGAAAAGCATCATCAGACTCTTCAACATCAATACCTTTTATTCGTACTTGTGCGACTAAACCATCAAAATCGTTAATGAAAGCACAATTACTGCCACTACCTATGAGAAGAAAGCGTTCGCTACCATTAAGTTTGGCGAACGCCTCGGCTTCTGTGAGTGTGTGAATGACTTTAATGGACCGACAATAAGCAGGAAGTCCAAAAGTATGTAGTTTTTGAAGTGAGTGCACAGATCAATCTCAAGGTAAGAGGAAAGCAAAACACAAGCTGACTATACTTGTATTGGTGTTATACCACTTTTGGCTTAGCTCTAAAACCTATAGCTCTTTTAGGTCGCCCGACATTGCACATAACGACGCCCAAAATAGGGATATCTGCTTCTTTTAATCGTTGAATAGATTCAACAAGCTCATCACAACCATCTTTCTCAGGGTCACAAATCAGTACCACATTATCAGCTGAATCACTTATGGCTAATGCGTCACTAAAGCTATTGATAGGAGGTGTGTTAATAAAAATACGAGGGTAAATCGACAAAAGCTTCTCAGCCAAAGCTCTAAAAGTCGGATTGGAAAGATAAACAAGAGGATCGCTTGTAACTTCTCCCCCAGGTAGAATCGTTAAGCGGCTGTTTTGTCGCCTATATAAACACTTAGTGAACTTAGCTTTTCTTTCAAGGAAGTTCGTAATACCTGGATGATTGTCTGGTATCTTAAGAACTTTCTTCGCAAACTCTTCCCTTAAATCGGCATCGATCAATAATGTCTCTTCCAACTTACCAAAAGACTGTATCAAGCTCGCTTTCAAATTCTGGCCGCTCTTAGAGTCACTTGGCGACATCAAAACAATTGAACTTCCCTTTTTCTGCGAGGTACGAATCGATATCGTGGTTCTTAATGAACGTACACTTTCCGAGTAAGCATACTCAACCCCGATATCTTTTGATTGAGATACCTTACTAACCTTCGCTTTCTTCGGTATCTCTGCTAATAAAGGAACTTGCAGCTGTTTGAGGTGCTGCTTTATCTTTGCCTGACGATCACTGATCAAATGCAATAATAACCAAAACCCCGTGCTTAAAATAAATGACAACACAGTGATCATTGCCAAAAACAACGGGACATTAGGCTTAAATGACGATGTTGGTAAGGTTGCAAAATCAACGATGGCGTAGTTTGATTGTTGACCTGAATCTCTTAGAACTTCGGTTTCTTGCAAACGCGCCAGGAAAGCCTCATAAAGCTTTTGATTTGATTCTACTTCTCTTTGTAAGCGTGTTAGCTCAACTTCCAAACGCCCAAACTGGTTATGTTTATCGCGAGCGCCAACGATTTGCAATTGCAATTGCTTTTGTCTCTGAGTCAACGCTTGAAACTCTTGTTTGATGCTAGAGGATAATCTTTTCAGTAGGAGTGTTAGCTCCCCCTTTAAATTATCTAAAACCGATTTAACGGCAATATAACGATGATGCTTTTCTTTATAGCGTTTAGATATCTCGATTAAATCTTGCTCGGCCAACAATAACTGGCGTCGTAAATCCGAAATTAAGCGATTATTGAGTATTATTGGGATTTGTAAAAGCCGTTCCGTATTGCCTTCATAAAGTTCAATCTGCTTAACCGATGCATTTAACTCAGATAACGTTTGACCGTTCATTAGCTTTTCTCGTAGAAGCGCCGATATCTCATTCTGAATAAGCTCAATTTGACTACGAATATCAACCAATTCATTGCTCTCTAAAAAGCCTTGCAGTCGTTTTTCTGACTGTATCAAGTTCTCTTGTAAATCAGAGACTTGTGAATCGAGTTGTTGCGAAGCTGAATCAGCTAACTCCCTACGACGCTGAGCTTGAAAATCAAAGAACGCAGGGCCTACTGCATTAGCAACATCCATTGATATCTGTGGGCTCTCAGAAACATAGCTCACTCTCAACATGTCTGTGTTACTCAGCTTCCCCAAGGATATGTTTTGTCTAACAATTCCAACGGTGTAGTCAATATTCGGTTCACCCACACTCTCATCAACACGTGGCAAAAATTCAGGTTCTAGGTGAAGCTTCAAGTTGGTGACAACCGTTTTCAAGAATTGACGAGAACGTATGAATTCGATGTGTGTATCCAATTGACTGGTATCAGAGCTACCAAACGATAAATTAGGCAGTGCAATGGAAGAAGAGGATGCATCACTCAACAATAAGATAGCGCGGCTATTATAAAGCTTGGTTTTGTTCGTAACATAATAAGCACCCAATACAATGATAATGAACGCAACAAAAATGATCCGGAATTTTTTTAACCATAAAAAGGCAAACAGCTCGCTGAGGTCAAACGAGGTTTCTTGAGATTCAACGTGCTCACTCTGCGGCATTAGAAGATACTTTCGCCTATGGTAACGATGTCACCAGGTTTAACCTTTGACTTTGCAGTGACAGGCAACTTGTCTTTGTTATTCCCCCTAATGATGAACCAGTTCTTACTCGACGCTCGGTCTTTCAACCCTCCGGCTATAGCGATGGCTTTATCAACTGTCAGGTCTAACTCAAATTCATAAGAGCCTGGATCATTCACTGCACCACCGATATAGAAAGGCCTAAACGCTTCAATGGTGACCGATACACTCGGCCTAACCAAATACCCGTCTTCAAACGCGGCTTCTAACTCTCGACTCAATACTTTTGTTGTCTTATCAACCACCAAAATATCACCAACGAGAGGAACTCTTACGATGCCCGTTTTATCAACTTTCGTACGAACAAAAAGATCACGCTCGTTGTATACGTCAATAACTATCGTGTCACCTGCACCTATGGTTATATCATCAGATGAAAAGGCCATACCACAGGCGAAAAACAGAGCATAAGCTAGAAGTCGTAAAACCACGTCAACTTACCTTCTGTTTGGTCATAATCAATGAAAATACTTCTATCCTCTACATCTAACACCCGTGCAGACAACTCCACACGATTATGTGACTTAATTTCTAAACCCAAAACAACACTCATATCTGATTCATCTAACGTTCGTTCGTTAAGTGATCCCTCAAACTCAGTATCCGACACCTGAAAAGCTGTTCTCAAATACCATAAATCATTAAACCGATAATTCACGGCTATCGATGATTGTGTTCTCACCGAGTTAGCGGCAAATTCATCCCCACTGACAATCGAGTCTTGAGACGAATTAATCCTAATTGAGAAATAATCATTAGGCTCGTAATTCAAGCCCAGTGTCCAACTTAGACCACTGGTATCTTCCTGATTATCTGTCTCTCTTCGATAGCCACCAATTAACGCACTAAACGACGTTTTACCACTCGCCTGCCACGAAAACCCAACTAACGCAGATTGCATCTGGCTATCGTTGCGCAGTGCCTGCTGAAAATCATCGTCGAACGCATTGATACGGAACAGTAAACGCGAAGCCGACGACAAACTAAAACCGAGATCTACCGTTAAACGTTGTTGTTCAAGATCGAATAAGAAGGCATAGTCATTAATATCATCGTATTCACGATCTAGAAATTCGTACTCAATGCTTAAATAACGCCTTGATGTATCATTACCGTATACAGCATTAGCTAAAAAGGTATTTTCTTCTCGGTGGTCGGCTTCAACTATGTTAGGTCTTAATCTAGATAACCCCGTACCAAAAGCCTCATCGACTTGTTCATGCTGACCGGCTAAATCCAAAAACCATTCTTGGCTAAGATAAAATCGTGTTAAAAACTGAGCCCTAAAGTTCTCGTATGAATCTGTTCTTTCAATGGCATCACTAGCCGTATCAAAGGCATCAATATTGGCACTATAATCTAGTTGATACCAAACACCCTCACCTTTGGCGACAATAGCACCATTCAAGCCAATACCTAGCGCTGGTGCTGACTCTTCAGGCAGCAGTAGTGGATTAAAATCATCTTGATAGATTGCATTTACGTGCAGCCGCAGAGGGGAAGCATCGGGGTCAATAACCTGAGGCGCCGCACTAGCGAGCACAGAATAACCCGCACCGATAAGTGCCAGCAAAAGAACTCGCCATTGTTGTCTGCTAATATTCAAAGGCCTGATTACTCGAGTTAATAGTAAAACGCTTGTAACATCGTTAAACCAAGACAAATAAGGCAGGATAAAATACATTTACGCCTGCCTCTGGACTGTTATATTGCTAAAACAGCTATTTTGTCATGATTTAGCTAATACCAATAACTATCGGCCAAAAACCTATTTTCTATAGGCTTCGCACAACACGACTTGTGGATTGGTATATTAACTGGCCAATGCTTGTTGGCTTTCATTCTTAGGAGGTTGATCATGAGCTGCGGGCGTATAAGCCAGTGGCGCATCTATCAACAGTTGTTTAGCCAACGATTCATCCTTTGAAAACAATGCTTCATTGAGTTGATCCATAAGCATTAATACATCACTGAAAGGTACTTTTGTTTCATCGGCACCCATAATCTTAGGATGCTCAGTCTTAGTGTCAGCATCGTCGATGAGAAGTTCTTCATATAACTTTTCACCTGGACGTAAACCAGAAAACGTCATTTCTAACGTCCCCTTAGGATTGTCTTCTGATTTGATACTAAAGCCCATGATATGTGCCATTTTCTCAGCCAAATCAACAATCTTGACCGACTCGCCCATATCCAAAACAAAAACCTCACCATCTTTACCCATCGCACCAGCTTGAATAACTAATAGAGCAGCTTCAGGAATGGTCATAAAAAAGCGAGTAATGTCAGGGTGAGTAACTGTAATGGGTCCCCCAGCTTTAATTTGTCGCGTAAATAAAGGCACAACAGAGCCCGATGATCCGAGTACGTTACCAAAACGTACAATCGCATAATCAGTTTCATCATTAAGCTCGGCGATACCTTGAACGAATAACTCAGCAAACCTCTTTGTCGCCCCCATGATGTTAGTCGGTCGCACAGCTTTGTCAGTTGAAACAAGGACAAACTTTTCTAACCCACACTCCGCTGCGATAAGCGCAACGTTCGCCGTACCGTAGACATTGTTTCGAATACCGGCAGGAATATTCTGCTCAACCATAGGAACATGCTTGTATGCCGCTGCATGATAAACAGTTTGTACTTTATGTTCTGTCATGGCGCGGCGCACCACCTCTCCATCCTGAATACTGGCGAGTATGGCGACAATGTCAAGATCTAGATGGATTTTCTGAAGCTCATTCTCAATCTGGTATAAATTGAATTCACTTAATTCGTAGAGCACTAACTTTGATGGCTTAAGTAAGCTAATTTGACGACACAATTCACTTCCGATAGAACCACCAGCACCTGTCACCATAACAACTTTATCTGTGATGTTAACTGAGAGCAGATCTTGTAGTGGAGGGACTGGAGCCCTACCTAGCAGCTCGTCAATCTTAATTTCTCTTAACTCGTCTATTTTATGTTTACCAGATACAATATCTGACAAATTAGGCACTGATAATAATTCAAGCGCATAAGGTTCCAATTCACTTATTAGCTCTTTCCGACGAGACATGTTCGAGTTGTTAACCGCTAACAGAACTTTCTTAATATTATGCTTTTCCACAAGCTGAGGAATGCTATCCCTGCCCACTACAGGTATGCCAAGCACTTTACTGCCAAGGTACTTCTTTTTGTCATCAATAAAAGCTACAGGCATCAGATCGCCACTTTGTTTCAAGATACTGGCCAAACTTCTACCCGAGTTTGTAGCACCGAAAATGACACACTTTTCTCTTAACTGATAATTCTGTAATTGAGACGTTGTAAAAATGAGAGCCCTAGGACCACCAATGAAAATAGCGGCTAAGAATGCGGAAATAAATGGCACGCTATTAGGCACAAATGAGCCAAAAGGATAACGTAACACAAATAGTGATACGGCAAAGACCACTACCCCCATAAGAATATGACTAAACGCACCGATGCTCATATACCGAATAACTTGTCGATAATGCCCGATAGCCATCATAAAAATAAGCGTTAATAATACACTAGCCCCTACATGCAACAATTCAGCGGGACCGAACTTCAGGCCTGAAATACCGTAGCGAATAACAAAGGATACAAAGGCAGCAAACAATAAAGAAAGCCCATCCCAAAGTATTTTGACAGCTTTCTTTTTCAATGGCGGCAGCGAAAATATTTTTGCCATCATTACAAGCTTGCCTCACTTATAACACGACTGACTACTTCACAAGTTTTATCAATTTCTGCTGTTTTTAGTGTCGGATGGACTAAAAACATTAAGCTAGACTCACCTAACACTTTGGCATTTTTTAATGGCTCGTCAGGTCTATAAGGAGTGTCGTCAAACGCTTTTTCTAAATACACCTCAGAGCAAGAGCCGGAGAAACAGGGGACACCTTGTTTAACGACTTCATCGATCACACGATCGCGATCCCAATCAGGTTTAAGATTTTCATCATTGACAAACACATAGCATTTATAAAATGCGTGCTCTATATAATCTGGAATCTGAGGAATATAAATCGCTTTAAAGTTAGCTAGGGCGTCAAAAATCTGCTGAGAATATTTTGCGCGCGTCTTTCGCCAATCAGGCATTTTACGCACTTGATGACGCCCAATAGCACTTTGTATCTCTGTCATCCGCCAATTGGTACCAAACGATTCATGTAACCACCTGAATCCGGGAGGATGTTGCTTTTCATATACCGTTGAATAGGCTTTGCCATGATCTTTGAACGACCACACTTTATTCCACAAATCTTTATTATTCATCGTTACCATGCCACCTTCACCACCCGTGGTCATGATTTTATCCTGACAAAACGACCATGCCCCTATATCGCCAATACTACCAACAGAGCGGCCCTTATATTTAGCACCATGGGCTTGTGCACAGTCTTCAACTATATAGAGATTATGGTCTTTAGCTAACTCCAACATATCATCCATTTCACAAGGCCAACCGGCTAAATGGACGCACAAGATAGCTGCGGTTTTATCTGTAATAAGTGACTTGATCGTCTTTGCAGAAATATTCTGAGAATCTAGTTCAACGTCAGCGAATACCGGCACTAGGCCAGCCAGTACAATGGATGAGACCGACGCAAGGAATGTTCGAGAAGTGACGATCACTTCTGAGCCGGGTGCCATCGCTAAGGCTTGCCAACATAAATCCAGAGCTACTGTGCCATTAGCAACAGCAACAGCATATTCGGATTCGGCAAATAAGGCGAATTCGCGTTCGAACTCCCGTCCCTGTTGCCCTGTCCAATAGTTAACTTGATTAGAATTTAAAACATCTAACGCTGCCTGTTTCTCAGCCTTGTCATAGTCAGGCCATGGAGAAAATGGACCATTAAGCATAAATTGTTACCGCTCTTGTTTTGTTATTTTTATTCTAATTTCTGTATTGCAATCCGTAGCTTGATTACATCGTTGATTTCTTTACTCTTGCGGGTACACCAACAGCCAACGTATTCGATGGAATATCATTAACAACGGCGGCTCCAGCACCAATCACGCAACACTCACCAATAGTGACACCTTGCGCAACAGCACTACCTATACCTACAAACGTTCTTTGGTCAATCAAAACCGCGCCGGCCAGATTAACACCAGGTGCAATGTGTGTATATTGTACAATAGTACAATCGTGGTCAATGGTTGCTGCTGTATTTATGATACAGCCTTGACCTATTTTCGTCGCAACATTCACCGTCGCATTCGCACAAATCAATGTACCTACACCCACATCAGCTCGGCTACTGACCACAGCAGTGGGATGAATGAGGGTCGCTAAAGTCGCTCCTTCTTCCAGTATGCCTTCAGTTACCCGAGCGCGTGTTTGGCAATCGCCTATGGCAACGAAAAACCGTACATTCTGACCGGAGCTGAGGTCAGTTACCGCATCAGGTTTCCCGACAATATCCCAGTCAAGAAGGCACTGGCGCTCAGGATAAGCATTATCTAAGAACTTGATGTCGCCAAAGCAACCCATCGCGTCAGCGCAGTCTGCAGCAACTTTCCCATGCCCACCGGCACCTATAATGTAAAGCCTCTCTATCATTGTCCTTGCTCCTAAGACGGCTTATCTTCTTTAGGTTCAGGTGTTCCCGTGAACTTTGTCATGGTTGCCTGCCCTGCTTGATTAATCCCATCTCGTTTAAACACCTTATTCAAGGTCATAAATAAAATCTTAATATCCAGAAGTAATGATTGATTCTCAACATACCAAACGTCGTATTCGAACTTCTGCTCCCAGCTCAGCGCATTCCGACCGTTCACTTGTGCCCAGCCTGTAATCCCCGGTTTCATTTGATGGCGCTGTTGCTGACGCTGATTATAAAGTGGCAAATACTCCATCAGCAAAGGTCTTGGCCCAACCAAACTCATATCGCCTTTGAGTACACTCAATAAGCTGGGTAACTCATCTAAACTGGCAGAACGGATAAAACTGCCTAGTTTTGTCAGACGCTTTTCGTCGGGAAGAAGCTCACCATGACTATCTTTTTCATCTGTCATGCTTCGGAACTTAAGCAAATTGAAAGGCTTAGTATTTAACCCTGGTCGCTTTTGGATGAACAGTACAGGCCTGCCTAATTTAATAGCGATAACTAGCGCAAGCACTAACAAGACAGGCAATAAAATTAACACACCAAACAAGGCGGCAAAAAAATCAATGAGACGTTTAATCATCTGAACGCTCCTGTTGCAACACATGATGGTAGAACGCCAGTACCTGCTTGGCATTGTCTTTGACGTTCATGACAGAAGTGACTTTCTCGAAAGCCTCTTTGAGCATAGCTTCTTTCTTTTCGCCACGGCTTTCCAATGCCTGTCTGATTTTCCTGGCCAATGACTCAGGATTGTGTGGCTCAGCCAGATAACCCGTAATATCATCTTTCACCAAATCAACGAACCCACCCACACGTGTCGTTAGCGTGATGATATTGGCATACATAGATTCCACTGCACCGCCGACATTTTCAGAATGCGATGGATGAACGGCGAGATCAAACTGCTGATACAAAGAAGGCACATCGCTTCTAAAACCCAAAAATACGCAGTTGTTTGCACCTACCTGCTCAGCATAGCGCTGAACTTGTAAATAGTACTTCTCAGAATCTCCCCAAGGACCACCCACAAAAACACATTTGGCATCAGGAAAATCTGACGCCACAAGCTTCATTGCATCGATTAAATCTTCATGCCCTTTGAGTCCACGTTTCTGACCAAGGTAAGCCTTAGGAGGGTAGAAATAAGCAACCATACCGATAAGCGGTGCACCCTCACTCATATCAAGCAGCTGGCGCAGGTTTTCTTTTGGCGTTGTCGGTTCTGGCTTTACAAAGTCAACTTCATCTACACCATAGTAAGCCAAGCCGACTTTCTTCTTTTCGATGCCGTGTGACTGATACTTATCTTTCGTCCACAAACAAGAGGCCATCCAGTAATCTTTCTTATTGGCCGTTTTTAGATCTAACTCACGAAATAAAGTATGCTCTAGATGCAAGGGGCCTGGAACATGAAAAATCTTGGGGATTGCAGACTTTCTCATCGCAAAACGCATCAGCAATGTAGTAGCAACAAAATGGCTGTGCACAAGATCAGGCTTAACCTTATCAAGCAATAGCCTAAATGCTTTCGCTTTAGCTATATTTTGCCACGGCTTTTTGAAATTTATCGAAGCATCAAACACATGAACTATGACCCCAGCCTTTTGATATTTCTCAATCATTGGTCCGGGCGGCACAGCAAGATGAACTTCAACCCCAAGAGCCACAAGCTCTTTCGTCTGGCGCAGCGCCCAAGAAGCACCGACCGCCGTTTTCAATAAATGCAGAACTCTCATCTTATTATTTTTCGCTTATGCTCATTTCGTTCTAGTGATTCTGTCTTAACATGCCGATAAAACGCTTGTCGGCGTTCATGCAAGATTGAAGCTTCGTAAGTTAAAGCAACACTAAGGTTACGTGTAGATGCTTCATTCAAGTCACGCTCAGACGAACACAATCGACCGAGTTTAGTCGCCAGTTCATCAACATTTTCTGATTCAAATAAATGTTCATCACCGAGTAATTCTGGAATCCCCCCTACGCGAGATCCAATAGCAGGTAACCCTGTTGCCATCGCTTCAATCAATGCGCGCGGTAACCCTTCTGTACGCGAAGGCATGACAAACACATCAGCCTTCTCCAAATACTCTTTCACCTGAGTTGCATTCACTTCGCCGACGAAGTTTACGTTGTCTGAACACTCCAGTGATTCCGCCAATGCTTCCATTTCGGCTCTGTAAATCCCATCACCTAACATGGTGAGCTTATACTGAGGCTCACCTTCTGCTTTTTCGCTATTCAGTTTAGCCAAGGCATTAATCAGTAGATCAGGCCCTTTATAGAGCTGGCCAAAAGAACCAACCAAGACCCAGTTCTGCGCAGGTGCACTGTATTTTCTTGCGCTCGACTTTATCCAGTCATGAGTCAATTCAATATCTGAACATCCTATCGCATAAGCCTCATCACTGGCAGGGTAACGCCTTTGCAAGTACGCATTGGTGACATAGCTCACACTATGCGCTTTTTTAACCATCCATTGCAGCGCATTGCGACTAACCCAACCTAAGATACGATCAGTAAACCCATTCACTATACCTGATTCGAAAACATCACTCGGGTCACCAACCACCTCCAATGCATAATCATGTGTTCTACCCAATCGACTCAAGCAAGAAAGCATCGCGGTTTGCGACGGTACACGATAAATAACAGCACTATCGGGCTTAATTGTATCTCTGAGGATCTTTAATGTTGCCCAAAAGCTCTTTGCTAAACCACTCAAGCCGACGTAGTAAGGTAAACCACAAAAACGGACATTAGGTCCACTAGACAAGACCCAATCGTCATCTACTTTATTGACTTCTTGTACTCTGGCGACAACAAGAAGCTGTTCGAAGGCCTCAAGATATCGCAGCCAAAAGTCATATTGAAAGGCACTTGTCGTCCACACTCGCCCATCTGGGGTTTTTAGGAAACGAAACTCACAAGTAACGATTAACTCCAAAACTTCAACTCCTCAACTTAGTTTTTGCGACATACATAAATATGTAGGCCAGAACTATTCCCACCATTATCTGAACTGGCACAGCGGCAAAACTGTTTCGAATCATAGTGAAGACAGGGACTAAGCTAACGCCAACTAAAATATCGTAGCTCAGCCGGGACGGTTGGCTGTCAAAGTACGCCATTGATGCCCCCAAAATAAACATGATCAGAAGTACGCCTCGCTCGCCAAAATTGACATAAGCTTCAGCGACAGGAGAGAAACCAATGGGTCCAGCTCGTTTTGCCACCACCACATTCAACAATCTCTCATCTTCAGCCCCTGGCTTTCGATGCAAACCAGGGATAAAGTAAGCTAATTGCCTCTCGATGGGCGCCCAATAACTCCCTCCTAACAACAACTGATAATCTTGCTTACGCCATGCAATAACTTCTTGTACCGCCCTTAAGCTAGCCCCCATTTCCGCCACCGCGTTAAGCGGGTTAATCGAATCCACGCCTGAATAGTCGCCAGAAATACGCGCATTCTTAACCACTCCGGTTAACACCAAAAAAGACAATGTGACAATCAATAAAGTAAAACCGTTAACAGGTGCTCCTCTTCGGCCTAACATACAAGCAGCAACAGTTCCAGGAAACATAACTTCGCCACGTAGCCCCAATTTAAATGCAAAAGCGGCCCATACAGCAAAGATTATAAAATAGAAATAGCCGAAACCTTTCCTATACGAAACACTAATAAAAACAAGGCTTAAACCGATGAAAAGATAAATGTAGGCAAACAGAGTACCAAGGAGAGGTATCGCATCGAGAGTTGTTAGGTATGCGCCATAGGAACTAATAGCACCCGTGCCAAAACCAACAGCAAAAAAGCCCACGACGGCAAAAATGAGTAAGAAACCACCTAAATTAAAGATACGCTTTTTAAAAACGTCACTCGCCTCGATTTCGTCAATGACTGGCGGTTTGCGAGAGAAAAAAACGGCTCCTAAACCGAACCCTATCATGCCCAAATTAATCAAGTGAATAGCATTATCTGTTTCGATATTGTTATACCACCAGCTAATTTGATAAATAATGTCTTCGTCTGTTATGCCATCAACGGAATTGGCAAGCACTAACCCACCATGAAAGACACTAAAGGATATAAAAAAGATGAAGCATATTGACCAAATACCTTTTGGTAAGGTGAATGCCATAATACTGGAGATAATCAGCAAATTAATTGTTGTAAAAACTTCTAACTGACCTCGTGGCGCTTCAAACACATCAAAATAGATCGAAAATACAATCGTACAATTGCATAGCATTATCCAAATACCAAGCACTTTGAAGAACAAGGGTTTATTGGGTATAAAGTCCATACAACTTATCTAGGTTGGCATTAAGGAGAAAGCCACTGCAATTAAATGCATCAATAGCCAATTGGTAATTAGGTTGATTGTTCACAAACTGTTGCAGTTGTATCGCCCACGCTTCATCACTTTCGTCCAAACTCATTGGCTTAACTATTGGCAGTTTTTCAGCAACTTCTTTGACACTGGGAATATCTGAGGCGAGAACGGGGATACCTAAACTCGCTGCCTCAATTAAGGCACCTGGCAAACCTTCCCATAGAGAAGGGAATAACATGACTTTAGCGTGACGAACAAAAGGCAGCACATCCGGTTTTTCTCCAAGGAAAACAAGTTTTGATAAGCACTGGTTATCTGTCGCGTAGTCAACCACTGTTTTCTTAACAGCCTCAAACTCTTTGCCTATAAATACCATACGGGCCGCAGGATCCATCGATTGGTAACGATGGAAAATCTTTGTCAACCTCAGATGATTCTTTGCTTTGTCCATTCTTCCGACATGGACGATAATATTTCCACCGTCATAATCATCAATGAAAGCGTGCCAAAATTTATCATCAAGACTAATGTGTGGCACATTGAAACCATTGTAAACGACTTCAAACCGATTATCGTCTCGCCAATTTCTTTTCCAATAGCCATCCAAGGCACCTATGCTAACGCCTAATATTTTGTTTGCATTACTCAATAATAAACGTCTTAAAATCACATCTCTAACACGACGTAACACGCTCTCCCCCACCATGTCTGACATACTTCTAAAGTGGGCAATTCGGTTCTTAACACCAGCTAGTCGCGCAAGTAATAAAATAACACCTGATACTAGCGATACATGTGAATGAACAACATCGAACTGTCCTGTCTTAAGCAAACGCATAAATTGACTTAAAAAACCGACACCTAGCTTGCAGTAGTGTACTTCTCCACCTTTTTGACGAATAACCTCGTCAAGCACGCCTTTCTCGCCGCTCAAGACACAGAATTCGAAATCAACACCTTTCTCTTGCAATGAGGACATGAGGGACAAGGTTCTTATCTCGGCACCACCACGATTCATAATGCCAAATACATGTAACACTTTCGTTCTTTTCAATTTGCAGCTTCCATAAATTTTTGTTTTCTTATGCCATAAAAACGGAAAAGATAGAGGAGCAACTCAACACATGTTGCAATAAACATAGAAACAGCAGCACCTAGGGTGCCTTGTTCAGGTACCAACACGAAGCAAGTAACAAGAATAATAGCAACCCCTACGAACCCAATTTGCGTTTGGAACTTAAATAGCTTTAGCGCATTCATTGAAGTCCCTAAAAAAATATAACTATACCGCACCATTGCGGCCGCCATAATCCAATTCAGTTCCGGTGCTAGTTCAGCAAACTCTCGGTTATAAACCAGTTTCAATATCCATTCACCAAACAGGATAGTGATCAAAAAGCCGACAAACCCAATACCTAAACCCACGAAACACATTTTAATGGCCAAACGAAAATACGCAGGATACTGATCGTCTATCACTAGCCTACTGAACATAGGTGACGCAACTTGCGACACACTGGTAATCAGAATACTCCCGGCGACTAATACGTAGCTAACTGCTGCGAACTGCCCGGCAGCTTCCAACCCAGCATGAGCTTTTAAGAAGTAATTAGGAATAAAGACAAAAAGCGAGGAAAACATCAACGCAAAGCTAACCGTCATATATTTCTTGTATATCGACAGGGATTGAAGGTAGTAACTAAATCGTCCTGCCATTAATGAAAGAGGGAACACCTGACCTTCATTCTGCTTCACGAGACGAGACACTAACCAGAGATCTTTAAATGCAAAAGCAGCGACGGTTAGCACCCACGATAAGAGCGTAATCTGGATTGAATGAAACAACACTGACGAAACAATTAATGCCAAAGTAGAAGCAACAGACCTCAATGTCTGTGATTTCGATACCTGCTTAAACGACTGAATTCTTTGCATGTAGCTGTAACAAAGCTCACACCAGGCATCAAACCAACGGTAAGCAACAACAGCACAAAAAACAGCCCCGGAGACATCATTAAGAAAAGCAAACCACAAGATAGGTGAAAGTAACAGAGCAACTGTATTGGCTAAAAATCGTGCATTAAAATACTGTACAACTGGGTATTCATTTTCTAAGTCAACGACCAACAGTGTACGCAACTTAAAACTACTAAATAAGAATAGCGGCGACAATACAGACAAAGAGATAACCACTTCCCCCAAGCTCTTTGCAGGAAAATACTTGGTTAATATGACCAGCAACAGCCAATTGCTTAGCGCCAGAGACAAATTGGCAATGAGTGTGAAGACTGAATTCTTTGCTAAGGACAAACTATAAACATTATTATCGCCGTGACTATTAACTCCCTACCTTATATCAGTGGTGATAAAAGTCTATAAGCCATTCGGCTACTGTGAGCTTGAGTTGCACCTCTGGAGAACTTACCATGTCAAAAAATACTGTAGGACAAGAACAATGAAGAAAATTAATTACTTACTTGGCACACTCATGCTCGCAACCAGTATGGCGCAAGCAGCGGTTAAAGTGGAACAAGAAGAAAACGGTATCTACTGGGCACAATACGACTATGTCAAAAGAAACTCTTTGGTATATACCGTCGACACTATTGGTAAGGTTTGTTTTGTTGCAAGCTTAGCCGGTGGTGGTGTTACCTATGCCCTTACCGAGGTGGATTGTAAGTTCCTAGCCAATCGACCAGAATGGAAAAGTATTATTAACTGGTTATAAAGATTCCTAAGGCGATAAGTGAATATGAGTAAAGTCGTTATTGTTACCGGTGGTAGTCGCGGCATAGGTGCTGCAACAGCCAGACTTTTCGCCAATCACGGCTTTGCTATCTGTATCAATTATAAAACTAACGACAAAGCAGCCGCTCAACTGTCAGAAGAGCTAACCGCATCCAATACACCGTGTATTACGGTAAAGTCTGACGTTTCAACCGAAGAAGGTGCTCTAGCATTATTTAAAGCAACTGACGAAGCATTTGGACGCTTAGATGTTTTAGTGAACAACGCTGGCATTCTCAAAGCACAATCTAAAGTCATCGATATGTGTGCGGATAGGATCGACGCTATTTTAAAGAATAACGTCACAGGCTATTTCCTTTGCTCACGAGAAGCCATAAAAAGAATGTCTAAAAGCAGAGCGGGGCATGGTGGTGTCATCGTCAATGTATCATCTGGTGCAGCTAAGTCTGGCTCACCTAATGAGTATATCGACTATGCCGCCTCAAAGGGCGCCATAGACACATTAACCAAAGGCCTTTCAGTCGAGGTCGCACCTGAAGGAATTCGAGTTAATTGTGTTCGCCCGGGCTTTATTCTGACAGACATGCATACTGATGGTGGTGATCCCAATCGAGTTGAACGGCTAAAAAGCAAAATCCCTTTAGGAAGGGGCGGTACTGCAGAGGAAGTTGCAAAAGCGATTTACTGGTCGGCTTGTGATGACTCATCATTTTCTACTGGAAATTTTATTGATGTGAGCGGCGGCTTATAACAGCTAAACCTTCAAATCTGCGCTTTGCTCGAAACACGTTTTATATTGTCCCAAACTCATACATCAAGTGCCATGTTAACAAGTGATAACATGGCGAGGTTTTAAGTTTTAATCAACCTTTTATTACAGCTAAATATAAGACTTTGCAGCGTGCCACGTCATTTTCTTCATGTCCTACATAAATCGTCTGTTGATTGTTTGCTTCATTTATTAACATATCAAACATTTTCGATTTAGCTTCATTATCAATTATAAAATAAAATGGCCAAAGCTCATTTGATGAGGTGTTGCAATTAGGCTCTAAGCCATTCGCATTCTTGACACTCAGTAAAACTGTGCCGTTCTCTTTAACGTAATAGTTTTCAATTGTCCCAACAAAATCTTTCGCCATCACTGTGTAGCTAAAGAAATTAAATAATAAAATACTCGTAATAATAAATACTTTCTTCAATTTATACCTTCCTGTTTGAGTTTAAACGCCACCAGCGACATTCATAGCTGGTGCGTAAATACGTATATCATATATAGATATTGAATTCAGTCACTCAAAGTGGTCAGGACAAGATAGCAGTCATTGAATCTCCTAAATAGCCTCAAATACAGATAAATAATAGATTCTCATAGGTCAATACTGATACGAGAGCATATTATTTTGAGACGAAAGTTGAGGGTGAGTAGGAATATCTTATTTTACTGTCAGTCCATCGTTTATTTAAAACAATAGGTATTTCATCTTGACTCAAAGCAGTCAATAATAAGCTTCGTCACTAAAAGCAGGGACTGTTGAGTGCTACTTCACTTTTTCGTATTCAGCCCGTTCTTCATCGATAAAGACTTGTATTCATGTTATCAAAAAACCAATTACTACTAAGAAAGCGCATGTGGCGCTGGCATTTTTTCGCTGGCATCATGGTTATTCCGTTCGCAATAATCCTTGCGACAACCGGCTCCATTTATTTGTTCAAGCCTCAAATAGAGCATTATATCGAAAATAGTATTAACAAAAGCTCGGTACATTATGCTCAACCTACACAACAAGCGTTGCCAGCTACGACTCTTGTTGATGGGTTGATGAAATCTCGGCCTAATGCCACATTCAGCAATTACACACTCGCCAAACCCAATGATCCAAGTGTTGAGATTCAGCTGCGAGAAAATGGCGCAACATCTGTTTATTGGGTCGATCAATACAACGGTGAAGTGCTCAAAGAACAACTTCGCAGCGATCAATTCCTGCAAATTATTAGAAACATACATGGTGAACTGCTGTCCGGTAACAATGGTAGTTATGTCGTTGAGTTAATGGCTAGCTGGATGATTGTTCTCGTTATCACAGGCCTCTATCTCTGGTGGCCCACCGCACTTAATGGTGAATCAAAATTTACTGTTTTTAAGCACTTCTTCTTACCTAAGCTAGCCAATCTGAGCACAAGAGAGAAATATAAAAAACTCCATGGAGCAGTGGGTTTATGGATAAGCATCATGACACTGGTACTCCTTCTGACAGGGCTACCTTGGACACAACTTTGGGGTGAAGGTTTTGACCGAGTTCAGTCGACTATGGGCTGGACAAGTAGCTCATCAGCTAAAGCTAGAGCATTAAAATCGAAACAACCAATGACCGACGGAACATCCCTATGGAATAGAACAAGTGCTGACTCAGACATAAGTCCAACCCTAAAGTCTAACAGTACTCCCCAAGCTCAAGATGTTGGTTTAAATACCATAGTGGCTAAAGCATCATCGTTACAACTTGAACATCCAGTCGTTATCTCGATGCCTAGAGGTGAAAATGGTGTTTGGTCTGTTCGCTCTCGGACGGACAATCGCTCTGCAAGAAAAACGATTCATTACGATAGATGGAGCGGCGAGGAATTAATGCGTATTAACTTTGAAGATGCACACCCTGTCTCACAATTGGTTTCTTATGGTATTGCATTACATGAAGGTGCTTTATTCGGTATCTTAAACCAAATTTTAGGACTTATTACTGCTTTAGGGATTATCACACTGAGCATAACAGGCTTTGTGATGTGGTGGGCCCGCCGGCCCAAAGGAACATTCGCAGCGCCCAAAAAACCTAAACACCACACTGTATCTAAAAGCATCGTTGGTATTACGGTAGCCACCGCTATATTCCTACCTATGGTTGCCATCAGCTTAGTCATCGCACTGATTGCCGATTTCGGATATCAGGCCATGCAACCAAAGGCAGAAAGCTAAAAAACTATTATTGGCTTAGCCCCAAGTAGGGCTAGCTATCGCCTTACTACGATATAATAAAATCCACGGTGAGAACTGTTCACCGTGGAGCTGGAGCGTGTTGCTCTAGTCAAAGACGTATACGCAAGCTTCTACAGAAAAAGTATATCCGAGTTCAGTATCGGACTTTTCAACCAATAGCACTGAATTTTCATCAATAACCAAACTATGCTGATGAGGCTCTTTCTTACACATAGAGTTAGAATACGTTTCGAAGTGGAAAATAAAGGCAGCAATAAGCTTATCTAGGTCTCGATTTTTCTCACGCTCTACTATCTCCGTATCCAGAGTAACATCAGCTTGCGGATTTTCTTCTTCAACCTCATTACCTTCACTATTGATAGCGATTGTATTTGATTCATCATATGCCTTGATTGGATCGCTACCATTGCTCACTGGCCTAGCAAGAGAGAAGTTTAATGGCACATTGATAGCACTTAAATTCTCGAAATATGGCAGGGCAGCAATTAACTGATCTAGATCTCGCTGCCTTTCTACTTCCCCCATTAAAGCTTCTGAATCTTCACTCGGCTGCGATGGATTTTGAGTGTTTTGCTGAGCAAGTTGTTCTGCTTTAGCTTGCTCAATAATTTCTTGAACAGCTTCGCTCGATTCACCAAACAGCTGTAGTACTGGCCTGTCATTTATATTATCACGCCCTTGGTTTCTCGAATCGGATACACTAAATAGCCCCGACGGCGAATCCATAAAATTCACCTGTTCCATATAAGGCCCAGCAAATTTTGTTAAAGCTACGATAACAACAGGTGTGAGAATAAGCCGAAATATGACGGTTAAAACAGCAAACCCTTCATCTTCCCAATGCATCCTGATTTTTATTCGAATAATTCGTAATAGCAATCCAACAACCAACCAGGTTGTTTGGACAACCAGCGCTATGGCGAAAAACAAAACAGACGCCATGATTATCCAAAAAGGCAGCATGGTTAATGTCGTAAAACCCAAAGTAAAAATAAAAGGGGTCGGCTCTATTCCAGCGATGTCATTGATTTTTAATGCGGAAACTGCAAGGGCGAAATTGGCAGTAGCGGCATACAGGACTAACAAAACTCCTTTACCTAAGGTTTTTTGCCAAATACGATGAAACAGAATCCATAACTCACGCATTAAGCCTAAACCAGCAATCAAGCCAACCCAAAGCGTTTTAGGTGACTCCGCCCAGTCTCCTTCCGTATCACTAAAAAAGTTAATAATGGCAATGAAGTAACACCATTGTGAGAAGCTAAGTTGGCTGACCTCAAGCTTGAATCGGTGCCACGCTCTGTTAGCAATGCTAAACAACCGACCCATCGTAGACGATACCACCCGAGGCACTGGTATTAATGACAAGTAACCCGTCAATTTTTGAAGCAAGCCTTTGGGTACATATCTCTCGTCAGGCTGCACATCGGTTTGTAGCTCAGAGGATTGATCCATGTGTTTATTTTCTGTCATCAGTTATCTAATTATTTTTCTATCGATGCTCTGTTTATTGAAAGCATATTACTCTCCATATTTTTTTCTTCAATCAGATGTCATACCAATCTGCAGAAAGATTGGTGTCACTCAATATCCGCGAGTCACGCTAAACTCACCTATAATCACGTTAAACAACCTAGGCGCTTAACAATTTACGCTTTCTTTACACTCCCTCTATTGATCTTGTTTCTATTTCAATAGTACAAGTAAGACAAGCCATCATCGGCAGGCAAACAACAGTTTAAGAGGCTCGTCAAATTGACTACAACAGGCTCCCAAAGAGTGCGTAAATACCTTCTTGCAGTGACAATTCTCGTTGTTGCTCTCGCTGGTGCTATCTTCATCAGTAAGAACCCGCCGGAACAACGCCGAGGCGCTCCGTCTAAAGCACCTCAAATGAATGTTGAGGTTATGACTATCCAGCCTCAGCAATACCAAGTCGAATTAAATAGCTTTGGGACCGTAAGACCAAGAACACAAAGCGCTTTAGTCGCTCAAGTGTCAGGGCAGATTAAATCAATTAGCGATAACTTTCGCGACGGTGGATTTTTTGAAGCCGGTGAAATCTTAGTGCAACTCGACGACAGAGACTATAGAGCAGATTTAGATATTGCGAGAGCAACATTAAGCGAAGCTAAACAACTGCTATTGGAAGAACAAGCCAGAGCGGACATTGCCTCAGAAGACTGGAATCGCTACAAATCATTACCGGAAGAGCAGCGCTTAAATAACGCGAATACGCCTAATGCACTCTTGCTAAGAGGGCCGCAAGTAGAAGCCGCAAAAGCCCGCGTTCTATCGGCCCAAGCGCAACTCAGTAAAGCTGAACTTGCCGTTGAACGCAGTGCTATTATCGCGCCTTATGCAGGTAGAATACTGAATAAATCAGTCGACATCGGCCAAGTTGTTGGAACGAATACAACGCTGGCAAGTATTTTTGCCGTTGATTTTGTCGAGATAAGGTTACCACTAAACAACTCAGATTTAGCTCTGATCGACTTACCCGAAGAGTTCCGCTCTTCATTACCTGATACATCGATAATCAACCAAGCTGAGGTATCATTCTCGTCAGAGCTCAACCTAGAACAAGTTTGGCGAGGCCGCATTGTTCGTACAGAAAGTGCTATCGATGCAGCATCTCAGCAACTCTATGTTGTTGCTCAAATTGATGATCCTTACGGTTTAAACCAAGCCAAATCTTCTGCATCAGTCAAGATAGGTCAATATGTCACAGCAAAAATTAAGGGCAAGCTCCTCAACAACGCTATTGTCATTCCGAACAGCGCCATCTATCAAGGTTCATACGTTTACATTGTTGAAGAAGGGGTTTTAAAGCGCCGTGACGTCACCACACGATGGCAAAACGAGACAGATGCCGTTATCACAGATGGCCTAGCATTAGGCGACAAGCTTGTCACAACAGCGCTTGGACAAATTAGCTCAGGCACGCCAGTCTCCGTTGGCAACAATCGGCAAAACTTTCGCCAATCTCCCCAAGTAGCAGACTTAGACCCTGAACGAAGAAAACGCCTGCAAGAACGCGCTAAAGCCCAAGGCGTATCCGTAGAACAACTCATGGCTGAGCGCCGAAAAAAGCGTAACCAGAGTTCATCCGAGGATAAATCATGATTGCTTGGTTCACTCGAAATCACGTTGCAGCCAACCTGTTAATGATCACCATATTGCTGGCTGGCATATTTTCAATGACCACACGCATCCCACTGGAAGTATTCCCTTCCTTTGAAACCGATCGTATTTCGGTGTCGGTCAGCTTACGTGGTGCCACACCAGAAGACGTTGAGCAAGGTGTATCGATTCGTATTGAAGAAGCAGTGCAGGATTTAGAAGGAATAGAACGCATTACGAGTACATCGTCAGAAGGAGCTGCCAGCGTTAATATAGAAGTCGAGTCAGGCTACGATGCAAGAGAGATTTTGTCAGACGTCAAATCTCGAGTTGACGCCATCAACACTTTTCCAGTAGATGCTGAGAATCCTATTGTCGCGCTGGCACAAAGAAAGCGAGATGTGATTACGGTTAGTGTTTCTGGTGACTATGGTGAAAAGGAAATTCGAGAGTTTGCCGAACAGGTTCGAGATGACTTATTACGTATTCCAGGGCTCACACAATTGGAACTCGATGGCGTGCGCGATTACGAGATTACCATTGAAGTATCGCAAGAAGCACTGCGCCAATATCAACTCAGTTTAAGCCAAGTCAGTACAGCCATAGCCGCCAGTTCGTTAGATATCTCAGCTGGCAACTTGCGCACTCAGGGCGGTGATATCCTATTACGCTCAAAAGGTCAGGCTTATCGTAAGGATGACTTCTCGCAAATTGTCGTTAAAACCAATGTTGATGGCAGCATTATACGCTTGAGAGATGTTGCCACCATCGACGATGGCTTTGAAGAGTCGCCGGTACGCACGCGCTTCAACGGCAAGCAAGCCGCTTTTATATCGGTCTTCCGTATTGGTCAGCAAAGCGCTGTAGAAGTCGCCGACTTAGTCAAAAACTATATTAGCGAACGTCAGGCGACATTGCCTGTCGGCTATGAATTGAGTTACTGGGATGACGACTCACAAATCGTCAAAAATCGCCTCAACACGTTAATCTCCAATGCAGCGCAGGGCGGTATCTTAGTCCTTGCGCTGCTCACTTTATTTTTAAGGCCTTCAATAGCCATCTGGGTGTTCGTGGGCATTCCTGTTTCCTTTATGGGAGCCTTTATCGCCATGCCATTCTTAGGCGCCACGATTAATGTCATGAGCTTGTTTGGTTTTATTCTGGTGCTTGGGATCGTTGTCGACGACGCTATTGTAACGGGAGAAAACGTTTATACCCATATGCGCAATGCTGAATCTGGCGAACAAGCTGCCATAGCAGGCACCAAAGAAGTCGCAACACCTGTTACTTTCGGTATTCTAACGACTGTCGCTGCATTCCTCCCATTAGCTTTTATTGAAGGTGCACGTGGTGCGTTATTTGCGCAACTTCCTATTGTTGTTATCCCAGTCCTAATATTCTCTCTTATTGAGTCTAAATTTGTACTGCCAGCTCACCTGAAATACGTCAAACTGCGTAATGAAAAGTCTAAGCAAAATCGCTTTGAACGATGGCAACAACGTTTTGCAGACGGATTTGAAGCTGCCATTATCAGGTATTATCAACCCTTATTGCATTTGGCCTTACGCAATAAAAGTGTCACATTGATGAGCTTTGTTGCCATGTTCATTCTGGTCATTGCGCTTATCATGAGTGGCTGGACACGCTTTGTCTTTTTCCCACGCATACCCAGTGAAACTGTGCGTATGAATTTAACGATGCCGACAGGGACACCTTACGAAGTCACTGATCGCTTTATCAACAAGATTTCACAAGCCGCCTATACACTTAAACAAAAGCATATTGACGAAGAAACGGGCGAAAGTGTGATACTCAACATATTAGCTACAACAGGGGGCAGAGGTGGTAATGCCAACGTCGGGCGTGTTCGTTTCGAAATAGTACCACCAGAACAACGCTCTTATCGTATTAGCTCACGAGAGCTACTCGGTGAATGGCGGCGTGCAATAGGCACAATTCCAGGTGCTGAGAGTCTGACTTTTAGAGCTGAGATAGGCCGTAGTTCGGATCCAATTGATGTTCGCCTAAGTGGCAACTCATTAGTCACATTACGAGAGGCCTCAGAAAAAATTAAGGAACACCTTGCCACTTACCCAACCGTATTCGATATCTCTGACAGCTTGTCAAACGGCAAACAAGAGTTACAGATAGAATTGACGGAACAAGGTAAAGCCTTAGGCTTAACTCGCAACGGTTTATCTTCTCAGATACGCAGTGCCTACTTTGGTGCCCAAGTACAGCGTGTACAACGAGGACGAGACGATGTCCGTGTCATGGTTAGACTTCCTCTTAAAGAAAGGCAGTCTGTTGCAACATTGGAGCAAGTGTTAGTGCAAACTCCTACCGGAGATTCAGTTCCATTAGCACATGTTGCCAAATTGATCCCAGGCCAAAGCCCTTCGGCGATCAACCGTATTGACCGTTACCGCACCGCCAACATCACGGCCGATGTCGAGAAGAGCAATACCAATATGACGACACTACAGGCGGATTTGAAGGACTACTTAGACGACCTTGTTTTGCAATACCCAGACATGAGCCACTCATTAGAAGGCGAAGCTAAGGAGCAGAGAGAATCTTTTGGTTCATTAAAGTGGGGACTCGTTTTTGTCTTTTTTGTTATTTACTGCTTACTTGCCATTCCCTTTAAATCTTATTGGCAGCCCCTCGCCGTCATGAGTATTATCCCCTTCGGCATTCTAGGTGCTGTAGTAGGTCATTGGATAATGGGCATGAGCTTATCGATTATGAGCTTACTGGGCATGTTGGCGCTGATTGGTGTAGTTGTGAATGATTCACTCGTCCTAGTTGATTTTATTAACAAGAAGCGAGCTGAGGGTCATACCTTGATGGAAGGTGTTTTAACAGCCGGTGCAGCACGCGTAAGGCCTGTTATGTTGACTAGCTTAACCACCTTCTTTGGCTTGATGCCTTTACTCTTCGAGAAATCAACACAAGCGCAGTTCTTAATACCTATGGCAGTGTCTTTAGGGTTCGGTATCTTGTTTGCTACCGTCATTACCTTGATATTAGTGCCGGTTAACTACCTAATATTAGAGCGTATCGCTAACTTATTCGGCAAGCCGAAGGACGTCGATACACACCATACAATTGAAGCCACGCAGTAAAACATTAGAGGGGTGGTAACGGTAAAGCGGTTGTCTGTTTTATCGTTTCCATCACAAAACCAGCCGTCACTTCCATCAAATCTGCACACAGTAATTTTTGGTACAGCTGATCATATCCAGTCATGTCTCTCACCACCGCTTTTACAAGATAATCGACATCACCTCCCATTCGATACACTTCCATAACACCGGGGATTTCTTCTACTGTCTGCTTAAAATTAGCTGCCCAATTGGCATTATGCTGATTTGTCCGCACAGAGATGAACACAGTCAAGCTTAAACCAACTTTTGCAGGTTCCAGCAGTGTGACTTGCTGTCGAATGATGCCATTTTCCTCTAGCTTTTGAATGCGTCGCCAGCAAGCAGATTTAGAGATTCCGATTTGCTCTGCCAACATACCAACAGAAAGAGACGCATCGCGCTGCATCAGTGTCAAAATCGCATTATCTGTTTTGTCTATTTCCATTAAGTGGACCAAATCGATATTTTTATTAACTATAACAGAACAAACGTTCGAAAATAATGAGAAATTACGACCCAGTCAGAGACAATGTGCTTTGCTTATCGAGATACCATTTATACAAATGATTTCTCGAGGTATTTTATGGCACCGCTCATGAATAAAATTGCAACATCGGTTATTGGACATAATCAAATATTAACGACACCATTTGGAGAAAAGCCACTCATTTATGCAGACTACACAGCATCTGGCCGTAGCTTAAGCTTTATCGAAAACTACATAGCTCACCATGTGTTGCCGTTTTACGCCAATACTCACACAGAAACTTCCGCAACAGGAGCACAAACAACAAAGTTTCGAGAAGAAGCAAGAACCATGATTAAGCAAGCAGTCAACGGGAAGGCGTTAGACAGTGTCATTTTCTGTGGCTCGGGCGCTACCGCTGCTATTAATAAAATTATCGATATTCTGGGTTTGCAGATACCTAGAGGCCTCGATGATATACATCACTTTTCGCAACAAATCCCGCCGCATCAAAAGCCTGTTGTATTTGTGGGCCCCTATGAGCACCATTCCAACGAATTGCCTTGGCGTGAGAGTATTGCTGATGTTGTCGCCATACCTTTGGATAGTAACGGGCAAATCAATACGGATATACTGAAGCATAAGCTACTTGAATACCAAGATCGTCCTTTAAAAATTGGAAGCTTCTCGGCAGCTTCAAATGTCACTGGGGTTATCAGTGACACAGGGCATGTCACACACATCTTGAAATCTCACAATGCCCTTTCGTTTTGGGATTATGCTGCGGCTGCACCTTATACAAAGATAAACATGAATACAGCGCATCCATTCGATGCCGTCTTCATATCTCCTCACAAATTCATTGGCGGCCCCGGAACACCCGGTATTTTGGTCGTCAAAAATGCTATCCTGAGCAATCGTATTCCATCAATGATAGGCGGCGGCACTGTATCATATGTCACACCTTCACATCATGTTTACATTGACGATCATGAACGACGAGAAGAAGGCGGAACACCAGCAATAGTAGAGTCCATCCGCGCAGGTTTGGTGTTCAAACTTCAGCAGGAAGTAGGCATTCCAAATATAGAAAAAACAGAAAAGAACCTTGTCGATAAAGCAATGGCAGTATTCAGCAAAACACCTCAATTGGAGGTACTAGGCAACAACGAAGCAAACAGGCTTTCGATTTTCTCACTCAGGTTTAAACATGCCGATAAAGATTTACATTATGGTTTTATTACGGCCTTATTGAACGATCTATTCGGCATTCAGGTACGGGGAGGGTGCTCATGTGCAGGGCCTTATGGGCATAGCTTGCTGGGAATAAACGAGCATGACAGCAAAAATATAGAACACCAAATACAACAAGGTTATACATTCCTTAGGCCGGGATGGGTAAGGCTCAACTTTAACTACTTTATTCCCGAAGTAGAGTTCACCTATATCCTAAATGCCATTCAGCTCGTTGCTCAGCATGGTTGGAAAATGCTCCCTTTCTACCAACTTGATCAAATTTCTGGCAATTGGCTGTATCAAGGTAAGTTAAACAATCTCCCCCACTCATTACTGGCATTTTCATTTTTAGATACGCCGCAAAAAACAAAAATAGATACTACCGCTGATTTCGATGCCCTCTTCAATCAAGCTAATCAAACATTAACAGAGGTCGGTACATTACATAAAACGTTCAGCCTGCAATTACCTCCAGCTGTTGAAAAACTTCGCTGGTTCGCACTGCCTTCCGATTGTTTAAGTCAATAAATGAAAGGTTAATCACATTAAATGGCACATCAAAAGTTAACACGCTCCAGTATTCATTGAGATGACTTTGATTACCGACGCTTCTTTGACTAAAGTATAGACATAAAAACAATAAATATTGGGGAGATTATTATGCCTGCCGTACATGTCACCAAATCTATCAACATCAACGCATCAGTCGATGATATTTATAATGTATTAACCGACTTTGACCAATGGCGTGCTTGGTCACCATGGCTCATCATGGATCCCGAAGCCACGCTAACCGTTGCTGACGACAAACGTTCCTATTCATGGGAAGGCAAACGAGTAGGCTCAGGCAATATGAGTTTATTGTCCGAAGGTAATAACACGTGTATCGATTACAAACTCAACTTTATTACTCCTTGGAAATCGACAGCTGACGTACAATTTATTCTGGAACCCTCAGAGAATGACGTCAAAGTCTCTTGGGTAATGAACTCCAAACTCCCCTTTTTCATGTTCTGGATGAAAAAAATGATGATCGCCTACATCGGTATGGACTACGAAAGAGGCTTGCGAATGCTAAAAGAGATCATCGAGGACAAAGAAATAAAGTCAACATTGGACTTTAAAGGAGTGTCTAAACTCCCAGCCACAAAATATATCGGTGTTAAAACGACTTGCCACCAAGATGATATGCCATCATCCATGGAAGCCGCTTTCAAATCGTTGGAAGCTTTCTTAGCCGATTCACCCGATCTAACCAACGGCGACCAGTTTTCCATCTATCATAAGTGGGGTATGGTAAAAAGAGAGGTTACCTATACTTCAGGCATCCCTGTTAAAGCTATTCCTGCACACTTACCGAGTCATTTTGTTAAAGGTGAAATGCCTGACATCAATGTTTATACATTAAGGCATGTAGGCGCATACGAGCATCTAGGGAACGCATGGTCAACACTGTATAATATGCAACGTTCCAAAGAAATTAAATGTGCTAAAGGGATTCATCCGTTTGAAGTTTATCGCAATGATCCAGCAGAAGTAGAAAGCAAATCATTGATCACGGATGTCAATTTTCCGTTGAAAACTTAAATAACGAGTTGTTCAACATGGCAGTTACAACCGGTTCCTCAGGAATATCAGCTGTGGGACCGGATTTATTCGGGAATAAAGACTCATACCACCCCACATTGATATATCTCACCTTTCTTTAAAAGTGACAGGGTAAGAGCCTATCCCTTCGTACTCAATGTCGTAGCACTTACCAAATTCAAGCGCCACTAATCCAGCATAGGATCCAGTAATAATAGCTTGTCCCTTTTTGAAATCCACGCCACGCTGACTCATCATGTTAATGAGCCAATGAACGGGTTTATAAGTATTCAGGTTAGGATGAGCACCATCATATTCTTTAGCCTCATCATGACAGCTTATTCTGATGACAACGTTGGCGGCGTTGTAAGCCTTCGCTTTATCAACCTCAGGACCAATCAATATGCCTTGGTTAATAAAACAGTCCGCAAACATTTCGTAATAATCGAATCCGCTATCAGGTGCAAAACGAGATTTAGTCAATTCCAGGGCCATATGACAGCTCGCTATAGCTTTATCGACTTGTTCCCCCGAATACCCTTCCTCTTGAGAGGGTAAATCTTCACCTAATATAAAAGCCATTTCAGGCTCAATCATTGCCAAGCCATTATCTGAGGCTAAACGACAGACTTCACTCGTCTGAATTTCCTGATTAAAGATAGGCGCGACAATAATGTTGCCGTTTTCGAGGGGTAACAAGCACTTCCAACCACCGACAAAATCCGAGTATTGTTCAACAATTTCTGTTTGGATTGCCAGTGCTTCTTCAATACTTGTAGGGCGAATAGATTCCTCCAAGCGCCCTTCTTGAACATCTTCAACTCGCCGACGTAATAACTCAGCGGCAGCTTTTGCGGCGTTGATCATTGATTGTAGTAACTCACACAAGTTTCTACTTCTTCTTTCGATCCCATAATCACTGGCACACGTTGATGAATCTCTGTTGGCATTACTTCGAGAATCCTGCCAGTGCCCGTTGACGACGCTCCACCCGCCTGCTCAATTAAGAAAGACATAGGATTGGCTTCGTAGAGTAACCTTAATTTTCCAGGCATTGCTGGATTGCGCTTATCAAACGGATAAGAGAAGATCCCGCCTCGACATAAAATTCGATGAATATCACCAACCATAGCGCCAACCCAACGCATATTAAAGTCTTTGCCTCTAGGACCTTCAGAGCCCATCAGTAAGTCAGCAATATAATCTTGCATTGGCGCTTCCCAATGACGTTGATTAGATGAATTAATCGCGAACTCTTTGGTCTGCTCAGGCACCTTAATGTTTTCTTCTGCGAGCAAGAAACCACCATGTGTTTTGTCCAGCGTATAAAGGTGTGTCCCACGACCTGTCGTCATCGCTAACATAGTCGATGGGCCATACAAAACATAACCCGCAGCAACCATTTGTGTACCCGGTTGTAAAAAAGCTGAAGGGTCATCCGGCTCCATCCATTGTGGCGCATGAGTAATTGAAAAAATGGTCCCAATCAAACTATTGATATCAGTATTTGAAGACCCGTCCAACGGATCATAACTCACTAAATATTTGCCATCAGGATTACAGGGAACGACCGTATCTTCCTCTTCAGAAGATATCGCTTTAACATAACCTGACTCGCTAAGAATATCTTTAATAATTTGGTTCGAAATCACATCAAGCTTTTTCTGGGTCTCACCTTGAACATTCTCACTCAGAGTAGAACCCAATACACCCGCTAACGCTCCTTGCCCAACACGGAATGATATCTCTTTACACGATGCCAGCAGTGTACGTATCAATAGGATGAGTTCTAATGGCGCGCCATCATTTTGTAAGACGGTGTTGAGTCTTTTCATTGTTTGACCTTGTTTGAGTTATTGGGCAATTAAATCGAGCGTATGCAGTATATCTTCTTTATAAGATCAACTCACGCCTGAAAACTTACAACATAGGTTACAAACGTAAATAACTGCATTGAAATTAAACACTAAAGGTTTAATTTTAGGTCAGCAGCCTATTGTCTGATAACCTTAGCGTATATCACTCTGTTTCAAATTTTTACTTTATGCACGTACACATTCTAGGCATTTGCGGCACCTTTATGGGCGGCATTGCAGCACTGGCACAAGCCATGGGGCACAAAGTCACCGGTTCGGACGCTAACGTTTACCCTCCCATGAGCACCCAATTGACTGATCTTGGTATCGAGCTCACACAAGGTTACGGCATTGAACAATTCTCGCCCACGCCCGATATTGTGGTTATAGGCAATGCGATGTCCAGAGGTAACTCAGCGGTTGAGTATGTTCTCGAACGCAATATTCCCTACACCAGTGGACCACAATGGCTTTTAGACAATTTCCTTAAAGAGAAATGGGTACTCGCAGTTTCGGGCACACATGGTAAAACCACGACCAGTAGTATGTTGGCTTGGATTTTGGACTATGCAGGAATGAAACCGGGCTTTTTAATTGGCGGTGTTCCACAAAACTTTGGTGTATCAGCCAAACTAGGGGATTCACCTTTCTTCGTTATTGAAGCGGATGAATACGACACAGCCTTTTTCGATAAACGGTCGAAGTTCGTACACTACCGACCTCGGACATTGGTCATCAATAACTTGGAGTTCGATCACGCCGATATATTCACTAACTTGTCAGCCATACAGACCCAGTTTCATCACCTCATCCGTATGGTGCCAAACAACGGCCTTATTCTTTCTCCTTATGGAGATCAAAATATCGACGACACGCTAGATAAAGGTTGTTGGACACCACGTCAAACAGCTAACGGCGATTGGCAAGTAACCAATATTAGCGATGATGGATGTACCTTCGATGTCGTTTTTGAAGAAGAAGTGCAAGGTTGTGTTGAGTGGGATTTGCAAGGAGAACATAACCGAGCAAACGGACTCATGGCTATTGCCGCTGCCCGTAATGTCGGTGTAAGACCATCACATGCAATTGAGGCATTGAATCAATTTATCAACACCAAAAGGCGTATGGAAGTGCGAGGCTGCGTTAACAACATTACTGTTTACGACGACTTTGCCCATCACCCTACCGCTATTGAGACAACACTCAAAGGGTTGAGAGATAAAGTTGGCTCCGCTCGTATCATAGCGGTATTGGAGCCTCGCTCTAATACCATGAAGATGGGTGTTCACAAAGATACACTGGCACAGTCTTGGCAATTAGCCGATACTGTATTTGCGTATGAAGCACCCAATAGCAACGCCTTGTCGACTTTTTCAGACATCGTCAAACAGAGTAAAATACCTGCTGAGCTTTTCGATGATATTGACGCACTCGTCGATGCTCTAGCGCAACAAAGCCAATCTGGAGATCATTTAGTGATCATGAGTAACGGTGGTTTTGGCGGTATACATGAAAAACTGTTGAACAATTTACAGGCAAAATATGACGACAAGTAGTGCACCCTATCACTCACAAAAAAGAATAACGTTGGCATTAACGGGCGCATCTGGTGCGCCTTACGGATTACGTTTATTGGAAGTGCTGTTGGCCGCTGACTACCAAGTATACCTCCTAATATCTTCAGCAGGTCGAGTCGTATTAGCCACTGAGTCAAATTTGCAGATACCGGCAAACCCTCAATCGGCAACTGACTTTTTTAGTGAAAAGTATCTAGCAAAAGAAGGACAGTTAATTGTTTGTGGTAAAGAAGAATGGTTTTCACCCGTAGCATCAGGGTCAGCCGCTCCCAAGCAAATGGTTATTTGCCCCTGCTCAGCTGGCAGTGTTTCTGCCATAGCAACAGGTGCAAGCAACAACTTGATTGAACGCGCCGCAGATGTTGTGATTAAAGAAAGAGGGCAGCTTATTCTCGTGCCAAGAGAAATGCCTTTATCAAGTATTCATTTACAAAACATGCTCACTTTATCTCAAGCCGGCGCAACCATAATGCCCGCTGCACCAGGGTTCTATCACAACCCAGAAAGCATCAATGACCTAGTCAATTTTGTCGTGGCACGTATTCTTGATCATTTAGGCATAGAGCAATCGTTAATGGCGCGTTGGGGCTATAAACATTAAACTATCAACTATTCCTCGAGAAAAATAACGAAAGCTTCATACACAAGACAACCTCATCGTTTATGCTTAACGCCTAAACGTATTCATCACAACTTATATACACTTTAACGAAGACAAGATTATGTTCAAAAAACTGCTAACCACCCTGCTTTTAATTACGATGACTCCGACTGTTTTTGCATGGGGACAAACAGGCCACCGAGTAACTGGTGCTATCGCTGAGATATACTTAACAGACAAGGCAAAAAAGCAAGTCAAAAAAATATTGGGTACAGAATCATTAGCAGAAGCGTCTACTTGGCCTGATGAGATGCGTTCTAACCCAGCCGACTTCTGGCAAAAAACGGCTTCCCCTTATCACTATGTCAGCATCCCTAAAGGGAAAACTTACCCAGAAGTGGGTGCACCAGCACAAGGTGACTCAGTGACCGCCCTTAAAAAATTCACAGCAATTTTAAAAGACCCGAAATCAACGCTTGAACAAAGACAACTTGCCTTGCGTTTTGTTGTGCATATTGCTGGCGATTTACACCAACCTTTGCATGCAGGTAATGGCACTGATCGAGGCGGTAACGATGTAAAGTTAACTTTCTTCGGCGAAGATTCGAACCTACACCGCGTATGGGACAGCGGTTTAATCGATCGCCAAAATTTGTCATATACAGAGATGAGCGATTGGCTTTCAAGACGCATCACTAAAAAGCAAGCAAAAGACTGGAGAGTCGCTGATCCACAAGTCTGGATTGCAGAAAGTGCTAAGATTCGTGACACTATTTATCCAGAATCAGACCGCATCTCGTGGGACTACAATTACCAGAACATCGACACAGTAAAAACGAGACTTTCTCAAGGTGGTGTTCGTATAGCAACTTATTTGAACGAGCTGTTTAAATAATTGAAAGATGAGTCAGTGATGCACTTTCAGCGTTACTGACTCATACTAATCCACTGCGAGGTTTATGATCGATCGATCAGTTTCACAAACTCTGATGGCACAAATGTCAAAGGAAGCTGGCCCATTTTATTGCCTTCAGCATTTAAGACCAAAAGTGTTGGAAAGCCATGTACTTTATACTTCTGCATAAAAGCTTTACCTTGCTCTGATTCATACTCGATACGTGCGAACACATATTGGTCGTTAATAACACTTTTAACGCTTTCATCTGAAAACACTTCTTTATCAAGGCGACGACATGTTGGGCACCAGATAGCAGACATATCGGCTAACACGAGTTTATTCTCTCGTTCAGCTTTGACAAGCGCATCATCCAATGACAAAACAACGAGCCCTGTCCCATCAATGGCTTGCTGACCGAAATAACTCTGCACAGCTTTATTACCAAAAAAGCCAATAACAACTAAAACAACGACCATCCCGAACTTCATCAGCCAAGGCATATTTTTTTTAGTTGAACCATCTTTGTCAGACATGAAGACTCCACGCATAATTAGCTTGTTAAGGGTTACGATATATACCGTACTTAGGACCCACTTTATATCAACCTTATTTCGCTATATTGTAAAAGAAAGAGAAGATTCTTAAAAAGGCAGGAAAGCATCATGACAACGAACAAAACAGTCCAGAATGACAGTGATGTCATGACCTTTATTGCACAAATAAAAGATGAAAAGAAACGTGAAGATTGCATTGAAATAATGAGCATGATGCAAAATATCACGGCAGAAAAGCCTTCAATGTGGGGTAGTTCGATTATAGGTTTTGGCTGTTATCACTACCGATACGAGAGCGGTAGAGAGGGTGATTGCATGCGTGTAGGGCTGTCTCCTAGAGCACAAAACATCTCTGTCTACATTATTCCAGGGTTTAGTGAATTTTCCGAGCATCTAGCCAATCTCGGTAAACATAAAGTGGGTAAGTCTTGCTTATACATTAAGAGGTTATCGGACATTGACCCGACTGTACTCAGAGACATTATTCAGCGCTCTATCGACATGATGGCCGAAAGGTATCCTAACTAACCTGAGTCCCGAATAATCAGTTCGGGTAATCTCTTAAAAATTGATGTTCAGCTTGTTGAGACCAGTCAATACCTAAAGGCACTTGTAGTTTCTCCCATGCTTGGCTACACGGATTCCCTTTGCAAGTGTACAGATTCACTTTCCCTTCTTTTTGATGCAGCACATAAGAATAAACTGTTTTCAACAATGCCGAATGATTGCAGATACCTGTACTACCGCATTGACTATCATGTGTCGACAGAATTGAAATAATATCCTGTACACTAGCAGCCTGTGCTAGACGCTCTGCGGCACTGGCATAACGAAGACCACTACATTCAATACCATCAGGTGATGCATTCTCGCCAAACAGTGGTTGATGGTTAGTTCGAAACGCGACATTGTCGCCGACTTTGAACTTGCAAGCTGAGTCTCGTACTTCTGCAATAGCAACCTTCTCATTATCAGCTAAAACAACATTTCCCCACCAATAAGCATGCTTGCCAACGAGGTTTTTTATATTTTCTATAGCGCCATCGACGCTATTGCATTCAGCCATAACATGTTGAACAAGTAGATCATAATTCAGCGAGCGTGGTCCTGTACTTTTGACATGATTAACACAAGCCATCAAGCCATATTTATTCGCACCTAGAGACAAGCCTGAAAATATAGGTGCTTTACCGGCTTCTCCAAATGTTTCGAGCCCAAGCGGACCGAAGTACAACTCATTTAGAGCCAATTTATCGTTAAAGCCCTCATCAGCAAAGTCTTTGTTTTTAAACAGGACTGTTTCATTGCTGTTCAAGCGAATCGCACCAATAGTACACATGATATTTCTCACTATGAATGTCGTAATTGATATAATCACACGCCTAACATATTCATCATATACATACGATAAGCTGTTGTAATCTAGTATAATATCAAACCTATACAATCTTAGTACTAACGCATACTGGCTGAACACAAAAGAGTGAATGAATGAAAGCACTGGATATTCAAGACTTGAAGAAAACCTATAAAGGGGGAGTTCAAGCACTTAAAGGGATCAATCTGTCTGTCGAACAAGGTGATTTCTTCGCTTTGCTTGGCCCTAATGGTGCTGGAAAATCAACAACAATAGGTATCATTAGTTCTTTAGTTAATAAATCTTCAGGCAGTGTCAAAGTGTCAGGTCATTGCATAGATGAGGAACTTGTTGAAGCCAAAACTTGCATTGGACTGGTACCGCAAGAATTCAATTTTAGCCAGTTCGAAACGCCTTTTCAGATCGTAGTAAACCAAGCCGGCTATTATGGCGTGCCCAGAAAAATAGCCAAGGTGCGTGCAGAAAAGTACCTTACTCAACTCGATTTATGGGACAAAAGAGATTCACGCGCCAGAGAGCTTTCTGGCGGTATGAAGCGCCGCTTGATGATAGCGCGAGCATTGATGCATGAGCCTAAAATATTAATTTTAGACGAACCAACAGCCGGTGTAGATATTGAAATACGTCGTTCTATGTGGTCTTTTTTAACGGAGCTTAACGAGCAAGGCATCACCATTATTCTTACCACGCACTATCTGGAAGAAGCCGAGATGCTTTGTCGTAATATCGCGATTATTGACAAAGGAACAATCGTCGAAAACACCAGTATGAAAAACCTCATTTCAAAACTCAACATTGAAACATTTATTCTGGATACGTCCCCAGTCAAGGAGTCACCGACGCTAGAAGGCTTCAATTGTAGGCAGGTAGACGATCATACTATTGAAGTCGATGTCCCTAAAGACACCAGCTTAAATAGCGTTTTTACACAGCTAAGCCAGCAAGAAATCCAAGTGTTGAGCATGAGAAATAAATCAAACAGGCTGGAAGAACTTTTCGTTAAATTGGTTGAAGATGGTCGAAACAGCACGGAGGAGAAGGCAAATGTCTAGTCGCAATATGGTTGCCTTACGCACAATTTGGATCAAAGAATGCACACGTTTTTTACGAATATGGGTGCAAACTTTGGTTCCACCAGCCATTACTATGTCTCTCTATTTTGTGATTTTTGGTAACTTAATCGGTAGCCGGATTGGTCAAATGGGCGGTTTCACCTATATGGAGTTTATTGTCCCGGGTTTGATTATGATGTCGGTCATTACCAGTTCTTATTCAAATGTTTCGTCATCGTTTTTTAGTGCCAAATTCCAAAACAGCATTGAAGAGCTTATGGTTGCACCTATCCCTCACTGGATACTGATATTGGGTTATGTTGGCGGTGGTATTGCTCGCGCCTTAATCATTGGCGTTATTGTCACAGTCGTTTCACTTTTCTTTGTAGACATCCGCATCCATAATTTGGTCTCTCTTATTCTTATTTTGGTGCTCACTGCCTCCTTGTTCTCGGCAGCCGGCTTGATCAATGCTGTCTACGCAAAGACATTTGACGACATCAGTATTATCCCAACGTTTGTATTAACTCCCTTAACTTACCTAGGTGGTGTTTTTTACTCGCTCTCTTTGTTACCTGAGTTTTGGCAGTGGGTGAGTAAGGTCAATCCTATTGTTTATATGGTTAACGGCTTCAGATACGGCTTTTTAGGGACTGCTGATGTGGCGTTTAGTACATCACTATTCGTCTTAGTTTTGTTCAATATTCTCTTCTTTACTGTCGCATACCAGCTGATTAGTCGAGGCATAGGGACGCGTAGTTAGCCTCGTTAAGAACAGCAATGACAGAATCTATTTCAAGGCCAGTCACATCAAATCAATCTGGCCCGCATGACAATTTAGAGAAGATAGTTAGCAAGCATTTACTTACTACAAATCAAAGACCTATACAGCAACACACTCTGGAGGCTTTCCAATCAGTGCAAGCTTGGCTTTCAGATTGGTCTGGCCCTATTGTGCTAGACTCGTGCTGTGGGGTCGGTGAGAGTAGCGCAGTGCTAGCTAAGCGACACCCTGAAGCAAAAGTCATTGGTGTCGACAAGTCAGCTCTCAGAGTGAATAAACATGCGGAGCATTACGATCAAGGTACAAACAACCACCTCGTTATCCGGGCAGATGTTATCGACTTCTGGCGACTAGTGAATGAAAATGGTTGGTCGGTCAGCCATCACTATTTGCTTTACCCTAACCCTTACCCTAAATCATCTCAGTTTAAACGTCGTTGGCATGGTAGCGCTGCCTTTGCTGATTTAATCAAACTCGGTGGACAGATTGAGGTACGTAGCAACTGGCAAATCTATATTGAAGAATTCAGTTTGGCACTGGATTTAGCAAAGATAAGCAACCAATGGACACGACACAACGTAACCCATGCCATGACTCCGTTCGAACGTAAATACATTGCCAGTGGGCAGTCTTGCTGGCGTCTAGTGACAACTTAATCTCAGGCTTGTACAAGAGAAATGAAGAGGCTCATTTCACCCAGGTTATTTAGTGTGCTTTTACACTCGCGCTAGGCTGACTAAAATAAAAACCTTGCCCGTATTTAATTCCCAACGCCTTAACCTGCTCTAAAATAGCAGCATCCTCAATATGCGCAGCTACCACAGTAAGCCCTCTTTCAGTGGCTTGCTGTTGCAAACTGTAGACAAAGTCATAAACCGACTGATTCTCTTCCAATTGAGCAATAAGAGCACCTGAGATCTTTATGCCATCAATCGGTTGACTCAGCATATTGGTAATATTACCCGATGGCATTCCCACGTGATCAACCATCACTTTTGCTCCTAATTCTTTCGCAATAAGGACAAAACGATTAAAAGCGGCAGCTTGCTCGAATACGACATTGGCTGGAAGCTCAAATGTTACTCTTGAAGCATTGGGGTAATCAGACAAAACTTCATTGAAGAAATGCGGCATATCCTGATCCACAATATCTTGCTCGGCAATGTTCATACTCCAGTGGGCGTTCTTATGTCTAAAGTACTCAATGCTATGCGAGAAAATAGTTCTGGTCAGTTCGCCATAACACTGTTGTTTTTCGACTAAGCTTAAAAACTCACTCGGCAAAAACATTTGTTCGTCACTGGTTACTAATCTGGCAAGACTTTCATAACACCAAACCACATTTTCATCCAAATCCATAATCGGTTGAAAATAAGGCACAATCATCTGTACATCTACATTGTCTATTGCGGTTTTAGTTTGCATAGACCCCCTGCTATTTCTATCCTTTCATTAAATATAGCACTTGTTAGTCCATTTTTGATATCACTGCGACTAAAGTATGGCACTAAGCCATCGCTGAATAAGTATAATCAGTGAGAATGATGTCGCTATACACACAAGTCGTTAAATAAGGTAAAGTGTCTGGCTAATTTCTAGTATGGAAGATGTTGTGTGAGTAAAGCCGAAGCAAGTCTAGAGCGTCTGCTTAAAGTATTTACAAAGCCAGAAAATAAAGACTCTCGGTTGGCCAAAATAGAACAGCAGCTTTCTGACAATGTCGCTGAGTTTTTGTCACAGCATGTTGTTTCTCGCTCTACTAGCCTTGAGCACATTGAGCAAGACTTTAAGGCATGGCAAATTCCTGAAGAGCCTGAATTTGTCTCTACGCACGCACAGACAATACTCGACAATCTAGTCGCCAACTCAGTCAATACCTATTCACCTCACTTTATTGGTCACATGACCTCTGCTTTGCCTTATTTTCATTTAAGTTTGGCAAAACTGTTAGTCGGACTTAACCAAAATTTAGTCAAGATAGAAACGTCAAAAGCGTTCACACCGCTCGAACGCCAAGTCTTAGGTATGATGCACCAACTGGTCTACGGCCAATCTGAAGATTTCTATGAACAGCACCTCCATAGCGCACGTTACTCACTAGGCACCTTCAGCTCTGGCGGCACAATAGCGAACATTACTGCTTTATGGGTTGCAAGAAACAAAGCGTTATCAGCGGCAGGCACTTTTAGAGGTGTCGCGAAAGAAGGACTGGCGGCAGCGTTACAACATTATGGCTACAATAAAATGGCTGTGCTCTCCTCAAAACGTGGTCATTATTCGTTGAGCAAATCAGTAGATTTACTAGGATTAGGGCGTGAGCAATTTGTGGCTTTAGATTCATCTAGTCAACAACTGTCTCCGGAACAAGCCTTGAAATGGGGTACTGAATATCAGGCGAAAGGGAATAAGCTGTTAGCGATTGTAGGGATTGCTGGGACAACAGAAACAGGTCACGTTGATGCCCTAGATGAACTTGCTGATGTTGCTCAAGAGCTAGGGTGTTACTTTCATGTCGATGCAGCTTGGGGCGGAGCAACACTTTTCTCAGCAGAACACAGGCACATCCTCAAAGGAATAGAAAGAGCAGACTCAGTAACAATAGATGCACATAAGCAAATGTACGTGCCCATGGGCGCAGGTATGGTGTTGTTTAAAGATCCAGCTGATAGCAACGCAGTCAGACACCATGCGCAATACATTCTTAGAGCGGGTTCAAAAGACTTAGGCAGCACATCAATAGAGGGATCACGTAACGGAATGGCAATGATGGTTCATGCGTCTCTGCATATACTTGGGCGCCAAGGTTACGAGCTATTAATCGATCAAAGCTTGCAAAAAGCACGTCAATTTGCAGATATCATTACCCAGCACCCAGAGTTTGAGCTCACCACAGAACCAACCTTATGCATATTAACCTATCGCATCAGGCCATCTTCAGTCATTCATGAATTGAAGTCTAAGCAAGGTAGTCAGCATATCAATCAGCAGCTTGATGAACTCACTGTTTCGGTACAAAAGCAACAACGCGAGGCTGGTAAATCTTTTGTCTCTCGTACACGCCTCTCCATAGAACAGTACCCCGACCAATCTATTACTGTTTTTCGCGTGATCCTCGCAAACCCGCTAACAACTAAAGCGCACTTAGAAGAGATACTGGATGAGCAACTGACTATCGCACAAGCTACACAACAATGGACACAGCTTACTCATTTTGAAGATGCTAAGGCTATTTAAGGTCAGCCCATCGCATACTCTTATTCAAGTCTATTTGGTAGTCACCATAACAATTTGAAATAACCTTCCAGAAAACCTGAGCGTTAAAGATGAACTTCCAACAACACGCCAATAAAATAATGAAAGTTAAAATGATGTCGACTTCTGATGCAGAGCTTATATCAGAATTCTATACAACGAATAGTTATCACCTTCGCCCATGGGAACCTGAAAGAGAAGGTAGCTATCATTCAGTTGATGCTTGGTCAAAGCGCCTAAAAGAGCGTGAAAAGGAGAAACTTAAAGGACTAGCTGTCTATTTTGGTTCATACAGTGATACTAAAAAGGAAATTGTTGCTACATGCTCCTTAACGAATATTGTCAGAGGCCATTTTCAAGCATGCTATATGGGTTATGCTGTGTCTGTTGCCTATGAAGGAAAAGGAGTGATGACGGCACTCTGTGAACATGCGATAAACTATGCTTTCAATGAACTGAACCTAAACCGAATAATGGCAAATTACATGCTACATAATGATAGATCCGAAACGCTTTTAAAGCGCCTTGGTTTTACCAAAGAAGGGATAGCGAAGAAATACCTAAAGATAAACGGCAGATGGGAAGATCATGTTCTTACATCATTGATTAACTCGACTAACATTTAACAGAATAAGCAAACCAATGAATGCTTGCATCAAGTAACATCTGAATCAAGGACAGAAAATAAATGAATCTTATCGGTGCGCTCGCTTTACTAGTTGTATCTTTCAGCCTTGATGCTGACGAGAAGAAAATTGAGAACCTTTACAAAGCAGAGGGAATTAACGGATCAATTCTCATTGAATCTGATGATGGTAATACGAGGTTTCAATACAACCTTGATGAAAAAGAGAGCTTCGTCCCTGCATCAACATTTAAAATACCCAATACACTCATCATCTTAGAGGAAGGATTACTCAAGGATCAATTTGATAAGATCACTTGGGATGGTGTAGAACGAGAATACGCACCTTGGAACCAAGATCAAACACTTCAAACAGCCTTTCAATATTCATGTGTATGGTGTTACCAGCGTTATGCTGTAAAAGTAGGCAACGATAAGTATCTAACATACCTAAATAAATTGGATTATGGAAACCGTTTAACAGGTAGTGAGATTACTCGATTTTGGCTGGATGGTGATCTGAGAGTATCAGTAAAGGATCAAATTACATTTCTGCGTAAAGTGTACTCCGAAGAACTACCAATACAAAAACGACACATTAAAACACTCAAGAACATCATGCTATCAGAGGGTAGGGAAGGTTTAAAAGTGTGGTCAAAAACAGGTTGGTCAGGAAAAGACGGATGGTACGTGGGTTATCTCATTGTTGAAGGTCGAACTTGGTTTTTTGCCAACCATATTGAAATAAGAAAAAACGCAGACTTAGCCTATAGAAAAACGCTAACAATGGAAGCATTCAAAGCGCTAAACATTATTAATTAACCTCAGTTCGAGATAAGTGAGCTCTTTAAAAATTACGCTATCCTTTGGATAGCGTAACATCAGTCAGTGTCGATACAGGATAAAAATTTAATTAATCCTTTAATCGAACACAACAATTATCAATCAACCTTGTTTTACCTAAAAACGCAGCCATAAGTACAACCAATTCTTCATCTTCATGCCCTGGTTGTAACAGATTGTCCGCAGAGCGGATTTCGATATAGTCAACTTTAAAGCCTGCGTCACCAAGCATCTGTTTATGCTCTTTGATTATCGTGCTGAAGTCACGGCGGCCAAGCTCAACCTTATCAACTATCTGCATCATGCTCTGATAAAGTTGAGGCGCTATCTTGCGGTGTTCGCTCGTTAGGTAATTATTACGTGAACTCATAGCTAAACCATCTTCTTCACGCACGGTAGGCACACCATGAATTTGTAGGTTCATCGACAAATCCGTCACCATGGCCTTAATAACTTGTAATTGCTGAAAGTCTTTTTCACCGAAAAAAGCATGGTTCGGCTGCACCATATTAAACAGCTTACATACAATGGTGGCTACACCTCGGAAATGACCTGGGCGACTCGCGCCACAAATCATGTAGGAGATGCCCGGTACTTCCACAAAAGTCTGATTCTCCAACCCACGCGAGTAGATAGCATTGGCTGAGGGAGTAAATATTAAATCAACCCCTACAGCTTCCAGCGCTTCTTTATCTTGCTGCAATGTCTTGGGGTAGGAATCCAAATCTTCGTCGGGACCAAACTGCAAGGGATTAACAAAGATAGACACAACAACAATATCAGCCACTTTCTTCGCTTCTTTGGCTAATTGAATATGGCCTTGGTGTAAGTTACCCATGGTCGGTACAAAGGCGATAGTTTTTGCTTCCATCTGCCAACGACGCCTGAGTTCTCTTAGTGACTGTACATCATCGATCAATAGCATATTATTTATCCAAGTAGAGATGAATTACTCAAAGCTGTGATCAGCATCAGGAAATTGTCCTTGGCGAACTTCATCAATATAGCACTTCGTGGCTTGGGCAATGTTACGACCATCCACTAAGTAGTTCTTCGAAAACTTCGGCATGTAATTGGCACTGATGCCAATCATGTCGTGCATGACCAGAATTTGCCCGTCAGTGCTTCCACCAGCGCCAATACCTATCACCGGTATATCCAGTGATTCACTGATCACCGCACCTAATGATTTAGGTACGCACTCCAATACCAGCAACTGACATCCAGCTTCTTGCAAAGCGAGCGCATGCCGCACCATTTCACTGGCTTGCTCACTATTACGTCCCTGAATTTTAAAACCACCAAACTTATGCACAGACTGTGGCGTTAGCCCTAAGTGACCACATACAGGAATACCACGTTCAGTGAGTCCTAGAATGGTTTCTTTTAACCAGAGTCCACCTTCTAACTTGACCATATTGGCACCGGCTGCCATTAACGCAGCAGCGCTATCGTATGCTTTGTCTACTGTCGAATAGGACATAAAGGGCATGTCAGCCACAACCAAAGCCCGCTCAGTACCTTTACGCACTGCACGTGTATGGTAAGCAATGTCATCAACAGTGACAGGCAAGGTATCATCATTACCTTGAAGCACCATACCGAGGGAATCGCCAATTAACAAAAAGTCTATACCTTCTTGGTCAAAGGTCTTTGCAAAGCTCGCGTCATAGGCAGTCAATGCAGTAATTTTCTCACCTTGCTGCTTCATTTTTAGCAGCGTAGAAGTCGTCACTTTCTTCATCATTAACACCTATTAGTCATGGCCTGAATTCAGGCTAAGTTTGTATCAATATCTATTTTTCTCAATCCATTGAGAGGACAATCGTTGAGTGCTTGTTGCAATGTTTGCCCATCGGGAAAAACGAGGTCTGGTGCTATCTCCGCTAATGGATAAAGCACGAACTCTCGTTCTTTCATTCCGTAATGAGGTACCGTTAACCTTTTTGTATGGATCCGTTCCATACCATAAAGCAATATATCCAAGTCCAGAGTTCGTGGCCCCCACTGCTCTGCTTTACGCACCCGCCCCTGCTCTAATTCAATCTTCTGTAAGACCGACAATAGCTCTTCTGCCGATAACGCCGTCTCCAACAGGGCCACAGCATTAGTATAGTCAGGCTGATCTGAGGGTCCCATTGGTCGGCTTTGATAAAAAGCAGAATATTGTAAGAGGGTAATACTGTCGTATTGACCGAGCGAATTGAGCGCAGATTTCAACTGCGCTAGAGGATGCTCAAGATTGCTACCGAGCCCGATGTATACCGGAACACGTTCTAATGACAAACTAGCCATAGTAAAGAAAGGTCAAGAAGCGCTTTTCTTGCGAGGTCGGCGACGCCTTTTGTATCCGCCCTCAGATTTTTGAAGTGTCGCTAACATCGCTTTTTTATTATCTGGCGTTGCCTGTTGAAACTCAGTCCACCAATCAGCTAATTCAGCGAGATCGCCGCCTTCGATATTGGCTCGGAGTAATAAAAAGTCGTAACCCGCTCTAAAACGCGGCACTTCCAACTGCTGGTATGCTCTGCGACCAAAGCGCTTTGGCAAGCGCAGTTGCAATTGCCAGATCTCTCTCATGACGATGCTGAACCGCTTAGGGATCATAATCCGTTTTATTTGAGCCGTTAGCACGTCATTAGTGGCAAGTAAAAAAGCGTCATGCTTGTTCATACCACCTTCAACGACGAGTTGCTCAGCGCGAGTCTCTAGTGGATACCACAAGAGTGCTGCATAAAGGTAAGCAGGGGTAACACGCAAATCGTTATTAATGCGACTGTCCGTATTAATAAACAGCTGCTCTAAGAGTCGAAACTCACGACTGGACTTATCTTGAAGCAATGGCACTAGTTGCGGAAAAAGGGGCTCAAATAATTTGTATTCTAATAAGAGGTGGAAGGTCTTTAAGGCATTCCCTGATAAGAATAACTTGTTAACCTCTTCAAACATGCGCGCCGCAGGAATATTGCCAAGTAATGACGCCAAGCTGGGAATAATATCCGCGCTTTCTGAGCTAATGTCCATCCCAAGCTTTGCTGCAAAACGTACTGCCCTAATCATCCGCACAGGGTCTTCACGATAGCGCGTCTCAGGATCGCCAATCAAAGAAATCGTTTTATTATTTATAGCCTCTATGCCACCGGCAAAGTCATGAATGCTAAAATCGGCAATGTCGTAATACATGGCATTAACGTCAAAGTCCCTGCGCTCAGCATCTTCCTCTATTGTACCAAATGTATTGTCTCTCAGGATTTGCCCGTGCTCGCTATGAGCCGACAGATTCGCTTTATCGTCTTTATCCGACTTACCTTTAGGTGCACTAGACTCAGGCTTCCCTTCATTCGTATGATGTCCGCGGAATGTGGCAACTTCTATCACCTCTCGGCCAAACATCACATGAGCTAAGCGAAAGCGGCGTCCAATAACACGGCAATTTCGAAAAAGTTCTTTTACTTGTTCAGGAGTAGCGTCTGTCACGACATCAAAATCTTTTGGCTTTAAACCAAGTAGCATGTCACGCACACAACCGCCTACTAAATAAGCCTTGTAGCCTTTATTATTGAGACGATAGAGGACTTTAAGCGCGTTCTCACTCATATCTTTACGACTAATATTATGCTGTTCTCGCGTCAACACCGTTGCTTGCATAGGCTTAGTCTGGCGACTTTGCGATTTGCCCAACGCTTTTTTGACCTTATTCAACATACCCGTAATGATAAGGGACACTCCTAATAAATGGTGACCGATAAAAAATGGCCGCTATCATAATACCAATTGCCACGAATAACTACTTATTCAAGTCGGCTAAGCTATAAAACCTCAACTTATATGCCCCTTATTTTGCCAAATTATCTCTTTTTTAAGCGGTATAACAGCTAAATCCCAGTGTGCTACTGCCCATATCAGTATGTCATCGACAGATTCATTCTTTAGTGTTAATTCTGGTTTTAAACCTAAAAACACCAATGCCTGATACAGATTTTCGCTGGCCATCTTATTATCAATAGCTGGTGCTTTGTTCTGTTTGCTCAGTTTCATCCCGGCAGATGACGCAACGACAGGCACATGGCCGTACAGCGGCGGTTTTATATCAAGTGCAGAAAACAGGCAGAGTTGATGGAAAGTTGCTGGTAGTAAATCACAGCCTCGAATAACTTCAGTAACGCCCTGCCTGGCATCGTCAGCAACCACAGCTAATTGATAAGCATATAACTGATCTTTACGCTTAATCACAAAATCTTCATCAGCAGAGACATCATCAAAAGATACCGCTCCCTGAATCACATCGTTGTAATGCGTTTGAGGTGACTGATTACATAATCGAGTGGATGTTCCTTGCTTACCGAGCTGACGATCACGACAAAAACCATCGTAATGACCTCCTCTAGCTTTTATTTGCTGTCGGGTGCATTCACAATAATACGTTAAACCTAGTGCTTTAAGCTCAGACAATGTACTTTCGTAATAGTCACTATGCTGACTTTGATAACTAACGTCACCATCCCAGTGCAGCCCATGCGCCAATAATGTTTTTAAAATTGAGTCTGCGGCATTCGGCATTTCTCGCGGTGGATCAATATCTTCAATGCGAACTAGCCATTGCCCTTTTTTGTATCGAGCCTGCAAGTAACTGGCTACAGCCGTGACTAGAGAACCGAAATGCAAAGGTCCGGAGGGAGATGGCGCGAAACGGCCGATATAATTCATTTGCACTGCTTTTACCAAGGTCATCGTTCCAAGCAGTTTAATACCCATAGCATTAAACATAAAAAAAGCTGCACATGGCAGCTTTCTCTTTCACATTTCAGGTTTAACCCTGAAGCTGCTTCTCTTTAATTTCAGCGAGTGTCTTACAATCAATGCACATATCAGCTGTTGGTCTTGCTTCCAATCGCCTGATACCAATTTCGATACCACATGCATCACAGAAACCAAAGTCATCATCTTCGATTCTTTTTAGCGTCTTCTCGATTTTCTTGATTAACTTTCTTTCGCGATCTCTTGCTCTGAGCTCGATACTGAATTCTTCTTCTTGTGCCGCGCGATCAACAGGATCTGGGAAATTGGCAGCTTCGTCTTGCATATGATGAACGGTACGGTCAACTTCTTCACGCAATTGTGCACGCCAAGTCGAAAGCAACTGACGAAAATGGTCAGTCTGCGCATCATTCATATATTCTTCGCCGTCTTTCGCCTCGTATGGACTTAAGCCGGCAAGAGCTAATAGCCCTAGGGTTTTATTATCTTTTCCAGTTGGCATATGCCACTTCTCCTAATACCACGACACAAACTCATGTTGTGAAGGCCGCTATCTATATCAGAAAGCTATTATCTAGGCAATGATAAACCTATCAAAACCATCAAACAAGCATGCTGAAACAACGATGCGTTGTCTGCGAGATAGCATAAATAGTTGTTATCATTGACAACAGATCGCCTAATATTGTGACTTACGACAAAATATCAAGCGGTTTTTTTACACGAGTTGACTTACTTATTGATATTTAGATATTTTTTATCAGGCCAAATAATGCTCGTTATACATTTATCTCATGAGACAGAAGCAATCGAGGCATTTCTTGTTTCCATGAATATTCAAGACACACGGCAATCAATGTTATGCTCATGGCTTTGAACTGACTAAGAATACGCATGCACGACACTAAACTCGTCTTCTCACCCAACCATGTCCAAAAGGTTGCAGAAGAAATGAAAGCGGTATCTCAAACTTATGAAGCTTTATTTAGTGATTTGGGCGAACAAATCCTCAGAGACATTGATCCTCTGACAGTGCATTCAGATCAGATTGAAACCACACTCAACCATATTGAAACAGCGCTTGAAGCATTTTCTCAATACTTTCCTACTAACAACTCTGTCGCTTGTAAAAAGGGTTGTGGTCATTGTTGTGTTTATCCTGTAAAAACACCGATACAAATGATCTCCTTTATCGCAAAGCATTTAGAGAGTTCATTGAATGAAGAACAAATGGCGCAATTAAAAAATAAAATGCGTATAAACATTGAACAGCGCCAACCACCGCTATATCGTGCTACTTGCCCTTTCCTGAGTGAAGAGAACGCCTGCACTATCTACGAACATCGGCCTCTCGCTTGCCGACTATTTACCTCACCCAATGTACAATTGTGTTTGAAATCTATAAGCGACGGCAGCAACGTAAGCCAACAACCTATCCGCTATCGTATCTATGAGGCGGCAACGGTAGCTTTACAGGCTGATCAGAAAAAACAAGATAAACCCTATGAACAAGTCGACTTTATTCCTGCATTATTAGCAGAATTAACAGACCCAAATGAGTAATATTCCCTATGTCACATCTTCAACTTTCCTTATCTAACGCCAAGCCCGATGAACATTGGTCAGCATCAAGCCCTGTCACCTTTCAGGGCAATCAAGCCACCATTCACTTAACAGGTGAACCTTGGCAACAAACAAGCTGCATCAAAAAAGCAGCACGCTTTATTGAAACGCTGGGCAATGGCAAGGTGCAATTGATTGGTGAGTGGAGCAAAGATCAACAATGGGATTTTGCCACCAGCTTTGTTAGCCCAAACAAATCGCAAACCATTCATTGGTGCGATAACGGTGATAAGCAAGAGTTAACCTATTGCTACAATGCCATGCTGTTTACTCGGGATATTATTAATCAAACACCCGAAGATATTTCACCTGAAATGCTAGTAGAACTCAGTGAAAAATGGCTATCGTCACTCAGTTCAGATGTGACTAAGACACGCCAATGGGTCGGTGAAGAGCTTGAAGAAGCGGGTTGGACAGGGATATACAATGTCGGGCGTGGTAGTACTCGGCCTCCTGTTTTAGTCGAATTCGATTACAACCCAAGCGGTGATGCCAATGCACCTGTCGCGGCAGCGCTTGTTGGTAAAGGCATTACATTCGATAGTGGCGGTTATAGCATCAAAAGTAGTGAAGGCATGTTAGCGATGAAGTGCGATATGGGTGGTGCTGCGACTGTCACCGGCGCACTGGGTTTAGCCATTATGCAAGGTATGAAACAGAGAGTGAAACTTTACTTATGCTGCGCTGAAAACTTGATCAGCGGACACGCATACAAATTAGGAGACATACTCACTTACAAAAACGGCGTCACAGTAGAAGTGGTTAATACTGATGCAGAAGGACGATTAGTCTTAGCTGATGGCTTACTTGCTGCGTCAGAAACTCAGGCGCCTTTGATAATTGATGCGGCGACGTTGACAGGCGCAGCCATGGTCGCTGTTGGTAACGACTACAATGCAATATTCTCATTAGACAAAGGGCTTATTAACCAGACCACTCATATCGCCGAAGAAGTCAATGAAGCCGCTTGGCCATTACCTTTAGAGATCTGGCATCAAAACAAATGCCCATCGGCTTATGCAGATACAGCGAATAGTCGGCCACAGAAAGGTGGTGGAATGGGTGGTGCATCAAATGCAGCAGGATTCTTATCGCGCTTTGTGCCCAATGAAGGTAAAGGGTGGATTCATTTCGACTTAGCCGCAGCATTTAATACTGGCGCATCAAGTGTTGCACCAGCCGGTGCGACTGCTACAGGTATCAAGACAATAGCTAAGCTCATTCAATCCTCGTAACGACTTAGCGCTCGTATTCCTTAGATGTGGCTTATTATGCCGCCCATCTAAGGATTACGTTATGTAAAAAACTAGATACCGCCTAATCGCTCGGCAAATTCTTTATAGCGTTCAACATCACCACGATCAAACATAGGTTTCCCTTCAGCATCTTTCTCTTTAGAAACCAACAAATGTTCTCTTTCTAGGCGCTCAACCCTTACATCTTGAACTCCCAGAAATTCAGCAACTTCAGTAACCGACATTAAACTCATCGTACTATCCTTCTTGAAATTAGTTATTCACATTTTGTAGTTTTCTAATATTACAACCTTTTCGAAGAAAATTGCCACTCTTGCCCCAAGATCGCAGCAAGTTTATAAAGCAAAGCTCAGACTTATCCATTTTCCCTGAATGAATTTTGTTCTAAACAAAGGCAAAATACCTCCGTAACGAATCCGAAGAGCTATATTTGCTTATTATTCAGGCAAAAATAGACAGCGAAGATTGGCACCTCTCCTTTTGAATACACAATAAACTATCGCTGACATTGAAAATACGTCTAATTTTATCTACTGTTTATAACAGTTTACAAAAACACTGCTTATAACCTCATTGAATCATCATAAAAAATGCCTACCTAAGTTATAGCCGTTTAAGATAATTAAAATGCCATCGTTGATTAACCTCAAGTTTGTACAAGAGAACACGTAAAATCCTTTTAAATCAAAATATTAAAAAGTCCTTGACGACTTAAAAACATTATTATGTCTCGCAACTTAAACCAACACGAGGTTAATGCCACCGAAAGCACTTAATAAACTCTGACAAACAAGGTGCAATAACCTCTATCTTTGATAGGCTAGCGCTTTTTTATCAAGGGGAGAATATCGTGGATACTTGGTCGGCGGCTGTCATGTTGTTTCTTATCATGGATCCGCTTGGTAATTTACCCGTTGTCATGTCTGTCTTAAAAAGCTTAGAGCGCAAAAGACGTTACTTTGTCTTGGCACGTGAGCTGATAATCTCCTTATTCATCATGATGCTGTTTTTGTTCAGTGGCCAAGGTGTACTCGACTTTCTTAATGTCAGGCAAGAAACGGTCAGTATTTCAGGTGGGATCATTCTGCTTATCATTGCTTTACGAATGATTTTCCCTCAGCCTGGTGGAGTTGCAGGCATAGAAAAAGGTCAGGAGCCTTTCATCGTACCTCTGGCCATTCCGATGATAGCCGGCCCGTCACTACTTGCGGCGTTGATCTTACTCTCAAACCAAGATCAAAACCGGATTGTTGATTGGTCTCTCGCTGTATTAGCGGCATGGGGTGCTACAGCAACTATTCTGATGTTTTCAGGTTTCTTGAGCCGCATACTCGGGCAGCGAGGCTTAACCGCTGTTGAGAGGCTTATGGGTATGATACTCGTCATGCTGGCAATTCAAATGTTTATGGATGGCATCAGCGCTTTCCTGAATCCACAAAGCTAAGAGATATTTAGGCCTTTTTATGCAAAATAAACTCAATCTGTTCCAGCAAGTCAGAGAACTGAAAGGTTGGCAAGCCGTTGCTTATGCAACCACGCTGGTAGAACGCATGTTGCCCAATTACCAACTCTTCTGTGAAGTCACCGAATTTTCTGACAGTAAACAATTTAGAAATACTCTGAACCTTCTATGGGAATGGTTGGCGACTCCAAAAGCTTCTATCAACTTTGAGGTCCAAGCCGAGAGAATTGAAGAAAATACGCCTGACCCAACAGATTTCGACAGCTTTGGGGTCTATCCTGCGTTAGATGTTGCTATGTCAATGACAGCCATCATTTCGCTCATTCAGGAACAGGACCTCCAAGGCGCCGTTGTTGTTAGTAAGCTCTCTCAAGGGTCTGTCGAAGCTTTTATTGACGCAACCAGTGAAACAGAAGATGAGCTAACAAATCAAGAAATCCGGCAGCACCCACTTATGCAATGGGAAATTGAATTTCAACAAGCGTTACTCAGCGAAGTTTCCGCTAAAGGTGCACGCACAGAAAAAGTGAAAAAGCTCAAAGCGTTAGCTCGTGAGGAAGGTATCAGCAATATTGGTATTGAAATTGATTAGCCTAAAGAGCGCTTATCACTCACGACTCTTTTGATAAAGACGATAACAAAGTTGCTTGGTTTGGCTTTCTTTCAATACTTGCCATGTATTTGGCGTATCATAATTTGCCGACGCTAATTCAGTTTCAATATAGACAATTCCATCTTCAGCTAACCAATCTTTTTCATCTATCAAGCGAATCGTCTTCGTAGCCAAGCCTTTATTAAAAGGTGGATCAACAAAAATCACATCAAATTTTTCCTGCTGACTTGACTGACTCAGCAACTGTAAAGTATCGCCCTGCACTACTTGATAAGAGCTATTTGCTGCCTTAACAAGCTGCAAGTTAGATTGTATTTGGCGTGCAGCCGCTTTGTCTTTTTCATAAAACACACAATGATTCGCTTGTCGCGACAAGGCTTCTATTCCTAGAGACGCTGCGCCAGCATATGCATCAAGGCATTTTGCCTGGGCAATATAAGGAGCCAACCAGTTGAACAGCGTTTCTTTAGTCCTGTCCGTTGTTGGTCTTAGGCCATCTAGGTCTAAAACAGGCAATTTACGCCCTTTCCACTGACCACTAATCACACGAATATGCCCACTTGCCTTAGTAGATTGTTTTACGCCTCGCCTCATTGAATTAGAAAATGCTATTATTGTCGAAATTTCGTTAAGTGTACTGTTCTAGGCACCATAACCCAACGATTTTTCAAGGAATTAAAGACCTTATGTCAAAATTTTTTCGCTGGTTTGATAAAAAAAAGAGCAAACCAGATAGTAGTAATCAATCTCAAAATGAACTTGTTGAAAATAAATCTCAAGGTCAAGAGAATGATAGCGATGATCATCAAGCGACGATTGAGACACAATCTGTCGTTCAACCGACTGAAACAGTAGAAGCTCATGATGAGAATGGAACTCCGTCACCTGAGCAAACTGAACAACGGCCAGAGCCGGTAACACAAGGTGAGAGCGTTCCGGTAACGGCGGAAGTGCCTGCAGAGCCAGAGCCAGAGCCAGAGCCAGAGCCAGAGCCAGAGCCAGAGCCAGAGCCAGAGCAGTCTAGCGGCTTCTTTGGTCGATTAAAGCAAAAGTTATCTCGAACCAAAACAAATATCGGTAGTGGTTTTGCTAATTTATTTAAAGGCAAAAAAATCGACGATGAACTATATGAAGAGCTAGAAACTCAGCTGCTTGTCGCCGATGTGGGCATAGACACCACACAAAAAATCATTACCACACTAACAGACAATGCAAATCGACAGTCGTTAAAAGATGGTGATGCACTATACCCATTACTCAAACAGCAAATGGCTGAATTACTACAGAATGTCAGTTCACCCTTGGATACTCATGTCGAGGATGGCCCTTTTGTTATTTTGATGGTCGGTGTCAATGGTGTAGGTAAGACGACTACGATTGGTAAGCTCGCGAAAAAACTCCAACAAGATGGCAAAAAAGTCATGCTTGCTGCAGGTGACACTTTTAGAGCTGCGGCAGTAGAGCAGCTCGAAGTTTGGGGAGAAAGAAACGAAATACCCGTCGTTGCTCAGCAAACCGGATCAGACAGCGCTTCTGTCATTTTTGATGCATTACAATCAGCAAAGGCCAAGAATATTGATGTGCTTATTGCCGACACAGCAGGACGACTACAAAATAAAGATCATCTCATGGAAGAATTGAAGAAAGTCGTCCGTGTGATGAAAAAAGTCTCTCCCAACGCACCACACGAAATTATGCTCACCGTTGACGCTGGCACCGGACAAAATGCCATCAGCCAGACTAAGTTGTTCAATGATGCCGTTGGATTAACCGGCATCAACCTAACAAAACTTGACGGCACCGCGAAAGGTGGGGTTATATTTGCTTTAGCAGATCAGTTCTCTATCCCAATACGTTATATTGGTGTTGGTGAAGGAATTGACGATTTACGCCCTTTCGACAGCAGCGAGTTTGTTGAAGCCTTGTTTAGCCCAATTCAAGACGATTAAGCATGATCCTAGAAACCGCAGTAGACCGCTACACATGACGGGTAACATTATGATGAGAATAAAGATTTCATTCATTTCTTTACTCACTCTTTGGGTGAAAGCACTACAAGGTTTGAAGTTGGTTAAAAACAGCGAGTACTGCGTTATGAATCTTGCGAGTAGGACAACTACTGACTACGATTCATGTTTTGTTCTCACTCTTTTTTCCTGCACCTCAAACCCTGTGCTACTTCGGATTCTAAGATGATTAAATTTGAGCAAGTCAGCAAAACTTATCCTGGAGGTCAACAAGCCCTACGACAGGTAAGTTTTCATATTGCTAATGGTGAGATGGCCTTTTTAACCGGCCATTCGGGTGCTGGCAAAAGTACCTTGCTTAAATTAATCAGCTTAATGGAGCGCCCGACAGTTGGCAGAGTACTGATTAATAATCACGACTTAGGTGCAGTTCAACGTCGCCAAATCCCATTTATTCGTCGCGACATCGGCATGATTTTCCAAAGCCATCAGCTTTTAATGGAAAAAACAGTTTATGACAACGTGGCGTTGCCTCTTATTATCGAAAGTTATACGCGTAAAGAGATTGAAAAACGTGTCCACGCTGCTTTGGATATGGTTGGTTTGTTGAATAAAGTCAATAACTTACCTGCAACGCTATCTGGCGGTGAGCAACAACGCGTTGGTATTGCTAGAGCGGTCGTCAATAAACCGCCTTTATTACTTGCTGACGAACCCACAGGGAACCTCGATCCTAAATTGTCTATGGACATTATTCGGCTGTTTGAGAACTTTAACCAAGCCGGTGTTGCAGTGTTTATTGCCACTCACGATTTGGGCTTAATTGCACGCATGAAATACCGAACACTCACTCTGAAGAGTGGACAAATGATCACCGACGGTTTAACCGAAGACTGGCAGAGTGAAGACGTATGAGTTTGCTATTTAAAGGACGGACAAAAAGCGCTTCATCCATCCATATCGGCGTTGGGCAACGCTTTGTTCAATTCTGGATAAGCCATTTACGCCAAGCTCTGGCTAGCTTAGGCGAAATTTGGCGCACACCGATTGCTTCCATTATGACGATAGGTGTTTTAGGCCTGAGTATTACATTACCAAGCACACTCTATATCTTGGTTAAAAATACCGAAAAGGTCAGTGCTGGGTGGGAACAGGCTGCAGAGGTTTCTTTATTCCTCAAGAAAGGCGTAACAAAAAGCGAAGTTCAAGGCCTGATCACTAAACTCGATCTATGGCCCGAAATCTCCAACATTGCTTATACTCCAGCAGACAAAGCGCTGGACGAATTTAAGCAAATATCTGGCTTCGGTGATGCTCTCACCTATTTAGACGAGAACCCACTACCCGATGTACTCCTTATCACACCTACTAGCAAACACGCAGGCCCCACGGCAGCCAAAGCGTTATTGAACAAGTTACGAAAACAAAGAGAGGTGGATGTCGGCAAACTTGATGTTGAATGGTTGGAAAGATTGCATGCGTTTCTAGCCATAGCACGCGATATAGTCAACATGATTGGATTGCTGTTGTTCCTCACTGTCATACTCATAGTCGGCAATACTATTCGGTTGAACATACTCAACAAGCGTGACGAAATACTGGTGATGAAATTAGTCGGCGCTACCGACGCTTTTATACAACGTCCCTTTCTCTATACGGGTTTTTGGTATGGCCTATTAGGCGGCTTGTTCGCTTTATTTGCTGTCAGTATCTTATTGTGGTGGATGAGCTTCAGCATAGGCGAGACTATGGCGTTGTATCAAAAATCCTTTGACCTTACCGGCATGTCTTTCGATGCATCCCTTATCATGCTCTCAGTATCGATCGCGCTCGGTCTAACCGGCTCTTTTATCTCTGTTAAACAGCATGTAAGTGCAATAGAACCCAAATGACATAGCATCGACTCTAGAACAGTGTTATTCCCTCCAAAACGATTAACCTTTAAGACATAATGAAATTAAGACACTTAAAAAGGGTTCGCGCCTAAGAGTGAACAGATACTCGCAAGAATCAATATCAACACTGTAGAGTAATTTATGTCCATTGCCTCCTTCAATCTCTATAAAAAACTTACAAGCAACATTGGGGTGAACAATCAAAAAATACCCTTCGTTCATCCATAACCTCGAATGGTCGACAAGAAAGTACAGCAGAGCATACTTGGCGCCTATGCCTCATGGTATTACTATTCGAGAAACAATACCCAGATATTGATACACTGAAGCTTATAAAGATTTGCATCATTCACGACTTAGGTGAAGCAATCAGTGGAGATATTGTCGCTGTAGATCAAATAGAAGGTGTAGATAAGGGCATTCAAGAGATGCAGGATTTGGAATTACTCTTACAACCGTTGCCCAACGACTTGAAAGAAGAGATTCTTATTCTCTGGGATGACTATGAGAACGCCTCTTCCCAAGAAGCTTTGTTAGCAAAAGCTTTCGATAAAATAGAAACGATACTCCAGCATACACAAGGCCAAAATCCACCTAATTTTAACTATGGTTTCAATCTTTCTTAAGGAAAGAAATGCACGGATTATGACGATTTAACATCCAACCTAAGAGCATTAATCGACCAAGAGACTAAGAACTTGGCAGAAAAGAATGGGAGCATTTAGCAAGCCAATTTAAAGAAAAAGCTATTGAGGGACTATAATATTAATACAATATTACTACCTCTACCCTCAAGATTAAGAGTAGTATAATATCAACGACTTAAGTTGGTTTAGGAGCAGTTGAAACTTTATGGATAAAAACTTAGCAGAACTCACCGCTGGAGCCAAAGCTTCTCTATCAAACGCAAACAACAAACCGTTCAACCTTGCCACACCAAGAAGGCGATATGTTGGTCAATTTTTAGACATCTTAATTGCTTGGGCCATATTTATCGTTTGCTTAAATATTGTTAACTTGCTGTATGACGAAAAAAATATAGCTAGCCTGCTGTCTATCCTACCTGCATTTATTTATTTTGTATTTTCAGACGCCTTACCCAAAGGGCAAAGTTTGGGCAAAAGAGTACTTAACATCTCTGTCATTGATAGCACAAACAGCCATTATTGCACCTTAACGCAATCTTTTCTGAGGAACATACTCACGCCAATATTGGGAACCATTGACGCAATATTCATTCTTTCTAAAAAGCGGCAGCGTCTAGGCGATATGATGGCAAAGACTGTGGTCATTAAAAATGACTAAGCAAGCAGGAGCGTATAGTTAAACATTACAGTAGTATATCGCTGAATAAGTATAAGGAGTTTACGTGATAATTCGAGAGGCCTTAGCCGAAGATGCGGGTGACATTAGTTTGTTAATTTCAAGCTTGGCTGAAAAATATATACTGCCTAACTGCTCTCCCGATGGAGGGAACTTACTTATGGCTTCGATGACGACTGATTCAATTAAGCAGTATTTAGTTGAAGGTTATCAGTACCATGTCGCAGAAGCTGCATCTGCACTAGTAGGAGCCATAGGCATGAAGAACAACACTCATCTTTTCCACCTGTTTATTTCTGATTTATATCAAGGCCAAGGTTTATCGAAAAAGTTGTGGGAAAAAGCGAAAACAGCATGCCTTTTAAGAGGTAATAATGGAGAGTTTACCGTGAACTCGGTTCCAGACGCTAAAGGTGTCTACCTCAAATTAGGCTTTGTTCCAACGGGGGGTATTAGAGAGAAGAATGGCATTAAAGATATTCCCATGCAAATGACGCGACCTAGAGCGTGTTGATATAACACCAACAAGCCTCACGAAGACTATGTTCAAAACTTGCTTTCATCCACCATCAACAGAAGGTTTTATTCATATCAGACAATCTGTTGGTTGGGACAACCCAGAAAAAAGTGTGGTTTCAAACAGCATAAAAAACAGCTTATTTTGGGTCTGCCTATACAAGTCTGAGCGGCTTGTCGCAACAGGGAGAGTTATTGGTGATGGAGCCATGTATTTCTACATACAGGATATTATTGTTGCCCCTGAATATCAGGGTCGTGGTTTAGCCAGAACACTCATGGAAAGTATTGAAGTCTATTTGTCTCAAGAATGTAAAAAGCACGCCACTGTAGGACTTTTGTCAGTTAAAGGAAAAGAAGCTTTCTATAACAAGTTTGATTATTTATTGAGAGACGGAAACAAATTGGGCCACGGGATGTGTAAGTTTATTAAATAACCTCAGGTTTGTATAAGAGAATCGATAAAAGCTAGCTAACATTAAATGTAAAAAGGAAAATGCATGATTCACGTTAAAATATGTTGCATAGCATCCCTAGAAGAAGCAAGACTTGCGAGACATTATGGTGCTCATGCGCTTGGGTTCGTGTCTGAAATGCCGTCAGGAGACCGCTGGATTCCAGACGATACTATTCGTGAGATAGCCGCAGCGAATCCCAATGTGAAACGCTTTCTACTGACATGTCAGACCGATCCTCTTTCTATCCAACAGCAAGTATTAGAAGCCGGAACAGACACAGTTCAACTAGTCAATAAATTGGAACTATCCGCACTTGCAATCCTCCGTAACAAGCTTCATAACAAGTCAATTGTTCAAGCCGTTCACGTGACAGGGCCAGAGTCAGTTACTGATGCAAAAGCAATAGAACCTTACGTCGATGCGATTATCTTAGACTCTGGAAAGTTAGACACACCTACCCCTACATTCGGTGGCACGGGCAGTACCCATGACTGGCATGTCAGCGCTCGGATAGTGAATGAAGTCAAATGCCCTGTTTACTTGGCTGGAGGTCTGGGTCCTGACAATGTCGCTGACGCCATTCATCAAGTTAAGCCATATGGAGTCGACGTATGCTCTCGTATACGAAAAAACGGCCAGCTAGATGAACCCCTTTTATGTGATTTCTTCCGCGCCATTAGAACAGCAACCCCTAATTGCGCTTAGGAAAATGCCCTGACACCGTTTGCCTCATGGTATTTCCCCAAACAATGGCGTCATTGAATAGTGAATGGATCAGTCGTTGATCCAACTCTAATGCTTTGGAAACATTTTTAACACGTATCCAACTTGCACTTTCCAACGCTTTTACCATATGCAAATAATTCTTTAATGTACCATCCTCACCACGCAAAGCAGCAAGAATAGACTCCGTCAAAGGGAGTTTTCCCAAAACGGCTTGCATGTCTTGGTCAAGTAGAGCATCAAGTAACGAAAATAAGCCAACTAAGAAACCTTCAGGCGGCTTATCACCTATCGATTTCATCTGAGCGAGCGAGTCACAGAATTTAGCTCGAACCAGAGACAAATGGATAAGTTCTATCGGTTTATCTTCACCGAGATTAGCAAGAATAATCAAAGCAATGAACTTTCTAAGTTCTACTTCACCCATATAGTTCAGAGCATGACGGAGAGATGATATCTTCTGCCTTTTATTGATAGTAGGGTTGTTAATAAACCGCAAAAGCATGTAAGACAAGCCAACATCACGCTCAATAATCTCGTTAACCTTATCGAAATCAAAGTGTTTGGCAGAAGACAACCCCATAAGCTCTACCAGTGCCATCTTTGACGTAGGAAGATTCTTCGTTTTAATCACTTCCGGACGCGCAAAGAAATAGCCTTGAAAATAATCGAAGCCTAGCTCTTTGCAACGATTAAATTGCTCGTAAGACTCTACCTTCTCCGCAACAAGTTTAATGTTCTCATTTTTTATGCTCGGTAGGCTTTTCTCTATCGTTTCGAAACTACATAAATGCAGATCAACCTTCAGTATATCCACATGCGGCATAAACGCCTTCCAACGAGGATCAAAAGTGTGATCGTCTAGTGCCAAACTGTACCCCTGATCTTTAATTGAACTACAAGCTTCAACCATTTGATCACTGATAGGAACGGTTTCAACAAGTTCAATGACAACACGAGAAGGGTCTAGTGTTGTCGGGAAACTATGAAGAATAGTATCCCTATGAAAATTAATAAAAGAGCGTTTGTGGCAAGCAATATCTTCTATGCCTAAGGTAAGATAGTTATTGGCTAAAATCTTAGATGTCGCTTCGTCTGGCGACACGTCAGGGAAACAATTGCTTTTACCATCACGAAACAATAGCTCGTATGCATAAACATTCTTGTGTTGGTCTAGAATAGGTTGTCTTGCTACGTAAGCAAACATGTTTACGCTTTCCTCCAAGGTGATGAGCATGAGGTCTTATCGCCTCATTATCTGTTTATCCTATCTTCGCTGGGGTGAAGAGCCAAGCTTCTTTAAACATACAATAGTATAACTTCTACAACACTGTACCAGCTATCGTCTAAGATACCAATTAGTGCAAAATGCAAACAATCGAAACGTTAATAAAGTGCCGTTCAACACTTTAGATTCAGCTGCATTGCATCGCTCCAGATAATTGACTCCTCGTAAAACTGATGAACATCTTCTCGTGTCACGCCAATCTCATCTTGAATCTCAGACATCTTGTCCCATTCAGCATTCTCCAAACACTCTATCAGTTTTAGGAAAGGCTTTAACTCAGACTCTTGGTTCAAAAGAGCCTTTTTGATCGAATCGGCAATGGGCACCTTATTCAGTAGTGTCGACATATCTTGATCTAAAATGGCATCAAGTAAAGAAAACAAGCCCAATAAAAAGCCAGTTGGCGGGTTGGCTTGAACGCCACACGCCCTGCTCACAAGCTCACAAAACTTAGCTCGCAATAAACAGAATGAAATCAAGTCGAGAGGTTTGTCATCATTAAGCTTTGCCAAAGCAAGCAATGCCACAAACTTTTTAATCTCCATTTCACCCATGTAATTCAATGCATGCCTTAACGATGTGACATTAAAACGCTTATTAATCAAAGGATTATTTATAAACCGCAGTAGCATATAGCTTAAATTAACATCCCGCTCAATAATCTGGTTAATCTCTTCAAAATCAAAGTCTGCGCTGTTACTCGCGGCAATCAGGGACATAAGATTTAGTTGCGACGAAGGGATATTTTTAGATTTAACAACCTCTGGACGTGCAAAGAAATACCCTTGGTAATAATCGAAGTTAAGCGCTTTGTATTGCTCAAATTCCTCGTTTGTTTCCACTTTCTCAGCGAGTAGCTTGATATGCATACCTCTAAGCTTGTCAATATTGTCTACTGACTTTTGATAGTCACACAACTGAATATCCACTTTTACTATATCAACCAAAGGTAGAAACACATCCCACTTAGGCTCAAAGTCATAATCATCTAACGCCAGCACATAGCCTAGAGCCTTAATGTGTTTACAAGCCTTCACTAACTCTGTAGAAACCTCAACGGTTTCTACAATTTCAATAACGACACTACTGGGCTCTAACGATGTGGGGAAACGATACAATAAAGTTTCTTCATGAAAGTTGATAAATGAAATTTTGCCACCAGTAATATTATCTAGGCCTGTGTTTAGGTGGTTGTTTGTGAGCAACTTAGATGTCGCCTCGTCCGGCTCAATATTGGGAAATGAATTACTGATACCATCACGAAACAGTAGCTCATAAGCGTAAAGGCGCTTCTCTTTGTCAAGAATTGCTTGTCTTGCAACATAAGAGAACATTAACCGGTCCTTATATTTATAGAGAAAATACGTTTTGTATACGTTGACTCTTAAGTGTCATGTTTATAAGATATAGTCCATAACGTCGTCGAGCGCATTGTTGATTAAGTCATAATGCACTTGTTAAAAAAGTTGGCGTTATTAAACGAGTGGATCGTGCAATTTAATTGGCGATCTTAGCTATGCGGTGCTAGAATTCTGGGCCGCGAAAATAGGAAAAGAAAATGAATGCAAATATGCAATCTATGGCTTTAAGCCTTTCTCACAGCGGTAGCATCGAGTCTTACATCCAAGTCGTAAGCAGTATCAACATGTTATCGGCTGAAGAAGAACATGAACTTGCCGAACGTCTATTCAATGACGGCGATATTGAAGCAGCGAGAAAGCTCATTATGTCGCACCTCCGTTTCGTGGTTCACATTGCAAAATCTTACTCAGGTTATGGCCTCCCTCAAGCTGATCTTGTACAAGAAGGTAATATCGGCTTAATGAAAGCCGTTCGACGTTTTGATCCGTCAGTAGGCGTACGCTTAGTGTCTTTTGCTGTCCATTGGATTAAAGCAGAAATTCACGAATTTGTTTTGCGTAATTGGCGTATCGTTAAAGTCGCAACCACCAAAGCTCAACGTAAACTTTTCTTTAACCTACGCAAATCTAAAAAGCGCTTAGGTTGGTTTACACATGAAGAAGTACAAAAAGTTGCCGACGAATTAGGGGTTAACACCAAAGAAGTACTGCAAATGGAAGCTCGCATGAGTAGCCAAGATCAAGCCTTCGACTTAACCGCAGATGACGATGAAAGCGGTAATTTTGCCCCTGTACAGTTTTTAGAAGACAAGACAGCCAATGTCGAAGCCGATGTTGTCGACCAAGATTGGGATGATAATGCCAATAGGCGACTATACTCTGCGATTAAAACACTGGATGAACGCAGTAAACATATCATTCACAGCCGCTGGCTTGCAGATGATAAAACAACATTGCAAGATTTAGCTGACAAATATAGTGTCTCAGCAGAGCGCGTCAGACAAATCGAAAAAAATGCTATGAAGAAAATACAATCTTTGATAGCTGCTTAATTCGCTATTATAAAAGACAAGTAGAAGGCGCTTTAGTAAGCGCCTTTTTCATTTCAATAACAATCAAGACTGACACTGTACTATTTGTAAGTCATGTCATTGCTTCAGCGGCAAAACCCAATATACCCCTTTAAATTCTGCCACCGCTTGGTTATCGCTCATAATATCAACTTGCAGTTTTACCTGGCATTTTTTACCTTTATCTAGCACCGAGAATTTAGCGGACAGTGTTTCAATATTGCATACTGCTCTGGGTGTTAAGGTCAGCGGTTTATGGTAATGGATATTGCCATCACCTAATACAATGTCACCTTCTCGCCCTAATTGTTTCAATTGCAAAAATATCATCCCCCAGCCGGTGAGTGTGGCTAACGAGAAAATACTCCCCGCAAACATAGTGCCATGAAGGTTGATATTCTTATTCAACGAGGCACGTGTTTCCAGTGTTCGCCCAGAATACTGAAACAACTTAATCCCCATTTGCTCAGTGATAGGTATGGTTTCATACCAAGTGTTCTGTAACTCACTACACCACGAAGGATGAAGCATAATGGCGTTCATTTCAGTTAGGCGTTTAATCATTTGTTGACGATTCAACACCCCCAATTCAACGGTCGGGTTGCCTTCAATCTCATAGCCACAACTTTCAAAGAAAGGTATCGAGGTGTCACGACTATTAGTCACTATCCGTAGCACTCCATTTGACCTAGCTACAGCTTCCAGAGCGGCAATAATCAATTTACCGACACCTTTACCTCTCAATTCACTTGAGACGGCGATATGCTTAACCTGCCCTTCTTCTGGTGCATTGAAGTGAAGGCGTCCAATAGCAATGACTTCGCCACTTTGGTTGCGCACGAATCTGTGTTCAGCGACGCTCTCGTATTCATCACGCTCTGAACCTTTTGGAAAATTAAAGGGCTTACCAAGCATTTGCCAGCGGAAATCAAAATAAGCTTCTAGCTCTGAGTCAGATTCCGGCGTTTCAACTCTATACATTTAATTAACCTCTTTAGGCTGAGACGTTTTATTACCGCAGCTATCTTATATGACGTAGAGATTATATAGTTAAGGCACTGTATACAACTGTTAGAGCGACTATTCTGTTGAACTTAAAGCACGCATTGCAAAATGCAGAGCTACAATATTTCAAACAAACTGAGCATGGAAAAATTGAAATTTACCATAACCAGCAATATTGTTGGATGTGCCTCAATGACACAATTCAAACAGTTATGGATCTGTCGCTGCGTCATCGTTTGGTGTTACCACACCTACATGCTCTGGCCATGGCTTTTTACATGAAAAAAGATCCCTCGTTAATTATCGAACTAGGCTTAGGTGGTGGTGCTCTGCCGCGGCATATCAAGCACTATTTTCCATCAACCCAACTGCTGAGCGTAGAAATAGAACCAGCTATTATTGAATGCTTTGATCGTTTTTTCAGCGGCGATAATCAATCAGACATGCATCGCATCGAGCAAGATGATGCTAACCTCTTTATGAAAACGAAACGGCAGAGCGATATCGTTTTTATCGATCTGTTTGGCGAGAATGCCGCCCCAGACTTTTTAAGTCACGAAGATTTTTATATTAACTGTTTCTCGAATTTAAAAGATGATGGTCTACTCGTCCTCAATCTATTACCTAATCATCTCTTTCAGGCAGAGCAGTTGCGACGTTTGTTAAGCAACCTTTCGGGTCAAAAAACACAACTTTTGAGTATTCCTGGCTATAAAAATAGAATTATCTTTTCTTCGAAACACGCTCTAACACCTTTGCGTTACAATGACGAAATCATCGCATTTTCACAATCTCATCAGGTCGATTTAAATAGCTTTCTTCAAATGAAATAATATCGCCTACACTTCTAACCAGAAGGTGACGGGACCATCATTGCAACTCGTCACCTGCATATCAGCGCCAAATTCACCGGTTTCTACTTCAATACCTTGTTGACGAGCCAAACGAATAAAGTCTTCATAAAGTGCTTTACTCATTGATGGTTCCCCGGCATTTGAAAACCCTGGACGATTACCTTTTTTGGTATCAGCAGCCAGTGTAAATTGAGAGACAACAAGTAACTGACCACCTACTTGCTTGATATTTAGGTTCATTTTGCCATTCTCGTCTGCAAACATCCGGCAATTGATAACTTTAGCCACGAGTTTTTCAGCGTGAGTCAAATCATCCCCTTTCTGAACACCAAGTAAGAGCAGTATTCCCTGCTCTATCTGTCCAATCATTTGATTCTCAACGTCTACCTTAGCGTTGGAAACACGCTGTATCAATCCAATCATACTTAGTGTTACCTCATTTTAATTATTCGTTACATAGCTAAATAAGCCGAAGGATTAGAGAGGCTTATTTGTAAAATTTTCAGTTTTCTATAAAGTTATAATGAAGGCGTGTTGAACTTTTCGATATCAATGACAAGGTCAGCATGCGTTGGTGTTGATTTTTCAACCCACCACTAAAATAACAATATAAAGAGGAAAGTAATATGTCAGGACAAGGTTCTGGAGGCAATGTTTTAGCAGCTATCTGTAGCTTTTTCTTACCTGGGCTGGGCCAATTAGTTCAAGGCCGCATAGGTAAAGCACTTATGTTTTTTATTGTCACCGGTATTAGTTATGCGCTAGGTGCTACTGTCATCTTATTCTTCATGTGGTTTGTTGGTGCAATATTCCATTTATGGGGCATTATCGATGCAGCAACTTACAAAGGTTCAGACTGATGAGAAAGGCACTGGTTGTCATTTTTGTTTTAACCTTAACTGCTTGTCAAAGCGCTTACTATGCTGCATGGGAAAAAGTTGGTGTTGAAAAACGGGATATCCTAGTCGATCGGGTAGAAGATGCTAAAGACGCTCAAGAGGATGCACAAGAGCAATTTAGCTCAGCTTTGGAGCAATTCAGCCAGCTTATAGCCTTTGACGGTGGCGAATTGCAAAGCATTTACGATGAACTCAATGATCAATATGAAGCGAGTAACGACTCCGCATTACGCGTTACTAACAGAATTGATAACGTCGAGTCTGTCGCCAATGCATTGTTTGATGAATGGCAGGAAGAACTAGGACAATACAGTAACGAGACACTAAGACGTGAAAGCGATCGCAAGCTCAAAGAGACGCAGCGGCGTTATGATAGCCTGTTAAAAAGTATGCGTAGGGCCGAGTCAAAGATGTCACCTGTACTAGCGGCATTAAAAGATAATGTCCTTTACCTAAAGCATAACCTCAATGCAAACGCGATTGGTGCATTACAAGGCGAGTTTGGCAACATCAAGCGAGAAATCAATCAATTGGTCAGCGAGATGAATACAGCGATAAAACAGTCAAATGACTTTATTGCCAGCTTGAAGACATAATGCAATAAATACTTGAAACACAAAAAAGGCTCTTAACGAGCCTTTTTCTTTTGAATAACACTATTCGCCTTAAAGCGAATATTTTAAGGTTTACCCGTTGTATTCTTTAAGTATTTAAAGAAATCACTGTCAGGCTCAACGATTAATAAATCTTGCTTACTATTAAAGCTCGCTCTATAAGCATCCATACTTCTTAAGAAACTAAAGAATTCTGCATCCTTAGTATAGGTGTCAGCATAGATTTTAGCAGCGCCAGCATCGCCTTCACCACGTAATTTACGCGCATTACGCTCTGCATCTGCCAGCATGATAGTGACACGTGCATCGACATCGGCACGAATAACGTCAGCTTTCTCTCGACCTTCTGAGCGATGTTCTCTAGCAACAGCTTCACGCTCAGCACGCATACGTTGATAGATAGAGCTACTCACCTCAGTAGGCAGGTTGATTTGCTTAACACGCACATCAACAACCAAAATACCCAACTCATCCGAACTTTCCGATGCCTGAGCTAATGCTTGGTCCATAATTTCTGAGCGTTCACCAGAAACAATTTCAGAAATCGTTCTAGTACCAAATTCACTACGCAGACCATTGTTCACTTTTTGTTTAAGTAGAGATTCAGCTAACGCTCTATTACCACCACTAGTTGCCAAGTAAAACGCAGCGAAGTCGTTGATACGCCATTTAACGTATGAATCAACAATTAAATCCTTTTTCTCAGAAGTCACGAATCGACCAGGACGGTCATCCAATGTTTGAACTCGCGCATCAAGCTGTCGTACTTTATCAATCAAAGGTACTTTAAGATGTAGTCCTGGATCATAAACCCGAGTTTCACCTGTACTGTCTTTTTGCACCTTACCAAACTGAATGACAATCGCTTTGTTGCCTTCTTTCACCACAAACACTGAACCGAAACCAAGGATGACGATCAAAATCACACCAATAATAGAAAAGTTTTTCATGGCTTAGTTTCTCCCCGGACGAAAGTTGTTACGCGTCGACGGGCGACTATTTGAACTCTGATCGACTGCGCCTGAGTTATTCCTCAACCCCTCAATCGTACTGCGACTTCTCGTGACAGGCTGGCCACTGGCTTGTTGTTGCAAGAGCTTGTCTAGAGGCAAATACATCATGTTATTACCCCCTTCACCCGTGTCGACGACTATTTTGGTACTATTGCTGTAGACTTCTTCTAATGTCTCAAGATAAATACGTTGGCGTGTAACCTCTGGAGCGGCAGTATACTGAGGCAACAGCTCTTCGAATCGCGCCACTTCACCTTGCGCTTCCAAAACAGAGCGCTGTTTGTAAGCTTCTGCTTCTTCTGCCATACGGTTAACTTGACCACGAGCACGAGGTTCAATCTCACGTGCGTAAGCCTCGGCTTCTCGAATAAAGCGCTGTTCATCTTCTTGCGCTGATATTGCATCATCGAACGCATCTTTAACTTGCTCTGGCGGACGGGCATCTTTAAAGTTCAAATCAACGACTTCAATACCCATATCATAGGGTTCGATAATACTTTCTAGTTCCTGCCATACAAGCTGACGAGTAACTTCACGACCACTGGTCAAAACATCGTCCATTTGCGAGTGCCCAACTACGTATCGTATTGCACTGTCCATTGCCTGACGCAGGCTTTCATCTGGATTCGTCACTGAGAATCGATACTTGTATGGTTCAAAAACTTTATACTGCACTTCCATCTCAACACGAACGACATTCTCGTCTTCGGTGAGCATTGAACCAGATGCTGGTAATGTGTTGATAGTTTGTATATCAGTAGGAATCACGGTATCTACAAAGGTCGGCTTCCATTGAAGTCCCGGATCTACAGTATGACTATACTGCCCAAACCTAAGCACGACCCCTCTTTCTGCTTCATTAATGGTGTAAAAGCCACTAATGGCCCATACAGCAACGATAATTGCGCCAATTAATGAGATACCCATCCCACTCAAGCCGCCACCGTTAGAAGAGGAACCTGGCTTTTTACCACCCGATAAAAAACCTAACTTAGAAAAGAGGTTTTTAAAAATATCATCAAGGTCTGGTGGCCCTTGATCGCGACCCCCTTTATTCTTCCAGGGATCATTATTATTACCACCGGGCTCATTCCAAGCCATGCTATTCTCCAGTATTCAAATAAAAATCAGATCAATTCACAACGTAAGATGGCAAATCGCCATCCGTGTGCTTGATTAAACGTTGCCAGTCAGCATTTGGCATTCTTACATCTACTAACCAATCACCATCGCCTGTGTACTCTTCAGACGATATGCACTGCATACGAAACAGAGCTCCACGTAGTTTACCCTGATGTGGAGGAATACGTAACTGATGTTGAATCATATCTTGTGCTAAACAATCAGTGAGGGCAGAAAACAATAAATCAATCCCTAACCCTTGCTGAGCTGAGATCCAAACTCTAATAGGTGTTCCATTCTCATCTCTGTCTATACGAGGATCCGTTCCAGGTAGTTTATCTATTTTGTTACAGATCATTAATTGGGGTATTTCATTGGCCCCAATTTCTTCCAACACTTCGTTGACTTGATCTGTATTTTCTCGAAACTGTTCGTCAGCATAATCGACGACATGCAACAATAAATCGGCTTGTTGAGTTTCTTGCAATGTGGCTTTAAATGCTGCAACTAAGTCGTGCGGCAAATGACGGATAAACCCAACGGTGTCTGCCAATATAGCAGGACCTACATCATCAAGCTGTACTTTGCGTAATGTCGGGTCAAGTGTAGCGAACAGCTGATCAGCTGCGTACACTTTTGACGTCGTCATTGTATTAAATAACGTTGACTTACCTGCATTGGTATAACCTACGAGCGATACCGTTGGGATCTCAGCTCGTTGGCGAGAACGACGCCCTTGTTCTCGCTGCTTTTCAACTTTGCCCAAACGACGCAAAATACTTTTTATACGCTCTCGAAGAAGACGCCTATCGGTTTCCAGTTGAGTTTCACCCGGCCCACGTAAGCCTATACCACCTTTTTGACGTTCAAGGTGAGTCCATCCTCGTACGAGTCTTGTCGATATATGTTTTAACTGCGCTAACTCAACTTGCAACTTACCTTCATGAGTTCGTGCTCGTTGCGCAAATATATCAAGTATAAGCCCAGTTCTATCCAATACCCGACATTGACAAGCTTGCTCAAGATTCCGTTCTTGTGAGGGAGATAACGCGTGATTAAAAATGACAATATCTGCGTGATAGGCTTTTACAATTTGTGCAATCTCTTGCACTTTACCGGTACCGACAAAATACTTAGCAGTAGGGCTATTTCTTGTACCAGTAATAATTTCTAAAGTATTAACACCGGCTGAGGAAACAAGCATTTGCAGCTCATTTAGGTCCTCTCGGCTATTTTCATCAGGAAAATCGACATGAACTAATATTGCTTGTTCACCAGCTTCATAACGGTCAAACAAACATTATCTCCATGAATTTTTTATTGACTCTCGTCACCGTCGTCATTATTACCGCCAGAAGAAATTTGAATCGCACGAGATGGCACGACAGTCGATACTGCATGCTTGTATACCATCTGACTTACCGTGTTTTTCAGTAATATAACAAATTGATCAAACGACTCTACTTGCCCTTGTAATTTAATGCCATTCACCAAGTAGATTGATACAGGGATTCGCTCTTTACGAAGTGCATTTAAAAACGGGTCTTGAAGAGATTGCCCCTTGGCCATTTCTTGTATCCTTTTTCTTATTTATTATTAATCTAAGCTACTGCTTAAGTATACAGCAATATTATTACCTGTATAGTATTTGGAAAGATCACTTTAGCGATAATTTACTTTACGAACAATATCACTTAACACATTGGTTTTTAAAGAGTCTAACAAGGTGAGGTCAGACCAACTCCGTAGCCAAGTCAGTTGCCTTTTTGCTAATTGGCGTGTGGCAGCGATTCCTTTAAAAATCATTTCATCATGATCGGTTTGGTCATTTAAATACTCCCACATTTGTCTATACCCAACACAGCGCATGGAAGGTAAATCTAAGTGCAAGTCACCTCGGTTTTTGAGCGACGCAACTTCTTGCTCAAACCCTAATTCGATCATGCGCTTAAAGCGCATCGCAATACGCTCATGTAGAACCTGACGATCAGGTGTTGCTATAGCAAACTGAGTAACATCATAATCTAGCGTTTCTGTCTTTATATTCTGTAACTCAGTCAGTGACTGTCCTTTTATTCGATACACTTCTAGTGCACGAATGAGGCGTTGTGGATCGTTTTTATGTATTCTCTGGGCTGATTGAGGATCGACTAAAGCTAGCTCTTGATGTAAAGCATCCCAGCCATTCTCAATTGCTTCTTCATTCAGCTGTTGCCGAATGACTTGGTCAGCTGGAGGCAAAGGTGACGCGCCTTCAAGCAACATTTTAAAGTACATCATTGTTCCTCCAACAAGTAGAGGAATACGCCCATTGGCTGCAATCTTGTCCATCTCTAAAATAGCATCTCGACGAAAGTCCGCTACGGAATAAGAGTGTGCGGGGTCTAGGATATTAATCAATTTATGGGGCGCTTTTTCGAGTTCTTCGGCAGAAGGTTTAGCCGTACCTATATCCATATCTCGGTATATCAACGCAGAATCAACACTAATAATATCGCATGGCAATGTTTCACATAACTTTATTGCAAGGTCTGTTTTGCCAGATGCAGTCGGCCCCATAAGAAAAATAGCTGGCGGCATCTTGTTAATGTCATTGTTCATTGCCAAGTCCATTTAGCCAAGCCTGTAATGGCAGCTCTTTAGCATAAGCTCGTAACATTCCATCGACGTCTTCAACACTCAACTCTCGCAGATACTGCTCTATTTCATTGTCGTGCATGTCTATATTTATGCGAGATAAAGCTTCCGTTAATAAGACAAGCGGTGGCTTTGACTGGATATCATCCTCATTGAGTTCAATCAAGTTGGACAATACAGAAGCCCACTCTAAATCTCGCATGCCAGCAGGCACTTTACGCAACATGATTTTTTTATTCGTGATATTCAGATCAATATTCAATGGCTTCAATGCGTCGCTAATACTTAAGGCAACACTTTTATTTTCAGGCTCAAAGCTGACAGAAATTGGCAACAATAATGGCTGAGCAGCGGGTAAATAAGATGATAACTTTAATGATGTCACTGTCGAAAATAGTGCAGCATTAGATAACAGATAAAAACTCTCTTCCCCCTGAACTACCAACTGACTATTAGCGACTTTGAGCCAATGTATTGTATTTCTTTCGGTATCAACAGCTATCGTTTCCTGAGTTTGCAGGAGCTCGCGGTACTGTTTTCCAGCAGAAGGGTTATAGCTTGGGCCTCTGTTGATTTGAGGAGACTGATATTGCTTAGGTGACTCCGATACTGCCTTATCAAGGCTTTTTAATGGTTGAATATAGTCATGGTTGGGGGCAACTTCTTCGAAGACCTTAACCGCCCCTGTTGCCTCTGCATTGTGTTCAATGCCTTCTGGCATTTGTTGAGGCATACCAGAAGCTTGTACCAAAAACTCCTGCAACGTTCTGACGATAAAATCATGAACAAGGCGCGCCTGATGGAAACGCACTTCATGCTTAGCTGGGTGCACGTTAATATCGATAGCATCAGCAGGTAATGTTAGATAAAGAATATAAGAGGCGACAACGTCAGGCCCAAAGGTCTGTGTGTATGCCTGCTTAATAGCATGGTTAATTAATTTATCACGAATAATCCGACCGTTGACATAAAAGTACTGAGTGTCGAGAGGAGCCTGAAGCTCTTCCATATTAACCAGCCAACCATGTAAGGTCATATCTTGGTATTGGCTTTCAACTTCAAGTGCGTGGTCACAAAAACGCTGACCACATGCTTTGCCAATACGCTTGTAAGGGTCTGCGCCTTCATTGACGGCAACATACTTACGCAATAACTTTCCATTATTTTTAACCGACACTGACACATCAAAGCGACTTAACACTATGCGACGAATCACTTCATCAATATGCATGAATTCAGTTTTCTCGCTTTTCAAAAACTTGCGGCGAGCGGGTGTATTAAAAAATAGATCTTCAACTAATAAGCTTGTCCCAACAGGATGAGCTGTCGGTGTTACTTTAACCGCCATATCGCGCCCTTCAGCTTGCGCTTGCCAAGCTTCAGCTTGTTCGCTGGTACGCGAGGTGAGTGTTAAGCGAGATACCGAGCTAATACTGGCTAAAGCCTCTCCACGAAACCCCATGCTAGAAACGGATTCTAAATCATCTAAAGAAGAGATTTTGCTTGTCGCGTGACGGCTTAGAGCTAACTCAAGTTCATGCTGACCAATACCTCGGCCATTATCTCGAATAGCGATGCGCTTGTGCCCACCTTTCTCTATCTCAATATCGATAATAGTGGCGCCAGCATCAAGGCTATTTTCGAGTAACTCTTTAACAACTGATGACGGTCTTTCTACAACCTCACCCGCCGCTATCTGATTAGCTAGTTGCGCAGGTAAGATGCGTATTGTGGAAGATTCGGTCATTGATATTCGGGCACTTAGGTTTGGGGAATACTCAACACTTGACCAACTCTAACGGTATCATTGGTTAAACTGTTGGCGGATTTAATATCACTCACTTTAACATTGTAACGCTGCGCAAGCAGAGACAAGGAATCACCTCGACGTACTCTATGTGTTCGCGTTTCTTGCCTAATTTTGGCCCATAACGTTCCGTCAGGTGGTGATTTTTGGAAGAAATTTTTCGTCGCGTTAAATATCGCCTTCGCCAAGTTTCTGCGATGCTTTTCCCAGTTAAGGTTTTTCTCTTCTCTTGGGTTAGAAATAAAACCGGTTTCAACTAAGATAGACGGAATATCAGGTGCTGTTAATACGGCTAAACTTGCTGCTTGTGGCGTTTTCTTGTGCATCCGAGTCACTTGCTTCATTTCCACAATCATTTCTTTACTCAACTCAAAGCTTGTCGCAAGAGAATGGTCCATCGACATGTCGAGCAATGCTTGTGTTAGATAACGTTCATTCGTTGTGTCTTGAATAACTTCAGCAGCCCCACCAAGGAGCTCAGAGTGTCTTTCGGTTTGCTCCATCCAACGCCCTAGTTCCGAATTAGCCCGGCGTAAAGACTGTGTCCAGATGGATGCACCATTAGGTTGTGGCGCTGTAAAAGCATCTGCGTGGATAGAAATAAACAAGTCAGCCTTATTTTGACGCGCAATTTCAGGCCGGCGATTAGGTGTGACATAGTAATCACCTGTACGCGTCATGACGGCACTCATACCGGGTTCATTATTGACCAACCGTTGTAGGTGTTTAGCAATACTTAGAGTCACATTTTTTTCATAACTACCCGCACTGCCTATTGAGCCAGGGTCTTCACCCCCATGTCCTGCATCAATGGCAACAATAAAATCTCTAGCTCTACTATCTGTTTTGACATCTTTGACAACCACCGCAGGACCATCTGGATCAACTAAATCAATGACAAGCCTATTTTTATAGGGCGGTGTAGGAGGTAAAGCGAATAGTTGAGTTGTCAATTTTTTAGTCAGGTCAAGAACAAGTCTTGTAGATTGCTTGCTCTTAGGTTTACTGCTACGAACTCGTGAAACCAAATTGCTTTGGTTCTTAATCAGCGACAAATCGAAGGGCTTTTTTGTTTCTTTCAAATCAATGACAAGACGCTGAGGGTTTTCCAGTGTGAAATAGGTGTATTGGGGCACATCCTTTAGGTCAATAACGACGCGCGTACTGCTTGGAGATGGCCATATTCTGACGCTTTCAATCTGATTAGTATCAGCGAATACCATGACTGGCATAAGAGCAAAAGTGACAACGATCCAACAAGCCACGACTAGCAAAAATGAACCCGTCTTTTTTGTCTCTTTTACTTCAACGAGATTAAGCACTAAAGTCTCTATTTTCCAGTTGTTTTATCAATTGTGTACCGTACTCACTATGGCTTTTAACCGTAAAGCACCGTTCATCACTTCCAACAAACTCAATACTAATCTCTAAATCTGCTGGAGCCAATAGCCCTTTACCTTTTTGTGGCCATTCAATTAAACAAATACCGTCTGTATCAAAATAATCGCGGATACCAATAAACTCTAGCTCTTCAGGATCGGCCAAGCGATATAAATCAAAGTGAAATACTTCTCTCTCTTTAGCCACACCACCTTCTGGGCATCCCACAAACGTATAAGGCTCGACCAAGGTATAGGTTGGACTTTTAACTCGACCTGAATAGCCAAGAGATTTGATAAACCCCTGACAAAAAGTTGTTTTTCCCGCGCCCAGATCCCCGTACAAGTAGATTATCGTTCTTGAACAACATAATTTAGCTAAACTAGCAGCTAAATCATCCGTTTGTTCTGACGTTTGCGTTGTGTGTTTATATTGCATTTAAAAGTTTACCAAACGGCGTAAAGGTTCAAATAAATCGCTCGCTAACAACCCCTTAGGGCCTTTTTCGGCCGCTACTATATCAGCCGCGTGACTATGAATACAGACTGCATATTTAACGGCCTGTTCCAAAGGTAAACCATTGACCACAAGCGCACCAACAATGCCACACAGTAGATCCCCCATACCAGCTGTTGCCATCCCTGGATTGCCATCTTCACATACCCAAGCCTTTGATGAATGTTGAATCACTGTTCCTGCGCCTTTAAGTACAACTAGGGTGCCAAATTCCTTCGCAAGTTTTATGGCACATTTGTAACGATTATTGTCAACATCTACAGGACTTATACCAAGCAATCTAGCTGCCTCACCTGTATGTGGCGTGATAATACTGTTTTTCAAGTTAAATGACGCGGACGACATAGACGAAAGTAACGTCAACGCATCGGCATCAACTACCATCGGCTTGTCATGTTCTTTGTTTAATGACAGTAATGACGATAAGAGGTTCCGTGCCCAATCATCTCGCCCCAACCCCGGTCCAATAACGATAGCATCCGCCCAAACCACTAATTCAGCTAGAATACTGGCATCGCTGGTCACCATTAACTCTGGTCGACCATTGATGACTGCGTTAACGCTTTTCTCATGACACAACACTTTAACAAGCCCAGCGCCACTGCGAAGTGCTGCTTCACCGGATAATCGAATGGCTCCCGACATACCTTGATTAGAGCCGATACAAAGCAACTTGCCACATTGACCTTTATAAATATCGTCGGGACGTTTGGGTAATGAGCTGAGTTGTTGATAAGAGGTTAAGTATGCCGACGGTGTTGCAACAGCCTGAAAAAAACTACCAATGCCGAGGTCTTCAAAAATTAACTGGCCTGCGTATCCGCGTCCCGCGCCCGTCACTAAACCCGACTTTTTACCAACAAATGTAACCGTCAGCTGTGCTTTAACTGCTATACCACAGACAGTGCCAGTATCAGCCTGTATTCCTGTTGGTAAATCGATACTAACAACAGGCATGTTAACTTGGTTTATCCATTCAACTGTACGTTTATATGACCCATCAATCGGGCGTGAGACACCGCTTCCTAATAGACCATCAACCACCAACATATGGTGTTTTACTCGAACATCACCCAATGACAGCTGCTCGCCACCAGCCAATGACCATAGCTCTTGTGCTTTTCTAGCATCTTCGGTTTGCGGTTTATTGGAAGATAAGTTAATAACCTGAACATTAAATCCGGCAGCTTTAGCTAAACGAGCGACAACATACGCATCACCACCATTGTTTCCGGCTCCCGCAAAAATAAGCCAATGCTCATAATCCGGATAATGATCGACAACGGCATCAAAGACGGCTTTACCAGCGCGTTCCATCAACTGATACATGTCAACTCCAGCTTCTTTGGCGGCTATCACCTCAAATTTTCTGACTTGATCTGCAGAATAAACAGTCTGTGGTAAACTTGCTTCTGGTTCACTTTCTTCTTTGGTAGTCAATGGAGCAGATTCCTCTCTTGGATCTCGACAATCTCGCTGAGAATATTAAAACTTGGGGACAAGACTTAGGTTTCCAACAAGTCGGTATTACTGATATAGACCTTAGCCAACATGAGAAATTCCTTCAAGATTGGTTGGACAAAGGCTATCACGGCGAAATGGATTATATGGAAGAAAGGGGCATGATGCGCGCTAGACCTGATGAATTACTGCCAGGCACGTTACGCTGCATTAGTGTGCGTATGGATTATCTGCCACCGAATGCTCAGTTTGCTCGTACACTCAAAGACAAAAACAAAGCCTACATTAGTCGATACGCTTTAGGCCGTGACTATCATAAAGTTATCCGCAATCGCCTTAAGAAACTTGGACAACAAATTAGTCAGCATGTCGAACAATACCAAGGTCGTCCCTTTGTTGATTCAGCCCCTATATTGGAACATGCTGTAGCCGAAAAGGCGGGCTTAGGTTGGACAGGCAAACATAGTTTAACGTTAAATTCTGAAGCAGGCTCTTGGTTCTTTTTAGGTGAACTTCTCATCAATCTACCTTTACCTATTGATGCACCGGTAGCTGAACAATGTGGTAGCTGTGTAGCCTGTATGACTATATGTCCAACGCAAGCAATAGTAGAGCCTTATGTAGTAGACGCAAGGCGGTGCATTTCTTATTTGACGATAGAACTTGATGGCACCATCCCTGAGGAATTTCGGCCGCTCATTGGCAACCGTGTTTATGGTTGTGACGACTGCCAGCTCATCTGCCCTTGGAATAAATTTGCTCAAACAACAAAAGAGTCAGACTTTCACCCTCGCTCTCACTTAAGTCATCAAGAGTTACTCACGCTATTTCAATGGAACGAAACCACTTTCTTAAAAAATACTGAAGGCTCAGCCATTCGCCGTATCGGTTTTGAGAAATGGCAGCGCAACATCGCTATAGGGCTGGGCAATGCCCCTTTCTCTCAAAATATTGTAGATGCGCTTGAGAATGAAATCACACTCAATAGTGAATTAACTCCTATGGTTAAAGAGCACGTACTTTGGGCGCTAGCACAGCAACAAAAAAAGCAAAAAGAAGATTCAACAACCCAAAATGAAAGACAAACTCTTCGCCTGATTCGAAGTGTAGAAAAAGGGATGCCGCGTGACGCTTAATTGCGAGGCGTTTACTATCTTGCGTGTTTGCGTGTTCAATATTTTTCTAAATAGAATATGCAAAAATCAACAGCTCCTAGAAGCTATTGATCAAGGTGAACATCAACTATTATTGATGTTCACTAGATGACTTTTTTGTCGTCGTCGTGACTATGGCGCAGGAGGCAGCACAACACAAACTCTCGTACCATCAGGTCGAGTAAAACATACCGGTCCTGGTAAAGGATCAGGGCAATCAATAAAAGGAGGTGGATTAGCTCCTCCGGCATTGCCGCCTGAAACCTGTAAAACTTCTTCGTTTGATAACTGCTTAAAATTACCGTAGTTATTCATCTCTTTTCTCCTTATGACACTTTAACTTCTCAGTACTTGTAACTGAGTACGAGAAAAGGTTAACAGTTATTTTTTATAAAAATAACTGTTCTTTGGTGCAGGTTTTAGCAACCTAAGCCAAAACTAGACTTTAGGCTAGGTAACCAAACTCAGCTAATAATCCTATTGATGATAAGCACGACTAAGCTCATGCACTGAATCCACAAACACCTTGGCATTTTCCGGCGGCACATCTAGATGAATACCGTGACCAAGATTAAATACATGGCCTGAGCCAGTACCAAACCCTTTGAGTATATGCCCTACTTCTTCTTTGATACGTTCAGGCGACGCATATAACATACTGGGGTCCATGTTGCCTTGAAGCGTCACTTTGTCACCAACACGCGCTTTAGCATCGGCAATATCCGTTGTCCAATCTAACCCTAGTGCATCACAACCTGTGTTAGCTATTGACTCTAACCATTGACCACCGTTTTTAGTAAATAATGTAACCGGCACTTTTTGACCATCGTATTCACGTATCAAGCCATCAACTATCTTATGCATGTATTGCAACGAAAACAGTTGGTAATCTCTTGGGGATAACACACCTCCCCAAGTATCAAAAATCATCACAGATTGAGCACCCGCCTTTATTTGCGCATTGAGATAAAGAATAACGGAGTCTGCTACTTTATCTAAAAGCAGATGCAATAATTCAGGTTGTGCAAATGCCATCTTCTTAATTTTAGTAAATGCTTTACTCGAACCGCCTTCAATCATGTAGGTTGCTAAGGTCCAAGGGCTTCCAGAAAAACCAATCAAAGGTACGTCGCCGTTCAGTGCTTTTCTAATCGCTCTGACCGCATCCATGACATAGCCAAGTTCTTGTTCCGGATCGAAAACCGGTAGCTTTTCGATATCAGCTTTAGACACAACAGGACGTTCAAACTTTGGTCCCTCGCCTTGCTCGAAATAAAGACCTAGCCCCATAGCATCTGGAATAGTGAGGATATCCGAAAACAAAATAGCGGCATCTAAATCAAATCGACGCAACGGCTGTAGAGTCACCTCACACGCAAGCTCTGTATTTTTGCAAAGTGACATAAAATCACCAGCATCTTTGCGCACTTCAAGATATTCTGGAAGATACCGACCTGCTTGTCGCATCATCCAGACTGGTGTCATATCTACAGGTTGCTTCGACAAAGCTCTTAAATATCGGTCATTCTTGAGTGGTGGCATTAGGAATAGATTCTCCGTTATAAAATGCTCACATGCTTAAGGCATGTGATTTACATCGCGCATTTAAACATGCGTTGTTGATATCGAATAGCTGATTAATTCGATTGGCGTAATCGCAAAATTGCGCGACATTCTACACCTAAACGAACGTTAACTTCATTAACCTATTTAGTCTTATCGATACTGACAGTCATTAATCGCTAAATGATTTCCAATGTATGATTAATGAGCTGCCCTGCGATAGAAAACTTAGGTGGAATATTCGGTAGCTCTTCTTTGGTATACCATGCAGCTTCAAGGATTTCTTTACCATCGACTTGAATGTCGCCGGAATCATAATCAGCAAAAAAGCCTACCATCAGTGAATGAGGAAAAGGCCACGGCTGGCTAGAGAAATAGCGTAAGTTTTTAACTTTGATGCCAACTTCTTCCATCACTTCTCTGTGTACAGCCTGTTCTAACGTTTCACCGCCTTCAACAAAACCAGCCAAAACACTATGCATTTGCCGAGACTTTTGCGGCTTACCTTGAGCCAATAGGATTTTATTGTCTCGTTTAATCGCCACAATAATACAAGGAGACACTCTCGGGTAGCATCGGTGGTAGCATTGATGACAGAGGGTCGCAATTTCCCAATCAATACGCACCATGCGACTACCACATTGCCCACAAAAGCGATGCGTGCGCAAAAAGACAGCACGTTGCCAAGCTTTCGCAACAACATTGAACAAGTTTAAATCAATTTGCATCAACATTGCCCTAAGGCTAACAGACTCAACGTGCTCTTCCGATAGTTGTTCAGCACCCATATCCAACAAATAAACGCCTTCGTCATCATGTGACTCAAGCTCCTCTATTTGTTCTTCATAAGCATGAGCGAAGTCCAGCTCCGCCCAAGTTGAACGAATAAGACCCGGCCTATCAACGAACTGTAAGAGTCTATCTTTGGTAATAATAATCCACAGACCTTGTCTATTCGGGAGGGATTCTAGTGTGTTTTCAGGCATAAAAAGTAACGGCAACTAATCAATTGCCTACAAAGTTAACACTTATATCGGGCTCTATAAACAGTTATAACTGCCGACATGAACGACAGAAATTACAAATAAGATTCAGATTAAGGTAGGATAAAGTTTAAGCCTATCAATAAATGAACTCTTCATTAGTTTTCAAGGATAATGGACAAGCGTATAGCCAAAGGAATAGCAGAGTTCTTTCGGTTCATACATGCTAACTTGTGTAAGTATTCCAGCCGAATATAACAATATAGAGTGAATCATTATGTACAATGAAGTGACGCAAGCTGAAGAAAAATGGGGCGGTGTAAACGGTACGATAGATGGTTGGTTAAGTGCCCGTAAACAATTGCTCGTACAGTATTGTGAATTAGCTGGTTTGCCACCTTTTGATAATGAGAGCAAAGCATTGCCTGATTATCAGACGATTACCTCCTTTTGCGCCACATTGATGGATTATGTTTCTGCAGGTCACTTCGAAATTTATGATCAGATCACACAAGAAAGTCAACGAACTCAAGACACACAAAAGCTCTTTGATGACCTTTACCCTGAGATAACAGCAACAACTGACACCGCACTAAGCTTTAACGACAACTTTGCGGATACGAGCACACCTCATGATTTGGATGTATTCGATCAACATTTGTCTGATTTAGGGCAAACACTCGAGCAGCGCTTTTCGATGGAAGATCGGTTAATAGAAAACCTACATCAATCTGTTTAAAGCCACCTCAAATCGAACATTGCACTCCGTTTGAATCGAGCAGGCACAAAAAAGGCGCTTTCGCGCCTTTTTCAATTACAGTCGATATCTTTACATACAGTAAAGTAACTAACCGCCTTTTTGACGCTTCATTGCATCAAAGAATTCATTGTTAGTCTTGGTCATAGACAACTTATCAATCAAGAATTCAATAGCATCTATTTCTGTCATTTCATGTACTATTTTACGCAAGATCCACATCTTTTGTAATTCATCCTGACTCGTCAACAGCTCTTCACGCCTTGTACCAGAACGGTTAAAGTCAATAGCAGGGAATACACGTTTCTCAGCAATCTTACGATTAAGGTGCAGTTCCATATTACCTGTACCTTTAAATTCTTCGTAGATAACTTCGTCCATTTTTGAGCCTGTATCAATCAGTGCAGTTGCAATGATTGTTAAGCTACCGCCTTCTTCGACATTCCTTGCTGCACCAAAAAAGCGCTTCGGCTTATGCAATGCGTTAGCATCGACACCACCTGTTAGTACTTTACCAGACGAAGGAATGACCGTGTTATAAGCTCGAGCTAAACGCGTAATAGAATCAAGCAAGATAACAACGTCTTTCTTGTGTTCAACCAAACGTTTCGCTTTTTCTATCACCATCTCCGCTACTTGTACGTGGCGGCTTGCTGGCTCATCAAAAGTAGATGCCACTACTTCGCCTTGAACTAGGCGTTGCATCTCGGTCACTTCTTCCGGGCGCTCATCTATCAGAAGGACCATCAAGAGACACTCAGGATGATTAGCTGCAATAGATTGTGCAATATTTTGCAGTAAGAGCGTTTTACCTGCTTTAGGTGGTGCGACAATTAAGCCCCGCTGACCGCGACCTATAGGCGAAGCCAAATCCAAAACTCTTGCTGTAATATCTTCTGTACTACCGTTTCCTCGCTCCATTCGCAAACGTTCGTTCGCATGTAGAGGAGTTAAGTTTTCAAAAAGAATTTTACTACGGGCGTTTTCAGGTCGGTCATAGTTAACCTCGCTGATTTTTAATAGGGCAAAGTATCGCTCGCTGTCTTTCGGCGGACGAATCTTGCCTGAGATTGTGTCTCCCGTTCGCAAGTTAAAACGTCTTATTTGACTTGGCGAGACATAAATGTCGTCTGGTCCAGCAAGGTAAGACGAGTCTGCTGAACGCAGAAACCCAAAACCATCTTGTAGTATTTCCAAAGCTCCGTCGCCGAATATATCTTCGCCACTCTTCGCATGAGCTTTTAAAATTGAGAAAATGATGTCTTGCTTGCGCGCGCGGGCCATGTTTTCTAGGCCCATAGTTTCAGCTAGCTTAACGAGTTCGCTGATCGGTTTATTTTTTAATTCGGTTAGATTCATATAGGAGGGTCTTTATGTTGGAAAGTAAGTTTTCCGCACAAAATTGTTAATTAGCTTATAGATTATTAAATTTAAATCTCTATTTGGAACAATAATAAAGGATTGGGTTCAGATGCGAACCTGTATTAAACTTAGCATCAAAAGGAGATAGCGTCTAGCTAAATTGAAAAATGTTAGAATTATTATACTGATCTGATCTCAACACGCCCTAGTCTATCCAAACAAATTCTTCTTAAAAACAGCTTGGATAGACTAAAAACTCAAATATCTAGATGATTAGATGCTCTCGTTAATAAAATCAACCAACTGGCCTTTAGACAAAGCACCAACTTTAGTGCCCACAACGTTACCGCCTTTGAATAAAAGTAGCGTTGGGATGCCTCTAATGCCATATTTTGGCGGTGTTTCATTGTTTTCATCGACATTTAGCTTGCCAATTGTTAACTTGCCTTCAAATTCATCGACAACTTCCTCTAGAATTGGCGCGATCATTTTACAAGGTCCACACCATTCTGCCCAGAAGTCTACTAGAACAGGAATGTCAGCATTGATAACATCAGCCTCAAAAGCATCGTCAGATAATTGGATAATTTTGTCGCTCATTACTTTCTCCCGAATAAGCTTGATTAAACTGCCTAGGCAGCATCATGAATTTTGCTTATTTATATAGAAACTGTTTTCTAATGCAAGCACTGATAAGCTATAAGCTATGCAAACTACACATTTAACTGATACACATTTTACCGATTTAGACATTCATCAAGATGTCATTAAAGCGCTGGAGTCCGCTAACTTTAGGCATTGTACGCCTATTCAAGCGCTCAGCATTCCGCCACTTTTAACTGGGCAAGATATTGCTGGACAAGCACAAACAGGGACAGGAAAAACAATTGCTTTTCTTGTGGCAACATTTCACCACTTGCTCAAAAATCCATCAAACGACAAGCAACCAAGAGCTTTAATCATAGCCCCAACACGCGAATTAGCTGTGCAAATACATAATGATGCAAAGCTATTAAGTGAACACACGGGGTTAAGCTTAGGATTAATTTATGGTGGTGATGGCTATCAAAGCCAAAAAGACTCACTAGAAAATGGCGTTGACATCATTATTGGGACAACAGGACGTATTCTGGACTACTACAAACAAGGTGTTTTTTCATTAAAAGGCATTGAAGTTGCTGTGCTCGATGAAGCAGATCGTATGTTCGATCTTGGCTTTATCAAAGACATTCGCTACCTGTTCAGGCGTATGCCTGCGCCTGCTGAAAGGTTAAGCATGCTTTTCTCTGCAACGCTCTCTTATAAGGTCCAAGAACTAGCCTACGAGCACATGAACAACCCTGTGCATCTGCAAGTCGATCCAGAACAAAAAACATCTAGTCGCGTCCAAGAAGAACTGTTTTACCCTTCCAATGACGACAAAATGTTATTATTGCTGACCTTGCTAGAAGAGGAATGGCCAGAAAAAGCCATTGTTTTTGCCAATACCAAACATAGTTGTGAAAACGTCAACGACTGGTTAGAAGCCGATGGTCATAGAGTGGGACTTTTGTCTGGTGATGTACCACAGAAGAAACGTTTACAAATTATGGATAACTTTAGCAAAGGCAAATTGGATATCTTGGTTGCGACAGATGTGGCGGCAAGGGGGCTACATATTGATCTCGTTTCCCATGTTTTTAATTATGATTTACCTGATGACGCAGAGGACTATGTACACAGAATAGGCAGAACTGGCAGAGCTGGGCAAAATGGCCATGCCATCAGTTTCGCTTGTGAACGTTATGCGCTAAATTTACCCGCTATTGAAGACTACATTAGCCATGCTATCCCAGTGAGTGACTATGATCATGACTCTCTGGTTGACGATGTTACACCGCCAAAACAAAGGTTCCGGAAACGTACTCAAAACGGGCGGAGTTTCAATAAAAATTCAAATCGTCGCCAAGGACCTAAAAGGCATTCATAGACAACTTATTTTGAAGAATTAAAACGGTAATAATACGAATACAATGAATAGTCAGCTATATGCGGCGGTCGATCTCGGCTCTAATAGTTTCCATTTGGTAATAGTTAAAGCCGCAGAAGGCAATGTACAGATTATCAGCAAGATAAAACAAAAAATCAGCCTTGCTGCTGGATTAGATAGCGAAAATAAGCTTGATAACGCCAGTATGGAGCGTGGGTGGCGGTGTCTGGAGTCTTTTGCCGAGCGACTACAAGATATTCCTCAACAAAATATTCGTATTGTTGCAACAGCAACTCTCAGAATTGCAACAAACGCAGTAACATTCTTAGCTAAAGGCCAAGACATTCTTAAAAACGGAATTGAGGTCATTAGCGGAGAGGAAGAAGCAAAACAAATATACCTTGGTGTCGCTTACACATCGGCCAATCAAGGTAATTCGCTGGTCATTGATATCGGTGGAGCAAGTACAGAAATTGTCGTAGGTAACGACATGCGCCCTATTCACCTCACAAGTATTAACATGGGGTGCGTTACTTTTATAGAAAACTACTTTGCTGATGGAAAACTAACCCCTGCAAACTTTACCGCAGCCATTACTGCAGCAAGAACTTTACTTGAGCCTCATGCAGATGCATTTAAAGCGTTTACTTGGGAACAGTGTTTAGGCGCTTCAGGTACACCACAAGCTATCACCGAAATTCTTGTCACTCAGGGTATCAGCGACGCTATCAAGCTCGACTATATGTATGAGCTCAAAGAACAATGTGTCACTTGTGGTTCACTAGATAAACTAAACATTAATGGACTAACCGATGCTCGCAGAGCAATCTTTCCCAGCGGCCTCTGCATCTTGATAGCACTCTTCGAGATGTTAGACATCGAAGACATGCAAATTTCTGGCGGTGCGCTGCGCGAAGGTCTTATCTACGGTATGTTAGAGAATAAACACGACAATGACATACGACATCAAGCATTAGATTATGCCATTTCGCGCTTTCACATAGACTTACCTCAAGCACTTAGAGTAAAGCATGTTTCTGCCAATCTGTTGCAGCAAGCGTCAAAACAACATACGTTTAAATGCCTTGATGCTGAAGGCATTGTAAAAGCGGCGTCACTGCTACATGAAATTGGGCTGCATATCGAATACAAGCTTCACCATAAACACGGTGCTTATATACTCGATAACTTACAACTTAACGGTTTTACTCAGATACAACAAAACTGTATTAGAGATCTTGTACTGTTACATAGACAAAACATTGATTTAGACGCGCTCTCGCACTATCCAGATGAACTTAGGCGCTGTATGTACATGTTCTGTAGGATTATTCGACTGTCAACTGTGTTGTGTATACGTAGAAAAGACAATCTCTTACCCGAGATTACCTTAATGACAGCACAAGATGATTGGACACTCCAATTCCCGCCAGATTGGCTGAAGGCACACCCACTTATCGATGTCGAATTGGCCAATGAAAAATGGCTACAGCACAAAGCTGGATGGCAGCTCGATTTTAGCTAAATCCAGCCCTACTTTTTTCAAAAGAATAAGCTGAAACAGCCACTTTAGTAAAAAATGTGATGCTCCTCCCTTGTTCTTGATTCGACTCTAAGGGTGGAGGTGTTATAGGCACCGGAAGTACACAATTAGAATAACGCAAGGTGCCTACAACGTTCATTCTATTGCAAAGGTCATCTTAGATTTGGAGGTGTAGCTACGAATTATAAAAAATTGCTTATGCCCTCCCAAATTGCGAAACGTCTTTGAAGTTCAGTCGACACAATAGATAATGAGAGAAGCTAAGAAAAAGGACTACATTTCACCAAAATGCCAAATGGATGAACCGACTACCCAGAAGAATGCCTTAAACATCAATTAGGAGAATGTCACCCATTTAATCCTGTTCTGCATATTGCCTCAAAAGTACATCACCTGAAAACTCTTTAATGTCTGACGTGCTTATGTAATCACCTTTGATATCCATTTCATTGAATGGCAAGCCTTCGTAGATTATGATCTCACTACCCGTGTTTGGGTCAAATCTGTATATGGTGTTGATCATTCGTCTCATTTCTTTAACGTAATAAAAGTAGCCATCGTCATAATCCCACATAATAATTTTAGGGGTAACTTTTTCGCTGACCCGAGTGGCTAGATCTGCTGGTGATGAATCGAGATCAAATTGCCAAAAACCGGTATCTCCTTCCTTTGTAAAATACAGTGTGTTTTCGTTGTTACTCAGCGCGACTCTATTTCCGCCTTCTTGTAATAGCTTCACACTCTTTAAGTCAGAAACATGGGTTTTCCAAATAGACCATTTATTGTCGGATTGGGATGTATAAATGACGCTTTCTCCGTCATGTGTCCAAATAGGGAATTGTTGATTATCAGTTTCCGTTATCGACAATCTATACTGATGATGAGTGTCGCGTTCGTAAACTTCAATATGCATTTTTGAATCAGCAATAATACTTAAAGCAAGTCGCTGATCGTTGGGAGACCAAGTCATCCCAGTAATGAATTTGTTAGTTTTTAATAAGCGTTCTGTTTGATTTTTTTCAATATTATGTATCCAGAGTTCGGTGCCATCGGGGATAAGCCTGATAAACCCCACAAAGTTTTTATCGTTGGAAAGACTTCCTGCACGTTCCCACTGTGTTGATTTAATTTCACTAATGACTGTGGCGCCGTCTGGGTTATGTTTACGAACCACGATGTCAGCATTGGCATTCATCTCTGCCATCACAAAGGATTGATGCGATACGTTAAATTGCGGGTGAATAATTCCGTGCCCGCCAATTCCAAGTAAGCGTCGCTTCTCAGTGCTTAAGCTTAATGACCAAATTTCATGAATATTACGCTCGCCAGAAGACATTAAAATAGTGTCTTGATTTAGCCACGTTATGCCTAGGGTACGGCCGACGTGTTGATCAAAGTAAGCGGGTATTGGTTCTGTTTGAACATTATTGAGGAGCTGATTTGTTGAAATAACGATGACACGATCAGTGAAATATTCTGAAGTCCGAGTAAAAGCTAATCTATCTCCGGAGGGCGAAAATGTTGGGCTCGCGTCCCCTACACTATTATTGGGAGGGAAGGTCATTTGTTCACTTTCCTTTGTCGTCAAATTTACACGAAAAAGTGCATGATTATCCATGTCGGGAACTTGCATAGGAACAATTAAGTACTGACCATCTGGAGACCAAGCCAAGGTTGGCCTCAATGTACTAACGAGAGCAGAGCTGCAATTGGTCACAAACTGACTTGGCCCTCCTCGGGCAGACGTTGATAATATACGACAACCCGAGATACCAATTTCAATGTAAGCAATGTTTTGCCCATCCGGTGACCATATAGGATTAGTGTAGAGCCCTTTCTTATCGGTGAGGATAATTTCATCTTGGTCGTCAATATGCTTGACCACGAGCTGAGTGGAATCCATCGTCTGTGCAATACGAACAAATACAACCTCCTTACCATTTTTTGATATTGAGGGAAAAAGCTCAGACTCCTGATGATTGCTTATTAATATTTCTCGTATCGGTTGCTGAAGATCTGGGCTTGAGCTGATTTGTTCATCAGCATGGCTTAACTTTTTTTGAGGAGCCAGTATAAACGCGACAGTGATCACAAAGATCACCATAAACAACATCCCGGTAAGCACTAGAGGGACATATGATCGTCTTTTGGTCTGATGTGCACCTATATTTTCTTGCGATACTGCTTGGCTTGTCTCTGGAAATTCTGATCGAATAGGACATGGATGAAGAACTTGCGTACATAATCGATAACCAAGCTTTGGGATGGTTTCAATATATCTTTCACATTCTTGATCAGTAGATAGGGCTTTTCTCAGTCTGCCAATTGCATTGTTGATTGTATCGTCAGTAGCGGAGGTTTCTGGCCATATCTCTTCAGTCAGAGAATCCCGTGAAAAAACGACGCCAGGTTTTGAAGCAAGTAGTAACAACAAACTCATCAGCTTCGGCTGGAGCTTAACTTCGGTATCTCCATTTATGAGCCTAAGTGACGCACTGTCAACCAGCCAAGAACCGATCTTAATATTTCGTATTTGTTGTTGTGAGCTCATTTCAGCAATTTAGCGTTGGGTTTTCGACGTTCAGTAAGCTTCTGCTGAGAAAAGTCTAACATAGATAGAACACCTAGGGTTTGAGTTAATGTAGCTACTAACCCAGTAGATTCAAAATAATAAGGAGGTTAGGTTTTTTTCAGGTTTTTCTTCGTTTTTTTTCATCAGTTGTCACTTGTACTCGCCATATAATCACCTCACAAAACACACCATCCATATTCCAAATAAGAAACATGGCAGCAAGATTTATCCATAGGAGTGTCGGTGTTTGAAACAGGTTTATATATTTTTCAATACTCTAATAGGACTTATGAATGAGCAATATACACCCTCCAATACCAACGCACCTTAATTTAGATACCCGATATCACTATATGGACAACTTACGTGCATCAGCCATGTTATTAGGCGTCCTTTTTCATGTGGCCATCGGTTACATCCCGATGCTTGAAAACACCTATGTTCTTTCCGACCCAAATAAATCAAAGGTATTGGAAATTCTAGCGCTGTTTTCTCATCTATTCAGAATGCCACTGTTCATGTTAGTCGCTGGCTTTTTTGCACACTATCTATTCACTAAAAGGCAAGCGAGATCATTTCTAAAGAATAGGGCACTTAGGGTTTTGTTACCCTTAGTAGTGTTTATGCCAATATTAAGCATAGCAATGATCGCTGTCATTTATCAGGCTACAGGCACAGTGGAGAATAAAGCACCGATGCTACTATTTTTAATGGAAAACTTTGCACCTGATAGCGAAGCAGCTCCGCCGCCAATAAGCACATTTCATTTGTGGTTTTTATTTAATTTAATGCTGTTTTATATAACGGCAATGTTATGGGTTCGTTTTTCCCCGTTTAATATTAGCCAATGGGTCTCTAATGCGTCTTCTTCGAACACCTTATGGGGGTTATTGGTGGTGGTCCCTGTGATTGTCGCTATCTCGTACTATGCGCAGCCTATACCTCCCCTTTCACCACCTGACAAGCTATACCCTCAATGGTGGTCTTTTGCTAACTATGGTTCTTTCTTCTTGCTCGGCTGGCTCTTTTTTGCAAGGCCAAACCTTTTCGATAAAATTAAAAAGTATAGTTTCTTATTCATTGGCCTTAGCTTAATCCTGTATGCGGCTGTTTATCATTTCTATCCGTCAAACCTCCCTATTGAAAGCGTATTCTCACCCAATATCAGCGCCATACCGACAGGCCCAAAAATTCTACTTTCGTGTCTGCAAGCTATGATAGGTGCCTATATGAGCTATGCCCTGCTACTTTTAGGGAAGAAATACCTTTCGTCAGAAAACAACACGATGCGCTATTTTTCTGACGCGTCGTATTGGGTGTATCTCAGTCACGTACCCGTGTTGATGCTTTTTCAAATGTACTTAGTAGATAGCCATTTGGATGTTTGGGTGAAGTTCACAATAACATTTGCCTCCACCATTGTTATTTGCACCTTGGCCTACCAACTAGTTGTGCGCTATACACCAATCGGTTGGATGTTGAATGGTAGGAAAAATAGGACGTAGGAATAGACACTTTTGGTAACGGATAGAGGCTAAATTCTATCCGTTGATCTAAGTATTTTTATAAAAGCCTGTTGCGGTAAAGGTGTTTTCGTTGTCAGTGAAAGTGTCGACGTTGTAAGAGGTTTCCGCTCTAGTATTAATAAAATTAGAGTTCGCGCTCTAACTTCTGATGATATTGAAAAAGTACTATCTGAGGCTAAAGAACATAAAAGGGATTTTACTACGTAACCTCAAGTTTGTATAAGAGAATCGATAAAAGCTAGATAAATCAAAACGTTGAAGAACCCCCCAATTAAAGACATTATTATGTCCTATCCTTTAAGCCAATGTGACTATTCTAAGGATTATCAAGGTAAGGTTGCGCCACTAGAGTCGTTCTCTAGTCAACAAGCTTAACGCAGAGAAGCCTTAAAATAGGTGTATTGGATGGTTCGACTTATACAAACCTGAGGTTACTTAATCCCTCTTGACCTCAAATGATGAATTAGGCATATTGAACGTATGAAATTCATACGCATACAAAAGCAGCTGATTATCGTCATCATTTCTCGATGGCGGGGTTGTTAGTGCGTACATAAAAATACCAAAACCCGCCACACAAAGGCGGGTTTTTTATTGCTCGGCTTTCTGTGGTGACAACACAATCAGAGGACTGAATAGGATGAGAAACCAAGCAATATCTGCTCAATTACGTGAGCTTCACCGAGCTTTCAATGCAAATGAACACAAGGCTATAGTCGCTTGTTATGATGAAACCGCTGCGGTAGTCAGCAGACCCATACATAAGCGCTCGGGTAAAAGTGATGTTATTGAAGCACTCATGCAATTCAAACAAGATGTTGTCCCAGACGCTCTAGTCAGTAACGGAGACGATGTCATTATTGAAGCTGGAGATGTTGCTTTGGTGATAAGTAAGATATACCTAAACTACGGCCACCCCAAACATCCCCAATTTGCGGAAGCCAATCGCGCTATTTATGTCTTCAAACGCAATAAAAAGGGACAATGGCGGTGTGCGGTAGACAATTTCTTTGGCACAGACCTGTTAGACTATATTTAGAATGAAAGTTAAATAGCTTCTAGGACCTGCTGATCCTTGCTGTATAGGTATATTGGCTATTCAGACTCTAACACTGCATGATTCAAAAAACGCTGCCCTGATGAGTTCATCTAAGCCCCTTTTTGGCAGCGTATTACTAAATCAATTACGCAGTTTTTCCTTGAAGTAACTCTGCTGCTTGCTTTGCAAAATAAGTCAAAATGCCGTCTGCACCAGCTCGCTTAAATGCTAATAGAGACTCAAGGATAATCTTTTCTTCATCCAACCAGCCCTGTTCAAATGCAGCCTTGTGCATGGCATATTCGCCACTCACTTGATAAACAAAGGTAGGGGCTTTAAATTCCTCTTTACAGCGCCTAACAATATCCAGATAAGGCATACCTGGCTTTACCATCACCATGTCAGCCCCTTCATTCAAATCTAACGCGATCTCTCTCAATGCTTCATCAGAGTTAGCAGGATCCATTTGATAGGTTTTCTTATCACCACCTTTAATGTTCCCAGCAGAGCCGACCGCGTCTCTAAACGGACCATAGTAGGCCGATGCATATTTAGCCGAATAAGCCATAATACAAGTGTTGACAAAACCCTTCTCTTCTAGAGCTTGTCGAATCAATCCAATGCGACCATCCATCATATCAGAAGGTGCGACAACATCTGCACCAGCCTCCGCATGAGAAAGCGCCTGTTTCACTAACACCTCATTAGTTGCGTCGTTCATGACATAACCATTGTCATCGATCAGTCCATCCTGCCCATGCACTGTAAAAGGGTCTAATGCAACGTCAGTAATAACCCCAAGCTCAGGATGAGCTTGTTTTAATGCTCTGACAGCTCGCTGTGCTAATCCCTGAGGATTGTAAGCTTCTTCCGCATTGAGTGATTTTTTCGACGAATGCGTGACAGGGAAAATAGCTATCGCCGGAATCCCTAGATCAACGAGTACTTGCGCTTCTTCAACCAATAAATCAATAGACAACCTTTCAATACCCGGCATAGACGGGATAGATTCACGCTGTTGCTCGCCATCTAAAACAAACATAGGATAAATGAGATCAGATGGCTTTAAGGTATTCTCTGCCACCAATGCTCGAGAAAACTTGCTTTTTCTTAAGCGCCTAGGGCGCGTATTTGGGAATTGTCCAGTAGCCAATTAATTTTCCTCTGATAAGTAGTGATGAACAATGCGATTTCGCCCTTTTTCCTTAGCTTCGTATAAAGCTTTATCAGCCAGTGCCAGCAACGTTGATTCATTACCAGAAAGGGGAGACTGTGCAGAGGCAATTCCACCACTGAGTGTCATTTTGATTCGATGTCCGTCAGCCTCTACCGTGGAGTTTTCAAGCGCTTCACGAACATTCTCAAGAAGTTGAATAGCACCATCTCGGTCAGTGTTAGGCAAAATAACGGAGAACTCCTCACCACCATAACGACATACTTGGTCACTTGGGCGTTTGAGTACAGATTGAATAAGCGTTGCGGCATGCTGAATACACACGTCCCCAACAAGGTGCCCATAGTTGTCATTAATCCGCTTAAAGTGATCGATATCCACCATAGCGACCGACAAAGCTGTTTGTTCACGCCGACTTCGGCGAACTTCTGCTACATATTTTTTGTCGAAATAACTGCGATTCTTAATGCCGGTGAGTGAGTCTAGCGCGTTTTTCTTTTCCAACTCGTTATTTGTTTCTGACAATTCTCGCAACGCGATTTGTAATTCAAGCGTCCTTTCTTCAACCTTATAGGCCAAATCATCTTGCGCTTCTGACAAGGTTTGCTGCAACTCAGTTTGTTTACGTCTATGTTCAAACGCCAAAATAATGGCAAACGTGAGTGCTTCAACAAAAATAATCAGTAATAAATTATAGCGGTAACTAGAAGGGACATCGATGACATGGAACCCACTCAATGAACTCATCAACCCTGAAATTAGAACCAACAGCCAAGCTGAAACATACACTCTAGCTATAGTGTTGCCTTTAAGCCAGATCCACCCACCTAGGAATAAACTGAATATAACCAAAAGTGCGAGCAGACCAATGAACACTCTTATCGATATTGAGTAAGCAACAAAAAAGCTCAATGCACTCATCAGTAAAAATGTAAAAGCAAAGGCTTTCAGCCCTTTATCTAACAACGGATTGGTTTTACCTACATCAAACGTTGCTCGACCAAAAAGAACAGCAAAAAACGCCGAGAGACTGGCAAAAATGGTCACACCGTGCATTTGGAATAGGCTAGTTGACGGCCACAAGTACTCGTAGCCCACGCCATAAAGTGTGGCTAAAGTTAATACAATCGCGACGACATAACTAAAATAGTAAAGAAAGCTCGTTGAGCCAGTTGTAATAAAAAACAATAAGTTGCTTAGCCCAATAGCAATCAGTAAACCTATAAAGAGACCCACAACAAGGTTGTGCTCTCCCTGAAATACCCAGTAATCAGGCTCCTTCCAAAGGTGAATAGGTAAATCTAATGAGCCATTAGTTTTTGCTCTAATAATCAGTGTTGTAGGCGTCCCTTCAAGAACCGGGATAGGAAAGATAAATTTAGCGTATTCGGCCTGCCTTTCATCTAATGGAATATTGTCACCCGCAGCATGGTAATCAACACGAGAGCTACCATATAGAAACCAGACATCAATCTCGTCTATCATGATATTGTCTATCTCTAACAACCATTCATTGCGAGAATCCAAGCGAGGTACTGTTGCTTTTAACCACACTGCGTCGTGATGCATTCCCCATGATAACTTGCGGTCTAACCACCTTGTCCAAGCGGCTTCATCCAGACTGAGTACTTTTTCAATGGTTAGTTCGTCTTTTTGATCTTCAACATAAGTAAACTGCTTTTGCATTGTCATGTAGGGTGCTTTGCCTGAAGCAACGCTGGTTACCTTAACAATGACGAAAAAAGTGAGCAGTAGGGCCACGACCATGATCACAAACTGCCAAATACGCGTTCCAACCCAATGCTTAAACGAAAGCATTTACATCACCTCGTGCTGAGCCAAAAACAGGCGGCGAGCATTATTAAAACTATGTTCTTCTATCTCAGCAAGCGAGACCTGCTTGATGTCGGCAATGGCTTTGGCAACTTGTGGTACGAGTGAAGGTTGGTTGTATTTAGGGCGAGGGCGTATATTCTTTGGTGTTAAATAGGGTGCATCAGTTTCCACAAGCAATTTATCCAGAGGGAGGTACTGAATCGCTTCTCTCAATTCCCCACCCCGCTCAGGATCACAAACCCATCCGGTTATGCCAACTGACAAGCCAAGTTCAAGATAACATTCGAGTTGTCGTGAATCCCCAGTGAAACAATGCACTAAACCTCCCGTGATGCCTGATTCATACTTTTTGAGCAGCTTAACTTGATCGTCAAAAGCCTCTCTCTCATGCAAGTAAATCGGCAGCTTCACGTCTGTCGCCAGCATTAATTGTTGTTCGAATACACTGAGTTGCACATTAGGCGGTGAAAAGTTCCGATTAAAATCTAATCCACACTCACCAATTGCCACAACATTGGGCTCATCTAGTAACGTCCGAAGTCTATCCATATCCTCCGGTTTTGCCACTTTAGCCTGGTGCGGGTGAAACCCGGCGGTACAAGTTATATCAACACCTAACTCACTGTACTGCCTCGTCAGCGCCAATCCGGCTAAGCTATCATCTAGACTTGTACCTATGGTCAATAAATGAGAGACACCCTCCTCTGCTGCTCTGACGATGACGTCTTCAACTTTACCTTTGAATCGCCTATCAGTTAAATTGACACCAACATCAAACCAAGCCACTATTTATTTCGTTTTATCCGTATACGTTTTTTAACATCGTCTTTGCTCAAAAAGAAAGAGCCAAAAGTTCCACGTTCAATATATATCGCATCGCCAGCTTCGACCTTGATAGAGACGGTATCGGTTTGCCTCCATTCTTGACCGTTCTCAAACTTAAGTACCCATTTTCTATTCTTATCGCGTCTAGCTTCAGCCACCGTCATGTAAATCTTTTCACCTTTATCGATATCCCTTTTAACCACTTTAGGCAAACCTAACCTAGAGATATCCTCACCTTCGGCAGATGGTGTGGGTGCAGTACTTGAACTCGGTGCTGAGGCTACATTTTTATTTGACGCTGTGGGTCTAGCGTTTGAAGCCTGCTCGTTGTTTCCTGAGAGGCTAAAACCTGGAATAACAAAAGCAGGACGCTCACCGTCTTCATACTGCTTAACATCCTTTGTCACATTATCAAAACAAACAAGTCGCTTTAAGCTATTTTTTTCTTTGCTACATTCAAGTAGCGCTTCGGATAGTGTCTCTGCACTTGCCACAGTGGGAAATAAAAAAGCACCGAACACGACACTTAACAACATTTTCTTCATAAATTTTCTTGCTCTTTTTGTTCAATATCTGATCGTTTTGAATAGATACCACCGACTATTATACCAACCTCATAGAGGAGCCACATAGGCAACGCCAACAGTGTTTGAGATATCACATCAGGCGGCGTTAGCAACATTCCAATAACAAACACGCCCACAATGACGTAAGGACGCTTCTCTCTCAAGCTTTCAGGGGTTGTCATACCCGTCCAGCACATGAGAACAATCGCTATAGGGATTTCAAATGAGACCCCAAAAGCGAAAAAAAGTTTAAGGACAAAATCCAAGTAAGCCGTTATATCTGTACTTATATTGACACTTTCAGGTGCAACACTGGTGAAAAATGCAAAAGCTAAAGGGAATACAACAAAATACGCAAAGGACATCCCAAGATAGAATAACAACGTACTTGACACTAGCAGTGGTGCAACCAGCTTTTTCTCATTGCGATATAGCCCTGGTGCTACAAATGCCCAAATTTGATAAAGCACAACAGGAATAGCGATAAAAAAAGATAATACCAAGGTCAATTTAAATGGGGCAAAAAATGGTGACGCCACATCTGTGGCAATCATCTGTGAACCTTCAGGCAATACAGCCAATAACGGGCTAGCTAACAAATGATATAAGTCTTGTGCAAAGTACACGAGACACAAAAATACAATCAGTACACTCAGCAGCGCTCGCAATACTCGACTACGCAGCTCTAAAAGGTGTTCAAATAAACTACTTGCTTCCGGCATCGTTGTCTTTTTTATAGGGTTCGTTTACGGAATCAGCTGCTTCACGCAATTGATCAACCGTTTCTTGTAGCTCTGGGCTTAAATTATGAAGCTGTTGCTCTTCAGCTTTCTTTAAGTTTTCATGCAATTCATGAATCCGTAATTGTTCGGACACTTCTTGTTTAAAACCAGTAGCAACACCACGAATCTGTTTAATTGTACGACTTGTCGAGCGAATAGCGCCAGGCAATCTCTCAGGTCCAAGCACTAAGAGTGCCATCACACCGATAACAAGTAGTTCCCAAAAGCCGATATCAAACATACTACTCTGACTTTTCGCGCTGTTCGCTTGAAACAGCTTCGCCAGCAGCCGGGGTTTTATCTTCTACTGTCGGCTTTTTCTCAAAGTCAGCATCTTTATCATCATTCGACTTTTCATCTGACATCGCACCTTTAAAGCCTTTTATCGCAGAACCTAGATCACCGCCCAAGTTACGTAGCTTTTTAGTACCAAACAATAACAATACGATACCTAATATGATCAGTAGTTGCGTTATACTTATGCCGCCCATTTCATTACTCCAACAATCTTAATACCAATACAGTATGACGCCTATTATACGTAGCTAATCCAAAAGTTCACCGCATTTGATCAGCTAAGTAAAATTAACTAGGCTTAAGGTATGAGGGTATGTAAGGTAAGTTTTACCGTTGTATGCATGTTATGCCTTAGCCAATCGGTTCTAGGGCAGGAACCAGAGGGCCTGCAGTGGTTAGACACTATGCACCTTCGCATTAGCCACTCAGTCCAGAGTACTGCGCGCTGGTTTGATAATTTTTTTGTCGATGAACGTTTCGAGTTGAATGAAAAAGCAGATGCTCAGGCCAGAATATCACTTGCTTGGGAGCCTCGAAGCCGATCTTTAGGAGAATTTGAAACACGAGTGAGAGTGAGGGCACGGCTACCTAACTTAAAGAATCGGGTCGATATCATCTTTTCTGATTTCGACGAAGAGCAAGAAAATACCACGGTACGCGCCGCTCAAAATGATGAACTACAGCGCCGAAACCGTTTCAATCTTGCCGTCAGGTTTAAAAAAAGAGACGACAGCCCTTGGTCTCATAGAGCAGGCGTTGGCAGAAAAGCGCAGCCGTTCGTACGAAGCAATTATAATATTGGTCGAGAGCTAAGCGAGACGAGTAGCTTACGCTTTCAGGCTTCAGGGTACTTTTTCTCCAATGAAGGTCTAGGAGGCACTATTCAGCTCCAATATGATCAAGACCTTGGTGAAGATAAGCTATTTAGGTTTGATAACCGATTTTTTTATCGCGACGAATTCAACGATTGGTTGTGGCAACACAGTTGGAATTTTTACAAACAAAGTAGTGAAAAACTTGCTGTGATTTACGGTTTCTTTATCGAGGGCAATAGCCAACCTCAATACCAAATCAACGACTACTTAGCGAGTACACGCATACGCAAGAATGCAGTCAGGAGCTGGTTATTCTTTGAACTAGAGCCTTTTATTAGAGTTTCCCGAGAGGATGGATTTGATCCATCCTATGGTTTAGCCATGCGTGTTGAAGGTTTCTTCTAAGGTGACTCAGCCCAAATGCAGACTACTTATGACTATACCGCCAAGCTTTTATCCAACCAAAGGCACTGAACCCTAAAGCCACACCTGAAAATGCCCCATGATATTCCAAACCATGCAGCAACATAGCCACTATGCCGCTGCTCGCCGCAAACAAGCCGTAAAACAACATTTTAATTAAAAATTGTTGCTGCTGGGCCTGCTGCGCCGCTATGTTTCGTTGTTGTTCCGGCAAACGTTTAGTTTGTTTCAGCGTGTCATAAATAAGATCCGGGATTTCGGGTAACTTCTCCGACCAAAACGGTAAATTAGACTTCACTTTCTTAGCCATCGCCGACAACCCGATTTGCTCTTTCATCCAGTTTTCTAGGAACGGCTTAGCGGTAGACCATAAATCGAGTTGAGGGTAAAGCTGCCTTCCCAACCCTTCAATGTATAGCAACGTTTTCTGCAATAAGACCAATTGCGGTTGCACTTGCATATTAAAGCGACGGGCCGTGTTAAAGAGTTGAAGTAGTACATTGCTAAATGAGATTTCATCCAGAGGCTTTTGAAATATGGGCTCACACACAGCGCGAATCGCCATTTCAAAATCATCCACTTGAGTATCTGCTGGCACCCAGCCTGAATCAACATGCAGTTCGGCCACCTTACGATAATCACGATTAAAAAATGCGATAAAATTCTCCGCCAAATAGCGTTTGTCTTCCCGATTTAAGGTGCCAACAATACCGAAATCAATCGCAATATACTGTGGATCATGTGGTTTTTCGTTAGAAACAAAAATATTGCCGGGATGCATATCTGCATGGAAAAAGCTGTCACGAAAAACTTGTGTGAAGAAGACCTCAACCCCTCGTTCTGCAAGCTTCTTCATATCGACCCCGATTTCTTCCAACCGGCTGACATCTGCAACAGGAATACCCCAGATCCGTTCCATTACCATCACATGACTTCGACAATAATCGCTATATATTTCAGGCACGTACAATGAGGGCGAATCTTCAAAGTTGGAGCGCAATTGAATACCATTGCCAGCTTCGCGCAATAAATCCAGCTCATCTAAAATAGTACGGCGATACTCTTCTACTACCTCAACAGGTCTTAAGCGTTTACCGTCAGGTAAGAGTTTTTGTAGTGCCTCAGCAAACGCTTCCATCAAACTGATATCAGCTTCTATTGTTTGCTTGATATTGGGCCGAATAACCTTGATGATCACTTGTCTACCTGTCTCAAGCAACCTAGCACTATGCACCTGTGCAATAGAGGCAGAAGCAAGAGGCTTCACATCAAACTCACTAAAAAGCTGGTCTATTTGCTGAATGCCAAGAGCTTGCTCGATAATGTGTTGTGCTTCAACGCCATCAAAAGGCTCAACTTGATCTTGAAGTAAGGTCAGTTGGTCAGCAATATCTTGTGGCAACAAATCACGGCGTGTTGATAACATCTGACCGAGTTTCACAAATACCGGACCGAGAGATTGCAAGGCAAGGCGCAAGCGCTCTCCTCGCGACTTATCTGGATATTTATTACGCAACCAAAAAGCCGAGACTCGGCCTAATTGCATATACCAAGGCCACCACTTCGCAGGGATCAGCTCTTCGAGTCCATGCTCCAGTAATGTTTTCTGAATGGTGTAAAAGCGTAAAATTCGCATATTATACGCTCAACTGAGTCGTTATGAGATCAAGCCGGCTTTGTAGACGCTCAACATCAGCACGGGTTTGATGCACTTGATCAGCAAAATGAGTCACAGCAAGAGCCGGAGCAGCTATTTTCTTTTCTTCCAATGCACCTTGAGAGACGATATTCGCTAGCTTTTGCAGCTGCGACTTTGCACTGTTATGTATCTGCTTACCCGTTTTAATCGCTTGGTGTGCGATGACGTCGCCGGTGTATCGAGAGAGATGTTCTTCCCAGTCAATATCTAATTCTTTCACTAGCGCAGAGAAGTCCTGCGCAATTTGCATGTCACCAATCACATCTAATTTATCTTGTTTGATAAGTTGTGTAATCCGACTAGGATCCTGTAGCTCTTTAGCACTCAGAATAGACAACGTAATCTTGCAGTCCCATACGTCGGTTTCAGCCTCACTAGGGTTAACTGTGTCTGGTAATAACAAATCAATACGATCGGAAAATGCAACAACAATAGTGTGATTTAGCTCTTTCAACTCAATCCCAAGTTGCTTGCCGTTCAGCTTTTTCAGGCGTTCAGGTGTCTTGTTGTCTAGTGACAGTAGTTGATTAACACCTAGCTCAATGGCAGAGAGCACTAACTGTGCCGCAGGCATTAAAATTTAAACCCTCTGTGCAACGCCACAATCCCGCCCGTTAAATTATGATAAGTGGTTTGTTCAAAACCAACCGCTTGCATCATACCTTCCAGCGTTTCTTGATCAGGGTGCATGCGTATAGACTCTGCTAAGTATTGGTAGCTGTCACCATCATTTGCTACTAACTGGCCAATTTTAGGAAGTACGTTAAATGAATACCAATCATAAGCTTTGGCGAATTGCTCATTAGTGGGCTTAGAAAACTCAAGAACAAGCAAACGCCCTCCAGGTTTTAACACCCTATACATAGAGGCTAGCGCCTTGTCTTTGTCTGTCACATTACGTAAACCAAACGCAATAGTGATCAGATCAAAATGATTATCAGGAAAGGGTAACTCTTCGGCATTGGCTTGCACATAATTCACGTTACCCACAATACCCAGATCGCGCAGCTTATCACGGCCAACTTTAACCATTGATTCATTGATATCAGCAAGAACAACTTGCCCTGTAGAACCGACTAAACGAGAGAACTTAGCAGTCAAATCTCCGGTACCACCCGCTAGATCAAGCACATTCTGTCCAGCGCGTACACCACTGCAGTCGATCGTAAAACGCTTCCATAATCGATGGACGCCAGCGGACATTAAATCATTCATCACATCATATTTTGCAGCAACCGAATGAAACACATCGGCAACCATAGTTGCTTTTTGTGTCGTTTCCACTTCTTTGAAGCCAAAGTGTGTTGTCGAGGATGGAGTCTGCTCTGTCATAATGGTTCCTAATCGTAAGAGCAGACATTCTAAAGAAATTCGCACCAAATAGCATGCTTGAGTTGTGATCTTTTCAGTACAACTTTATCCTAAATCACTGCATACATTCAGCGTGACGCAAGCGACTTGTGCTGCTTCACTAAAAAATCAGCTAAGTAGAGAGACAACAAAACGAGTACAAAGAAAATCACATGTAGCCAGAGCTTTGCTCCCATTTCCATATTTAAAGCAGGTAACGATGAAAAGTCAGGAAAGGACAGCGTTGTTATTGCCTTAATGGCAAAGACATTCGCAGGTGTTGCAACTACAGTAGATATCCACCCAAGCCCGGCAATCTGAGCCAAACGCCACCCAATCGATGTCTTAATTTTGACTATCATCACCAAAGCCAACGCATAAACAACAGACACTAGCGTATGCAATGTCCAAGCAATAAGCGTGGCTGTAGCTAGGGTATACCCTCCTTGAGAGACATAAGCACTCGCATGGCGACTTGTAATGGTCTCCATACCGAACAGAGGTTGTATGACAACAAAAATAGCGCCCGAGAAGGCGCCTATAATGACAGCATAAAGGAACATTTGCCTTTTAGAGTATTGGTTTAACATGTGACTTCAATGAATAAGTGGGAAGTTAATGATTAGGACAGCGCCTACGTTCACTTTGTTTCTAACTGTCAGGGTCTGTCACGGTTCTTTGGTCAAAAAATACGTTTTCTTGCACTAAACCTCCGCTACAGGCCCTATAAAGTATACACTCCATGCGTTATGTAAAAGTTACGTAAAGACAATTAAAAGGTTTCTGTGTTAGAGAGTCGTTTTCTCAGATCACTAACTTTCGTGCGGCCAATTAGAACCTTTTGACCTTGCTTCAACATAAGCCAATATTTGCTACCTTCTTGCACTTCAACAGATTTCACATGCTCAAGAGAAACTGCGTAGGATCGATGAATACAGCAAAAGCTTGCAGGAAGAATCGCAAGTCACTTTATCCAGAAGTACTCCGCCTACCAATCGATAGACCCATTTTAGTGCAAGCTTGCATCATCATGATCATTCATGCAGCCCCACATAAACCTTAGACCTTGATATTTAAAGAAAATTTAAATTGGTGTAATCCTTGCGTTATGTGCCACAGCTACTTTTGAACCGGCCTTATTACTTCATAAGTTTAATAAGACAAAGTAGAGCAAGGCAACGGCACCTCTCACAATGACATGATGAAGGATGTTGTTTTTTAACATTGAGAAAGAAATAGGGGTAACAAATGTCTTATCTAGTCCCGTCAGAATTCGTCACCAAAATGGTCGACGCAGGCGAATCAAAAATATTTATGGCAACCAAAGATACACTCGTCCGTGCTTACATGGCTGGCGCCATATTGGCATTAGCAGCTGTCTTTGCTATCACGATTATAGTAACCACCGGTAATGCCTTATTGGGCGCTGTCCTATTCCCTGTTGGCTTTTGTATGCTGTACCTGATGGGCTTTGATTTGCTCACCGGTGTTTTCGTACTATGCCCTTTGGCACTTATCGATAAACGCCCTGGCGTCACCATAGGTGGTGTGCTCAGAAACTGGGGACTAGTATTCGTTGGTAACTTTGCAGGCGCGCTCACTGTCGCATTTATGATGGCATTTGTTTTCACCTACGGTTTTTCCATCGAGCCCGGTGCTATCGGCGCCAAAATTGCCGGCATTGGTGAGTCAAGAACATTAGGCTATGCGGAGTATGGCGCGGCAGGTTGGTTTACTATTTTCATTCGAGGCATGTTGTGTAATTGGATGGTCTCAATGGGCGTTGTTGGTGCGATGGTATCGACCACGGTGAGTGGCAAAGTTATCTCCATGTGGATGCCTATCATGCTGTTCTTCTTCATGGCCTTTGAGCACTCAGTGGTCAATATGTTCCTGTTCCCGTCTGGCATCATTATGGGCGGTGACTTCTCAGTCATGGATTATTTGGTCTGGAACGAAATCCCTACCGTATTAGGTAATCTAGTTGGCGGCCTTGCTTTCACTGGCCTCACACTATACAGCACCCACATTAAAACAAGCCCTCAGCGCGCACAATAATACAAGGTTGAAATACGATGAATCACTTAACAAGAAATGATGTAACCGAGCTGATTGTGTTGCAAAAACAACGTAAAAACCTTACTTGGCCACAACTGGCAGAAGCAGTTGGTCAAAGTAAGGAATGGACGACCGCTGCCTTACTTGGCCAAATGACATTGAATGCAGAACAAGCGATCACCGTGGGGGCGCTGTTGGAACTTCCTGAAGAAGCCGTTGCTCAGTTGCAAGTTGTTCCATACAAAGGCTCTTTACCCACGGCTGTGCCTACCGATCCACTGATTTATCGTTTTTACGAGCTGATCAGTGTGTATGGCACAACTTTTAAAGCTTTAATACATGAAGAATTTGGCGATGGTATTATGAGCGCTATAGACTTCGACATGGACATGCAACGTCAGAATGATCCTAAAGGTGATCGCGTAAAAATCACTATGAGCGGGAAGTTCTTGCCGTATAAAAGCTACTAAAAGGTCAACAGCCTTTGCAAAAACAACTACGAGTCACCCTAGGTCAACATTCTGATAAAGGGCGTAAAGCCACGAATCAGGATTTCTATGGTGCACTCGTCCCTGATGAGCCAGTGCTCTCATCTAAAGGCATTGTCCTTGGTATAGCTGACGGTATTAGCAGCAGCGACGTCAGTCGCACAGCCAGCGAAGCAGCCATCCGAGGATTAGTTGAAGATTACTATTGCACCTCTGACGCTTGGTCAGTTAGAAAATCAGCGACGCATGTGCTCACAGCAACCAACTCTTGGTTGCACTCTCAGTCACAAAAAAGCCAGTATCGCTACGACAAAGATAAAGGCTATGTTTGCACGCTCAGTGCCATAATTATCAAATCAGCGACTATCCATATCTTTCATTTAGGTGACTGTCGCATTTATCGGTTACGAAGCGGTCAGTTAGAACAACTCACCATTGACCACCGCCTAGTCGTTTCTGAAACTGAAAGCTACCTCAGCCGCGCATTAGGGATCCATTCACAATTTGACTGCGATTACCAATCACTCCCTATTGAAGCCGGAGATACATTTTTATTGCTCACTGATGGCATTTACGAATACCAAACCCAACAGCAACTTATTCAAGCGGTTGAGAATGGCCGAGATGATTTGAAGAACGTCGCTAAAAAACTGGTTAACGACGCTTATGACAATGGCAGTACAGATAACCTAACGGCTCAGATTTTACACGTCGATGAATTGCCTTCTAAACAAGCCATGGAGAGACTGAAAGAGCTCACAGCACTGCCGTTTCCGGCAATCTTGAGTGCCCGTGACGAATTTGATGGTTATCACATCCTATCAGCATTGCATTCAAGCAGTCGAAGCCACGTTTATCTTGCTCGTGATACGGGGTCATCTAACAACCATTCAATGACTGTTATCAAAACGCCCTCTATCGATTTAAAAGATGATCCTGCCTACCTTGAGCGTTTCTTAATGGAAGAGTGGATAGCCAAACGTATTAACAATGCACATGTCATGAAGCCCAAACAGCTGCAACGTCAACAAGGATTTATATACACCGCTTTTGAGCACATCGACGGGCAAACATTGACACAGTGGATGCGAGACAACCCAAAGCCTGACTTGCACAGTGTCAGGCAAATTATTGAGCAAATAGCACGAGGCTTAATGGCTTTTCATCGACTTGAGATGATCCATCAGGATTTACGCCCCGAAAATATCATGATAGATAAAAGCGGCATGGTGAAAATCATCGACTTTGGCTCAACCAAAGTAGCCGGACTCGTTGAAATGACACAAGCTTTCCGACAAGAGAATATGTTAGGAACAGCGCAATACTCAGCACCGGAATACTTTTTAGGTGAACCCGGCACCTATCAGTCCGATATTTTCTCTCTGGGTGTCATCGCCTACCAGATGCTCACAAGTAGGCTGCCCTATGGCGCTCAAGTAGCGAAAACGAAAACACGTAAAGCACAACAAAAGCTCTCATACAAAACCGTATTACATGATGATCTCGCCATTCCGGCATGGGTAGATGATACGCTCAAGAAAGCTGTTCACCCCAACCCTCATAAACGCTACCAAGAGCTATCTGAATTCATTTTTGATTTGCAGCAACCCAGCCAAACATTCTTAAGCAAAACCAAGCCTCCCATGATAGAGCGTAACCCCATTGCATTCTGGCAATCACTGTGTGCTTTGCTGGTTGTGGTGATACTCTGGCTGCTAGCGGCTCGCTAGTTTCGAGCCTCTTCATTGCAAGTATCATGTACGAGGTAATTTTCGATGGTAGATGCCATGGCCTGCTTTAACCAATTGGGCCCATAGTCAGTCATATCATTATGACGAGCTTTTTCTATCTTGATGGCACAAGCCCCAAACTCTGTTGTTTCTGCCTTTGTCAAAAGCACGCCTTCATCGGCAGGAAAATCGCTGGCTCGAATCGTTAGAACCTGAATGGATTTATCTCTCGGCAAAGGGACCCTTCTATGGTCCATCGTGATTAAGGTTTGCACTGAATCTCCGTGCCTTTGAGAGAACAAAGCGGATATATCGCCACCATTAGAGTGACCAATTAATGTCAGTTGTTCAAAGTCGTATCCCTTAAACTGCGACCTAAGTGCTTGTCTCACAAAAGCCAGAGTTACCGCACCGCGTTGCCAATTCTCATGACGTGTTTGAATAAAAGGTGGCGTGCGAGACAAATCAGGGTCACCATCCAGCTCATGTTGGATAGACACAACCATATAACCCAATTCATTGAGCATCCCAGTTAAAAAAGAATAGTCATTATGTTTAACGCCATAACCCGAACTGACAAAAGCCACCGGGCACTTTTGTGTTTCACGACAAGATTGGGTGTTTTGGGGTGGATTAACCTCAATTGGAATGTGCCGGTCACGACTTTCATCGTAGACAGTCGTTTCTTCAGAAAATACTGTCGTTGATAATAATAGTGATGATATTAACGTCAATGCCTTAAACACCGTAGATTTGTCCTTTATCAATTAAACCCCACAACATTGTCACCCACCCCGTAAGAGATAATTTGACTGAGCTCCTGTAGCGAGCGACCACTTTCCTCTTGTAGTTGCGTAAAACAAGTCTGAATCGCTTGCAAGCTGCGTTTTGACGTCGCCGAGCCTGAGATAAGGCCACGTTGCATAAAATAACCGGTCACATCATCAGTAAGCAAAAAGGTATCAACTCCCAAGAAACGCAATGCATAGGGTCCAGTATTGCCGCCAAGACGCATGCCACGCTTTTTCAAGAACAACCATAAATCGGTGATATTCGTGTTATCAAAGCCAGCAACAAACTGCCCAAAGCTTCCATACTCGCGACTCACATCATCTATCATCAAGGCGTTTTCTCGAATGGTCTTAACCTTGTTGTAGTTGCGAATAATGGCCGGATCCTGTGCTTTTTGCTCAAGCATTTCATCCGGCATTAGCAACACTTTTTCAATATTGAATTCAAAAAAGAGTCGCTCAAAGTTTGGCCATTTATTCCTGACCACCCGCCAAACAAAGCCCGACTGAAAGACTTTTTGCGTAAACGATGCTAAAAACCTGTCGTTAGGGATTTTGTTAACATCCGCTTTGCTCAGCGGCTTACCCAACAACCCCTCTAACGCTGCTTCACCACCTTTGCGTTCACACGCTCGGTGGTAAAGTGCTGTGTAAGGTTCTAAGTAACCTTCACTGTCCATTTATTCGATACCTGAATGCCTAAGCAGGGCATCAACTTGTGGTTCACGTCCACGGAAGGCAACAAACAAGTCCATCGGTTCGCGGCTCCCCCCCATTTCCAACACGTTACTTAAGAAGTCTTGCCCAGTCTGTGCGTTGAAGATCCCTTCTTCTTCAAAACGGCTAAAGGCATCAGATGACAAAACTTCCGCCCATTTGTAGCTATAGTATCCAGCAGCGTACCCTCCAGCGAAGATATGTCCGAAGCTATGTTGGAAACGATTAAAAGCAGGTGGCGTAACGACTGACACACGCTGGCGAATCGTATCAAGCACGTCTTGCACTTTCGCACCATCATTCGGGTTGTATGTTTGGTGCAAAATAAAATCAAACAGTGAGAATTCGAGCTGACGAACCATCTGCATCGCAGATTGATAATTACGCGCTGCGAGTAATTTATCGAGCAGGTCTTTAGGCAACGGCTCATGTGTTTCGTAATGACCAGACATCAGCGCAATCGCTTCTTCCTGCCAACACCAATTTTCTAAAAACTGACTCGGTAACTCAACGGCATCCCAAGCAACACCATTAATGCCTGACACACCGTTCACTTGAATTTTTGTGAGCATATGATGTAAACCATGACCAAATTCATGGAACAAAGTAATCACTTCATCATGGGTAAAGAGTGCAGGGGTATCGCCAACCGGGCCATTAAAATTACACGTTAGATACGCCACCGGCGCTTGTACCGAACCATCCGCACACAAACGTTTAACACGGCATTCATCCATCCATGCACCACCACGCTTATGCTCACGTGCGTACAAATCAAGATAGAAACTACCACGCAAGTTGCCAGTGTGATCGGTGATAGTGAAATAACGTACATCATCATGCCAAACATCGATGTCCTTTTGTTCTTCAATATTAATGCTATAAAGGCGTGAAACCACATTAAACAGGCCTTCAACAACACGATCCTCAGGAAAATACGGTCTAAGCTGTTCATCAGAAATAGTGTATTTCTGCTGTTTTAATTTTTCACTGTAATAAGGCAAATCCCAGACAGCTAAGTCTGAGGCGCCATGCTCTGCTTTGGCGTATTGACGCAGTTCTTCAACGTCTTTTTCAGCATGTGGCTTAGAACGCTTGGCTAAGTCATCTAAAAAGCCCACAACTTGCTCACCATTATCTGCCATTTTCGTTGCCAGTGAACAATCAGCATAATTATCAAAGCCCACCAATTGCGCTAGCTCATGACGCAGGGCCAATGTCTCGTCTATGATTGCTGTGTTATCAAACTTACCGGCATTAGGCCCTTGATCCGACGCACGCGTGGTATAAGCGATATACATTTCTTCACGCAAAGCTCTGTTATCTGAATGCTGTATAACAGGCAAATAGCTAGGGATATCCAATGTGAATAACCAACCCTCTTGCTCTTTTGCCTCTGCCAACTGTTTGGCCGCTTTTATGGCAGAGTCTGGTAAGCCAGCTAATTCAGCTTGGTCGGTAATCAACTTGGTCCAAGCCAAAGTTGCATCCATCACATTGTTGCTGAACTGTGACGATAATTCAGATAAACGACTTTTGACTTCCGCATAACGTTGCTTCTTTTCGGCTTCTAGAGCAACACCAGAAAGCGTAAAGTCACGCAGCGCATTGGTGATCACTTTTTGTTGTGCTTCGTCCAAATCGGCAAACTCTTCACTGTCATGCAATGACTTGTATGCCGTGTATAGCTTTTCATTTTGACCGACAAAAGTACCGTACTCAGACAAGAGTGGCAGACAGGCATCATGGGCAGCTCGCAAGTCGTCATTACTGACCACAGAATTCATATGTGAAACCGGTGACCAAATACGGCTCAGTTCATCGTCTGTTTCATCCAGCGGAACGATAAGATTGTCCCAGGTAAATTGGCTTTGTTGGAGCACGTCTTCAATGTTGTCTTTACATCGTTTAATGGCTTGCTCAACAGCAGGTTGAATTTGGTCAGGGGTGATTTTTGAAAACGCGGGTAAACCGGAAACATCTTGTAAGGGGGACATGCGCAAAGCCTTTATAATAAACAATTTAATCTTTGTATGGGTTGTTGACGAAAACTCAATACACATTAGCCAAAATCTAAGGAAACATTTGATACCAATCCACGGTCTAGTTGGTCTACACTTGAACGCAAAGGTGAATAGTGTCTACTTGGCTTTTCATGCCAATGTGCTCATAATTTCATCTTACCTAACTATCAGGGCTTTCATATTGTGAATTAGCCCCAATAATTGAACGAACAGTAGACAAGCTCCGAAAAGATTTCGACGAGCAGTATTTTTGATAAGGCATAACATGGCAGATTTTGATTATATTTGTATTGGCGGTGGAAGCGGTGGTATTGCTTCTGCAAACAGAGCCGCAATGCATGGCAAAAAAGTAGCGTTGGTAGAAGCTCGTCATATGGGTGGAACATGCGTTAACGTAGGTTGCGTCCCTAAAAAAGTGATGTGGTATGGCGCCCATGTTGCTGAAGCCATCAACAACTATGCTCCAGACTACGGATTCGATGTTACTGTCAATAAATTTGATTGGAAAGTGCTAGTCAAAAGTCGTGAAGACTACATTAAACGCATACACGCCTCTTACGACAATGTGTTAGATAAAAATGGGATTACGGTACTTGAAGGCTTTGGTAAGTTAGTCGATAAAAACACTGTAGAAGTAGACGGTAAACAGTACACCGCTGATCATATTCTTATTGCTACTGGCGGCCACCCAGTTTTACCTAATGTTTCTGGCGCAGAGTTTGGTATTGACTCAGACGGTTTCTTTGCTTTAGACGAACAGCCTAAGAGCGCCATAGTGGTTGGCGCTGGCTACATAGCTGTTGAACTAGCGGGTGTGCTACACACACTAGGCACAGACACAACATTAGTTGTGCGTAAGCATTCTCCACTGCGTAGCTTTGATCCATCGCTCAGCGAAACACTGGTTGATATCATGGCAAAAGAAGGCCCGACATTACGCACAAACAGCACGCCAGCTAAAGTTGAGAAAAACGACGACGGCTCAGTGACTGTTCACTTTGAACAAGGCGAGTCACTCACCGCCGACTGTCTTGTTTGGGCAGTAGGTAGAGCGCCTGCGAATAAAAACATTGGCTTAGAAGAAGTGGGTGTTGAAGTTAACGAACGTGGCTATATCAAGGTCGATAAATACTCAACAACGTCCGTAGATAATATTTATGCTGTTGGTGACAACATAGGCTATGTTGAATTAACCCCTGTTGCTGTTAAAGCAGGACGTCTGTTATCCGAACGCCTGTTCAATGGTCAAACAGACGCCCACATGGATTATGATTTAATCCCGACCGTCGTATTTAGCCACCCACCGATTGGCACTATTGGTTTAACAGAACCAGAAGCGATTGCTGAGTATGGTGAAGACAATATCAAAGTCTACAACTCCAGCTTTGCTGCAATGTACACGGCTGTTACCGCACACCGCCAAATGACACGCATGAAGCTCATTTGCGCAGGCCCTGAACAAAAGGTCGTTGGATTACACGGCATTGGTTTTGCAATGGACGAAATCCTGCAAGGCTTCGGTGTAGCGATGAAGATGGGTGCCACTAAAGCTGATTTTGACGCTTGTGTTGCGATTCACCCGACCTCTGCCGAGGAATACGTTACTCTGCGTTAGTAAATTAACGCTGGAAAACCATCTCAGCCGATCATTAATTGTTTAAAATTTGGTCAGCGAGATGGTTTTTTGTGTAGAGTCAAATTCGTTTGAAGTAGAGGTCATTGATCCTCAAAGCACAACGTTCAATAGAGTAGAATTAAATGATTTCCCACCATTCTTTAATTCATCCGGAAACCACATTGAGCCGCTAAACTATTGGTTCAACCATCTTAAGACAGTTAGAAGAAGCAAAGCCCTAAAGTGTTCAAACCCACTTAGCACCAATCTGACAAATCAACAGGCCGCTCAGTGAGAGATAAAAAGGGATGTCCTCCACCCTTCTTGCTCTCATCCTTGGCTACCTCAATAAACAGTGTCTTCATTAGATAACTCAAAGACCCTAACTGATTAACTCAATCTACTGGTAACACATAGAATAACTAGTGAAAGGAAGACAGATAAGCTCAACAGGAAACGAATAGGAGTGCTTAAGTGATGAGAAAATTAATAGCAGTGGCAAGTATTTTCGTAATAGGAATATTCAGCTCATTTGATTCAAGCGCTGGTTTAGATGAAAAAATTGCCGCTTCATTTGCAGCAAAATATGAAGTGTGTGCGCTTAAACTGAAAGACTCAAACCCCTTGATGGCTATCACACTCAAAGCCAAAGCAGATGAAGTGAGTCGAGACAAGATTGGAGGTGGTGGATACATAAAGGCATTCGCAAAAGAAAAGAAGAAAGCATGGCTGCTTTCAAAGGAAAAATGCAGAGAATTCGCCAGAAAGATTTCACCCAATGGCTTTGGCAACCAAGGCTCAAGCTTTGATGAAAAGGTCGCGGCTTCATTCGCTGCTAAATATGAGGTCTGCGCATTGAAACTTAAAGATTCAAATCCTCTCATGGCCATTAAATTAAAAGTTAAAGCAGACGAAGTGAGTCGCGATAAGATTGGCGGTGGTGGATACGTAAAGGCATACGTAAAAGAGAAAAAGAAAGCATGGCTGCTTTCAGAGAAGCAATGCAGGAAGCTAGCTAAGAAAATTTAGTGTTTTAGATTCAGACACTCATATCAAGGTAAAGGGTTAGTATTCTTTTATAAATGAATACTTTAAGGAAAGTGGCGGCACTTAAGGAAGATTGGCGCTGCCGAGGAAGTTACGCTTTTGCGTTATTCATGCATAGAGCTTTCAATAAGAAGGCGAACGTAGTGGATTACATCTATCCCTTTGGAAAGGCTGCTATGCTTCTGTATGACATGATTAATCCCCTTTAATACTAAAAGGAACACGAACAATGGAGCTAACATCCCAACTCTTTACCTATATGCTTTTAGTGGTTGGCGCACTTATTCCCATTGCGAATCCATTTTCTGCAGCCCCCATGTTTTTGTCGGTGACATCTAGTTTTGATAAAGCAGAGCGAAAGAGAGCAGCAAAACTAAGCTGCCTCTATATGTTCTTATTACTCACCGCATTCTTGATTTTCGGCGTATTTTTACTCTCTTTCTTTGGCGTTTCGCTTAATTCATTAAGAATAGCTGGTGGTCTTATTATTGGTTATTTAGGTTTTAGAATGTTGTTTCCTCCTCACACCGATGAGGAGGCCAACACGAGCAAAGCGAAAAGCGCTACAGACATCGCTTTCGTCCCATTGGCTATGCCTATGCTCAGTGGCCCTGGCGCTATATCGGTCGTGATTGCGATTGCGGCCAGCGTAGAAGAACTGGAAACCGCTCGTGAATTGGTGCTGGGTTACATAACCGTCGTCAGCGGTATTGGCGTTTCTGCGTTTATTTGTTGGCTAGTGTTAAGGGCCTCAGGCAAAGTAGTTCGATTCTTAGGACAAGGTGGGATTGATGCCATGACCAAAGTCATGGGGTTCTTCCTTATCAGCATTGGCGTGGAGTTGGTAGTAAGCAGCGTGACTAAGTTATTTTAGGAAATGACTACCTGCAAACTTGACTCGTAGTAGATGTTCTGCAGCCTTTGCTCCATTTTATCACCTCACTTATAAGTGCGAAAAGTGCAAAATCCCGCACAAAATGAGCGACTGTAGATTGTCTAAAAATTTCATGATTGATGCAGCTTGGTATTGTTAATTATTAAGCAAGCACCCTATGAATAGGTTATACCATAACTATGTGAATAAACCCCAAAGATAAAGCCAAATAGGTCTTCAATAGGATGCATGGTCCAATTTTTAAAGTTACTTCGTTTTGGAGCCTATTAATATTACTTAACCTCAGGTTTGCATAAGAAAGTCGACTGATTCAAATACGAATCTGCTGTCTAAAATCAGGTTCAAACGTTCAGTTTTGTTCCTATCAAGGCGAATAAGCGCAGTAATAGTGATTCTATTGCCAGCTTGTTCAACGCAGAGAGGGACAAAACTGAGCGATTTGAACCGGCTTTCTTATGTGAAGCTGAGGTTACTTAAGCTCTATAGACGAACTCTTAACCAATAGAGATAAAGGTACCGGATTCTGGGGGAACAAAAATCAAGTAGCATCTTTCTTTGATCTGAAGTGCTGGATAAGAAACTCCACAAATATATTCACTTTGGCCGACAGGTGGCGCCGATGGGAATAGACGGCATAGACCCCTCCAGTCATCAACTCCCATTCTTGTAAAACAGCAACGAGCTGTCCACTTTTTAGTTGCTCCTGAACGACAAAGGACGGGCACATGCCAACCCCCAAACCTTTAAGCACGCCTTCAGCAATGACTGACGGACTATTAATTTTAAAGCGACTATTGGTTTTGACCAATACCGAATCATTCCCTTTAGTGAAGTTCCAGGTCCGCCCGGAACGATAGATGGTATCAGCTAACAACTCGTGCTGATTGAGGTCATTCGGCTCTTTAATCTGTGCATGACTTTCCAAATACTCGGGCGTGGCGCAAACCAGTAAATACATGTCATCGAGTTTTCTCGCTATATGGCTGGAATCTCCAAGATTACCAATCCGAATAACGACATCAAAACCATCATCTACTAAGTCAACGTAGCGATCGCCCATATGGATATCAAACTCAACCTCAGGATAAGCCTGCATAAAATCGAAAATAGGCGATATTAAATTATTTATGGAGAATGAATCCGATGGGATAGAGATCCGAAGCCGTCCCTTAGCTGTCTGATGCTTTTCTCGTAAAGAGGTATCCAGATTTTCGAAATCTTCCAGCAGGGTTTGGCAACGCTCAAAATAGGCTAGCCCTTCTTCTGTGGGATTCATCTTCCGAGTCGTTCTATACAATAATCGAACCGCAAGATCTTCTTCGAGCTGCGACACAGCGCGACTCACCATGACTTTAGAGGAATTTAACTTTCTGGCCGCCGCGGTGAAACTCCCTTCTTTGACGACCTGGCAGAAGACTTGTTTGCAGAGCAGTTTATCCATGGTTTTCTCTCAACCCTATTATTTCATTATAGGTAACAGTATTTTACATAATACATCAATTGTTACCAAAACAGACATTATATAAGCTTCATCCACTTCGATCATCAAATGCATCCAAGTCAACCAAACTGTCATTAATTAAAGAATCTGTAGGAGATTATTATGAAGTTTTTATCAATACTTTTTGCGGCAGGAGCACTCGCCACAAGTGTCTCTCACACTGCATTATCATCTGAGCTGACGAGCCCTGGAGAATATGCCATCGATCAAGGCCACTCCAGTGTGACCTTCGAGGTCGATCACCTTGGGTTTGCTAAAGTCGTAGGTCGTTTCAACGATCTAAGTGGCAACTTTACAGTCGCACCTAATAAACCATCCTCGCTCAATGTCACTATTCAAAGCGCGAGCATTGATACGAATCATGACAAGCGTGATGACCATCTGCGCAGCCCCGACTTCTTTAACGCTAAGCAATTTCCGACGATCACCTTTTCCAGTCCACTCGACATCAAAACCGTCAGCGGGCAGGCTGTGGTTAAAGGTAATTTAACCTTATTAGGTGTCTCTAAACCTATTGTCCTCAATATCAAAAAAGGCAACGAAGGCAAAGATCCATGGGGTCTTTATCGCGCGGGATATACTGCCACAACAACCATTAAACGCAGTGATTACGGTATGAATTTCATGCAAGGTGGCCTCGGCGATGATATCCAGGTCACGATCAACATTGAAGCGGTTAAACAGTAAGCTTAATACCAATAAGAGGTAACCCCAGTGATATTGTCGCTTTTGTTGACCACACTCATTGTTCCTGTTTTTGCAGTGGCAGGGTTGTCATATGTTTTACAGCGATCGCTCAGTCAACAAGTCTCGCTGAGTTTGATTGCTATTGTTACGTGGTTACCTCTTTATGCTTGGATCATGCAATGGCCAGGTTTCCCCCCAAAGCAGGCGTTAGATTGGCTGTGGATATATGTTTTTTTCTCCAGTTTAAGCACTGTTTTAAGCACAATAAAAGTGCGCGTATTCAGTAACGTTAAAGCAGTGATGATGTATCAAGTCACGCTTTTTTTGACTGCTTGTCTCGTCATCATTTGGCCTGCAATCAGTTACCGCGCTTCACTTTCAAGTCATGGGCTGATTTGGTTGGAAAGCCTGTTCTTAGGGTTAGTTGGAGCCTATATCGTAGGCAAAGTTGTCAACCACAAGGCCGGTGAAAATCAAACAGCAGGGATGCTCGGGAGCCTGTATTTATGGGTTGTGACCGGTGCCCTAGGGCTGATTGTCATGATGACCGGCAGTTTATTAATAGGCACCTTGTTGATTGCCTTGTCGTCTGCTTATCTGGCAGTTGCTGTTTACGCGAAGTTTTTTGGCGGCACTAAAGCGCAACCAACGACTAACGGCTTGCCTATGTCGTACGGGCTAATCTTACTTATCCTGCTACTGTCGAGAATTTATGTCGACCTAGACTTTATCAATACCGTACTTGTGCTGATCAGTATTGGCCTATCGCGCTATCTCAGCCTTAAGCATCATCTGAATTTAGCTCAAGAACGTTGGACCCAATTTATCTTAGTAATCTGCTTGGAAATGGCTATTGGCTATACAGTTTTTATCGAGATGTTGAACCAATCAAATAATGGATATTACTAAGGCGTATCTCATTGTTTAGTGAGACCGCATCAAATAAAGAGAATGAAAATGAATTTACAATTAGACAACAAGTTATCACTTGTTACTGGCAGTACTGCCGGTATTGGCTATGCTATTGCCCAAGCACTGGGTGCTGAGGGTTCAAAGGTTATCATTAATGGCCGCACTCAAGAAGCCGTTGACAAGGCTATCGCTAAACTTCAACGCAGTGTTAGCGGAGAGATTGTTGGTTTTGCGGGCGACTTAAGTACCGCCGAAGCAGCTGACGAGTTAGCTCAGCAGTATCCCAATGTAGAAATACTGATCAACAATCTGGGCATATTTGAAATGCTTGAGTTCGAGGACATCACGGACGACGATTGGCGGCGTTTTTTTGAAGTTAACGTGTTAGGTGCAGTAAGATTAAGTCGCTTATATCTACCCAATATGAAAGCGCAAGACTGGGGTCGAATCATCTTCATATCAAGCGAAAGTGCCATACATATACCCGTCGAAATGATCCATTACGGTATGACCAAAACAGCACAATTGGCTATTTCCAGAGGGCTTGCCGAATCAGTTGCTGGAACAGGAATAACGGTGAACAGCGTCTTGCCCGGCCCTACACGCTCGCGTGGTGTGGTGGATCTTGTCGAGGGAATATCAAAAGAACAGGGGATTAGCGTGGAAGACGTCGAAAAAGGCTTTATTAAGGATATGCGCCCTAGCTCGCTAATCAAGCGTTTTGCTGAGCCTAGCGAGGTTGCTTCTATGGTAGCTTACATTGCCAGTCCTCTGGCATCTGCAACCACTGGCGCAGCGCTAAGAGCCGACGGCGGCGCAGTAAAAAGTATCGTCTAGTCGATATAAACACGAGGTTAATCAATGAAAAACATACCCAGACCCCAAAATATCCATGATTTTTACCACGCGCATCTTTATTTTGACAAAGACACCCTGGATTTTGCCATTCAATTGAGTCAAACCATTGCAAAGAAATTTGGATTAGGTGTTGGTTCCATTATTCAGCGGCCAGTTGGTCCTCACCCAAAGTGGAGTTGTCAGGTTACTTTTGCGAAAGAGCATTTTTCCGAATTTATTCCCTGGCTTGATCTAAACCGTGACGGACTGACCATATTTGTTCACGGACTCACGGGAGACGACCTAAAAGATCACACTGACTACGCCTATTGGTTAGGCGACAGTGAAGAACTAAATTTGGCGATGTTTAAGAACTAATCTTAAATGATTTGTCTTAATGAACCCGAGCTTTATCTAAGGCGGATCATCCAATACACCGATTTGCAGGCCCCTAAAAGCAAGCTTACAAATAGTCCCATTGGATCAACCAATGGGACATAATGATGTCTTCATGTTCATACTAGTCGTTAATACGCTGATTTAGCTGATATTTATCAGCTCGCTGATGTGAAACTCGATTTAAGTCCTTATTCAGTGAGGTGTGTCGGTACAAAAACTCTACAACCAGTCAGTCAGCTTAAAGCCCACACCAAGGCGCTCTACATGTTGATCAAAATAGATTAAGCTTTCGCCGTAACCATTAAAATACTCCACATACCCTCTCAGGTTTTTAGAAAACGGGAAAGACCAACCTACCCTAATGGCTCCTCGATTATCCGAGCGCAAATTATTGCGTAGCAAAATATCCAGATTATGACTGTCGTTTATTTGCCATAAGGCGCCGAGTTCGCCGTAACCGTAATACCGTTCGATATTAGGGTTGTCGTCTCCGCCAATATCTTCCCCACTTTCTCTCTCGTCTTCCGGGATGCGATACCAGGTTTTTACGCTCCATGTGACATCCTTCGTATTAAAGGCGACAGCGCCAATAATACGGTTCCAGCTTCGCGATAGCGTACCTGCCTGACCATTGGACTGATGATTGAGCGAAAGGTAGCTATTGTCTATCTCTAGCCCGAAGAGTCGGAACGGTTCGTTGTAGTTGAAAATAACTTCAGGCTCATAGTTGGTTTCTCTAAAGGGCGCTGAAATTTCGCCATTGTAGGCTTGCCAATAACTGGTTGCCGTAAAGGCAATATTTAGGTCGAGGTTGTCAAAAAAGATATCTTTGGCGGCAATATATTTCAAAGACAGTTGGAATTTGGCTTCAAAGTTATCAAAGCTCCGACCTTGAAGAACATCTGCATAGGGTTCTTCTCTAGGCTCGGAAAAAGTCACGGGCAATAAATAGTTAGGCCTATGTGGCAAAATCGCAAAAGGATTCGACGATGCACTGTTTTCTAAGGCAACACGACGTTTTATCGGGTCGCCCAGTCCCACACTGCACTTCTCGCGCAGCTCACCAATTGTCGTATCATCGGTCGCGGTTTTAAGCTCTTCTGCCATACAGGCTTGAATCGCGTCTTTCGACAAGGTTTGGGCGGCAGATTTACCAGAACAAAGAGCGGCAACGGTGATCACCAAGAGTAGTAGATTTCTTTTCATTTTTATTCTTTTTTGCATGTCGATCTAAGCATCACTTATATGTTTTATGAGTATAGCTATGGTGTGGCTCAATTGAAGATTATATCTATGCTATGTTAGCCAATAACAAAAATCTTGTTTAACCTTGTCGCTGAATAAGCACTCTATATTTTGCGCAGTATTGACTGGCATGAGCAGCCATTCAAGCTGACAACAATAGCGATAAGTTTGGACTGATGATTTTGCAATTAAACACCCAGGAATGTTGCTACGTTGAAAACCATTGACACACAAGAGCTACTCCAAGACCCCACACGAGTCCATCCCTCTATTGCGCTCACTGTGGCGCGAACGGTTGAGAGCTATGGCGTTGACTCGCGCAAGATGTTATCTAGTTTGGGGATTGATATAGAAAGCGATTTGACTCACGACAAGCGTGTTGTGGGTCAAATGAACGATGAGATTTGGCGGGCCGCATTACGAGAAACGAAGGAAGAGTCCATTGGTATTAAGTTTGTCGACCATTTTCAGCTCGGTTCGCTAAGCGGACTAGGTTTTAGCTGGATGGCTAGTGACACCCTACTAGACGGCTTCTTGCGCCTCTCTCGCTTTTTTAGCGTCATTTCGAATGCAGGTAAGATCGACGTCACAGAAGAAACAGATTCTATCAAAGTCGCGTTCATTCTCCCTGTTCCCTACGGCATTGCAGAGGATACAGGGATTGATGCAGGCCTTGCACTTTTTGTGCAACTTTGTCGCATAGTGCGCGGTGACAAGTTTAGTCCAAGTTTACTCTATATGCAGCGGCCTCAGCCCTCGTCAACAGGTCCTTTTGACGACTTTTTTGGCTGTCCAATCCATTACAACACACACCAAAACGCGTTAATGTTCGCCAAAACAGAGGTACAGAAAAAGTTACCTATCGCCAATCCAGACTTAGCCAGAGCTAATGATCAAGTCGTGATAGATTATTTGCGCAAGCATGCTGTCGAAAACACATCGAGCAAGGTTTCGTCACTGATAGTTGAAGCTTTACCCTTAGGGACGCCGTCCATCAAAAGTATCGCGGAAAAACTGTTTATGAGCACGAAAACACTTCAGCGAAGACTAACGAGCGAAGCGACAACATTTTCAAGCCTAATGAATGATGTTCGGCAAACATTAGCGAATAATTATTTACAACAACCTTGGCGAAGTATTGGTGAAGTGAGTTATTTGCTTGGCTTTACCGAGCCGAGTAATTTTACTCGATGGTATAAAACGGCAGTTGGCATATCGCCTCATGAATACAGAGAAACACATCAAAGGTGATATGAACTTGAATTACGATGTTAGAGTACAAATTTTGATGATAAGCTCACTGTAAAAGATGCTTATACCAATCGGCTCAATCAAGGATATTTTTTGCAGGCTATCGAACAACAAAACTTGCTTAGCGATCCAACGCGAATACATCCCTCAATAGCTTTAACCATCGCGAGTACAGTCGACAGTTATGGTATTGATTCAGATGCTATGCTGGCTGAGCTGGGCATAGATAAGACGCGTGATTTGCGTTACAACATGCGGGTTGTTGGTAGCCTGAATGACGAGATATGGCGAGCTGCACTGCGCGTCACAAATGACGATGCTATAGGGATTAAATTTGTTAAACATTTCCAAATTGGCTCTTTAAGCGGTTTGGGGTTTTGTTGGGCAGCCAGCAACACTTTGTTGGATGGTTTCTTGCGTCTGTCCCGATACTTTTCGGTTATTTCAACCGCTGGCAAAATTGAGGTTATCGAGCACCGCGATGTTATTCGAATTATCTTGAAGTTACCCGTTCCTTATGGTGTTGCTGCTGACCCCGGTATAGATGCGTGCTTGGCGTTGTTTGTTCATTTAAGCCGGTTAGTGCTAGGAGATAAACTCAACGCTAGTAGCCTACAGTTACAACGGCCTAAACCACTCGCCTTCAAAACGTTTGATGCTTACTTTAAATGCCCGATTCATTATGATGCCGATACTAACGAGCTGAGCTTTGACAAAGCCGTGATGCTTGAACCATTGCAGCAGTCTAATCCAGATTTGGCGCGAATTAACGACCAGGTGGTGGTTGATTACATACGTCAGCAAGATAGAGACAATTACACCGCAAGAGTTGCATCCATTATCGCTGAGGATTTGCCGCTAGGGACACCCTCACAAACCATGGTCGCTAAACGGCTGAATATAGGCAGTAAGACACTGCAGCGCCGCTTGACCCAAGAGGGGACGAGCTTCTCGGCATTGCTGAATCAAATTAGGCAAGACCTGTCCATTAAATACCTAAAAAATGAGTGGCGCAGTATCAGCGAGATTTCCTACTTACTCGGCTTTACGGAACCCAGTAACTTTACGCGATGGTTCAAGGAAGAAAGTGGTGAATCACCTACTCATTTTAGAGACGTTCATCAGGAAGATTGATATCGGCGCGATATCTTTCGCCTGAACGCTATTTATCAGAGCCTAAAAGCAACGGTCAATGTGCCATATTGCGTCAAATCCTCTAAAGCTTCTTCTGTTTCACCGCGTTGAATAACGTTGGAATCATTGATAGCAAAAGTCACTGAAACATTTTCCCAAGAATATGCCAGACCGGCTGCAACTGACACAAACTCCTTATCAAAGTCTATAGAGCGGCTGTCTCTAAAGGTATTACCGTCGGTAAAAATCTGATTAAAAACGTACCCGGTTTGCAAGCCAGCGAATACGTACCAACCACCTTCGACAGCGGCTGGATTAGAAGTTCTGGTTGATCCAAATGAGGTGGTTGCATAAGACTGTTTAAGACCTCGACCAAACCTGAATGTCAATCCACCGCGAACCGCACTTTGAATGGTGCCGACAGACAACTCGGAATGCGTCAGGATATCCACAGAATCATTTTTCGATGACCAACTGCGCCATGTTCGCCCCCGACCAAACTGAAAAACCAATTCATTTTCTAACTGCGTATCCCAGCCCAAAGGTTCATCCGACCCAATCAACTTATGCACAAAGCGCTGTGTCGGCCCACCTAATGCCACAGGCCCAACAAAGCCAACGGTGGTGCTAATCCTGTCCGCCACATTTTCATTGACGACTACGTAAGTATTGGTCAAGGCTAATAGAGCTGAATAAGGTAGTTCATTTTCGTCAGGGATTTCTATGGTGATATCACTGGGTGTATTCAGCGTTTGCCCTACTGTGTAGGCATTAATCGTCGCCAGTGCGGTACTTTTGGGAAGAGACCAAAGCAGTGGGCGTACCAGAATATCCGTATCCACGGCTTGCTCTTCGCCTTCATTCACATCGAAAAGCGAAATGTATAACCCGTTGGAATAACCATTGTCATTGCCGACAAAAATATCGTTATCTAAAGTCGCAGAAAGCCAATCAAAGTCAGCGTGAGCTTGCTGCGCAGCAAACAAGTTTAAAACCAGTAATCCATAAAGGTGTAATGTCGAGGCATGCTTCTTCATTGATTTCATCTTCTGTCAGTTATATCCCATTCTTTCTATTAACAATCCATATTATTGGCTACAGGTCATTCATTGGCGCCAAATAGACAAAAAATGAACCCTGCCGAAACAGGGTTCTTTTAACAGTCTAGTTAAGTCTAGAACATATCGTCTATATTTTTTCTCAATCCCTTAGCCCAGCGTTGCAGCTTTAACTTTGTAAGCCGACGAGCGTTAATCATATCGCCTCGCTGAAAATCGATACCAAGCGGTTCGATATTTTGTCGAATATGTCCTTGGAACAAGATGCCGTCATTGCCACCGTCTTCAAATTCAATATTGAGTGTCGCCTCACCAAATCGTCTGAGCAACAACAAATCAAGTCCTTGTCGTTGATGCCTGTCAGGGACATTATTGACAAAATCTTCAATCCTAAGATTGACAATCAGTGTTTGCGCATCAACATCTTCAATATCGACCAGTTTGACGTTTTGGAGCAATTCAAATTGCTGTTTAAAGACAGCTTTTGCCTGATCTTCAATCAGCGCTTTTGCCTCATCCGTTAGCTCATAGTTCCTAATCCGGCCTCGATGAACATAGCGCTCAGCACCGGGTCGAAAATCAAATTGCTCCCATGCGATGGCAACTTCTTGATAGTTTTTGGGTTCAAAGTCAGGGTGTGCCCAAGCTTCATCAAGATGTTTTGTTTCAACAGATTGAAAGGGGGCATGATTAGTGCCTTCGCCCACATTGGCAATTGCGTTAGGCGCAAGCACTAATACCAAGCCAATGAGGCCTACTTTGCAAAGTTGGTTGAGAGTTTTCATAAGTCACCTCCAGTTACAGTGTTTTTTGTTTCTTCACTGTCTATGTTAGGCATCAATCAACATGAGCGATAATCAATTGGGGGCGTCGTTTTATCTTATGACGACAATCTTATACCCTCTATGATTTCAAAGAACGTTGTCGCGTTTCAACTGTGCAACAACCTCTTCAACTGTTTCTTCGATAATGGCATCGGCACTTTTCTTATCAAAACTCGTCGATTGCATACTGAGCACGCGCCCGCTATTAGCGACTAAAAACAGATCGGTTGCCAGTACTGCTGTCGCTGTCACATCAAAGTCTTGCTCTACTTGCACATCGGTATATTCGTAGACAAAAAAATCGGTCAAGCTTTCAAACTGTGGACGCTGAATTTTAACCTCAGTTCTTTTTTCGGTTTTCTCGATGTCGAGTCGCGTACCTAACAGGCGGGTAACAATGACACTCTCGACATTGAGTTTGTCAACCAGTGCAATCGCAGATTCCTTGGTTAACCTTTCTCCTTTCGCAATGCTTTCTCGGGCGCTGATAGCTCGGACATTCTCCTTTAATAAGGCATCTTTCAGCAGTTTCTCAAACTTTTTATTAGCCTGCTCATCCTCCCCCGAGCCGATGACTAAAAAGCTACCGATAGGCTTCTTAAACTCGCTAATTTCAAACGTCTTGAACATGTCAGGTGCTTTGGTAGTCGAACACCCTCCGATAATAAACAGGAAGCTTAATATCGGGATAATACTGGTAATGCGTGATTTTCTCATCTTGTTGTCTCTCGTTTAGTGATATCTAACGTTTGGGGAAGTTAGCCAATATGGTGGCTATTCCTGATTCAATATTGTCTGCATTTCCTTGTCGTTCGGCTTTAGTCAGACGTTTGCTGCCGCGCCCATGCCAAACGGGTGCCTTTTTGTTCGCATCGAACACGTCAACCGCCAAAGTTCCGTTGACGTAATTAACAGCCGTGGTAGTTGTCGTTCTATGAGGCCGCCAATACTCTATACCCCATCGCCATTGGTCGTTAATAAAGGTAGGCTCTTGATAAATTTTTACTTTGTCTCGCGCCCCAACAGTAATAGCCACCGCCATATCGGCAGATGCAAGATTGGCAACAAAACGATAGCCTTTGGCTTCCAGTTCAGTTTTTACACTTTCTTTTAACTTCGTTTGCACAAAAGCGCTAACCACATAATCACTTTGAATGAGAACAGGGTCATCATTGTGCCAAGTAAACGTCTTATAAAGCCCAAAGTCTTGCTGCGGATCTGCGTCGTAAAACACATTGGGACTAACGGCACAAGCCGTCGCGAACATGGCAAGTAGTAAAACACTGGTTAGTTTGTAGCGATAATTTTTCATCTTGCTTCCCCTTGTTGATATTGATTCGTTCAGCCTTTGAACCTATTTTATGATGGCGATGTATTTTCGTGTAATCAGTTTAAGCCTAATGCCTATCTTTTAAGGCCATTCAGCCCTCTTTGTTAAGTGTGTTGAATCAACGAATATCGAGTATCGAAGCACCGGGCCTTAAAGCCTGCGTTTTCCAACTCGCTGAATCAGCGCCCATTGTTTCTCCCAAATCAACTAAGCTTTGCATTAGCTCACTATCAAACAAATTTCGAGAATAGGTAATGCCATAGTCTTGTGGTATCGCTACGAAATGCATTTGGACGTCGAACTCATTGCGCTGATTGATCATTTGCGAGAAGGTTTCAATGTCCTGAATGGTCTGTAAGGTAGAGCCACGCATCAGCGACACCAAGCTACGTGTTGCAATGGAAGACCACGCATTTCTGACAACGCTAGGGTCCATCACCAGTTTATTGTTGATGATGATCCAGAGACGGAGCTTTATGGGTCGTTCAGGTCTAACAAAATCAATACCCGGAGTGTCGTTATTATAAAGCCATTGGCGATTATCAATGCCGCTGACAATTTGCATGGAAGCACCGCCATCCACATACAAGTGCTTCTCAATCTCCACCGGTGGAAATGCACTGGGGATCGCAGATGAAGCAATAAGCTTCTGAGTAATATCAGGCTGCGCTTCATTGGCAGATTTAGTGGACGCAATACGTGACAAATCCCAAACCCGCATAACACCATAGTCCAGATTGGTGGCACCAATGATGAGTGTTTTATTTTGTAAATGCTTCTGCGCTAGGTCGTTAACCATACTTTGGTCAATACTCTGCCGAATACGTTGATGAAGCACATCTGCTTTAAAATAAGATTGCTTGCCTGATAAGAAAGATAAGATGGGACGTGCGATAACCATCTCTTCATCAGGGGTGCGGTAAATATCAACGATTTTCTGATATGACGCATCAGTGCCAACGAATGCAAAAGGCGCAATTAACGCTCCCGTACTGATACCACTCACACTGTCAAAGTCAGGCCTTTCGTAACCGGCCTCGGTCACCGTCCCCCAGCCTTTAAGAAACCCAGCCCCAAAGGCACCCAATGCACCACCGCCGGAGAGAACGAGAATGTCATAAACCTGCTCTTCTTCTTGAAAGTACTCATCACGAATGCGATGAATACTCTTACTCGACATACTCTCCAAATCGGATTCATATCTGTTCGAGAAGGTTTGCTTACCGTCAATAAGCTGTTGATGAGTCAAGTTCCGTATAGGTGACGCACAGGCAGCTAAACCCAAAATCATGGTTATAATAAATAAAGGCTTTTGCATAGTGTTACTGAACAGGCTGGTTGAATAAACTACGGTTCATTATTATTGTTGCTTTTTTGCACCGAAAACTATTACGTCTATTTATAAACGGCGCTAGTCCTTGGTGGAACACCTCACACAACGAATGTCCATTTTAGATAAGTAAGTGTCCCATTATGATTAGCATTGAGTAAATGAACACCTTACTATGAATCGTATAGTTTGGTGTTGCTTGTATTGGCAGGCGAGTATCCATCCAGAAAAATAATAAAGTCTTCGAGACAGTAAGGATTTAAGAAAGCGCCATGTTCGAACAAATTCTCATTGGCTCATGTGTTATTTGTGGAACGGTTATTATTCACGTTCTGTTTATTAACGCACTGGCACAAGGGTTAACAAAATACGGCAAATGGATTGTCTCGCCGCCGCAACAAACGAAATATGTCGTTACGCTCGTTGTAATGGTATTGTGGCTTGTTGCAGGGTTAACGGTTAGTTGTTGGCTTTGGGCTTTTATCTTCCAATATCAGGGCGTATTCGAGACTTTTGAAGCGTCACTTTACTTCGCCATTGTTACCTTTACCACTCTCGGTTATGGCGACCTTACACCGAGTATTGAGTGGCGACTATTAGCCAGCCTTGCTGCGGTTAACGGTCTAATTATTGTTGGTCTTAATACGGCTTTTTTGATTGAAGCCATCACAAGGATCAGTAAAGCACAGTCGGAGGCTGATGGTGAGTAATATCACATTCGACAGTTTTATGTCTTACACCATAGGCATATTGGTATTCTTTGTGGGTGTGCTTTTAACTAAAAAAAGCAAATTCTTAAGAGACTTTAATATTCCTGAACCGGTAACAGGAGGCTTAATCGCCGCCCTGCTTATTTTTGCGTTTTTCATGGTAACGGGCAATGAAATCGGGTTTGATTTGTCAACGCGTGACCGGTTGTTAGTGTACTTTTTTACTGCCATTGGTCTTAACGCCAGATTTTCAGATTTGATTGAAGGTGGTAAGCCACTACTGATTTTGTTAGTTCTGACGCTTGTGTATATCGTCATTCAGAATGTCATCGGCATCAGTAGTGCGTTGGCATTGGATCTGCCCGCGCCAGTGGGTGTGCTTGCAGGCTCTGCTTCGCTGATAGGCGGCCATGGTACTGCTATCGCATGGGCTCCAGATATCGTTGAACTCGGTGTCAGTAATGCACTGGAGATTGGCGTGGCAGCGGCAACACTGGGGCTGGTTATCGCCAGCTTAGTCGGCGGTCCTATCGCCAAATACCTGTTAGCTAAACATGGGTTGTCTGGCGAGAAAGAAGAAGAGCCTTCTGTAGGTATTGAATACAAAAAAGCAGAGACCGAATCCTTCAACCATTTAAGCTTTATGGCGGTGCTACTGGTTATTCATTGCTGTATTATCATTGGCTATATTGCTAACACTATCATTGCAGATATGGGGTTCAAGCTACCCTTGTTTGTGACTTGTTTACTGTCTGGTATATTGCTTTCCAATACAGTGCCGCGCTTTTTTCCAAAGCTACATTGGCCAGCTAGAACACGTTCATTAGCGATCGTATCTGACTTTTCGCTGAGCCTGTTTTTAACCATGTCGTTAATGAGTATGCAATTGTGGACGATTGCCGAATTAGCTGGACCTTTGTTGATTATTTTAGGGTTACAAACGCTGGGCGCGGTGATTTACATCGTGGCCATTTTATTCCCATTAATGGGTAAAAATTATCAAGCTGCCGTCTTAAGCGCAGGTTTCGGCGGATTTTCGTTGGGCGCAACACCGACAGCTATCGCCAATATGACAGCGGTGACAAAAGCGCACGGCGCAGCACCGACAGCCTTTATCATCCTGCCGCTCGTAGGCGCTTTTTTTGTCGATATAACTAACGCGTTTGTTATTCGCTTTGCACTGAATTTTTAAGTCGGGTTCTCATACCCACTTACTTTAAACATATTGAATATAACTAGGAGCTGCGGTTCCTGCACAAGGTAACGAAATGAATTCAAAGACACAGAAAATGTTGATGGCCACGGGGTTCATCCTTTTAAGCGGATGTGGAGGAGAAGCCACTGTTCAAAACGCTGAGGTCATACGGCCTGCAAAATTGATTGAAGTTAAATCTTCTTCGAACATCAAGCACTTTAACTTCCCAGCCGTTGTTGAAGCGCTGAGTTCTAAAGATTTGACGTTCCAGGTCTCGGGGCAAATTGAAAAGCTCAATGTACGCGAAGGCGACGAAGTGAAACAAGGCGATGTGATCGCGACTTTGGTTCAGCGCAGCTTCGACAACCAATTACAAACAGCACAAACACAGTATGATGCAGCCCTGCTCGACTTTGGGCGCGCAGAACGCCTTATCAAAGAGAACGCTATTGCACAGACTGTCTATGATCAGCGCTTAACCCAGTTAAATGTCACCACAGCACAACTCGACACGGCTAAAAAAGCGATTGAAGATACCGTTCTTTTATCACCTTTCGACGGTGTTGTTGCTGTAAAGCACGCTAAAGAACTAGATACAGTCAGTCCATCACAACCGGTCTTTACCCTACAAACTGAAGGCGCGGCAGAGGCGCTGGTCAAGATCCCAGCGAGTTTGGTCACGCGCTCTAAGCAAATTGAACCTATTGAGACTGTCGTTGTGCTTGATTCAGCCAGCCAGTATGAAATAAAAGCCGAGTTTGTCGCAGCATCAACACAGGCTGACGAACGTTCGCAAACCTTTGACGTTCGTTTTGGTTTTACGCCCCCTGAGGAACTCAGGATTTTACCCGGCATGACAGGTGTCGTTAAATCAAGTTTAAGGCTCACTTCTGATGTCAAAAGTGTCGGGCAAATATCCATTCCTCTCAGTGCGATAGTATCCGATAGCGACGGCCAATTTGTTTGGAAAGTGGATACAGAAACCATGACAGTTGCCAGACAAAACATTGAAGTGGGCGCGGGCGTTGGTGACATGTTGGCAGTTGATAGAGGTTTAAGTGAGGGCGACACCATCGTTGGTGCAGGTGCTTCGTACTTGAACGAAGGGATGAAAATCCGCCGTTTAGAAAACTAACCACGCCTCTAGCCTAAATCAACAGGAATTATGTTATGAATCCAGGAATTTTCGCGATGAAGAATCGTTTGATAACGATGATAGTCATACTCGCGTCGCTGATAGGTGGATGGAATGCCTACAAAAACATGTCTCGGTTCGAAGACCCCGAATTCACTATTCGAACCGCTGTTATTATTACTCAATACCCCGGTGCCACACCGACTGAAGTCGCTAACGAAATTACCGAACCTCTCGAATCGGCCATGCAACAGTTGCAAGAAGTTGAAAGCCTGACATCCACCTCTTCGGCAGGCTTATCACGAATAAATGTCGATATTAAATACGAATTCTCACCCTCTAAAGAGTCCTTGCAGACCATTTGGGCCAAGCTGCGCAATAAAGTGAAAGATGCGCAGTCATCATTGCCGCCCGGCGCACTAGAGTCGATTGTGAATGATGACTTTGGTGATGTTTACGGCGTCTATTATCTGCTGACAGGTGATGGTTACACCTATAAAGAAATGGAAGAATACGCCAAACAACTGCGGACCGATATATTAACTGTTGAAGGGGTAGCTAAAGTGTCGTTATCTGGCCTGCAACGAGAAGCTATCTATGTTGAGATTTCTCGCGACCGCGCGGCAACCTTAGGTCAGTCAATCAATAGCATTTATCAGGAACTTGAGAAGCAAAACGCTGTTAGCCCTGCCGGTAATGTTAAAGCAGGAAATCGTCGTTTAATTATTCAACCGTCTGGCTCTATTGACTCAGTCGAAGAAATCGAAAACCTCGTGGTCTCTACCGACAACGAAGGAACGCTTATCTACTTAAAAGACGTCGCGTCGGTAGAAAGAGCTTACCAAACGCCGTTGACTGATGAAATACGCTACAACGGCCAGCCCGCTATTGCGTTTGGTATTTCTAATGTCACGGGCGCCAATGTCGTCAAAATGGGGAACGCCATTGATGCCAAAATTGCCAGTGTAGAAAACCAAAGGCCCATCGGTATCGAAATACATGAGTACTATCATCAAGGCAAAATAACCGACGCAGCGGTCCAGAACTTTGTTCTCAATGTTGCTGCAGCACTGGCGATTGTTCTCGTTACCCTCTTTTTCTTCATGGGGTTGAAATCAGCCATCATCATCGGTGCAACCTTGATCATTACTATTGCCGCAACACTTGCCACCATGTATTTGATGGACATTCCGATGCACCGAATTTCCTTAGGTGCACTGATTATTGCACTGGGCATGCTGGTTGATAATGCCATTGTGGTAACGGAAGGCATACTCGTCGGCACTCAACGTGGCGAAAGAAAGCTGGATATCGTCAAGAAAATAATCAGCCGCTCTATTTGGCCGCTGCTTGGTGGAACATTAGTCGGGATCATAGCCTTTGCACCAATCGGCTTAGCACCCGGCTCCACTGCTGAATATACCGGACACTTATTTTGGGTCGTCATGATTTCTTTGATGTACAGCTGGCTATTTGCCATTACCGCTGTGCCATTCCTGGCTGACCTGATGTTTAAGGAAGTCGCCGCAGGAGCAGAAATACCAAAGGATGGTAAGTTTATGGCGGCTTACAAAGCCTTCATGCGCAATATGTTAAGAATACGCTGGGTGCCTATCGGAGCAACCTTCGCACTATTTGCCGTGTCGGTTTGGGGATTCCAATTTGTGAAATCGGGTTTCTTTCCTGCATCAACGACGCCGCAAATCGTGGTTGATTATTGGCTGCCTGAAGGCACAGATATTACGCAAACCAAAGCTGACATGCTGAAAATTGAAGCTGAACTCATGACCTACGAGGGTATTGCTGATGTGCAAACACTCATTGGCAAAGGCGCTTTGCGTTATATGCTCGTTTATAGCAGCGAGAGTGGTAACTCTGCTTATGGGCAGTTTCTGCTCAAAGCCGATAGCTTTGACGTTATCGCAGAACTGATGCCAAAGGTTCAGGATTACCTGGACGCAGGTTACCCTGATGCACAAGCGAAAGTCTGGCGGTTCCAATTAGGTCCGGGCGGTGGCTCAAAAGTTGAAGCCGAGTTTAGTGGCCCCGATCCTGCTGTACTAAGGCGTTTAGCCGACCAAGCCAAAGCGATAATGACTGCTGACGGAAGAGCCATTTCGATTAAAGATGATTGGCGCCAACCCGTGAGTGTTATTGAGCCGGTCTACTCTTCAAACAAAGGGCGACGCTTAGGGGTTTCTCGTCAAGATCTTTCAACGGCGTTATTGACTAACTTTTCTGGGCGGTCAGTGGGGGTTTATCGTGAAGACGATACGCTTATTCCTATTATCGCTCGCGCCCCTGAATCTGAACGTTTGAACGCTGAATCCATTAAGCAAATTCAAGTGATCAGCCCGGCTACGGGTGCTGCGGTGCCTCTGGAACAAGTTGTTGATAGTGTTGACATGGTGTGGAGAAACTCACTGTTATTGAGAGAAGATCGCGTTTGGCGCATTAAGGCACAATCTGACCCGGTAGTGGGTGATTTAGCCTCAGATCTTCAGGGTCGTTTACAACCGAAAATTGAAGCTATCGAGCTACCACCCGGCGTCACGCTTGAATGGGGTGGAGAGCTCGGCAATAGTAGCGAAGCAAACGGTGATCTCGCCAGTACCATACCTATGGGTTTCTTAGCTATGGTGCTGGTCGTTGTGATTTTATTTAACGGGTTAAGGCAACCTCTGGTTATTTGGTTAGTGGTGCCTCTGTCACTTATTGGTGTCGTTTTAGGGCTTGTCACAACAGGCACCCCGATGGAATTTATGGCGATCCTTGGCTTGCTGTCTCTGTCAGGGTTGTTGATCAAAAATGCCATCGTATTGGTGGATCAAATGGACATCGAAATTGCCGAAGGCAAAGCGAGATTTGATGCCGTTGTCGATTCGGCTGCCAGTCGTGTGCGGCCGGTTATGATGGGCGCTCTGACAACCGTACTTGGTGTTATCCCTTTGTTTGGCGATGCCTTTTTCAAGTCTATGGCTGTGGTACTGGTGTTTGGTTTAACGTTCGCAACCTTGCTTACCCTTGTGGTGGTGCCGGCCTTGTATGCCGTTATTTTCAGGATAAAGAACACAGAAACAGAGGTAGCATCATGAAGCTGCGAACAATAAGAAACAAAACACCTTGGATAAGAGTCACATGCGCTGCAATGACGGTAGCTGTGCTCTGTGGCTGTGCGACTCAAGATCTTTCAAGACGAGATGATGCTAAACAAGCGGTGTCGAATAATTTACCTGATCTGCCGAGTCAATGGGCAAGCCTGCAAGAGCAAATTGGTGATGTTAGTGTGGATTGGCTGGACCAATTTAACGATCCCACCTTAACCTCTCTGGTAAAAGAAGCACAGGGCAACAATCGGAATCTACAAGCCATGGCTGCCAGCGTTGATGCCTCTAGCGCACTGGCGAGGCAAGCGGCGTCTTCATTGTCACCTCAACTCAATGCAAGTTTGGGCAATACATCCGGTGGTTCGGTTGAAGGCAGCGGTGACAATAGTTTTAACTCAGGGTTACAAGCAAGCTGGGAAGTTGACCTCTGGGGGCGTATACGTTCAGGAAACCTAGCAGCACAAGAAAGTTTAGCGGCGGCTGAGGCGGAATACCGATTTGCGCAATATTCGTTGGCAGCCAATGTTGCCAAGGCTTATTTCATTGCCATTGAAGCGAGTGAGCAGCTAGAGATTGTTCGCAAGAACAAAGGTATCGTCGAGAAAACCAATAAGATTGTTCAGGCACAATACGACAATGGCTTGGCAGACAGACAAAACATCGCTCTGGCTAAAGCTGATCTTGCGAGTGTTCAAGATAGCTTAGTATCCAGTGAAGCGGGGCTGCGCGATGCGGCAAGATCACTGGAGATACTCCTCGGGCGCTATCCCAGTGCTGAGCTGAATGTTGATAATAAGCTACCTGTTATTCCTAAGGCCCTCCCAGCTGGAACACCTTCACAGCTGCTAGAACGACGGCCAGATTTGATTGCCGCTGAAAGAAAAGTGGCAGCGGCATTTAACAATGTGGATGTTGCCAAAGCGGCCAAGTTACCGAGTTTATCTTTAAGCAGCAATATTGGTGGTACATCAACAGCGTTGAGCGATGTACTTAACCCGACGAATTTAGCTTGGCAAGCGATTGGTAGCCTAGCTGCACCACTCTATACCGGTGGACGATTAGATGCCCAAGTTGATGCAGCAACGGCGGAACAGCAGGCGGCTGTCGCTGGCTATGCTCAGGCAGCGTTGAACGCATTTGGTGATGTTGAACGGGCACTCGATCAGGGTACTGTGCTCAAAAAACGGATTGATGCACTCACCACTGTCTTGAACGAGTCAGAAGACGCCTTGAAAGTCGCGAATTTGCAATTTGACGAGGGTGAAATAAGCTTACTTGATGTGCTGACAATCCAACAACGCGTGTTTTCTGCACGCAGCAATTTATTGTCGGTCAAGCGAGCCTCTTTAGCGCAATTTGTCGATTTGAATTTAGCATTGGGTGGTAGTTGGTCATTGTAATTTTATAACCCGGTTTTATGTGCGCTAGATCAATAAATGATTGATGAAAGCGTGATACAACCTACATTTATTGGGAGATAAAACCTTATGGAAAAATTAAAAAAGCAGGAACTTAACGCTTTTCTTTTTATTACGGTCGTGCTCTTTCCATTTTTGTCTGTGGTATTGATAGGCGGCTTCGGCTTTGCTATTTGGATCAGCCAAATGTTTTTTGGTCCTCCTGCCGCTTAGGCTGTGCCGATGAGCATTGACTATCAGAAACGCGCTTTTTTTATGACCGGACGCTCTGCCACGGTCAATAAGGATGTGCATCTACCGTGGCTGAAAAGCGCGGAAGAGTTTCTCGATAAATGTACGCAATGTGGTGAGTGTGTCCAGCGCTGCCCTGAAGGGATTATCGACAAAGGGGAAGGCGGCTACCCCAGCGTTAATTTCAAGCACGGCGAATGCACCTATTGTCAGAAGTGCACAGAGCAATGCCCCGAAGATTTGTTTGATACGACTCAATCCACACCATGGCAGCTCTCGATTGCAATCAATCAAAACTGCCTGACAGAAAAGAACATTGTTTGCCAAAGTTGCCGAGACGTTTGCGAACATCACGCTATCACTTTTGAGTATCAACTAGGCTCTGTGCCCAAGCCTCGCATAGATGACGCTTTATGCACACGCTGTGGTGCTTGTGTATCGAGCTGTCCAACAGGGGCCATTAATTTGGATAAGGTGGTGCAAATGACGCACCCCTCACCCTCCCAAGGAGGTTGCAATGAGTGAGTATCACGTTGCCAGTTTTATCGTGCGATGTCGTAGGAAACACCTTGAAAGCATTATCAATACGATTCAAGCCATTGACGGAGCTGAGGTTCACGAAAAAGACCCCGTTGGCAAGATTATCGTCACGGCCGAAGGTAAGAACCATCGTGCCATTTCTCTTATTACTGAACAGATCCGAGATATGGATCATGTGGTCGACGTTGCTGCCGTGTATCACGAGTATGACCCCAATACAGAATCGCGAGGACCAACAGCATGACAATTAACAGACGCGCATTCATGAAAGCCAGCGCGGTATCAGCCGCTGCGGCTGCCGCAGGCATGAACATCCCCGTTCAAGCAACCAATGTCGTCACAGACAGTGAGCTGACCAAATTAAAATGGGACAAAGCACCCTGTCGTTTCTGTGGCACGGGTTGCAGTATCAATGTGGCGACATTAGACAACAAAGTGGTAGCAACCCACGGCGATATTAACAGCCCAGTCAACAAAGGACTCAATTGTGTTAAGGGTTATTTTTTGTCGAAGATTATGTATGGCAAAGACCGCATACAAACCCCTATGCTACGAATGAAGAACGGGCAATACGATAAACAGGGCGAGTTCGCCCCCGTGAGCTGGGATAAAGCGTTTGACGTGATGGCAGATAAGTACAAAGCCGCATTAAAAGCTAAAGGCCCAACGTCTATCGGTATGTTTGGTTCTGGGCAATGGACGGTCATGGAAGGCTACGCAGCAGTAAAGCTAATGAAAGCTGGGTTTCGCTCGAATAACATCGACCCCAATGCTCGTCACTGTATGGCATCTGCTGTCGGTGGATTCATGCGCACCTTTGGCATCGATGAACCGATGGGATGTTACGACGACTTTGAAGCGGCTGATGCGTTTGTACTTTGGGGCTCTAATATGGCAGAGATGCATCCTATTTTATGGACGCGCATCACTGACCGCCGACTCAGTGCACAACACGTAAAAGTTGCCGTGTTGTCGACCTACACACACCGTTCGTTTGATTTGGCCGATATCCCCATGATATTCGAGCCTCAAACCGATATGGTTATTCTCAATTTCATTGCCAATTACATTATCCAAAACGACAAAGTGAATAAAGACTTTGTTAGCAAACACACTAACTTTGCCTTGGGTAACGCAGACATTGGCTATGGCCTGCGAGACGAACATCCCAAACAAAGACAGGCGAAAAACGCGGATAAAGCCGGTGGTTCAAAACCGATAAGCTTTGAAGAATACGCCAAGTTTGTTAGTACCTATACGCTGGAATATGCCACGAAGATGAGCGGTGTACCTGAGCAACGGTTATTAGAACTCGCCGAGTTGTACGCAGACCCCAAAACCAAAGTCATGTCGCTGTGGACCATGGGAGTTAACCAGCATACTCGGGGTGTCTGGACCAACAACTTGCTGTACAACATTCATTTGTTGACGGGGAAAATATCCGAACCCGGTAATAGCCCTTTCTCGCTGACTGGACAGCCATCAGCTTGCGGCACGGCAAGAGAAGTGGGCACTTTCAGCCATCGTTTACCCGCAGATATGGTGGTTGCGAATCCTAAACACCGGAAAATTGCTGAAGACATTTGGCAGCTTCCCGAAGGTACCATACCGGCCAAGCCTGGCTATCACGCCGTACTGCATAACAGAAAACTCAAAGACGGCGATATGAATGTCTATTGGGTGCAATGTAATAACAATATGCAGGCAGCCGCAAACATTAATGAAGAAGGTCTCCCCGGTTATCGCAACCCCGATAATTTCATTGTTGTTAGTGAACCCTATCCCACCGTAACCGCGCAAGCTGCCGACCTTGTATTGCCCACTGCCATGTGGGTAGAAAAAGAAGGCGCTTACGGTAACGCCGAGCGTCGCACACAGAGTTGGTACCAACAAGTCACAGCGCCGGGTGAGTCAACCTCTGACCTTTGGCAACTCATGGAGTTTTCCAAGCGTTTTAAGGTGGAGGAAGTTTGGCCATCTGATTTGTTAGACAAATCCCCTTCCTACAAGGGTAAAACGCTTTATCAAGTATTATTTGAAAACGGCAAAGTAAACCAATTTAGCTTAGACGAGGTGGGTGAAGATCGCCTCAATGATGAGTCTAGGCATTTTGGGTTTTATGTGCAAAAAGGACTCTTTGAAGAGTACGCATCATTTGGACGAGGACATGCGCATGACTTAGCGCCTTATGAACACTACCACCAAGGGCGCGGTTTAAGATGGCCTGTTGTTGATGGTAAAGAAACGCTTTGGCGCTTTAAAGAAGGTTCGGATCCCTATGTTGAGCCGGGAACAGGCTGGCAATTCTATGGTAAACCTGACGGGCGTGCGGTTATTTTTGCACTGCCTTATGAACCAGCAGCTGAATCGCCAGACGACGAATACGATATGTGGTTATCGACCGGCCGCGTTTTGGAGCACTGGCATTCGGGCTCTATGACACAACGCGTCCCCGAATTATATCAAGCAGTACCCGACGCTTTGGTTTATATGCACCCTGACGATGCTAGAAAGAGAGGCTTTAGACGTGGCGATGAAATTAAAGTCATTTCGCGTCGCGGCGAGATGAAATCACGCGTTGAAACCCGCGGACGAAATAAACCGCCGAAGGGCTTGGTATTTGTGCCTTGGTTCGATGCCAGCCGCTTGATCAATAAAGTCACACTGGATGCAACCGATCCTATATCCAAGCAGACTGATTTTAAAAAGTGCGCAGTCAAATTAGAAAAGGCCTAAGACAATGAAAAACTTACTCATAATTATCACGGTGTCGTTTTTTATTGCTGCATCCGTTTTTGGTCAAGACATATCGACTTTGAGAAAGGGCGAAGCTATCGCAGAGCAATCGAAAACAAGTCCGATCCCAAAACCCATTACAAATGATATTAAGGTGAGCCGCAACTACCCGATGCAGCCCCCTATTATTCCTCATAATATTCGCGACTATCAGGTGGACATAAACGTCAACACTTGCCTCTCTTGTCACAATCGAAACCGTATAGGAGATAGTCAGGCAACCATGGTGAGTGTCACGCACTATATGGATAGAGACGGTAATTTCTTAGCGCAAGTGTCACCAAGGCGGTACTTCTGCACCCAGTGTCATGTCACGCAGCATGATACAAAACCTCTTGTCCCTAACACCTTCGTTGATATGGACAAAATCATCGCCCTGAAAACAAAAAAAGATAAATAGAGGTCGCCATGAAATCATTTTTCATTGAGTTTTGGCAGGTCATCAAGAAGCCGAGTGTGCATTTTAGTTTAGGCTTTCTGACTTTTGGTGGATTTATTGCGGGGATTATTTTTTGGGGTGGTTTTAATACGGCATTGGAAGTAACGAATACTGAGGCGTTCTGTATTGGCTGTCACGAGATGGAAAACAACGTTTTTGAGGAAATGAAGTCGACCATTCACTACACTAATCGCTCTGGTGTCAGAGCCACCTGTCCTGACTGTCATGTACCGCATGAATGGACAGATAAAATTGCACGTAAGATGCAAGCCAGCAAAGAGGTGTGGGGCAAAATCTTTGGCACCATTGACACCAGAGAGAAGTTTTTGGATCACCGATTGGTTTTGGCACAGCATGAGTGGGCTCGCTTAAAGGCTAACGATTCACTTGAATGCCGAAACTGTCATGATTTTGAGTATATGGACTTTACTGCCCAAGGTAAACGCGCCGTCTTTCAACACTCGACATCACTTGCCAGTGGCGAGAAGACTTGTATTGATTGCCATAAAGGCATCGCGCATCAGCTACCTGATATGAAAGGGATTGAAGGATGGGAGTGAGTATGAGACTAGTATTAGGAAAATATACTTTTGCTTTGGTCGGTTGCCTTCTTTTGATGGGCTGCAATGGTAGAGAAAGCAATGAAAGCCCAGTTGTTGCTCCCCCCCATTCCGACTCGAATGATTCAAATTGTCCAATTTATGAAAGTACCTCTTGGCAAGCCCGTTTGAAGGAATCACCCGAGGTCGACAATATGTACGAGCTTTATATCAGTGGCGAAATTACCCTGCCACATCCTGGTTACAACATTGAATGGCTTAAAGGGCCATTGGATCGAATGAATCCACCTGGTTTAAGAATTATTCTGCAAATCAGTGAGAGCGATGCAATGACTATTCAGGTTATTACACCTGTAAGTGTTGGTCAGCGTTTTGAAACACCCATCTCAACATTTAGGTATATTTCGATTTACTGTGGGAATAAGCTCATCAATCAGTTTAACGATGTTAAAGTCGACAACGAATAAGATATCTGTTGTAGAAAGTTAAAGGGATTAGCTGCGAAGTAGGGTAAATACCGTACTTGATAAAAATTCAACACCAATACTGATAAGGAAGAAGCTCATTACCTTAGTCATTGCCTCAATGCCGCTTTTACCCATAAACTTAACGACCTTCCCTGATGCATTCAACACCATCCAGCAAATAATTGAAGATGCAGCAATGCCACAGCCAACAGTTAGATACCCGATAACAAGTTCACCTGACGTAGAGGATTGCCCAATATCTGCAGCCATTGCAATAACGACTGATATAGCCCCTGGACCACTGAGCATAGGCATAGCCAGAGGAACAAATGCTATATCAGAAGCACTGTTAGCATTACTTTGAACATCACCACTAAGCTTTGGAGGAAATAACATTCTAAAGCCTATATAACCAATAATAAGACCGCCAGCAATTTTAAGCGAGGGTAAACTAATACCAAAAAAGGAGAGTATGAATACGCCAAACAGCAGGAAAGTCACCAGTACGAGAAACATATACATGCAACTCAGCTTCGCTGCTCTTTTTCGTTCACTTTTTTCAAAATTTGCGGTTAAAGATAGGAACATCGGTGCCGTTGAAAATGGGTTGGCTATCGGAATTAGCGTACCCACGACTAGGAAGACGTAACCAAAAAGTTCAGTAGTAAGTTCCATAATTTCTGTTCCAATTCATTGATACGCACTATATGTTCAATCATAAAGACGCTGGTGTTTTAGAGCAGTCAAAATCAGACCATGCTCTCTTTTGTGTTAAAAGACATTGATTTGTGTAGATAGTGGCGTTAAACAACTAGATCTTCTTAGCTAACTTTTTGCATTCTTTCTCTGAAATCAACCACGCTTTCTTTTTTTCGTCTGCATAGGCCTTTATGTATCCACCACCAATCTTATCTCGGCTCACTTCGTCAGCTTTCACTTTAAGTTTAACTGCCTTCAATGGGTTAGAGTCTTTAAGTTTTAATGCACACACTTCATATCTTGCAGCAAATGACGCGGCTATTTTTTCATCAATGCTTGGCCTTTGATTACCAAAGCCGTTCGGTGAAATCTTTTTAGCGAATTGTCTGCATTTTTCTTTTGAAAGAAGCCATGCTTTCTTCTTCTCTTTCGTGAATGCCTTGATGTATCCACCGCCGCCAATTTTATCGAGGCTCACTTCGTCAGCTTTAGCTTTCAGAGTGATGGCCATCAATGGATTGGAATCTTTAAGTTTAAGTGCACAGACTTCATACTTTGCAGCGAATGACGCGGCTATTCTTTCATCAAGGCCAGCATGTGCATCAAGAGTATTGAACATTCCGGCGATAAAAACACTTGTCACTATGATTAATTTTTTCATGATTTAAACCTCACCTATCTGATAATCTCTTTTATTCCTGATTATGCCCAAGCCATCTGCGTTCCTTTCAAGACCTACTTTATGTGTTATCAACGAATCAGGTTAATCAGATTGGGCCATTGAGTTATCTTTTAGAGACACTTTGATCAGTAAGTTGCCAGTTTGGTTTTTCAGTCCCTGGCTCTTTTACAGTTGAATGCTTATAGCAGCCTTATAAATGCTTGTATTGCAGTGATAAAAATAAATATTCTTTTGCTCAGCACTTTTCAACTGTCCGGCTAAATATACGATTATTATCTGATGATCAATCAGTTATATATTTTTCGCGCTCTTGGTTGAAAAACCGCCCTTTAACCTCCAATTTTGATAAGAGAAAACTCTTAATAAGGCTTAAGGATGGCTACGACAGTAAATACCGCCTTCAATGAATTTATGAGGGACTACGTAAATTTACCTTCAACACAGGTAACTCAAGCGAGGGCAAGTAGGAATTGGCTAGTTGATCAGATAAATAATTTTCCCTCCAAACATGCTGATTTTCCTGATTTGTATACTGGAAAACATTTTGGATTTGGGTCCTTTGCACGTTCTACCAAAAAGCAGCAATTAGACGATATTGACCATCTAATTTGCATGAAGGCCAAAGGTGTCACCTATTTTGATTTTCTAGGAACTATTTACATGGAAGTCCCTGATGGTGCATACCCTTTCACTAACATGAAACAAACGGACAGCAGCTATCTCAGTTCAGTTAAAGTTGTAAACAGATTCGTAAAATATCTTAATGAAGTACCTCAGTATGAAAAAGCTGATATAAAGAGAAATCAAGAAGCTGCGACTCTTCAACTAACAACCTACCCGTGGAACTTTGATATTGTCCCTTGTTTCCATACTGCACCAGAGACAGATGGACGCTCCTACTACCTCATACCAGATGGTAAGGGAAACTGGAAAAAAACAGATCCAACTTTAGACAAGGCAAGAGTGTCCAGAGTTAATCAGAATAGAGATGGTAATGTTTTGAATGTTATTAGGATCATGAAGTACTGGAACAGACGACCTACAATGGCAAGTATGGGTTCTTACCTGCTGGAAAACATGATCCTCGACTTCTATGAAAATAATGAGTCTTCACAATGGGTGGACTGGGAAGTTAGAAAGATTCTTCAGCATATAAAAGATAGAATTTACTGGCCCGTTTATGACCCCAAAGGCATTCAAGGTGACATCAACACTCTGAGTGATGATCAAAAGAGTTCGATATTTAGCAGAGCTTATGAAGACGAAGAAAGGGCAGCAGAAGCGATGAATTGACTATCAGAGTTGATCTGATCGGCCTCTGCAGGGAATGTGTATACCACCGCTTTTCCTTGCTTCTTAGGTACTCGAACTATCCTCTCTGCTTTTTCTAATTTCGCTGTATTTCGATAAACAAATTGTTGCGAAGATTTTTCGTTCTGACTCCCCGATACACCGGTTTCATACGTTACGCTGCGTTAATTTATAAGCCTGAGCTTAATAACAAAGTAAGCATGCTGCGATAACACCTAAGAGAAGCATGCTTTTTTATACAAGCGAGTTGTCAAAATAATAATATTAATGCTGTTATCGAGATTGTTCTGGCGCTTACTGTTAACTGTAGTAAGTTATGGAATTGTCTATGTGCTTCAGAAAGTTAAGACTTCTTCTTTATCTTTTGACATGGCATCGTTTAGTTTCTGTACATAAGCAGATGGTGTTAATTGCAAGTCTTTTATCTCACAACAATTCCTTTTATTAGTATGACTTTTTAATCCCTTATAACCAATCAAACCACGCGTTAGTGCTTGATTAACAATGTTGTTGAAAATAGTCATATATATGTCACTGTCTTTAAAATATTGAATTCTGGTATGACTGAGAGTGGAGTGATGTATAACCTCTTCTGTTAACCCTATATCTAGAAACCAGCGATAAGCGATATTTGCTTGAATTTCTTCAACTAGACGACGTTCACTATTGATGCCAAACAAATAGCCCAGTAATAAAGTCTTAAAAAGCTTCACGGGGTCAATCGCGGGGCGATAGTTATTTTTGGAATATAAATGTGCTACTTCACCATAAATAAACTCGAAGTCGATTGTCATATCAATCAGTCGAACTTGGTGGTTTTCAGGTACTAGTTCATTAACGTACACCGTATCGAATTCATATTCTTGATAGAAGTTATCACTTAACATAATGAACACTCCAAATACTTTGCACAAACTGGATGGAATGCCTGCAAGGAATTGCAGGCATTTATTCAATGTAGAGGCCACCATTTAAGTGGCCATTATCTATTGATTAGAAGCTAAAACTTGCACCGAAGAAGATGAATCGACCACCAGCGTCGAATACACCTGCTGCTGTATTGGCTTCAATGTTAACGCCAACATTCGGGCCACCGAAGGACGTAATGATTGGTGGATCTTCATCCAACAGATTGTTCACACCTGCACGCAGGCGAATAGTGTCTGTTAGTTGATGGAAGATTGTTAAATCAAGGTAACTACGTGCAGAAATCGTATCCGCAATACTTTCATTACCGTCATCAAATGCACTAGAAATGTTGCCATTTTGAGGCACACCATCGACAGGGAAGCCGTTGTTGATAGTTCCTACTTGCTGGTTGGCACCGAAGTAACGCCAAACTAGTGAAGCAGTAATATCATAAGGTGCATTCCAAGTTGTCACAAAGTTATGACGATACTCTGGGTTTGGATTTCCGCAACCTTGGCCAAAGAAACCTGTACAATCAAACGATGGTGTCAACGGCAATGTGACTTGCTCAATCGAATCCAGGAAGGTTGAATTGTAATTAAATGACAAGTCGCCCCAATCACCTACATCAAAAGAGTAGAGCACTTGTACATCAAAACCTGTCGTCGCAAATTCCGCAATGTTAACACTCTGAGCTTCGATAAAGGCTTGATCGCGCGGAACAAATGTCAAAGAGCCGTTTGGTCCACGGGTGATGAGATCACAGAAAGCTTGTGCACCAGTATTCAAACATTGATTCAATGTTGTTGCAGCAGGGACATTACTTATGGCGTTATCCAGCGTGATATCGAAGTAATCGACTGATATTGATAAATTCTCAATATAATTTGGCTGATATACCACACCTAAGGTAAAGGTTTCAGACTCTTCTGGCTCCAAGTCTGGGTTACCACCTGTCAAAGTATTTAACTGGCCCGAATCTAGTGGCACGCCACCGAACAAGTTAGCAGGCAACCCTGAGTTTGCACATTGGGCTTGAGTAGCAGTTGGAGTAGGTCCTGAGCAGGGGTCATTCAAGCCCACTAAACCGCTGTTTTGAGGCATAAACAACTCGTTAATATTGGGTGCACGAGAAGCAACTTGAAACTGTGTTCTTATACGTAAATCTTCATACGGAACCCAAGCTAAGCCTATCGCATAGGTGTCTGTATCAAATACACCACCAAGCTCTCCGAGTAAGTTGTTTGTTGACTCATAATCAGAGTAACGATACGCCGTTGTTAAATTTAGCTGGTCGATACCTGGTTTATCCGAAATCAATGGAATTTGACCTTCAACAAAGAATTCAATAACGCGTGTTTCGCCATTGGCGGGCACCGTTGCGCCACCGGCGCCAACTAGAAGACCGCCGGCAGCAATACCATCAGCTTGCTCAAAAAGTTCATCTCTTCGCCATTCAAAACCTGTAATTATGCTGATTGCTTCTTCTGCAAATGGGCTCTTGAATCCATACTCACCCAATTCACCACCGATTGTACCGCCAACAATTGTTTGTGTGCCTGTGCCTACAGTAATCGTCGGTGTATCAACGAAATCGGCTAACGCTGGATCAGAAGGAATACCATTTTGGAAAGCTGAGGTAAAAGGTACACAATTTGGAGAACTACCATCGACAGCAGAACGACAGGCTGGCTGTCCTGTTGCTGGGTCAGTAATAATATCGAGTGCAAGTTGCAGGTTATTTAGTGTCACTTGATTAATTTGGACACGCTGTAACCTTGTTTCGGAATATTGACCAAATATATCCCAATCAAATGTGTCATCAATGACACCTCGAACACCAAGGACAGATCTGAAAGTCGTACGAGTTCTATCATCTGTTCTCGGGCCACCTTCAACGAATCGTCGAGAAATACTGGCATTGACAAAACCGTCGCCATCCGTATCTAACGGGAATGGACCATTGACATCGGTATTTCCACAAATAGTGTCACGCAACTCATCCAGAAGTACTGGGTTGTCACAATTCAATTGACTGATGGTAGTACCAAATGCCGCAGATGGCGCAATGATTTGCGGAGATTGCGACGATGTAAAACCGAAATCGGCGTAGGCAGTGACGTTATCGGCAACATCATAATAACCCGAGAACCCAACATTAAATCGCTCAACTGCACGGCGGATAGGGTTGAATGGGTTAAAGTTAAAGGCGTTATTTGCTCCTGGTGTCAGCGTATCGTCTAAACCCAGAGAGAAAGTATTAGCACCTGAAGTAAAGGTTGATGGGAATGGTCCTGCATTAGAACCAAAACAGTTCAAGCCATCGACACCGGCTCCCGCTATAGTCGTTGCGCATCGTGAGAAATCGCGATCTGCTTGTTGAATACCATTGTTATTCGCGTAGTTAAAATAAGCAGTCACATTACCACGACCGTCATCGGTGCCAGAACCAATTAATAAGTTCAGCTGAATGGTATCGTTGTCAGTCACACTACCACTTGGAATATCCGTGTCGCCAACTCTCGCTAGTGCGTCTTGGAAGATACCAGAGTCGTTATCTGATTGATTGAAGCCGTACTGAACATCAACCTCAACACCTTCGAAATCTTTTCGTGTAATGAAGTTAACAACCCCTGAAATAGCATCCGAACCATATACCGCTGAAGCACCACCCGTTACAACATCAACACGCTCTACGAGCTGAGGAGCAACTAAGTTAAGATCCTGAGCGAATCCAGCTAGTGGACCGCCTGGTGGTAAACGTTTACCATCAACCAAGATCAACGTCCGTTGAGCACCTAGTCCACGCAGGTTAGCCGTAGAAGTACCTGTTGCACCGTTTGCAAAGGCCGTTGTTTGTGCAGCAAAGAATGATGGTAGTGTGTTAATTAAATCGACTGTATCTGTCGTACCACGGATGTCGAAAAGCTCGGCATCGACAGTGACAACTGGGCTCGATGATTCTACGTTAACATTTTGAATCCTCGAACCTGTTACTTGAATTTTTTCTACTGACTCATCATCAGCTTGAGCTTGTTCTTGTGCGGAAGCTGGCGCTACCACGCTTAGTGTGCCAGCCATACCAAACGCCATAGCCAGCTTAACTGACTTGGCTAGTTTAGAATTAGTGAACATGTTTGTCTCCCCATAATATTATTTATATTTCGTATATACGAATGCACTAGTAGCCATGATTCAGGAACTACGAAAGCAAAACTACGAGGATCGTCGTATATAGATAGACAAACTTATACTAAAGACTTCGTAAGTGTCAAACTAAAAAGAAACCACACATTAGATTGATAGCCTAAATTGTGCGCTTGAATTCAGCACTAATCCGTCGATAAAGCCAAACCCAGAGAAGAAGTGCCACACAAATTACCTGACCGTATTATCTCTTATCAGAAGCAAACATTATCTTGCCCATCTCACTTCAAAGTACCCTACACAGACAGAAAACCTGAACATAACGATTGAAAACTCCACATTAGAAGTCAATCAACACTTGCCAACACTACGACTCTTTTCGTATATTTAGGCTTATCATTGTAGTGTAGTTGTGACTGATTATGATGACTGAGTGAATATATATCGACTCAGAAATGTTCATTGCTGATACTAGGCTCCGTAAAACATGAGATTGGCATCAAGAACATTATGGAGCATTCAAGTGATATATATTACGACGCTCATGTGGACCAGATAAATCCAATAAGGCGATTTATTGATAAGGACAGATACCAGCCTCAAATTGACTGAGCTTGGTGATTGACGCATTGATTGAGAATGCCTTGGCCTTGCATGGAAGAAATATCCGAAACCAGTCGTCGGAGAGTAAAGAGTAAGGATAAGATGTATGGAGATTTTACATAGCTTGTTAAGCCATGACTTACTTGTAAGTCTGTCGAAAACACTATTGCATTTTGTTTGGCAAGGTATCTTACTTGCTGTTGTTTTATATCAATTGCTAAGAAGTATCGACCAAAAGTATTCTCGTGCCAGATACCTTTTAGGTCTAGCAGCCCTTGCAATGAATGTGCTATTTCCTGTTATCACATTTCTTTATTTTCACCAAAACGCTACCCCCATTAATTTAGAACAAGCAACCTCTGTTTTATCAAGCATCACGTCCGAAGCTACGTCAAGTCAATGGCTATCAGATTGGAACTTCTTGCTACCAACAATCGCTCTGAGTTGGCTAGTCGGTGTTTGTTGGTTAAGTGTTCAATTGATTTATCAAGTATATAGAATTAATCAGCTCCCTAATGACGGAACAAGTCGTGTAGAAAAAGAAATAGAAGCCATTTTTGAACGACTAACTGCACAACTAAATGCAAATGCAGTCACTCGGTTAATGATTTCAACTAAAGCAGATGTACCAATGGTCATAGGGTGGTTACGCCCGATTGTGCTGGTTCCTGCGTCAATGATTGTAGGCCTTTCGCCTGCTCAATTAGAAATGCTTCTAGCTCATGAGTTGGCTCATGTTAAAAGGCATGATTATCTCGTTAATTTTTTCCAAACGCTCATTGAGATCCTGTTCTTTTTCCACCCCTGTGTAAAGTGGGTATCCAATCAAGTAAGAATAGAACGCGAATATTGCTGTGATGATATCGCAGTAAATTGCTGCGGTAATCCAACAGCCTATGCTAGAGCACTTACAGAGGCTGAGCTAATTAGAGCCAATATTCCAGAACTGGCAATGGCAGCAACAGGTGGGGACCTGAAGAAACGCGTTTTCCGCTTAGTGAATAAACACGATTGCTCTGCTAAACATTCTGAGAGCTGGTTAAGCACCATGATTGCAGGAGCTACCGGGCTTGGACTTGCACTTTTCCTTATCGCTTCTTCACATATGGCCACAGCAAAGCTAAACGCTAAAGCTCTACCCGTAAACACCGTCGTTAAAGCCGAATTCAAGCAGGATACAGAGACTGAAATACCTGAGCCTAGTCATATTATACCCGAAGAGAATTTGCCATCACCAATAGACGATATTGAGGAGGCAGAAACGCAACAAGCAGCCCAATTAGAACAAGAAACGATAGATCCCCCGGTTTCCATGGAGAGTGAGCTCGCTCATTTACCCACTGAAGAACCTCCTCATACCCTTGTTCAAGAAGACAAAGTTGAAGCTATCATCAGTGCTGTAGAGGAAGAACAGAGCGCAAATAAAGAACTTGAACCTGATTTAGCTGAATATATCGAAAGTTTGGTCTCTCCAGATAGCGTGATGCTCACAAGCCATGTTGAACTGGGTAGCGAACCGTCCTCCATGATTTCGTCGACAATACAGCCAGTGGTTCAAACCTCGAGTATTAACAAACCATTGGTTGAAGAAATCCAAACAGCTCAAGAAAAGTACGAGCCTACGGTTATTCTTCCGAAAGTAGTTCGTGGTGTCGTTCCTCGTTATCCAAATAAAGCTATACATACAGATTTTGACGGTAGGTTGAATGTTACTTTTACGGTTAACTCGAAGGGCAGAGTAGAAGACCCAGTCTTTGAAGAAGGGGTCCACAAACACTTCCAACGTGCTGTGAAATTCGCACTCAAAAAGTGGCGTTACGAAGCAGGTACAATAGATGGTGAAAAACAACCAATGAAGGTAACCAGGACATTCAGTTTCCCGAGGCCCAGAGAAAAGGAGAGGTTTTTACTTGCAGGTTCGAGGCTAACTAAAGTGAGATATGTTTATTAATTGCGATCAACAATAAGCCCCTAAAAATAAAGACTACGTGTGAAAAGGTATAGCGCCCTTTTAGCGAGTCACTCAAATCCAAAGCCTATTTAATTAATTTTCAAGTTAGCTATGTAGTAACCCCATATTACCCGCACCCTAGGCTTTAGTGATTCAATATACCTCACAATATTGAGGAGAAAATAAGATGCCTAAAGTACTAATGATCACAGGTGACTTTGTTGAAGATTACGAGAATATGGTACCTTTCCAGACCCTATTAGCCTTAGGTTATGACGTCGATGCGGTATGCCCTGAAAAACAAGCAGGTGACAGTATCAAAACATCCATCCATGACTTTGAAGGTGATCAGACTTACACAGAAAAGAGGGGACACAACTTCACCCTAAACGCCAACTTCGATGAAGCCCACGTTGATGACTATGATGCACTATACTTACCCGGTGGCCGTTCACCAGAGTATTTACGTTTGAACTCTGACGTTATCGCGTTAATACGAGCATTTGAGGATAACAACAAACCCATTGCCTCTATCTGCCATGGCCCACAACTTTTAACAGCAGCAAATGTCATTAAGGGTAAGAAGGTTTCAGCTTACCCTGCTTGCCGCCCTGAAGTTGAGTTAGCAGGAGGGCGTTACATCGATATACCGATGGATGATGCGATTACAGACGGTAACTTAGTTACTGCACCGGCTTGGCCTGCGCATCCAGCATTACTGAAACAACTCGTATCACTGATGACAGGTAGCAAAGCCGCTTGAGGAGATAATAATGTGCCAACTCTTTATTAATGCTGACAGTCTATTATGGGCTTCCAAGACTAAATCATTACGAATAGACGGTGTCGTTACTTCTATTCGCCTAGAAAATTTTTTCTGGAATGTATTGGAAGAAGTGGCTTTTCGAGATGATACGACGGTGAATCAAATGATCACTTTGCTCTATTTGGAATCACTTGATGCCGATCATGATATCGGCAACTTCACTTCTTTTTTGCGTGTTTGCTGCTCTCGCTATTTATCCCTTATAGCTGACGGCGCCATTGGACGAAAAGACAAACTATCTCTTCGAGGTATCAATGCCTCAGAAGTTATACAACAAGAGTCCCAGCGAATGCAGGCACGTAAAATTCATTTTGCAGAGCCAAATGGCGGCTCGCTAAACAGTTAAGATTATTGGTGTACATAGGCTCAATAAAATATGGGTTCTCGCATTTTTAGGCGTGTGCATGAGCTTTACGGACAGCCAACTAAGTTTGTTGACGTCATAAGCGGTGGCACTGTCAGCCCCTCCCCAACAAAGCTTGGAACATCACGCCAGTCTGCTGTCATCGTCATAGCGCTAAAAACTGGTAAGGTAAGACACCTCATGCAAAAGCAAGTCGCGCTGCAAGCTGAAGATAGGGATATCAAAATAGATGGAGCTTCTATCCAACTAGGTGGGTAATCCACCAGAATAGGAGTAAACCCAATTGCTATAGAGCCAACAAATAGTGAGGTCTATTTCGATGCGATGTCTGGTACCAAACTCTATCGTGTTAAAGCAGCCGATCTCATTAATGAAACATTAAGTGACGCGACGCCTGGACGATGACAAGCAGAAAAACAACTATTCGCCCTTTTTTATTAGATAGAGATAGGGGCTTATTTGAGTTTGCTGAGCTAACAAAGTGTGTGACATAAACCGGCAAAAGCTCGGAACATCTCGTGTTGTAGAATGATCATCCGCTTGAATAAAGAGGGATTCTCCCTCTTCCATTTCGCGTATTTTTAAGCGTACCATCATAACTGGCTCTGGACAGCGCAGTCCTTTAGCATCTAAATGATGATCTGCTTCTTGAAAGCAGTCATCATTCGCCTCTTTTTCCAACTCGTTACTTAATGCCATAATCCTGTCTGTATTGACGAATAGCGACTAAATGTTCTTGCATATCAGGCGTATCTTGAAGGTATTCAACCAAATCGGCTAGCTGGACAATAGACACTACCTGAGTACCAAAATCACGCTCAACTTCTTGGATAGCAGACAACTCGCCTTTACCTTTTTCTTGCCGATCTAACGCAATTAGCACGCCCGCAAGCTGTGCATTGTTTTGTTCGATAAGCTGCATAGATTCTCGGATAGCTGTCCCAGCAGTAATCACATCGTCGACCAACATAATACGACCCGACAACGGACTGCCGACTAAGTTACCGCCTTCACCATGTGCTTTTGCTTCTTTACGATTAAAACAGTAAGGCACGTCAACGTCATGTTTGTCAGCCAAAGCAACCGCTGTTGTTGTAGCAATCGGGATGCCCTTGTATGCGGGGCCAAACAAGACATCGTATTCAATGTTAGCAGCGATTAAAGCTTGTGCATAATATTGCCCCAACTTGGCAAGATCTTGACCTGTATTAAACAGGCCTGCATTAAAGAAATAAGGGCTAATGCGACCTGATTTTAATTCAAACTGCCCAAATTTAAGCACTTGTCTCTCAAGTGCAAACTCGATAAACGCACGTTGATAGTCTTGCATACTAGCGGCCTCTTAGTTCAACGCAGATTTTTGTTCATCAAATAGTTCACGTAAACCATCTTTGGCTAGCTCCATCATGGCTTGCATTTCGTCAAAACTAAAAGGTTCACCCTCTGCAGTACCTTGCACTTCGATCAGGTGCCCAGTGTCAGTCATCACGACATTCATATCGGTTTCAGCGTCAGAATCTTCCAAATACTCAAGATCGGCAATAGGTGTTCCTTTATAAATACCGACAGACAAGGCCGCAATCATGTGCTTCAATGGGTTCGTCTTTAAGATCCCTTTTGTACGCATCCAAGACAAAGCGTCAACCAAGGCAACGCAAGCTCCTGTAATAGAAGCAGTACGTGTTCCACCGTCCGCTTGAATCACATCACAATCAACGGTAATCGTATTTTCACCGAGTAACTTTAGATCAACGGCTGCACGTAATGATCTAGCAATCAAGCGCTGTATTTCTAGCGTTCTACCACCTTGCTTACCGCGAGCAGCCTCACGGCCAGAACGTGTATGCGTAGCACGAGGCAACATACTGTATTCAGCTGTAATCCAACCTTTCCCTTGCCCTTTCATAAAACGTGGCACACCTTCTTCAACAGAGGCATTACAAATGACTTTTGTATTACCAAATTCAATAAGTACCGAGCCTTCTGCATGGCAAGTATATTGGCGCGTAATAGTTACTGGTCGAATTTGGTTCGATGTTCTGCCGCTGGGACGCATAGAAAGCTCCTGAGTGATGCCTAAAAGATTACAATAAAGATATGCGCGGCATTATAGCTTACAGCGCAAAGAAAACTAGCGAAACTAAAAACGCCTACAGAAGTTGCAGGCGTATGATAGTAAGAAGAAGCTTTGGTGGTTACAAATATTGCTTTAAAAATTCAGAGACTTTCTCGTAATACTCTGCCCGATTTCCTTCATCATAGAAACCATGCGATTCTGATTTTTTGATGAACCATTCATAAGGCTTATTTTGTTTATCTAGTGCTTTACGCAATGAGGTTGCTTGGACATAAGGTACACGGCGATCTTTTTTACCGTGAGCAATTAAGATAGGCGCTTTGAGCTTATCAATATTATTGACTGGTGAAAATGCCCTAACCTTCTCCATATTAGTACCAACGGCACTCTCTAGGTAACTTTGGCCCCATAACCGGTCCGTAATGTCGCCTTCAGAGAACATCATTTCCAAATCATAAACACCAGCATTCGCTACAACACACTTAAACAAGTCAGGCGCTAACGTAGCTGACTGAACAGCGGAGTATCCACCAAAACTTCCCCCCATAATACAGACCCTATTACCATCAATACCACCTTGTGAGATCGCATAATTTGTTCCATCAATGATGTCTTGTTGAACAGTATCTCCCCAATGCTTGTAACCTACTGACGAGAAGGCCCCTCCGTAACCACTTGAGCCTCTGTAGTTGACCCGCAAAACAGCATAACCTTGGCTTGCTAATAGCTGTACTTCCCGATCAAACGACCAATAATCGCGTACGCCATGTGGGCCACCGTGTACAAGAACAACTAAAGGTGTTTTCTCACTCTTATCAACACCTGCGGGATAAGTGATATAACCTCGAACCTCAATACCGTCAGATGCTTCGAATTTAATTGGCTGAGATTTAGAGAGTGCATCATCACTAAGGTGCGACATTTCTCGAAAGAGTAATCGTAACTTATTGCTCGGTTTATCATAAAGATAGTATTTACCTGCTGAGATATCACTGCTCGTTTCTACGACCCAAAGCCTATCGTCTTTACTTTTACTCGTAATCGTTACTGCATGGCCAGGAAATGAGCCCAGTAGGGACTTATAAACTTGCGCTTCTTCACTTTTTGAATTGAACATAACATAAGCAGGGTAGTCTGCATCGGTTCGCGCAGCGTAAACAGAATGCCCATCAGCGCTATAAGTCAAGCTTGTGATATCCACCTCTTCATCAACATATATTCTTTTCCTTTTGCCTGTTGCGAGGTTCATCTTGAAAAGCCCCATCTTATCTTGACCAGAATTGTCAGCTATAAAGAGGTTCTCACCACTATCATCGAGCGCTAATGCATTAAAGGAGCTACCAACACCCTCGTGATCAACTTCTATCCAATCCTTCGAACCAGGTTCTAAATGATAGACTCTAGTTTCATTTGTCTTGTCGGTACCCACAGCAATTCTTACATTGCCCTTTTTATCTGCAATAAAATACGCGTAAGGCACAGGCGCTACAACAATCGCATTGCTCAGCTTGCCTGTTTTAACATTCAGCTTATGTATTGAAGCGATTTTTGAACCACTTTCTGACTGAGGTGTAGAAGAAATAAGGATGTTCTTTTTATCATCAGGCAAGACACTAATAACATGCGCCCAACCACGTACACTTTTATTTCTCTTAACTCTCGACGCTCCTTGCGATTCACCAGCGCGATAGCCATAAATCAGTTTGCGATCTTTACCATCGACATCGACAGAAAAGAGTTCTCCGTAATATTTCGCTTCTTCTTCCCACTTTTCTTTCTGTAATACCTGCATAACAAGGCGTTTATTGTTCGCCCAGTAAAAATTCCCTACCTCTTCTTTACCGGTAAAATCAGCGCCACCAATTATCTTAAACGTTTTAACATCAAAAATAGCCAGACGCCGTTTTCCTTCAACAATAAGTCCTACGGCCAGATGCTTTGCGTCTGGTGAAAGCTTTGTCGAAAAGTAACTACTGTCTGCAGCGAAGTCTTTGATGGGAACTGAATTTTTCGCATTGGCAGATAAGCTTCCAATAGCAAAAAATATATAAAGAAGGAAGTATGTTGTTTTTTTCATTGACGGCTCCTTGCCTTTTCAAATGTAACAATTTGTTATTCATCCTGAACAATCATAAATACATTGTCAAAGATAATTTGATGAGTAAGGCTGAATCATGAACAAGAAACGTCTGCAAATTCATGCAGGCGCTTCTCGAATATCCCTTAAAAAGAAGTTAGAGGTGTTGCTCCAGAAAGTTAACAACTTTTTGATAATATTCAGCCCGATTACCTTCATCATAAAAGCCATGTGTCTCTGCTTTTTTAACAAACCATTCATAATGTTTGTTCTGCTTGTCGAGCGCTTTACGTAAAGCATTCGCTTGCTCAAATGGTACACGTCTATCTTTCTTACCATGTGCGATTAAGATCGGCGCTTTAAGCTTATTGATGTTATTGACTGGTGAAAACGCTTTGATTTTCTCAATATCAGTACCAACAGCACTTTCAAGGTAACTCTGCCCCCATAGCCTGTCGGTAATATCGCCTTCAGTAAACATCATTTCCAAATCATAAACACCCGCGTTCGCAACAACACATTTATAGAGATCAGGTGCTAGCGTTGCAGATTGCACAGCAGAGTATCCACCAAAGCTTCCCCCCATAATACACACGCGATCGCCATCAATACCGCCCTGTGAGATCACATAGTTTGTACCATCAATAATATCCTGTTGGATGTCATCTCCCCAATGCTTATAACCCGCAGATCGGAATTTGCTTCCATAGCCACTTGAACCTCTGAAGTTAACACGAAGAACGGCATAGCCTTGTGCTGCTAGCAATTGTACTTCTCTATCAAAAGACCAATAGTCACGCACACCATGTGGCCCGCCATGAACAAGCACGACCAAAGGCACATTCTGGCTTTCATCAACGCTCATAGGGTAAGTAATATAACCACTGACTTTCATACCGTCAGAACTATCAAAGCTAATAGGAATCGACTCTGACAATGCCTCTTTCTTCAAATCAGGCAAATTCGAGAACAACATTGAAAGCTTGTTCTTTTTCTTGTCATATATGTAGTAAGTACTGGGGGAAATATCGTTTGTTGTGCGAATAACCCAAAGATTTTTGTCTTCACTTCGACTGGTAATACTCACTTCGTGTCCAGGGAAAGCCCCTAAAAACTCTTTAAATAAGGCAGCCTCTTCATTCCCCTGCTGGTTAAACATGATGTAAGTAGGATAATCTGCATCAGTACGAATAGCATAAGCGCCAGTGCCATCTGATGTCGGAGCGACACTGGTAATATCAACATTGTCTTCAGTGTAAATATGCTTTCTCTCACCTGTTTCTAAATTGAGACTAAAGAGACCTACTTTGTCCTGACCATAGTTATCGAATAAAAATAGTGTGTCACCAGCTTCGTTCATAGTGATGGGAGAGAAAGATGAACCGAAAGAGTCGTAATCAAGCTCTTCCCATTTATTGTTGCCCATGTGCTTGTAGACACGTCTCTCATCCTTCTCATTTAGACCTATTGCCAATTTCAAATTACCTTGCCTGTCGGTCACGAAATCAGCATAAGGCACGGGGGAGCGAGCAATCATTTTGCCCAACTTGCCTTTCTTGATACCCAACTTATGAATGGTAGCCAATGCTGAGCCGCTTTTAGATTGTGGCGTCGACGAAATAAGGATATTTTTATCGTCACCTTCTAGTCGGTTTAAGATATACGCCCAACCACGAACAGATTCTTTTTTCTTCAGTTTAGTATGTGTGCTCTCTCCCTGCCCGGCTCTATACCCATATATCATATCGCCATTTTTACCATTCAGGTCGATTGCAAAAAGCTCACCATAAAAATTAGCTTCCTCTTCCCAAACTTCTTTTTGTAAAACTTGAATAACTAGCCGTTTATTATTAACCCAATTAAAACTGCCAACTTCTTCAATACCATTAAAATCAGCACCGCCGACAACCTTAAAGCTCTTTGTATCAAAAATACCAAGCCTTCTCTTGCCTCCAGCAATCAAACCAACAGCCAAATGCTTACCGTCAGGCGAGAGTTTAGTCGAAAAATAAGTATTATCTGCTGCGAGATCTTTAATACTAATTGGTGAAGCTGCGTTAGCTAAATTAGAAATGATTAAAAATAGTGTGAATAAATAGTAATGAAATGAACGAAGCATTGCCTCTCCTTGCAATTTGTTATTTTAATAATGTTTTGTCCGACTTGAGCTTCCAATAATCTGTGCCTGTAAGCACAATCCGTCATCAAGTTAATGAATATACTAATAGAAATACTGTCGTTTTGTCGATAACTCTCATTTCAAATTTAAGTTTAAGCCTCCCTATATATTTTTAGCTGCAATTTAAAGTTCTTAACTAGAGCGTGTTGCTCCAGTGTATTTAGCAACCTAAAACTGATTCAAGAATTCATATTACGATCACTACATTTGACTCTCGCATAGCTTTCGTACACTCTTGCCGAAATCAAAACTCAGTAATTAAGAGCAACTAGGTACTTCTATGATTTACAGCATGACTTCTTTTGCAAGAAGAGAATTAAAAGCCGAATGGGGAACAGCAACGTGGGAAATTCGGTCTGTCAATCAGCGATACCTAGAGACTTTTATGCGTTTACCAGAGCAATTCCGCTCAATGGAACCCATATTGCGCGAGCGTTTTCGTAAGAAGCTACAGCGAGGAAAAGTTGAATGTAACTTGCGCTTTGTTGCTAATGAAGCCGCGGCTGGCAAGTTAATCCTCAACGAAGAACTAGCAAGCCAACTAATGAACGCTGCACAATGGGTGCAAAAGCAAGGTGACACAACATCCATTGATCCTATGGATATCATGCGATGGCCAGGTGTGGTAGCTGCTGACGAAGCAGATATTAGTGCAATTCAAGCCGATATATTGGCTGAGTTTGACTTGGCCTTAAAAGACTTCATTGCATCCAGAGCAACCGAAGGTGAAGCTATGGCAAGTGTTATCAACCAACGCCTCGTTAGCATAACAACCGAAGTCACTAAAGTACGCGAACACATGCCATCAATCATCCAATGGCAAAAAGACAAAATCACCACTCGCTTTGAAGAAGCCAAGCTCGAACTCGACGAAACCCGTATCGAGCAAGAGATGATCATGCTGGCACAAAAGGTCGATGTTGCCGAAGAGTTGGATCGCCTAGATACGCACATAAAAGAAACTAGCAATATCCTTAAAAAAGGCGGCGTGGTTGGGCGAAAACTCGACTTTATGATGCAAGAATTCAATCGCGAAGCCAACACACTGGCATCTAAATCAATCAATAGTGAAGTGACTAAATCAGCGGTTGAATGCAAAGTCTTAATTGAGCAAATGCGCGAGCAGATCCAGAATATCGAATAGATTAGTTCTAGCTAAATCATAGAGAGATGTTAAAGCCATAAGCCAACTTATAAGGGGAAAATTGCAGGAGAAAGGAGTTGTTCAAAGTGATGTCGTTGAATTGGATTGTGCAGTATCGGATAAAGTCTTTAAGCAACAATTTGCTATTGGGGACTATGTAAGACTATCTAAAAATAACTACTCACTCAAGCTGAGCAATGGTATGCAAGGTAAAATTATTGATCTCAATAAAGAAGACAATGATAACTGTTCTTTTTGACATAAAGTTAGATGATGGTCGTTTGATAACTATTTCTACCTCAGAGTACAAATCTGATGATGGTTATTTTCCATTGGTTCAAGCATATGCTAGCACAATATACTCCGCTCAAGGTTTAACCGCAGAAGGCGACACTTTAATTATGGTCAACTCATATTTTGACAGAGCAAATACATATGTAGCTGGAAGCAGGCATAAGCAAAATTGCTACTGGTTTTTTAACGCTGAAGAGACTGATATTGCATTACTGGATGAACAAAAATTAATTACAGATCAAACGAGGTTATATATTGCAGCAAAGTGGTGTGTACAAGAAAATGATGTAAAGTTAGCCAGTGAATTTTTAAATCCCGATCAACTATTAATCAATACTTACCAACCATCCTTATAATTCTTGTTTACTCCTCAATTTTCTCATAATCTACATTAAAGAAAATTGAGGACTCAACATGCCTGATGAAATACTCACACTGAAAGAATTAGCTGAATATCTCAAGCTAACATAAAAAACGGCATATAGACTTGCTGCTGAAGGTAAGTTACTGGGGTTTAAAGTTGGTGGGAGCTAGCGTTTTAAAGCTTCCTCAATTCAAGACTGGATTAATGAAAATACTCAGTGCGCAACAAATAAAGATAAATAAATCTTTGATTTAAAATGCAAAAAAACAGAACTAATTTCCATTCGAAGTAATGGAGTCAGATTCTTAAAAGCTATTGGTAATATCTGCAAAATGGAATGGAGCGTACAAATTGGCAAAATCAACAAAATCAATTGAATCAAATATTGCTGACTTAGCAAATGGTTGGATGAAATCTTACGGGTTACCCTACAAATTAGAGCAAGAGTCTTTAAATACTGAAATAGACCAAGCACTCTCTGACTACTTTACAAAGAATGGTGGTACTGGTGCAAATCGCCCTGATGCAAAAGTTTTATTAAAAGACAAAAACCTAAACTCTTATCCAGTAATAATAGAATACAAGGGACTCAAAGGTAAGCTCGAAAAACTTAACTCTGATGGAGTAATAGAAAATATAACCTCCAAAAATGAACCTCATTTTAAAAATATTAATGGGTTTGCTGTAAATGGTGCGGTGCACTATGCTAATGCATTGTTACACCACACCAATTATACCGATATTATAGCTATAGGTGTAACTGGTCATAAAGATGAATTGGGAGATATTCATCACGAAATCGGGGTCTATTTTGTATCTAGATCTAATTTTGGTACAGGTCAAAAAGTTGGCGAATTTTCGGATTTTTCATTTTTATCAAAACCTCACTTTGACGCCTTCATTGAACAAGTAAAAGCTTTAAGCTTATCTCAAGCGGAAATGGAAAGACTCAAAGAGCAGCGTGAGAAAGAAATTGATGCTAGCTTGGTTAAGTTAAATAATGATATTTACAAAGAAGAAACAGGGTTAGGGGAAAATGATCGAGTTTATCTTGTAGCCGCATCGATCATCGCAACACTTGGTATTCCAGATAAAGTCAGACCTCTCGAAAAATCTGACTTGGTATCTTCAACCGAAGAAGGTTATACCGATGGTGATGTTATTATCAAAAAAATCAGATCATTCCTAAGTCATAAAAACATCCCTAGTGAGAAGAAAAAACTAATATTAAGAACCCTTGAAAATACTCTGACCACTGAAAATATCAATAAAGTTGTAGATGGAGAAAGTCAGTTAAAAAGGGTGTTTACTAAAATTTTCGATGATTTAGGTATTTATTATAAAATAGGATTGACAACAGATTTCACGGGTAAACTCTTTAATGAAATGTATGGATGGCTAGGCTTTTCTCAAGACAAACTTAACGACGTCGTTCTAACCCCTTCATATATTGCTACTCTTTTAGTCAAGCTTGCTCGAGTGAATAAAGATTCTTATGTGTGGGATTTTGCAACAGGCTCAGCTGGGCTACTAGTCGCAGCAATGAACGAAATGCTTAAAGATGCAAAAAGTACTATTACCTCCCCTGAGGAATTAGCAAAAAAAGAAGCTGAAATAAAAGCAGAGCAATTGTTAGGGCTGGAAATGCTCTCGAGTGTTTACATGCTTGCTATTCTTAACATGATTATGATGGGTGATGGAAGCTCGAACATACTCAACAAAGACTCATTATTAGACTTTGATGGAAAATATGGTTTCGGAAAAACAAGCGAGAAATTTCCTGCTAATGCTTTTATCTTGAACCCTCCGTACTCGGCTCAGGGTAATGGTATGAACTTTGTCGAACGAGCTTTGGGAATGATGGAAAAAGGTTATGCCTCCATTATTATTCAGGGGTCTGCTGGTTCAGGAAAAGCAAAAGATATTAATCAACGAATTTTGAAGAAACATACACTTTTGGCAAGTATAAAAATGCCAGTAGACATTTTTATTGGTAAATCCAGCGTCCAAACTTATATTTATGTATTTAAAATCAAAGAGGCTCATCACAAAGATGAAATAGTCAGATTTATTGATTTTTCAAACGATGGTTATACTCGCACTAACCGCAAAAAATCTAGCAACAACTTAAAAGATACTGACTGTGCTCAACAGCGTTATGCCGAATTGGTTAGTTTAGTGCGCTTTGGAGGAAGTAAACTCGATATTTTCACTAAAGATGAATATTACGAAAATACTATTGATCCTAAAAACGGTGCAGATTGGAATCAAGCGATTCCTATAGACTCCAAACCTACAATAAAAGATTTTAAACAAACAGTAAGTAATTATTTAACTTGGGAGATTTCTAGTTTATTGGGAGGGGAAACCGGAGGTTCAAAACAGCTGGGAAAGTAGAAACCCTACTCAATATGAAGCTTTCGATCGTTGAGTGGGGGGAATTTAAGCTTGGTACATTATTTGAGATTGTTGGGACTAAATCTTTAGATAGCAACGCGATAGATTTTACAAAGGAGGGAGTAAATTTTGTTGGAAGAACCTTTGATAATAATGGGGTTCAGGGAAAGATTGCGAAAAGAAATTTTGAGCCGAATGAACCCTATACAATTACAGCTACAGTAATAGGGAATTATAAATACGTAAAACTGCAAACTGAGCCTTATTATTGCTCGCAAAACATTAATAAGTTAACACCAAATCCAATTTTTAAGCAGTGGAATGAGAGAATTGCTTATTTTTGTATCGCAGGAATACAAAAGTTTGTCTCACTTTATGACGGGCAACAAGGTGGGTACAAACTCCCAGATATTAAAAATTATGAGATTCAACTTCCAACATAAATGGAAAAATTGATTTCGATTTTATGGAGTCCTTTATCACTGAATTAGAGGTCAGCCGAATAGAATTGTTGGATAATTACTTGTCTGATGCCCGTCTAAAAGACTATTCCTTAACAGAGGAAGAGCAAAAGGCGATAGACTTATACGATAACCTTGAATTCAAAGAGTTTGATGTTACAGAGGTTTTTGACGTGAAAAACTCGGGAAATATCCTTTCTAGGGATATTGTTGAAGGTAGCGGAGAAACTCCATATCTGTGTGCTAGCAGCGAAAATAATGGGGTCAGTTCATACATTACATATGATGAGAAATATCTTGATAAAGGTAATTGTGTTTTTATTGGTGGGAAAACATTTGAAGTTAGTTATCAAGAACGAGATTTTTATTCAAATGACAGCCATAACTTAATTCTTTATCTGAAAAATAAAGAGAAAAGGAATAAACTAACTCAGTTGTACCTTACAGCTTGCGTAAATAAGAGTTTAGGGCACAAGTATTCTTGGGGTGACAGCATTAGCAATAAAAAGATTCAAAAAGAAAAAATTTCTCTGCCTGTACAGAATGATCAGCCTAATTTACAAATAATGGATACGTTTATTTCTGCAATTGAAAAATTGGTTATTAAAAGTATTTGTTTATATGCAGAGAAAAAAATCGAGTCACATAATAACATTAACTAACATTTTTAAGAGGTTATTTGAAAGACCTATATATTAATTGGTTGACATTTAGGTGGCAATATAATATTTCACTCATATATAGGGCACTTTGTTTCTACTTTAATGGTGGCAGGATTTAATTTTTCATGTATTAACAGCCTATATAATGTTATTAATAAGGTTTATTAAAGTGATGTTATATATTTAGATACAGGATACAGAGTAGCCTTCACTAGCGCTCAACAAACATTACAATTCATTGAAAAAGCTCACTTTATAGTGAGTTTTTGTTTTTAATCGCTCCATACTTTTATTCTGGGTCATCCAATTGGTGAGTATTGTGGTGAGCAGGTGAGCTGAAAAAGCAGACAGTTTGATTCATGTGGAGAGAGGTGTGATATACACTAAAAAATAAGTGATCTTCATTCTACAATCCTATGAGAGTCTACAAATTCTAAGAAAGAGAAAGTAGGATAAGGATTTAAATTGCAAACGACTAAAACCGTAAAAACTAAATTACCTTCACGCCTTAAAAAGCAGACAGAAGAGACATTAAGCTAATGAAGATTCAGGCTATCTACGATGGTATGTGGGCGGAGTTCCGTTTGGCTGCACGTAATGGAACCTTTGAGCTTGATTCGAATATACTTAACCCGAACGATACACGTCGAGGTATCACAGCTTTAGCTTATTTGGACAATAACAGCGCGGGTCTCTGCAATGACATTACTACCTTTATGGCAGATGTTAAAGCGATTGCACCTTATCAGTATTTCTACCCTAAGAGCGACATTCATTTAACACTGTTATCTGTTATTTCCTGTGTTGAAGATTTTAAATTATCAACTATCAACAAAGATGAGTATGTCACTATTTTCCAGGAGGTTATGCAAAATTCTGCACCGATTGAAGTACACTTTAAAGGTATAACGGCTTCTCCTTCATGCCTTGTCATCCAAGGCTTTCCCTTGAACGAACAGCTCAACGAGATACGCGACCAACTCCGCACAAAATTTAAGGACTCGGGCTTAAGGGTGAGTATAGATAGTCGATACAAACAAACGACGGCACATCTCTCCATTGTACGTTTTCAGCATCAAATTCAAAATAGTGAGCTGCTGTTGTCGCTTTGCCAACGCTATCGGCAACACGATTTCGGTTCAGTAAGATTCAATCAAAGCGAGCTTGTATTTAACAACTGGTACCAAAATCTATCCGAAACTCAGTCTCTATCCACGTATACATGGGCTTAGTACAAGAGAAGCGGCTCAATTAGGCAAGGCAATAAAAGTACCACGATTTTGGCGAGTCACTTCCCTCATTAAAGTACCAAATTGGCGTGTTGTTTGGAGATTACTGCCAGAGAGACCCGGAATAAAGCCAATGGCATGGACTCGAGCAATACGCTTCCCTGTCTTTTTATCCGTATTAAGTCGATTCAATGTATTGATGACAGGGTCATACGAACCACCGGAATATTCGTCACCCAAAATATAAATCGACAAACTCGCACGTGGCTTTGCATAGGTACGCAGTGCTTCTTGCAAACCTTCGACTGGACTACTGTTTGAAAAGGCTGACCAACTTCTCATTTGTGACAATATGGTCGAGCGGATACGTGGACTATCTCGGTGCCAACGTCCTTTGCTACCTGCTAAGTAACGGCCCATGTCGTTCATCACTTGAAAACCTTTCACTTTGGGGTGGTTATTCAAAATATTATCCATCTGAGTCAGCACGCGCCCCCACATTTGTTTCATACTGCCAGACGTATCGACGATAAAAATCACGTATTCGCTATCGACAGGTATGCCACCAACTTCTTCATCGCGCTCTTCGGACGTATTTCGATTCAACGCGGCTCTTTTGCGTTCCTCTATGGTTTCTTGTAAACCCGATGCCGATGAGTCTAATTCCAGCTGCAGTTTTTTTGCCGCGGCAATATCACTTTCCAATTGCGCTTTTTCTGCCGTCACACTCTGTGATTGAGCACTGAGATCTTTAATCTGTTCGTTAAGTGATTCTAATTCAGTACTTAGTTTTTCATTTTCTGTTTCTGATTGAGTAATACCTAACAAGAGTTTTGTTAACTCACTGGTGTCTTTGTAATCTCCCTCTTCCCCGTTTTTTGCCAATAAAATCAGCATAACAATTGCACCAAAAGCACAGGAAATCACATCCAAAAATGATAGGTTAAACACTTCGAGTTGCTGACGAGCTCGTTTCATGGCCAACTATCCGCCGGTGTCAAAGTCAAACCGCCTGTATTTGAAGTCCAAGTCCAGTACATATGAGCTGCATCTGGGTCACCTTCTAAAGGCAGTAAAATGACATTAACTTCCACATTGCCTAGCCCCGCACTTTGATGACTACGATTAAACAGTAACGCACGGCACTCGCCGGTGATGGTTTCTGATTTGCCACCGAAAGACCGACAACGTCTACTTCGTGTCAACTCCTTATCACTGGGATCGGCTAATGTAGGCAAGCCGTCAGTAATAATATAGAGGTTGGTCATAGACGGGTTGACCTCGACAATTTTCTTTAACGCAAGCTGCAAGTTTGTGCCGTTGTTAGGGATTAGCTTACTCAGTTCTGTGGATATCGCCTGCAAATCAGACTCATTGTTCGCAGAAACCACAGGTTTAGCACCTAATGATTCTGCTTTTTCATTGAAGGCAACCATAGCAACCTTAGCAGTCTTCGGTACTCTGGCCAGCAACCAACGAGCTGTGCGTAGTGTACGTTGCCATTTGGCAGCCGATTGCTTTTGAGCATCTGAGTCAAGTTTACGAGAAATAATATCAGCCAAACGTTCTTCGGTCATAGAGGCACTGTAGTCAACTAAAATACCAATATGGCTTCCTTCAACCTTAAGGCCTAGTAGATAGTTTTCTTCGCCAGAGCCTTGCAAGGTAATCGCGTCGTCAACTTGTTTAGGCGCAGCAGCGGCCGCCGCTGTTTCTAAATTAGCCAAAGCATAAAGCTTTTCATCGACGCTTTTCTGGTTGTCTTGCGCTTCTTTAATTAACGCCTCAATTTGATCTTTAGTTAATGCAACTTCACTGCTTTTTTTAGCATTTTCTGCACTCGCATTATTAACCTCGTTGTTCAGCGCTTGTTGTTGGCTAGTTAACTGTTCAAGCTCTGACTTTAGCCGTTCAATTTCATCACTAGGGATAGCCGTTTGTGCATGAAATTTCACTAACATAAAAATCAGTATGACAGCGCCTAAACCACAAGCCATCACATCTAGGAATGCTAAGTTAAAACCATCGGCAGAACGACGTCTCATCATTTAACTCGAATACCAAACAATTAAATAGCAGCCTGTTGTTTCACATTTTGATGTAAGTGACGTAGTAGATATTTTTCGCAATGCGCTTGCGTGTCCACCACCAAGCCATCTTGCAGGCGTTGTAATTGATGTAATAGGAACATCAAAACAATGCTGATAAACAATGCGACCAGTGTTGAATTAAACGCAACGCCTAAACTATCTGTCATACCTGAGATGTCACCTGCCAAGGCCTTATCTGCCTGAGCAAGAGCCTGTCCAATACCTCGAACAGTGCCGATAAAACCGATAGAAGGGATAGCCCAAATGAGGTAACGGATCATTGAGTTCTCTGCTTCTAACCTCACTGCCAGCGAATCAACACTCGCTTGTATGGCGTCAGAAGCATTTTGCACATCTTCTGTATGAAGGAATCGGCGTATACAAGTAATCCAAGTTTGGAAAACAGGCTTATCCTTAAATTCACTTTCTTCAAGTTTGTTTAGCGCTTCATTTAAGTCAATCTCACCGTTTTTATCTTGATCAGATAAAAAGTCGACTTTAAATAAGAAGCGATCATTAAAGAGCGCTGTACTCTTGGTGATAATAAAATAACTACACCAAATCATGGCAATAAAGCAGACTTCTTGCTCAAGATCTTTAATGATTACAAAGAAATTACGTGCACCCGCACTGCCATCTATTGCAAGAACAGCATTCGCTGACGGAATGATGTACCCGACATACAAAAGATGCACAACCACAATAGCGCTCACTAATACGATTAAGCCAATAATAAACGGGTTCTTAGAGTTTTCATTCGCCATCATTATATATCCACAGGGAAAGTCACAGGAGAGTTCAAGCTAATTTGGCCTTGCAGTGCCAAAGCGCCAAAAGCCGTTATCAAGGAGCTGATGACAACCAATACAACTAACCATTTCTTTTTATTTCTGTTCATCATTCTTCCTATTCATACCGCACAATGCGGAAGCCAAGAGTCGGCAAAGGCGAGGCAGACGGTTCACGATAAGCTGCTCGCAAATTTTGTATTTGTCCGACTTGGAAATTACCACCTTTAAACACATTACCTTCGCCTCGCGAAGAGCCAAAATCATCAACCAAACCTGTTGCTTTTACAGGAGGTTGATTAGTGTAGACATCATGTACCCATTCACTGACATTGCCAGCTAAATCAAATAAACCAAGCCTGTCAGCCTTAAAGCTACCTACAGGTGCTTTGCTTGCATGACCGTCATCATAATCTTTCAGATACAGAGCAGTTTGCGACTTGATAGATTCATCGCCAAAATTTCCGGCTTCTTCAGGTGGTTTTTCTGCATTTCCCCAAACAAAGGTTGTTTCTGTCGCACGACGTCCCTTTCTCGCAAGCCACTCCCACTCAGCTTCGGTAGGCAACCTGAAACCATTTGAGCTGGGATCGATACCGAGGTAACGGCCATTTTGGATACGATAGAACTGCGGCAGCCCTTCTTGCTCACTCAACCAATTGCAGAAGCGAATAGCGTCATACCAGCTCATATCGGTTGCTGGCAAGGCGCTTGTTGCGCCCCCTCCCTTGAAACGAGCAAACTGTGCTTCGGTTATTTCATGCTTACTCACAAAAATTGACCGAGTAAAGTCGACTTGTTTGACAAATTCATTGCGTCGTCGGCCTCTCTCATTATTCTTCGAACCCATCGAAAATGCTGTCGGCTGCACTTGCACAAATTGAATACCCATAGTCTGCGCTATTGACGGCTTACCTTCTTTACGGCGTGCTTGATACTCAGTTAAAAGCTCAATATCCAACGCCACTTTAGCTTCACTTGATGGCTTTATTGTTCTTTCTACAGTGCGATAACCAGGCTTACTTAGCGAAACTTTATAGTCGACTGCTCGTAATGTCTGACTAAAAGGTGTAGCTCCTGCATCCTGACCATTAATGGTCAGCTTAGCTCTTGGATTACTGCGAATAATCACTTCACCCAACTCTTCTTTGAGTGCAATAGTATCCGAAAGCGTTTGTCCGGCCCTTAGGTTATAGGTTTTAGTTACCGTGAAATAACCTGGTTTTTGGTAACTCACTATATGTTGTTTGTTGGAAACCAAAGGAATTCGACGACTATCTGCAACCACCTGATTATCAACCAATAACGAACCGCCTTTAGGCTCAAGTCCCAGCGACAGGGCCGCAGAGAGTGGTTTTAAGTTATAACGTCTTATTGGGTTCGGGCGCTGACGTGTAAGATCAATCTCTTCTATTGTCGGTTCAAACCCCAACTGTTCCACTCTAACAGAGTATTGCTTAGCGACTAATGCTTGAGACCAAGGTGTTTTTCCAACCTCTTCGTCATTGACGAATACCGTGGCATTTGTCGGTGTACTCTGAATAGTCAACTCACCTTGGATCGGTGTTAATTGTGGCTCCCACAGAAATACTTCGTCGCTCTCGATTTTTGCTTCAACGCTTTGCACTTCATGATGAGGACTATCAACAGTCAACTGATAACTCCCTGGCTTGAATGACTCACTGTATTCCGCGCCAAGTTGTTTAAGCTCACCATCAAGTAACCATGCTGTGTCAGCATGTTCGCCTGTTACGACACCTTTCAATTCACCGGGAACTGGTTTTAGCACGACACTGATGACGGCGGCACTCTGACTATCAATTAACACCGACGCTGGAACAAATTTCTCTGCACTAGCGATTAACTCAACACGAGGGCTGACTTTGTAAAGTGTATTGCCAGACATATAGCCGATGCCGCTAACCACTGAAAAAGCCGACGTAGCTCGGGCTTTCTCTGGCTGAATTTTTATCGTAAAAGCCTCGATCACTGTCAGCCAAAGTATCAATCCAACAGCGACAAGAAATAAAATACCACCAGCAATAGCATTACGTAAAGCGTGCGTCTTTTTCGCTTGGCGAATACTGCTATCAAATTCGTTCATTGCATATCACCGTCACTTCTTGATTTTCAGCAAAAGGATCCACCGTTAGGGTCACGCGTACGTTACGATAACCTGCTCTGCTACCTTCAAAAACATAAGTTCCTGCTTTCAACTCGATAACCCTTTCCTCAGTCGAGCCTACTTTGCCTGCACCAATGACAATAATGTCTGTTTCACCATCGGATTTCACTGTAATAGGCACAGGCTCTGCGAAGGTCTCCAACACAGCATTCAATTGTTCTAGCTTCAGTGTTAAGCCGAGACTGTTACCAGCAACCTCTTGTGTAGATTCGGCAAAAGTGGTGGCATTGGCGTGTATACCACTGTCTTTTAGTCGGTCTGGTTGTGAGAGGTAACGTTCAATACGTTGTGTTCTCGACAAAATCTCGCTTGCTAGATTAGCAGAATCACTAAATTGCTTGTCTGTAGGAAACGTCTTCTGGGCATTCTGAGCAACATTCAGAACTTGACGCCAGTTATCTTGTATTACCAAATTTTTTAGCTCTTCACGCCAGACTTGGCGCTGGTTTGTTGCTGTTTTTGAGGCAATTTCTCGTTCTAGTACCTGAATTTCTTTACGATTGGGATAAAGCGTCTTGGCCTGAGCTAATGCACGTCTTGCGTCATCTAATTGGCTTTCGCTTAATGCTGCCATACCATTAGAAATATGTTGTTGATAGTTAGACAACCTAATTTCTTCTTGAATGTTACTAAGCCGAGAAGCGAGTTCTGTTCGTGCAGGATCAAGTTGGACAATACGACTAATAGCAGCGGCTTCGCGTTCCAAACTGTTCTCAGTTTTAGCGATTCTCGCATCCTCCAGCAGCTGCTCAATATCAGGTAATTTAGAGAGGCGCTGTTGCAAAGCTAACGCCTCTGAATCATTAGGTTTTAGGGTCAATGCTTGAGTTAAATAAAGCCCAGTTTTACGCGGATCATCTTGCTCAAAGGCTGCTTTTGCTTGTGCAAAAACCGACTCAAACGCTTGCTCCCACCTTCCGACTAATGACTGCGCTTGCTTATGTGCTGATTCAATATCGGCTAATGCATCGACATAATTACTTTTAGCAAATGCACTCACCGCTTTGTCGTAGGTCGCTTTCGTCTGTTGCAGCTCATCAGATGCCCAGCGAGCGAGCGCTTCACTTTGAATAGCTGACGTAAATGCATCATCGAAATCGGTGAGTGCCCGCTTGAATAAATCACGAGCCTGCTCATTTTGCACACCGCTGTATTCACTTGCGTTAGGTATTTCGCTGGTCTTTTCCTCTTGTTCCTGAGTCGACTTAGTCAAAAATGATTTACCAACCAATGCGATAAGGATGACGATAACAACGACGCCAAGTCCTTTTACTAACTTTGTGTAATGTTGATTAGCGTTATCTTTCTGCTTTTTTAGGGCATCATCTAACAAAAGTGATTTCCTTATAGTTGAATATCAGGTGTTTCTTCAAGTTCATATATTTGCTTCAAATGAGACTTCCACTGAATATATTGCTCTTGTGCTGTACCCGTTAATTCAATCGTTTTGTCTTCTAACTCTACAACCTGCGGGTCCATTTCAATATCTAATGACTCACCTAGCTCGTCTATGGTCGCTAGATGCACACGCGCTTCGCGGCGACTGTCCAACGCTGACTTCACTAACAACCCGCCACCAATAGCTGCACCAACAGTAGCTACATCTTGTAAACCAGAGCCATTGTTATCAGCAGCCCCAGCAACAGCTGCACCAATTAGCACAGCAGCTAACACACCTTTAGCAACTGACGCTCGCCTCGCTTTCCTCGCATCAACAATGGAAGGTAAGGTCTCTTGTTGCCAAGTTAAGTAACTCTCATCTGTTTTAGCCGAAAACCCTTCGTACTGAGATTGAATTCGATCAATAAACAATTGGTCTTGAACACGTAAAGGCCTGATTCGAGCGTATGCGGGGTCATCTGCGGCAGGTAAGCTCCGCAACGATACATAACCACTGCGATTAGTTACTAGGTGTTCTGAAAAAGCTTCAGGCGAAAAACTCTGAGCAAAGCGAATATCAGCAATATGTTTGAGTTCTTCCTTTTGTGCTTCTTTTCTGCGCTTCAATAGACTCACGACATGATCAGCAATATCGTCAAATATTGGACCATAAGAGTCTTTTTCATCATTTCGTTTATCTCGATAGAACCCTGTACTAACACGGTGCTTAAAAGTTTCCGTGTCCCAGCGTCTACCGCTAATATCAACAACTTCTATGCTGATCTCTATATCTTCACTATTTGATTCTTCGATTTTCCCTAAGACATAAACCTCAGCAGTAACCTGAGGAGAAGGAGCAACACTCACTGAGCCAAAAACACCGGTTTTTTGTAATGCTTCTTTTGTTTTAAGAGAAAATCGATTGGCCTCAGCACGCCTAAGTTGAGGCCACACAGCATCTTTTTCTAGCTTATCTAAGTCCTCTGGAATACCAGGATCAAACACCGGCACAGCAACATCAAGAAAGATATTGCTGTTGATATCATAGTTTTTCTTTTCTTCGCCTAATGGTGTCGAGGCCGTCGGCCCAACTCTGGGGCCAACAGAAGTGCTCGAACGCCCAGTCGTTTGGCACCCGCTCAGCACAATTGCAGCGCTTAATGCCATCCAAAATAAAAAGCGTTTACTCATGATTTACTTCCTTTCCTATTGAGACCGAACAAGCAGTCTTGAAGTGATTCTTCGTTCTAATTAACCCGAGGCAAAATGAGTACTCAGGCTATTTTGTTTTATATTTACGATACAAATCCCACAACTCTTTTCTCTTTTGTGGATCTTTCTCTTTTGTTGCTAAATCTCTAATTTGTCGCTGCAGAACTGAGTCATTATCAGCACTAGGGATATCGGCTGGCACACTGCCTGTCTCACCAATTTCTGGCTGTTCTTGTGGTTGGGCTTGCTCTTCTGTAGATTCCTCTTCCGCCGTAGAGCCTTCATTAGCAGCATCACCTGTTTGCCCACTGCCATTTCCTGAGCCGCCACCATTACCACCAGCTCCACCGCCACCTCCTGCAGCTATCGCTTGACCGACACAGGTATCATAGCGGTCAACGGAATCGTAAAGTGTCCCTTCAAGCTTTTTGATACGCTCTTCTTTTGTTAACTCGTCATCACCTCGGCCATCAAGCGTTAAATTGGTGCAATCAGTCACACTCTGTGGCGCTGCAGTCTCAGATTGAGCTTGAGCGATTGCACAACCAGACATCCCTCCGAGTAGTGTACATGCTGATACCAATGCAATAATTTGCTTCAAATTCGTCATAGCGGCCTCTATACAGTTACCTAATAGTAGTGAGGTATTAAAACACTAATCAAGTCACTTAAATGTAAGTTCAGTTTCGATTCATCCGTATATTCTCTACCAAAGGAGGTTTAGAAAAGCATGATGGCTAATTAGTTCCTTGAATGCCTTACTATTTTTGTAAGAATTTACACTATTAGATAGGATTGAACGAACAGCACTTTCAATTAAACATAGATAAATATTCTGAGGAACACTTATTTTACTAAGTAGACGTAAAATTATACAACCAAAGCGTTCACAAAGCATTGTCGATAAGTCCACTTTTTTTACCAGACACCGTGAGTGATATTCTTCATAGTTATCAGTAAATTATAGGTGTCATTTTTTTTTACACATCACACTAAGCCAGTAAGAAGCGGCACGCTAACTAATTGTTTTAAAACACTTTATACTTATGGACTAAATTTTGCATATTATAATGTAATAAGTAAAATAATTAGGGCACTAGAAACAGGAAGTGCTTTGTACTAATTAAAAGGTGTACGGTATGACAGTCAACGACAGTCCAAAATTAAAACGCTTTACCCATAAAAAGACGCATATTCTTACGTTAAGCCTACTCGGATTAGCTTTAAGTAATAATGCGCTTGCCACGCCTGACACGACTGAGCTACAGAAGTATCTTGTCGTCGCAACTGGCCAGAGTGGCGTGACGTTTAATTTCGACGGCGGTGAACTAGGCGCAAACCAAGAAGTCGTTAGTAGTGGTACGGGTGATCAGTTTAATGGTAACCCTCTAGATCCAAATACTACAGGGCAAATCCATGATAGTTTCACGAGTATTGGTATCGATTTAACTGGTACGTTTGTGCCACAAGATGGTGAGACGGTCTTCGACAATGATACAGACAATCGTTTCACTGATGCTGACCCAGACAATGTCGATCGCGACAACGTCACCATCCCCGACTTCTTACCTGGCGCCAGACCCCTGCTCGAAAGACCAGACTATAGTGGTAATGTTGCACTGACCGGGAACGATGCAAGTTTTGTCAGCGAAAATGTTGATTACTTTGCCTCTATTGGGATCCAGTGTGCAGATGGCGACCTGAGAAGTAATGGTAGACTACAATGCCACGATTCTTTCGACGGTGATAACAGTTTCAAATCAGATGCAACAACGGATTTTGAAACACTAGACACAGGAAGTGGCGTTAGCAATTTTGATCCTGCAGCCTTGCTTAGTGAAATTGATCAATGGCGTTTATTTGTTGAAGGCTTAGAGACTGAATCTACCATTACTGATGATATAGAGAATATCAGCTTTAAAGAATATGATTCCAATAGAACCTTTGCAGAGAATCAAGCGCGTGGAGATACCCCGCTTATCACTGATTTAGATGCTCTAGACAGAAACGGTGACGGCTTTGCTGTTATTGACATCAATGCAGGAGATAACTTTTTAGTTAATAACTCTGACTGGATATTGAATTCCGTTAATGATGTGACTGCAATATTTAGACTGACAGGCCGTACAACATCAGTAAACTTTGATAACTCATCTATTAGCTTGGGCCCAGGCTGTTTAGAACTTGATGCCAACGGCTTTGCAATACCTCAAACAACTTGCGATGAACCGCCAATTACTGAACTAGGAGCTATTTTCGTTGCAGATAGGGATGATCGAAGTGCTAATACAAACGAAGTGTTCAATCTAAGTAACGTTATATTAGGCGGGATTGGGCTATTTGATCTTGATGATCGAGAAGACACCATTCTCAACTTAAATAATGTTCAAGGCTGTGCTCAGTTTATCGGTTCTACTGTACAATTCAGTTCAACAGAGCGATTTAATCGTTGTGCACTAACTGCGAACAATACACCACCGCCAGAGCCAGTCCCTGAACCAGCATCATTTGCACTATTGGGATTGAGTTTACTCGGCTGGCAATTTTCTCGCCGCATAAGAGGTTAAATTCAATACAGGCACTACTCACTCTTTTGAGTAGTGCTTTGTTTCAACCTCTTAGAGGCAGCCATATACTGCATTCAAAACATGTCTCTACCATGGGTATCTATGATTAAGCGCTGTATCTTTGGGATAATAATAGCAATCGCCTTTATCAGTCCTGTATTAGCTGACCCCGCTGAAAATTATGAAAAAGCATTTAAGTCGTTCAACGATAAAGCATACGACGATGCTTATATTCATTTGAAGAACGTACTTCAAGAAGACCCTGAGCATCTTCCAGGTAAAATTCTGCTTGGAAAAATATACTTAAATAGCGAACTGTACGAGCCTGCAATAGCTGAATTCCATGAAGCGTTATCTTCCGGTGCTGATATTAATCTGATACTGAAACCAATGGCAGAAGCACTACTAAGAACAAGAAAGTATAGAGAAGTACTAAAATTAGCGGAAGAACGTAAGCTCAATACTCAAACGCAATTTGATAACCATCTAGTCCGTTCTGATGCCTTTATTAGCATGGAAAGAATGGATGAGGCATTCAGGGAATTACAGCAGGCTACACACTTATTTCCTCAAAATATCAAAGGCCTAAACGCACTAATCTCATTTCATTTAAGAACTAACCAACGGAAAAAAGCAAGAGAGCTAGTTCATATAGCACATGATGTGTCGACAGAAAATGGGACGACCTGGTTCTTACTAGGTCAATTGGAAAAAGACGAAGGGAATGCGCTTGGCGCATTAAATGCCTATAAACAAGCTCTGACTCTAATGCCAGAAGACAATCGAACTAAAAGAGCGCTGGCCAGTATTAACCTACAATTAGGCGACTTAACCAATGCAGAAGCCATGATCAATTCTGCTTTGACTGACAAACCAGATGATCCACTAGCCATTCTAGTAAAAAGCCGCTTATTGCAACTGAATAATGATGCCGAGCAAGCCACAGCCATATTAAACGAAATGAATCAAAAGCTCTCACTTGCTACAGATGAGTACTTAAGCAAGAATAGTTGGGTTTATTTCATTCGTGGGTTGTCGTCTCATATTATTGGTAATCACGAGAACGCACTCAATGACCTTACGACCTATATTCAAGAAGAACCCAACCATTATAATGCTGTCAATTTATTGGTAGAAACCTATACAAACCTTGGAGAAAATAGGCTAGCAATATCATTACTGGAACGCTATATCGATCAGGTTGATGAAGACTTAGAACTCAGCTTCTCACTCAGGTTATGCGATTTATACCTTATCGCAGGCAGGCATTTCAGATGTTCAGATATTATCGATAAACTTAACAAGAAATATCCTAACAATGCCCAAGTACTGATTGCACAATCTCGTAGTATGGTTAGTCAGGGCAAATATAGAGAAGCGCTGGAGTTCATTAAAACTGCCTACGCGAGAGATAAAAACAACGATATTGGCCATTACTTGGCCAAACTGTTTTTAATCACTGAGCAATATCAAGATGCACTTATATTCACTAATCATTTATTGAACCAACAGCCAGACAACATTGAACTACTCAACGTCAAAGGTGAGTCACTCATTAAGTTAGGAGCATTGGATGAAGCATCTAATACCCTGAATGACCTATTAAACCTAGATAATTATTACTTTCCAGCCTTGATGAACTTAGCTGATATCGATCTGCTCAAAGGCAACTACAAAAAAGCCAAAAAGTCACTCGAGTTTATCATCGCGAACAACCCACCACACGCCGGTGCATCATCGTTGCTTTCAGAAGCAGAGGCCCAATTGGGGAATATGAATGCATCCATTCAAGCCCTTCAGGATTACCTACAAAGAAGGCCTGAAGATATCGAAGTGAAAAAGCTGCTGATAAAACTACTATCACGTTCAGGAAGATCTGAAGAGGCATTAACCTTACTTGAAACTGGAACAGATAATAACAAGTTCGATGAAGATTATTTAACAGCCAAAGCTGAGCTTCTGCTCGCCCTTGAAGATATCGAAGGAGTAAGAGAGCAGCATAGAATTCTCTATACCGTTTGGCAGAATGAACCAGAAAAATTGTTAACTTTAAGCAGAATGCAAAGGCGCATAGGCAACATTGGTTTGGCACAACGAACAATTAGCACGGCTCTAAAACAAGTGCCTAATAATAAAGCATTGCTTATAGAACAAATAAAACTAGCCACGTTAGCTAAGGACTTTCAGCAAGCCAAACAAAAGTTAGATGCCTTAAAGAATGCGTCACCGGATTGGTCCGAGATTTGGAATATCGACGGTGATTTCCTATTGGCGACAAAAGCCCCCAAAAAAGCCCAAACCTCTTACGCAAAAGCTTTTGAACTCTCTGGTTCGTCTAATGGCCTCATTTTATTAAAACTGTATAATTTAGCGATAGATGGATACAGCAGTAGCTTGTTTGAACAGCAAGCCGTTAACGCTTTAAATCGCTCACCTAACAACCATTACTTTAGAAATTTGTTAGCCGATTACTTATTGCTGAACAATAGGTTTTCTGAAGCAAGGGAACATTATTTAGCGCTAACAAAGGTGGCTGAATTCCCCAATAAATCTAGCTTATACAATAATTTAGCTTTAGCAACTATGAGACAAAACCTTGATGAAGCTTTCGGATATTCCGAAAGAGCGGCCAAGCTAAATCCTAGTTCAGCGAATGTTATGGATACCTACGGTTGGCTATTGGCTAAAAAAGAACAATACCCAGAGGCCTTAAGAGCATTGCGGGTGGCTTATACAATAAGTTCGGTTAATCCATATATTCGATACCATCTTGGTCATGTGCTCAACCAACTAGGAAGAAAAGACGAAGCTATAGTTGAACTACAAGTGGCGGTGGCCACAACCGAAGAGTTCACAGACAAGGGCGCCGCACAAGAATTATTGACAAGCCTTACTAACAAATAAATACGGCTTGTATTTCGAGTCATCGCAATGTCTGATAAATTCCCCTTCCACAGCTGATGACGACAACATTGAGGAATAAAAATGACTCTGACAGGGAAACACATTTTAATCACTGGAGCATCTAGAGGTATTGGCGCTGCAATCGCTCACTCTGTTGCTAAACAAGGCGCCAGAGTCGCCTTGCACTATGTAAGTAGTCAAACCAAAGCACAAGCTGTACTCGACAGTTTACCTAACCCTAGCAGTCATACCATAGTGCAAGCAGATTTGACCCAACCTAATGCGGCGAAAGTGCTATGGCAAGAAGCTGTTGCATCCTTGGGCCACATTGATGTTGTCGTCAACAACGCAGGAAAACAATACACAGCAGGTGTTGAAGCGGATAATGAGCTTTGGGACAACACTTGGCATACAACGCTACAGTTAAACCTCACTGCTGCTGCTGATTTATGCCGCGATGCTATTAATCATTTTAAAGCTCGTCAGGTCGGGGGGCGTATTGTCAACATTGCGAGCAGAGCTGGTCATCGAGGTGATGGGCCTGACTATATGCATTACGCAGCGGCTAAAGGTGGCTTACTCGCACTCACCAAGTCTATCGCTAGAGGCTTTGCCAAAGACGATATTCTTGCATTTGCTATCACTCCTGGCTTCACTGAAACGGACCTAGCCACAGATATCTTAAACGAAATGGGGCATGAAGCGGCCACACGAGAAATACCGCTCGGTGACTTAGCACAACCTGAAGAAATTGGTGAAACAGTTGCATTCTTATGCACAGACGTTGTCAGGCATATGACAGGGGCAACTATTGATATCAACGGTGCATCTTATGTGCGTTAGAGTTTATGGCTAGCTCATTGCCAAATCAAAATTCACTCATCATTTCAAACGCTGTCAATTTAAGCGAGGATGAGATAGAAATCTCAGCGATTCGAGCGCAGGGTGCTGGAGGGCAAAATGTCAATAAAGTGTCTTCTGCCATTCATTTGAGGTTTGATATTAATGCCTCTTCTTTGCCTGACTTTTATAAACAAGGTTTACTAAAACTCAAAGATAAGCGCATTACAAAAGAAGGAATAATTATTCTTAAAGCTCAGCAATTCCGCACACAAGAACGAAATAAAGCAGATGCTCTTGAACGGCTTATCGAACTCATTAAAAGTGTTGCTATTGTGCAAAAAGCTCGGCGCCCAACCAAACCGACCAAAGCCTCTCGAACTCGCCGCCTCGACAGCAAAACAAAGCGCGGCAACATTAAAAGTTTACGCTCAAAAGTAGTTTAAGTCGTGTCCTAGGCTTTTTATCGCTATGAAGCTTTGCAAAATTACTCACAAAACGAGTAAAATCTCGGGCAAGTTTTTATAAAGGCACCAATTCGATGGGAAGAAAGTACGAAGTTCGCAAAGTAGCAATGGCAAAAACAGCTGGTGCTAAAACAAAAGTCTACTCCAAATACGGTAAAGAGATTTATGTTTGCGCTAAAAATGGAACACCAGATCCAGAAGCTAATCTTGCGTTACGACGCCTCATTGAGAAAGCGAAAAAAGATCAAGTACCCAGTCATGTCATCGAAAAGGCTATTGAAAAAGCGAAAGGTGGAGCTGGAGAAGACTTCCATCCCGCACGCTATGAAGGTTATGGACCGGGTAGCTGTATGGTTATTGTCGACTGTCTAACAGATAACAACAACCGCACTATCACCGATGTTCGCAACTGCTTTACCAAGACGAATGCTAAAATAGGTGCACCGGGCGCTGTTGCTCATATGTTTGACCATCAAGCTATTATTGCCTTTAAAGGCGATGACGAAGATTCTATTTTAGAATTGCTCATGGAAGCAGACACTGATGTCACCGACATCGAATGTGAAGACGGTGTCGTGACCGTTTTCGCGCCGCACACAGAATTTTTTGCGATTCGCAATGCGCTCACGGCAGCTAACCCTGATATCACATTCGATGTAGAAGAAGTCACTTTTGTCCCTCAAACAGAGACTGAAGTATCCGGTGATGACGTGGCATTATTTGATAAATTTATGGATATGCTAGAAGACTGTGATGACGTTCAGGACGTTTATCATAATGCTGTAGTACAGCGCTAATATTCATTGAGCAAGTGTTACTTGAAATTTGGAGAAGGAACTCTTCGATTTTATAAACATATATAAAGGCATCTTAAATCCAATGGCGTATGAAGTGAGAAGCGCTCAACGTTCCACGTTAATATACGGAATTCCCCTATAAGATGCCGGTTTTCTTCTAACATTGATCCTTCTGTCTCCACAACTCAAACTTGGTAAGTTAACCTTATATTAGATTTTTTTCATAGGTGTTAAAGGCTTTGACATTAAGAGCACATTTTCAATCATTAAACTTAAGTGGTCTAATACATGTTATTAATACCGAATAGGGTTGAAGTTGTTTACTTGGTATGAACTCCTGCTGATCATTGGCGTTACGCAAGGAACAATAACCAGCATTATATTATTCGCGAAACGTGACCAACATTCAGGCAATGTGTTTCTCGCATTTGCCCTACTCGGCTTTTCACTATTAAGCATAAAAATGGTGATCAATACGCTCAACTTAGACGACACAATGCGTGTTTTTAGATTCCCTCCATTTGCAACAGAACTTGCATTGTCGCCACTATTTTATTTCTATGTCCGAACAATAGTCACCCCTCATTGGGCTTTTTCAAAAGAAAAGCTCATTCACTTCATACCATTCATCGTATTCCAAACATACGGCACCCTAGTCTATGTTCACATGCTTGCCTCAGATATCGCCGATCACCACACCATTTTGACAAACCTATACCAGTACGACTGGGTGAAGCGCATTGAAGACTACCTCGTCCCCTTTTCTATCTTTGTCTATCTCCTCTTAGGACGTACTCACGTTAAGCATTTTAATGACTTACAAACAAATGAAGCCCGTTATATCACCCAAAAATGGGTTAATCATATTTACCGCTTATCTGCCGTACTTGGTGTTTTCGTGTTGTTTAATCTACTTCTAGACATTGTTTTTACGTTGAATAAAACAACGTCCTTACACTGGAAAATTTACTTCATTTATGTGGCTACTCTTATATATTTCATCGGTTTTAAAGGGTATCAATTACAAGCGTTACAAGGCTACGTATCGAAGCAGCATACCCCCAAAAAAGTTAAAGACAGATTACCGCGACAAAGAGTTGTCGAGATTGCGACAAAATTTGAAGCTGACGTCTTAGACCAAAAACAGTATCTAAATCCTAAGTTGAGCTCACAAGAGGTTGCTGAACAGTTAAATGTCAATCAGAGTGCATTGTCTTATGCGATTAACCAGCAGTTTGGCAAGAGCTTTCGTGACCTTATCAATGAATATAGGACAAACGAGGTGAAAACGAAGTTGCAAGATGCTGACTACACAAATGTGTCAATTCTTGCGATTGCACTTGAATGCGGCTTTAACTCTGAAGCTAGCTTTTATCGGATATTCAAAAAAAGTACAGGAATGTCACCAAAAGATTATTCCTCTCTCTAAAAGAGCTCTCAACGCATGTTTTGAGAAGATTAAATAGCATTTGCACATCATCTTGTCAGCAATTGAACCCTTTGCAAGAACAGGATGGAGACGCTATGTTATTCAAGAAAACGACTGCTATACCCACGATAAAACGATACTTACGAATATGGACTTCACTCTTTCATGTCAATCCATTTAACTCTTCAAACACTTCGACACTCATCAATACACTAGGACAGTATAAAAGCGTTGCCGCAAGATTGTTTGAGCTTGATTCATTGAGATTGATCGTCGTTGTCTTTTTCTTAGGTGTTGGTGCGACATCCTGTGGTCATATCAGCAAACTCGACCATCAAGTGTATCAGCAGAAGGTCAAACCTACGGTCATCGTTAATGTTAACGTACTGTCAGAAGACGGTTCGTCTATGCTATCTAACCGTAATGTTTACCTAGACGAAGGATTGATCTCTCGCATAACAACAGGCCAAGTTACAGAAAGTGACTACCATCAGATTGATGGCTCAAATAAGTTTTTAATCCCCGGACTAATGGACTCTCACGTTCATCTCAAAGATAACCCTAATGACTTGTTAGTTTTTGCCGCTTACGGAATTACCTATGTACGCGAAATGTCTGGAAACAAGCGCAATCTGGCGTGGCGTGAAGACATAGAAAACGGCCGCCTTGGACCAAAGATTTATGTCACATCAAGTAAGGTGACCACCCCTGATGGCATATATCAACGAGGTAAAGCACTCTTTCGCAATAGAATACCTCTCGACGATCGAGACGATGCAGAAAAGCTTGTAAAACAACTCATCGTTGACGGCTTTGATGCTGTCAAAGTGAGCAGCTCCCTAAGTAAAGAGGTTTATGAAGCACTTTCTGAGATAGTAAGAAATAAACCCATCGATATCGTGGGACATATACCCAATACTATTGCACTTCAAGATTTGTGGAGGTCTGAGCAACGAGAGCTAGCTCACATAGAAGAGTTGTCTAAATCGCTGGACAAAGAATTCGGGCACTACAAAGTATCTAACGCCGCTGAATATCTTAATTATGTACGTCAGCGCAGTGGCAATGTCGCTGCAAAACTTAAGCAGCTCAATTTCGCAGTAGGTTCGACCATTTGGTATATCAACTCTATTCCCAAACAAGCATTGGAGCTTGACAGTTTCATTACTGGCTTGGATTTATCCCTCGCTAATCCAAAGTATGTTTCACGTTGGCAACCCGGTGAAAATTATTTCGAGTTAGACCCATCTCTTAAAGCCAACAGCAAAAACATAGAAGCAACTAAGATCTACTGGGACACCTATGTAGAAGCCATGCAGATTGTTCTAAGAGAGTTACTCAAATATGAAGTGACTATTTTAGCTGGGACAGACACCATGAACTCACTTGTTGCACCTGGAATATCATTACACCATGAGTTAGAAGCCCTTGTGCAAGCTGGCATGAGCCCAGCACAAGCATTGCAATCTGCCACTGTTGCCCCCGCTCGATGGATGCAAGTCAATACAGGCTCTATAAAAGCAGGTTTCCAGGCTGACTTAGTCCTTCTGGATGCGAATCCCTTGGCTGATATTACACATACAACGTCGATAAATTCCGTTATTTTATCTGGCCAAGTCATTAATAAGAAAAAAGTTAATCAAATATTAAGTGATGTGCGCAAGGTCTATGGCAGTGCGCCATAACTGCCGACCATGATGAGTCGAATCAGACAATAAATAACGTCAACCACCAGACGAAAAGCATTAAATATGAGCTGGTAACAAGCTCTAGGTTATCGTCTTAAACTACCACCAAAGCGACCACGAGCATCATACTGTCTTTTTAAAGCCATTAATTTATCTTTATTATAGCCAAAGTAACTACTTACTTCTTTAATTTCAGTATCCTCATAGTTAGCATACGCTAACCCGTTATAATAAGGTGTCAACTTCGCTTGGCTGTCAGTGACCCAAGCTTTCGTTTCAGGCGATATAGCATCGCCCAAAGCAAGGCCAGTAATACTGCAAATAAAGGTAGATTCTCGATGACAAAAAGCAGTCTCCGTAGGAGCAACATTGCGGATTGCGCCCCCCAATGGATCGAGCATGATTCCGCCACTCATATTAGGGCAAGCTTCAAAACACTCGACGAGTGCCCGACAAAACTCCTCTGATAGGCCTTCTTGTATGATGCCGTGTTTCCAATAAATCGCCAAACCATCAGCATAGTGATTCGACTGGACATCAAGGTAATTTCTAAAACCTAGATTAGTTTCTGCGTCAGGACACCATTGAGCAATCTCATCAAACATACGCTGACACACTTCGGGCGTATCCATAGCAAACCCCATTACGGAGATCTTGGCGTCTGCTTTTTCGGAGAACGAAATATAGGCGTACAAAAAGTGATTATTTGGTGCCTCCAACATAAAGTCGCTGTATCGCTTCAGTATCTCGACACCATATTTCAAAGGCCAGTCAATAGTCCCACCATAAACGCGTTTGGGCATGTCAAAGGTTTGATATGTCATCTCTGTGACTATGCCTAGCTGACTACCTCCACCACCTTTTAAAGCCCATAGTAAGTCTGGTGTTTCTTGCGCAGTGACTTTAATCAATTGACCGTCTGCGTTAACCATAGAAGCTGACACGATATTGTCACACGCTAAACCGTAAGCTCTAGATAGAAAGCCTATTCCGCCGCCGATAGTTGATCCAATAACCCCAACATCACCACAAGTGCCTAAAGGTAGGGCTTGATCATGAGCTAGCGTCGCTCTATCTAACTCCTTATTAAGCACACCTGCCGCCACAGTGACTCTATTTTCCTTTGGCGACACCTCAATATGCTTCATAGTTGACATGTCCAGCACAAGTCCCTCATCAATGAGGCAGGTCCCACAAGCTGAATGACCGCCTCCTTTCGCTGTCACCTGAATATCATGTTCTCCAGCAATTTGAATAGCTAAACAGACATCTTCTGTTGTTACCGGGCATACAACTGCAAGGGGGGAGCGCTTTACACGGCCATTATACAATTTACAGGTTTGTTTATATCCGGAGCTTTCAGGTAGGTAAACGTGTCCAGCAAACGCCGAACGCTTTTCCCATAACGTTTGCTGAAAAGAATTCATTGAAGTTCTATTCATCATTTTTAAGCCATGATTGATGTGATAGCTCCGCGTAGATATTCCAAACTTTCTGACTATATTGGTTAGCGTCAATATCGTAGAGTAGCCATCGTAAAAACTGCGCAACGTAATCAGGCTTTAACAGTTGACCTTGTTTATAAGCTTGAGCCAAGAGCGGCGCAAAGGGCAATACTGACTCATCGGTTTCTCGAATTGCCGTTTGCATTTTGGTGTCAACATTGCCAGGTGCTATCAGTCCAAATGCAATATTAGTAGAGGAATACTTATTCTCTTTGTTTTTTTCAACCCCTTGATACTCAGCCTTTAAGCATTGCCAAAGCATATGAATCGTAGATTTGCTCATACAATAACTACCGGCTCCGACAACCGCTTGTAATTCAGAATCGCTGGTAAGAAACATGACGCGTCCATGCTTCAGTTTGGGCATCAAAGATGTTGTTAAGAAAAGTGGGATTTCAACATTCACCTTTTGTGCCATTCGCCATTCACTGATACCAACTTCAGCAAGTTGCTTTAACGGATGAATAATCGCGGCACAATGGATCAAAAAGTCAATTTGCTCTAACGATTGCAAAGCATCCAACAGCTCGTCACTTTGCTTATCATTAGCTAAATCACAAACAATAATTTCAACACGTTCAGGAAACTGTGCTTGAATTTGCTTTAACGTTTCTTCGTCTCTACCTACGACAAATAGCTTAAGTGAACCGTCACACATTAATAACTCAACACACAATGCACGACCAATACCACCGGTAGCACCCGTAATAACAGCCGTCTTAGCTGCATTCATGTTCATTAGATTCATTCGCCACCCTTAAGCGTTCAAGAAAGTGTTATACGCACACAGACGCCATCTTTTTGCTCATTGTTAAAAATACTGACATCCCCCTTATGGTAATCTGCAATGATTCTTGCGATATACAACCCTAATCCCAAATGTGGTTGTTGTATGTCTTTTTGATGTCGCACCGAAACCATCGAGTCAAAGAGTTCATTTTGCATATTTTCAGGGAGCAAAGGGCCTTTATTACAAATCATCAGTAACGCTTTTTGCCCTTTTTTCTCCAAAATGACTTGGATCTCGGCTTGCTCATCACTGAATTCCACAGCATTTGCCACAATTTTATCGAGCATCTGTGCGAACAACTCTGGTGAACCGTTTAACGCGACAACCTGCTCGGATACCTCAGTGACTAATCGATAATTGGGATACGCTAACTTGTATCCTTCAACACAACCGAGAACCACCTCATTCGCCACAAAATCCTCACGGTCGGTGGAACGCAGAGCATTCTCCAGACGCGTTGCTTCACTCATGTTACTCAAGATTTTACTGAGGCGTAATACACCTTCTTTGGCTCTTCGAATATAAGGGCTAGACTCTGAATGCGTGTTTTCCATCTGCAGGTTTTCAAGCGACGAATTGACGATCGCAACAGGCGTTCTTAACTCATGAGACAAACGAGCCGACATATTCTCAAGGTAAGTATTGTACTGACCAAGCTTCTCTAATACGTTGTGAAAGGAGCGTGATAGGTCACCTATTTCATCCCGTGTTTTAGATGCCTCTATGTTGCCGATGATTTTACCATTAACATCTATCGCTTGTTCGGTGTCGTTACGTAACTTCCTAATGCGGCTAGAAATACGTGATGCAAATATGAACAAGGCTAACGTACCTAAAACAACGACACCTAAAATGATATTAAACAGTTTTTCTAACGCTTTATTACGGAAGCTACGAATACCGTGTGTGGTTTGCTCAACAACCACGGCTCCCATGACTTCTTCTTCGATCCATATGGGATGCGCTGCAGACAGAATAACAGCCTTTTTATCTGGGCTTAATCGCCAAAGAGAGTCAGGCTTACCAATCAGCGCGCGATCCACTTCACGTCCTTGGAGTTCAAAAGCGTTATCTAATTCATCAATAAAATCCGCTGGAGGCTTAGTCAAAATCTTATGATAAAGCGGTAGTAACCAATTCTGCTCTATGTCATTCCACCAAGCATAGCCAGCTTTGTCAGACCGCCTAGGGCTAATGCCGACAGCTTGCTGAATCTCGCCTGAGCGCGCTAATACCCGTCTATGGCGATCAAGCACCCAAACCCTCGCATTGGAATACTTTAAACCATCAACAATGTTTTCAATTTCTGGAGAAGGTACAAGCACCGTTCCCAATGAATCGGATTTGTTCGGGTTAGCTGTACCCACGCTATACTTAACGTTTCTTTGTTCGGGATCATCAACGTCGACAATAGCAAAGGCAATCTGACTAGAAAGTGCACTGAGTGGTAGCCTTATTTCTAGAACGTAGCCTTCATCTGTCAGGCTCCAATGTCCTTGGATGTCAGTTTCAAGCGCTTTAGGTCTGGTCGATGCCAAGTTTTCGTCAAGTAAATAGGCGTTAACCCAACCTGGTGAGTCAGTTGCCACAATATAACGATGAAAATTATCATCTTCGTCTAACAAGGCAATTTGCAAATGATCATTACGATCAACACGCAAGCTATTCTCTCCACGCAGCACGACCTTATCGTCTTTAACGTCAAAATAAGCGTAAAGATAATTACGGTATTTACCGACCATGTGCTTGAAGTTCAAACTATCAGTCTGGTATGCCACGTTAGCTTCTAGTAGATGCTCAGCACCATAATTCACCGCTAATTGAGAATAGTCTAACCAATCAACTAACTGGCCGTCCAACTGGATCGGATCGATAATATTGTGTGCATATAAGTCGGTGCCTGGCTTTACATCAGACAAATAGCTGGCGTGATTATCGAAAAGCTTGGGACGTTCATGTAGCGCTGTCGCAACGGCTCTCGCTGTACCAACTAAAGCCTGCTCTTGACCGGCTCGAAGGTAGCCTTCCATCTCCCAGACGTATTTATAACCTAGCCAGGGAATAGCGAACAAAAACAGAGAGAAGAAGAGAAGCTTAACCCGAATGCCGACACGAAGCCTTATCATGAGGCGTTTTTCCAGCGATATCCCATCCCATAAACGGTTTCTATCCGATCAAATGCATTGTCCAATTGAACAAATTTCTTTCGGATACGTTTAATGTGCGACGTGATGGTTGTGTCATCTACCACCATTTGCGATTCATCCATCAATTGCTGCCGACTCTTAACATGCCCCGCGAATTTCGCGATCGCATGTAGCATCCAGAATTCAGTTACTGTCAACTCAATAGGTTGGCCTTTCCAAGTGACCGTCATGCGATTGGTGTCCATCACGAGATCGCCATTTTTGATCAGATCTTCTTTTGTTTGCGGTTGCGCCAACAATTCAGAGCGTCTGAATAACGCGGCAATACGAGCAATTAAATGTGGCAAGCTAATATCTTTCGTCAGGTAGTCGTCAGCCCCCATACGCAGCCCAACAATAGTGTCATAGTCATTATCTCTCGCAGTGAAGAAAATAATGGGTAAGCTCTTTGATAATCCTCTTAATTGTTGGCACAACGCAAAACCACCATCAATTTCATCTTCCAAGCCTATATCAATGATGGCTAGATCTGGCAGTCGTTGATTAAAGGCAGCCTCTGCGCTGGGTTTATCAGCATAGCTAATCACTTCATAACCTTGTTTGGTTAGGGCAGCGGCATAGTTTTCGCGTATCGCTAAATCGTCTTCCACTAGCGCGACTCTTTTTGACATGCCAACACCACTTCTTTATCAACTTAAGATGACCTTATGATATAGCAATTTAGCGCAGCTTTTAGCCCTTCAGGCAAAATTCCATTTTTTCGCCACATTTGAAAACCAAATTTCCATGATTACCTTATTGGATGGACACAAAGTCTTTGTTTAATACGAATCAAGCTATTTATTTCCATTTATATAACTAGGTCCTTGGAGACAACACATGAAAAAAACATTAATCACTTCTGCATTTATTTTCGCTTTTTCCACCAACTTAGCTGCTGCTGAGATAGACGATAAACGACGAGCCAAAAACGAATTAGTCGGGTTGGGATCCGGCGTGCTCATCGGTAGTGCTATAGGAGGCCCAGTTGGCGGCTTAGTTGGTGGGATTTTTGGTTTAGTGATGGGTGACGATTATAACGACACCAAAAACATCGAATTAGCTAACGAAGAAATTAAAAAGAATAAACAGTCTTTAGTTTTACTGGAAAAGGAATATGAGCAAGCCTTATTGCTCGCTAATCAAAAAGCAGCGCAACTGGAACAGGTGAGATTGGTTTCTTTGCAGACTGATCTGGAACAAACTGTCGTCCCTGTAGAAGCAAATATTCAATTCAAAACAGCTTCTCATCAATTGCAATCTCACTATCAAAAACAGCTCGATATCATTGCTAAAAGCTTACTAGAAAACCCAAATACTCAAGTTGTTTTAGAAGGACATGCAGACAGGCGAGGTGACCAAAGCTACAACGAAGCCTTATCAGAACAGCGTATTATTAGTGTTAAAAAGCACCTAGAAAAAGAAGGTGTAAAACAGCACCAAATCAAAACACTCGCTTACGGTGAGTCTCAGCCTTTGGATAAAAACCAAAGTTTCGAAAACGACTTTTTTGACCGTCGAGTGGTCGTGAAAATCGAAACCAAAGAGCCCGTCCTAACAGCGGCAAATGATCACTAGAAATACGTTAACAGTAAGAAGGATCGAAAGAAATGCAAGCACTTACTTACATCGTGAGAATGGCATCAAAAACATATACTACGAATACAAAATACAACCTCTTAAAAATAGGTAATTTATATGTAAGTGAGTGCACGCTACTTTTAATATCTTCATTATTCATAGCATTACTTTTTAACCCTGTAGAAGTTTATGCTTCAGAATTCTCCGCATTAAAGCAAGGAAGCTTGATGTTCCATTCTGATGATCAACCTCGATTTTTCAATAGCCCTTTAGTCCATACCGATGTAGAAATGACCGTTACAGGGATGGTAGCCAGAGTCAAAGTGACGCAGAAGTTTTACAACCCCAGTGAAAAATGGGTCAATGGCATCTACGTATTTCCGTTACCTGAAAACGCAGCTGTTGACCATCTTCTTTTAAGAGTTGGAACACGGGAACTTGAGGGTCAAATCCACCCTAAAAAGAAGGCTAAAAAAATCTTCAATCGAGCAAAGGGACAAGGAAAAAAAGCTAGCTTAATTGAACAAGAGCGCCCTAACCTTTTCACTAATTCAGTGGCAAATATTGGACCAAACGAAAGCATAGAAGTGACACTCGAATACCAGCAATTAGTTCACTATAATCAGGGAGAATTTAGCTTACGCTTTCCCTCGACACTCACCCCTAGGTATATCCCAAAAAATTCAATACCAGCAAAAGAGAATAGTAATTCTTTTTCAAATATAGCATTACCTGATGACACATTAGCCACTTCTGGCACTCAAATATTAGACGCTCATCGTATTACCCCTCCGTTCAAAAAAAGTGGAGAGCAAGATAATCAACTGAGCGTTAAGCTAGATATAGACGCAGGATTTGATATCTCCAGCATCAGCAGCGCTAGCCATGATATAAGCCTATCTCCGATAACGGATAGTCGCTTTGATGTTGCGTTAAAAGAGCAAGCCAAAGCAGATAGAGATTTTCTGGTGAGCTGGCGTCGTAGGGATGAATCTAAGCCTTTCATTAGTCATTTTACACAAATGTATCAGGGTGAAGAATATGGCCTAATGATGTTGGTCCCGCCGACATTAGCTGAGAATGAGGTCTCCGCGATACCAAGAGAAACGATATTCGTACTCGATATATCTGGCTCAATGCAAGGTTCGTCTATCGAACAAGCGAAGTCAGCATTAATTTTAGGGATGGAAAGCCTCTCTCCAGAAGACACATTTAATATTATCGTATTCAACTCTAACGCCAACGCCTATTGGCGTGATACTCAGAAAGCAACGCCAAACAATATTATCGATGCTAGACAATTTGTTCTTGGGCTCAGAGCTAACGGTGGAACAGAGATGTCAGCTGCACTTGAGCTGGCTCTGAAATCACCTACCCAAAGTTCCTATGCACCTTACTCGAACGAGGCACGTTTGAAACAGGTGATTTTTATTACTGACGGCAGTGTTGGTAACGAAGAACATTTGATGCAATTGATCAATAAAAAGCTCGGTGAAAAAAGGCTGTTCACCGTCGGAATTGGCTCAGCACCAAACACCTACTTTATGTCTGAAGCAGCTAAAACAGGCAAAGGAAGTTTCACCTACATCAGTGACATTAACCATGTCAGTCAAAAAATGCAGAATTTGTTTAAGCAAATTAATCACCCGGTGCTAAGTGACATTCAGCTAGATTTGCCTTCCAATATCGAAGTGTATCCAGAAAACATTCCTGATCTCTATACAGGACAACCATTACTAATAAGCTACAAAGGTTCCACTTGGGGTGATCCAATAGTGGCGTCAGGCAATCTAACAAAAACCAATTGGACGAGAACCTTTCCACCAGCGATGTTGAATGCAGCGTTCCGCCATTATCAACGGGAACCCTCTGGATTAAATGTCCTTTGGGCGAGGAATAAGATAGCGCAACTGACGTCGCAACGCAGAAAGGAGCATGATAGAACTAAATTTGATCAGGCCATCGAAACAACAGCACTTGCGCATCACATCGTTAGCGAACTAACGAGTTTGGTCGCAGTAGATGTAACACCAAGTCGGCCGAAAAATTATGTTTCGAGGGACGCATCTCTCCCGAATCATTTACCTTTTGGGATGCAACAACAAATTAACGCATTACCTCAAACAGCAACCAATGGCCAAATTAAGATCATCATCGGTCTTCTATTACTCGTGATTTCATTATGCCTACATCTTATTACTCATCGTCGATAAAACGTCGGGGGCTCATCTCTGGGTTCAGTCGATTCATGCTAAAGCACAAACTTAAAGCCTTTATATTCTGCTTAGGCTGCTATTTTTTTGGTCAAGGTACTTACATGTATGCCAAAGCCGTTGCGGCACAATGGTTAGTCGCAAAAGCATGGCAACAGACGATTGAAGAGAAAGCCGTCGTAAAACCATGGTCATGGGCCGATACCTGGCCAATTGCTAAGCTCACTATTGAAAACAAGACACTCTATGCACTGGAAGGTTCAGATGGCTCCACTTTAGCCTTTGGACCAGGCCATATGATACAAACACCTTTGCCGGGTGCATCAGGCAATAGCGTCATAGTTGGACACAGAGACACCCACTTTGCTCGACTACAAAATGTTAAGAAAGATCAGTTAATTCAAGTCGAAACACAAAGCGGTAAATTTGATTATAAAGTCAGAGAGATCCGTATTGCACATGAGCATCAAGTCAACGTTTTAGCAGACTCTCAACAAGATTTGTTAACACTCATTACTTGTTATCCATTCGACAGTATTGAGCCAAACCCCGATTATAGATACGTCATTCGCGCGGAGCTCGTATCATCAACACAGCCAGAGATTATATGATGCCTATTTTCCTATCCTATTTATTGTTCATAGCCACAGCTTTATCTTGTTTTACAGCTGAATCAGGCCCTATATCAGAAAGCTTACCCGATATTATTGATGCAGAGGGGCGCTACGTGTTTTATTCGCACGGCTACATTGTCGAAGGCGATAACCCTGAACCCATTCATCCAAGATGGGGGAAATACGCTTTTCCCGATATCAAGAATGCTTTAGCCAAAGAGGCCAACTTTCATCTTATTGCACACCATAGACCGGCCAATACAGACTTCAATCACTATACGAGATTGCTAACAGCCCAAGTTAGGCAATTGATGTCAGCAGGTGTGCCGCCGAGCAATATTACATTGATTGGGTTTTCAAGGGGCGGCAACTTAACCGTGCATGCTGCTAAGCGATTACACAATAATCAACTTAACATTGTTCTTTTGGGTACTTGTCATCCGTCTTTGTTAAAAAGAGAACTCAATTTATACGGCCGAATACTATCCATCTATGAAGCATCGGACGGCGCAGGCTCTTGTTATCCGTTGGCTAAAACCGCAAAAACATACAGCTCTTTCAAAGAAATAGAGATTAATACCGGCTTAGAACATGGGGCTTTCTATCGCCCTATCTCTGAGTGGGTCAAGCCGGTGAAACGTTGGTTGGAAAATTAAGGAAACTAAGGAGATTAAGGGTGAGAGTCAAAAGCAAGAAGCTCACCTTCAATCAAAACTCTAACTTAAACAGTAGTTCTGCTAAATCGGGTTGCCATTGGAAATCTGCCAATTTAACGCGATTGTTGTGCACCACAACACCCTCCTCCTGTAGCATCCCTTTTTGCTTTTGGGCAAGCTCGGTTCCAGCAGCAAAAGCAAATTGCCCGGTCGAACGCATGACTCGATACCAAGGCACTTGCATATCATCTGGTGCGTAACCCAGAGATTTTCCTACTAATCTGGCTCGCCCTGGTAAACCGGCCAAATCTGCAATTTGTCCATAGGTAGAAACCTTACCGACAGGAATTGACTGCACTGTTTTCCAAATTCGTTGGTATTTTTGTTCAGACATATCAAATAACTTACTATCCTCTGCTCAATCATTGAAAGCAGGGCACCAAACTTTTAAATTGAATAGCTGCGGATGATCCAACAGGGAAATGCAAATTACAATGACATTTGCTCCCCATAGTTAAAATTATCCACAGCAACACAGTGAATGACCTCTATCTTCTATACTATAAGGGCTTGTTGATCTGGCGTATCAATTTACAATTTACTTGAGTATGCAGAGGCGAATTTGAGACACAAACATGACTAACTCTTATTACAACATCGAAGTTCGTGGAGATGTCCTATGCGCTAAAATGCATAAGAAAACCGAGCTTGAGGTTGACCTAAAATACTTATTAGACTTTTCAATTGCTGCACAAGCTATGCGCAACAGGCCTTGGGGGATTTTGTCAGATATGCGGGACTGGCAAGCAAATCAAGTAGACATTAAAGATAGAAGGGTTTTTGATGACTTTGACCGCCGTAATCAAATTGCGGAGTGTTGGATTGTTAGGGATGATATTCAAGCTGAAGGGCTTATACCTATTATTGAAAGGCACTCAGCGATTAAGTTTATTCGCGTTAAAACACTCGATGAAGCAAGAGAGTGGTATAAAGAACAACCTCTATCATTTGATGATGAGTCACCTTGGAAAAACTTCTACGATCAAAAGTGACAACCAACGATGCTAGCTAAGCAGGCGAAACACCTAATTTTTAAGTATCCCGGCTCTATCAATCTCACCGCAGGTAACCACAAGGTTTTGACCAAAAATATAAGGGTTAATATCTTTGTTTACACAATACAAATAGTAAAACCTGTTTAAGGTATCCTTAGTCAAAGTGATCTCAGCTACGTAATCCCTTTGGGCATCACTCAGATCAATGCTATGCGATTCGATGGAGTCTCTCAATTTACCCAACTCACGTTTTTCAGGTAACCCAGAGAGAGAATCTATAGCACTTGTGATGGCACCAGATATGTCATCTAAGAAATATTTCGCCATATCCGAACGTAAAAAAACGATCAGAACTAATATTTCAACTAAAATGATTAACTTCTTCTTCATTAAAAAGGACAGCACCCAACCTATTACGACACAAGTCTACGCTATTAAAGTGAGTTCGCGAACCCCGTTTACTTATACAAATTCATAAGTAGGTTCAGGATGTTAAAGAGATAAGACTCATATATAGCTATATATTTGCCTCGATTTAGTGTTGAAAGCGTTAAACAGATGTAAAAAAAATGTAAGGGTATGACTGAATTAACAAATATTTTCCGTTTTCCTGATTCATATCAAGCACATCAATCATTTGACTGATATAATTTTTACAGTTAGTCAATAGGGTGTCCCGATGAGCGAACGCATTCCCGTTAAGGTCATAACGCCAGTTAAGATTCATAAACCTAAAGGTCATGAAGACCGTGATCGCTATACACCACGAAGCCACATATACGTTCGTAAAGTAGAGGGAATGCTTGAAACACTGAGGCGTTTCTTTGGTTTATTTTTCCTCGGACTATTTGTCATTTTACCGTGGTTACAATTTGATGGCCACCAAGCAATATTGCTCGACATTGGTGCACAACGCTTCAATATTTTTGGCTTAACCCTTTGGCCTCAGGATTTAACCCTGCTCGCTTGGATATTCATTGTTGCTGCCTTCGCATTATTTTTTATAACAACTTTTGCAGGGCGTGTTTGGTGTGGCTTCATGTGTCCCCAAACAACTTGGACATTTATCTATATTTGGTTTGAAGAGCAAATAGAAGGTAGTCGTAACAAACGCATAAAGCTCGACGAACGAAACATGGATTTTGATAAATTTTGGCGGAAAGCGCTGAAGCATATTGCTTGGGTTGGCGTTGCATTACTCACGGCGTTAGTTTTCGTTGGCTATTTCACTCCTATAGAAGTTTTATTTGTTGAATTCTTTACATGGAAGGCACCTTTCTGGGCAACATTCTCGGTTATCTTCTTCACATTTTGTACTTATGGCAACGCTGGTTGGATGAGAGAGATCATGTGCACACACATATGTCCTTATGCACGTTTCCAATCAGCTATGTTTGATAAAGACACTTTCACTGTTGCTTATAATGCTAATAGAGGTGAAAAACGGGGTCCCCGTGGCCGTAAAATGACACCAGAGCAAAGACAAACGAAAGCGTTAGGTGATTGCATTGACTGTAACCTCTGTGTACAAGTTTGCCCTACCGGAATAGATATTCGTAACGGCTTGCAATACGAATGTATTAATTGTGGAGCATGTGTTGATGCTTGTAACGGCGTGATGGATAAAATGAATTACGACAAAGGCTTAATCAGCTTTACTTCCGAACATCAGTTGGCAGGTGGTAAAACAGAGATTATACGTCCGAAGCTTGTTGGCTATGCCGTTGTACTAGCTGTTATGGTTGGTTTATTAGCACTGGAAATTGCAACTAGAGTGCCTCTGGAAGTCGATATCATTCGTGACCGCGGTGCCTTATATCGCGAAACTAATGACGGCCTTATCGAAAACGTCTACACATTAAAAATACTCAACAAATCACAACTGAAAACACTTTATCAAATCTCTATAGAAGGATTACCAAACCATAGATATAGCGGTGAAGAAATAGTCACTGTAAAAGGTGGTGAAGCATTCAGTTTGCCAATTAGTGTGGCGGTTGATGAGTCTGTGTTAAAAGAAAGCATCACAGGCATTACTATACGAGTAACCGGCAGCGATACTAAAGGTGACAGTGTTGAAGTTGAAGAACCAACCAAGTTTATTTTCCAATAATGGCTACATTTGATTTTTCTGGCTTGTCGCCAGACTTAATACTGGACGCGATTGAAACCACATCAATACGCGTTGAGTCTGGGCTGTTAGCGTTAAACAGTTATGAAAATAGAGTCTACCAATTCATTGGTGACGAAAATAAACGCTACGTTGTTAAGTTTTATCGGCCCCAGCGCTGGAGCAAAGAACAATTATTAGAAGAGCACACTTTTGCATTAGAGCTGCAGTCATATGATATTCCACTGGTTGCACCCACTTCCTTTGATGGTCAAACCTTGCTCGAATATCAAGGGTTCAATTTTGCTATCTATCCTTCTGTTGGTGGACGCGAATTCGAGGTTGATAATTTAGAACAACTTGAATGGATGGGACGCTTTATTGGCAGAATTCATCAAGTCTCCGCAAGCCGTGTATTTTCTTATCGCCCCGAGTTAAATATGCAGAGTCACCTTTTTGAGCCACAACAAACACTCAAACAAAGCGAGCTCATCCCGACACACTTACACCTACCGTTTTTTACTATTCTTGATCAAGTGATTGAATTAACAAAAGATGCTTATTCACCTACCCAATCGATACGCCTTCACGGTGACTGTCACTCTGGCAATATCCTATGGCGAGATGGCCCCTCTTTTGTTGACTTGGATGATTGTCGTATGGGTCCTGCTGTACAGGATTTGTGGATGATGCTCTCTGGCGATCGATCACAATGTTTGTTGCAGCTTGATGTTATGCTTGAAGCTTATCAAGAGTTTTGTGACTTTGATAAATCACAGCTCAAGCTCATTGAGCCTTTACGCGCCATGCGTATGATTCATTATATGGCTTGGCTCTGTCGCCGTTGGCAAGACCCAGCATTCCCATTGGCTTTCCCGTGGTTTGCCGAAGATAAATATTGGGAAAATCAAATTCTCGCATTGAAAGAACAGTTCTCCGCCTTGCAAGAACCAGCATTGACACTTTTTTAGGACCTGAGTGCCTTAAATACATATTTGCTAAGATTTCCGCTTTAAATAAGTGTATAATTATTAGTGATTTAGGTGCTGTCAGGGAAATGCTGACAGATAAACGGGAAACTGGTGTAAAACCAGTACTGCCCCCGCAACGGTAATTAATTGAGACGAATTTTATTCGTTTTAAACTTCATTGATAGCCACTGTTAATAGCAAATGGGAAGGTGATGAAGTGAATGCCATGCATCAATTAAGAGTCCGGATACCGGCCTAGATTAGGTGTTAGCTCTTTACATATCAGAGCTAACGGATTGATATCACACTCGGGCGGAGTGTGAGGCAACCATTCACACAGATAATTTCCATGAAAATAAATCCTCTTGCTAAAGCCATATGCTTTGGCCTATCACTATGTACCTTTATATCTTCTGCTGATGAAGCAACAGTGACAGATAGCGATATCGAAAAAATAACTGTTGTTGCAAATCGAGTGGCAACACCACTTAATCAAACAGCTGCCAGCGTTAGCATTATAGAAGAAGACGATATTGAAGCGCTAGGCTTTATCAGTTTAGCTGACATATTACGCACACAGCCTGGAATCGGGGTTTCAAATTCTGGTGGAGCAGGTAAAAATACAACCTTACGTATCCGTGGTGAAGAAGGTTTTAGAACACAATTATATATAGATGGTGCTGAGTTATCAGACCCAACTGCACCACAAGTTACTCCGATATTTGACGACATTCTCACAAGCCAAGTGACACGCGTTGAAATTCTTCGCGGAACACAAGGCTTATCCTATGGAGCAGACGCAGGTGGTGTCATCAATATCACCACAAATGACACTGATGAAGATTTCGCTGCTAGCGCTACTGCTGAGTTCGGCCGCTTTGATAGCCGCTTATTTAATGTTGATATCGGTGCCAGTAATGATATTGGCAACATTTATGTTGCTGTCAGTGATTTTACGACGAATGGGTTTAACACTTCATCCAATGATACTAGTGGTGAAACAGATGGTTATGACAATACAACGATTCATGTTAAAGGCGGCGTTCGTATAAACGCTAACCTAAATGCAAATATAGTGATTCGTGATGTAGAAGGCGACGCGGAATTCGACGCATGTTTTGATAACACAACTTTCGCATTAATTAATGATTGCACGAGTGAAAACGAAAATACCACAACTCGCTTGGCGCTTGAGTACACCACCGACAAATCTTCGCATAGTCTAGGTATTGCAAATACGGATGTAGAACGTCAGTTTTTCAGTAATGGAGAAGCCGGCTTCGCCGCTGAAGGGAGCGTGAAACGGCTGGATTACGTTGGAAGTTCGCAATTAAAACAACATCAACTCATTTATGGTATCGATATTGAAAACGAAGAGAATGACGTTGATGGTATACAGCGTTTCCAAAGAGGTGCTTTTTTTGACTACCAAGTGCAAGCAACAAAGGCGCTTAACCTGACTGCAGGCCTTCGTTATGACGACAATGAAACTTTTGGTTCATTTACAAGTGTTCGATTAGGCGGTGTCTACCTCTATCAGTTGTCTAGCTCGCAACAACTTAAGTATAAAGCAACTTATGGAACTGGCTTCAGAGCCCCTAGCTTGTTTGAACAAGCTTTTAATAATGGTCCATTCGCCTTTGGTGATGCCGCGGGCTTAGAGCTCAGTGAAGAACAAAGTGAAGGCTTCGATTTAGGTGTCGAATACTCTGACAGCAGCGGTTTAAGTGCCGGGATCACTTATTTCGATCAAAGTATCGAAGATGAAATCATTTTTGATGGCGCTCTATTTCAAGGCTTTTTGCAATCTTCTGGCGAGACGGATTCAAGTGGATTCGAACTTGATATAGAACAACGCTATAACACTGGCTTAAGTTTAAGGGCAAATTACACTTACAACGACACAGAAACCAGTGACGGCCAAGATAGGATTAGACGCCCGAAGCATATAGCCAACGCCGCAGCCATATACCCGGTCACTGACAAACTGCAGATCAGTGCCAACGCACGCTTATCGAAAGATGCTATCGATATAGGTGGTGTAGAGCTTAGTAATTATGTCTTATTTGGTTTGAATGCTTCTTATCAGGTGACAAACCACTTAGCACTTCGATTACGTGTGGAAAACTTATTTGACCGCGAATACACCGAAGTTATTGGTTTCAATACAAGTGGCAGTGCTTTTTATTTTGGTATCAACGCCACATTATAATTGTTAAAAATTCAGGCCAGATTCAGCCTCTGGCCTGTAAAACTGTTCATAATTAAATGTTGCCTATCCCATACTCAAGTCTATTTACCTTTGGTATATCGGATTTTTCATTGAGCTATGATAGTCTTCTACCCATTAGATTTTTAACGACATAAAGTAATATGAAAAAAATTATTAGTCTTGTTTTTGTTTCCCTTATCTTATCGTTCAATGCGATGGCACAAGAGCTTTGGAAAGAAGGTGTTCACTACAATATTATTGCTAAAGAAGCGACTGAAAAGAAAGAAGTAGTCGAATTTTTCTCATTCTGGTGCCCGCACTGTTATAACTTTGAGCCAATCGTTAGCCAATTAAAGAAAGACATACCGAGTGATGTCGAATTTAAGAAGGTACACGTTAATTTTATGCGTTCAGCCAGTGCCAGTGTTCAAGATGATGCCACGCGCGCAATGCTAGTGGGTCGCACATTGAAAAAAGAAGCCGAAGTTGTTAGTGCTATTTTTAATCATATTCACGTTCAGCGTAAACCTATTACTGGTCTTGATGATATGAAGAACATGCTCGTTACTAGCGGCATCGATGCTGCAAAATTCGAGAAGCAAGCAAAAGGGTTTGGCCTTAATAGCTTATTGAATCGTAACAATGGCTTGATCAAAAAGCACCAGCGTCATTTAACTGGCGTGCCTAACTTTATCGTTAACGGTAAGTATCAAGCGGTATTCACCAGTGGTATGAAACCTGATGATATGATCTCATTGCTAGTTTGGTTAAGTGATCAAAAATAATTTCTACACTTTATAATAAGTTTCGAAGGAGCATTCGGTGCTCCTTTTTTTGTCCCGTAAACACCACGAAAGATCATAATATAAATAAAAGATCAATAAGCTCTAGTGTTTACCTAAAAAGCAGTGGTAAGATTATGTACCGGCATTGGCTTGGTAGTTAGCTTAACCAACGCCGTATTGATGGTAATTGTGTCACTAACCTAGTGCTGTATTTTAAATTTTTATGTTAATGCTCATTAAAGAATGTCATCTATCGGATAAAACTGTTAGCATGATGATCGTGTAAATCTTGTCAATGATCTGTATTAGTTTACGAAATCTGCAGCTTACTCTTTGAGAACGCTATATTTCTTCTTGAGAATTAGGCATTATGGGCACAATTGAAAATTCTACGCCGAAGTGGTGAATTCGACAGTAGGGTGTTATTTAAGTTCACCGAAAAATCTATAAAGAAGGTCATATGAGTAAAGGTACGGTTAAGTGGTTTAATGCAGACAAGGGTTTCGGATTTATTACACCAGAAGATGGTGGTAAAGATCTGTTTGTTCACCACTCTGAAATCAAAAATGGTGGCGGTTATGCAACCCTGAACGACGGTCAAGCTGTAGAGTTTGAAATCGGTCAAGGTCAAAAAGGTCCGTGCGCTAATAACGTTATACCTCAGTAAGTATTACTGAAAAGATTTCTCGAATGGGGCATGTTATTTAATAACATGCCCCATTTTTCGTTTAAGAGCCTAAACCTCCAGTTCGCACAACTTACCACTCCGTCAAAGCAGAAGAAGACGTCACATCAAGTTAATATACCGCTTTCTAGATTAGAGACATACGTACAGAGGGTTAATGCCATAACACCTACTGATATACCACGTCTTGCTAGCGAATATCTTGTACTAACCTGCATTAACACTGAAAATATGACTATGATTGTTGTTGGTGATGTGGATTCTGTTATGCCATAACTCAAGAATGAACTCGTACTAAAAGATTGGTTGCAGCAATAGGATGACTATCAAATCCAAGTGTAGAGGAAAAAGCCTGCATTCAGATTGATATCTCTTCATTATTCTCTCGAATAATACGCAATAAAACTAACTTAATAACGGTCTAGTTCATCCTTTAGTGGGTATGCTTTTCATACCTTACACTTAAATGTTGTTCTGTTTTGCCTACAAGCAAAGCAAGACACCGGCTTAAACACTATTTCTTTCTTGGGAAACCTTTTACATGCGTGCCATACTTTTAACGCTACTCATTTTGATTGGCAATACCTCTTTCTCAACTTCGGCTCAAGAAGAGTCGTTAACCACAGGCTTCAATCATATTGGCTTAACCGTCAATAAATTAGATTTATCAACGCGTTTCTTTGTTGAAGCACTAGGCTGGAAACAAGTTGGTGGGGATCCGAGCTACCCAGCTAAATTTGTCAGTGATGGCAATATGTTTGTCACATTATGGCAAGCTACTGATCCATCTACAGCTGTTAAATTCAGCAGAAAGAACAATGTTGGCTTACATCATTTAGCCATTACTGTCGCAAGCTTTGAAGCGCTCGATACATTGTATGAACGCATCAAAGCATTCGAAGGTGTAGAAATTGAATTTTCACCTGAGCTTGCCTATGGCGGCCCAGGTAAGCATATGATGATAAGAGAACCCAGTGGCAACCGATTAGAGTTTACTTACCGCCCACCAAGAAAATAACAACAGACTACCGCCCGTGTTCTTTTTCAAGAGCGCGGGCTTACACCTTACCCTTCCATCAATTAGTCGATAACACAATACTTAAATTCGTTAGGTATATTTTATCGTGACAAGTGTATTAATTTGATACCTAAATCAGCGGTTATTTGATTGACAAATATTCATATTGGAGGATATTTACCCAAGTATATTAAACTTTAGTCTAAAGGCTTTGCTCATTACATTCTAAAGATAGGCTTCTCAATTATTTCTAGTGAAGGGATCGAACCTAAGTCAGATGCAAACAATATTAGTCGTCAATGTCGGCAACGACTTTCTCAGTGATCTTACACGACTGTTTAAACGTGACGTCACGATTTTACCTGCTGACAATGAAGAACAAGCACTAAAGCAAGCCATTGATGAAGACGTTGACCTCATTTTAGCCAGTGACGAAACAAACGCTGTAAACATTATCTCCTTTTGTGAAAGACTTAAACAAAACCAAGTCACACGTAACATCCCCTTTATAGCGATGCCCGAAGAAGTCGATAGGCACAATGAAGAAAAAACGCTCGCTCTAGGTGCTATGGATTACTTTTCGTCATCAACACCAATGAGTGTTGTTTTTTATCGCATAACCAATCATCTCAATGGTGTCAGGAAATTTAAAGAACTCGAATTAATTGCTTGCACCGATGGGTTGACTGGACTCACCAATAAAATGCAGTTTACTACTGTCTTTAACAAAGAATGGCATGCAGCCATTCGAGGTCGCTATTCGTTAGCTGCGATTATGATCGATATTGATGAATTTAAGCTTTATAACGACGAGTTTGGCCATATTGAAGGCGATGAATGCTTGAAGAAAATTGCCAGAGAAGTCGATGACGCAAGGCGGAGAGAGAGTGACATTGCTTCGCGCTTTGGTGGAGAGGAATTTGTATTGCTCTTACCTTTTAGTGATTTAAAAGGCGCTCACCAAATTGCTGATATGCTCCTAAATAGTGTTCGGGCGCTAGAAATACCACACGCAACATCAGCATCACACCCGATAGTCACAGTCAGTGCAGGAGTTGCTGCTTGTATGCCTAACCATCATGACATTCACATAACACCAGATACACTGCTGGAACAAGCCGACATGAAACTATATGAAGCAAAACATAGCGGTAGAAATCGCTACGTTTAACCGACTAAATAAGTCCCTGTCCCCAAAGCAATATGTTCACCATCTTGATTATGCAACTCCATACGACATACTGCGACTTTGTTACCTTTTCTTAAAACCTCTGCTGTCGCGATAAACAAAGAACCTCGACCAGGTAGCAAGTAGTCAACACGCATATCGATAGTGCCCATTTTAGCTAGCCGCTTCTCAAACTCTTTAGAATCAATCGGTGCTAAATCTTTCACCGCTTGTAAAATGGCCACTAAACCACCAATAGTGTCCAAGATTGCAGCCGTAACACCACCATGTAAGATTGTTTGGTGTGGATTTCCCATGAGTTCGTCTTTCCATGGAAGCCTCAACTCAATCTTTTCTTCTGTCACCCAACGCGCTTCAAAGCCTAAAAAGCGATTAAACGGCAGCTGTTCATTGAAAACGTAAGTCACGTAGTCAGATAGTTGCTTAGCATCCATAGTCGTTGGTTCAGTCATAGCGAGTGGAGCACTTTCTCATTACTAATATCGCTTTATTTTCTCATATAGACGAATCAAAAGAGACAACTTTGATTGAAAACCTTAGAATAAGCACACATTCATTGACTCTTTGTTGCTAGCATACCTTTGTCCACTACACTTACCGAAGCGCCCGATAAAACACCTCAAGAGGTATTACAAACTGTATTCGGTTATCCAGAATTCCGTGCTGGGCAACAGCAAGTTATAGATGCCACCATAGAGCGTAAAGACACGTTAGTGTTAATGCCAACTGGCGGTGGCAAGTCGCTGTGCTATCAGATCCCTGCACTAGCGAAGTCAGGCGTTTGTTTAGTTATTTCCCCTTTGATTTCTCTCATGCAGGATCAAGTTGACGCTTTGTTAGCTAACGGTGTTAATGCTGCTTGCTTTACCTCATCACTTGATCAGCAAGAATTAGTCGATACATACAGTCGAATGCATGACGGTCACTACCAAATTATTTATGTGGCACCAGAAAGGCTTATGCAGCCAGACTTCATTGAGAGATTACAGAATATTCAGCTGAATCTAATCGCTGTTGATGAGGTGCATTGTGTCTCTAGTTGGGGGCATGATTTTAGGCCGGACTATCGTCAGTTAGGACAACTTAAACGCTTTTTCCCCAACACCCCCATGATGGGATTAACAGCAACAGCAGACCTCGCAACACGAAACGATATACTACATCAGTTAAATCTAAACTCGCCGGTTATCTATCAAGGCAGTTTTGATCGTCCTAATATTCGATATAACATTATTCAGAAATACAAAGCATTTGAGCAACTTTGTGATTACCTGAAGACACAAGAAGGCAGTGGTATTATCTACTGCGGTAGCCGAGCAAAAGTTGATGAGCTTGTTAGCAAATTGCGCGAGAAAGGCTATAACTGTGGTGCTTATCACGCAGGGCACGATGCGGAATCGAGAAATCGTGTACAACGAGGTTTTATTCAGGACAATATTGATATTGTTGTAGCCACTGTCGCCTTCGGCATGGGTATTAATAAACCGAATGTGCGCTATGTTGTGCATCATGATTTACCCCGCAGTATTGAAGCTTATTATCAAGAAACAGGGCGCGCAGGTCGTGATGGGCTACCAGCTGAAGCTTTACTGCTCTTTAATGAAAAAGATACAGCGCGTGTGCAGCGCTGGATCGCGATGAACGACAACCCAGCTCGTCAGGAAGTTGAGTTACAAAAGTTTGCAGCAATGCAAGCTTTTGCAGAATCGCAAACTTGCCGTAGGCAAGTCCTCCTGAATTACTTTGCTGAATACAATGCCAAGGCCTGCGGCAATTGCGATATTTGCTTAGATCCACCCAAAAAATTCGATGGTTCATTAGCTGCACAAAAACTACTCTCATGTATTTATCGCGTCCAACAACAAGAGGGCATCCAATACATCGTTGATTTACTCCGCGGTAAACAGCTAAAACGGATTATCGACAATGAACACCATAGGCTGACCACATTCGGCATTGGCAAAAATGAAGCTGATGCTTATTGGCACAACGTCATTAATCAACTTATTCATCAAGGCTTAATTAGAATAGACATTACCCAAAATGCTATTTTGAAGCTCACCGAAGCCGCTCGCGCCGTATTAAAAGGCGAACAAGCAATAACACTTGCTGTACCACGCCTAAGCGTCAAACGGAAGAAAGAAAGCCTATTGGAATCCAGGCATTACGATAAGGCGCTGTTTGCGAAACTTAAACACTTGCGTAAGAAAATTGCAGAAGAGAGCGAGGTGCCGCCCTTTGTCGTTTTCAGTGACGCAACGTTAGTCGATATGTCAGAAAAACTACCGCAAACATCAAGAGATTTACTTGATGTCAGTGGTGTAGGAGCAACAAAATTAGAGCGTTACGGTCAGCAATTCCTCGAAGTCATCACATTACATTTGGAGTGATCTAGTTAAATTAGCTCAACACGCCCTAGCCGTACGCATATTCTCCGCCCTTTTCTAATGCCCGCTGATAGGCTGGTCTCTCATGAACACGCTTAACAAAGTCAACGATATGAGGATAATCCTTAGCACCACCCGTTGCAACAACGGCTTCCAGTGGAAAGCTCATTTGTATATCTGCCCCCGTCATATGAGAGCCTGCAAACCATGTTTTACCCGACAAATATTCATTAATGTAGCTTAAATTGCGACTGATATTAGGTGAGACGAAATTGGAAAGCACCTTATTCGCAATGCCATTAGCAATTCCTCTGGCAAAGAAAGGTTTAGGGCTAGATTTAACACGCTCCATCACCAGACGCATCACCATTGGAGGCATTAATGTCCCTTCAGAAAAATGCATCCAGTAGGCATACTGACTTTCATCTTCTGGATTACTAGCTGGCAATAAGCTATCAGCAGCATAAGTTTTAGCTAAATACTCAATGATTGCACCTGATTCAGGAACAACGACCTCGTTATCGACTAGCACTGGAGCCTTACCTAAGGCATGCACTGCTTTCAAACTGTCTGGCGCCAGATTAGTCACTGGATCACGCTGATGCTTAACAATCTCATATTCAACCCCGATTTCTTCAAGCATCCATAAGATACGTTGAGAGCGAGAGTTATTGAGGTGGTGCACTACTATCATGATGTTAGCTCCTTTATTTTTATTCTTATACAGTCAAATGGTAACATCCGATCAATCTCATCAGTCTGACTTAATATCATTAAATGTCTGCGTCACTTCCCCTTTAACCCACTGCCACAAGTCATCGTTAAGGTCGGCAATGCCAGCATTTTTCTGTAACACTTGTTCAATACTAATTCCGTGATTCATCCAGCTTTGGCCACTATTGTGAATATTCTGCAGCACTGGAAGCAACCTATCGACGGCTTTTGCAAAGCGAGCATTTGCTGTTGCAGATTGTTCAAACTCAACCCATATCTTTAAAAAAGTTTCTGCTGTTTCTTTCGGTAATAAGCCAAAAATACGTTTAGCTGCCACAAACTCATTGTCAAAATCATCATGATTAGCATCGTAAGCGAACTTATCACCAGTATCTATTTCGACCACATCATGTAGCAATAACATAGTGACAACCGTCGCCGTATCCACCTCTTCTTTCGCATAGGGGATTAAAGCTAATGCTGTTAATGCTATTTGCCAACTATGCTCCGCACTATTCTCAAAGCGATCTAACCCCAAAGGCTTTGTCCGTCGTAAAACACCTTTGAGCTTTTCTAGTTCCAGCGAAAAACCGACAACGGCCTGCAAATCTTGGTTCATTAGGTAAACTCATTTAATACACAATAATTAACCTGAACTCGGGATAATTAATACGAATTCAGCACTTTTCAGCTAAAGAGACAAGCAAGCAATTCATCAAACTCATCGGCACAACAATAGTTGAGCCGATGCAGTCTTACGGTAGCATCGTCAAAAATGCTCTAGAGAATAATCAACCGACTGTAGCGACTACTTACCTGATGGATCTAAGCTCGAAAAATAAGCTGATAAGTTCGCGATGTCCTCATCAGATAGGTTTGCAGCCATCTGTGTCATAATTGGGTTCTTACGGCCACCGTCACGATAGGCTTTAAGCGCAGCATCGAGGTATTGTTCTTTTTGTCCTGCTAAGTTGGGGTAGGATGGGATGAGCGATATACCATTGTTACCATGGCAAGCGGCACAGGCAACAGCACTGGATTTACCCGCTTCAATATCCGCTGCAGTTGCAGCATTTAATGCACTAAGAACAAGAACACTACTGATTAAAACTATTCTGCGAAAAAACAAAGTCATTAAATTACATTCCTTCAAAACGATTAGTTTACAATGACGCCAAAGAACAACCAACTCTGGATAGCCAGTGTTTTATTGTACGGCGAAATTATGATTAGAGATCAGAGCAAGTATACACATACCTACGCAAAACAGCTCAAAGAACTGTGCTCTTTGGTCAAGATTTCACCACTCAAAAATGCAAAACTCGCTCATCTCAATCAACCTTTGCTTGCTCAACTAGAACTTGAACCGCAATGGTTCAATGCAGATACCTTGATCAACGACTTCGGCAACCCCAATAGCCACTGGAATAAGCTCTCCGTTGCACAAAAATACGGCGGTCATCAATTCGGTGGATGGAATCCAGACTTAGGTGATGGTCGTGGCCTCTTACTTGGCGAAGTCAATGATACGCAAGGCAAGCATTGGGACCTACATTTAAAAGGCGCAGGGCCAACACCTTATTCGCGTTCAGCAGATGGTCGAGCAGTATTGCGTTCGACAATACGGGAGTATCTAGCCAGCGAAGCGTTACACTACTTAGGCATTCCAACCTCGCGTGCCCTTTGCCTTATCACCAGCGAAGAAGCTGTTTATCGAGAGAAAGTCGAAAACGGTGCCATGATGATTCGTGCTTGCCAAAGTCATATTCGCTTTGGTCATTTCGAATACTATTACCACACTCAACAGCATGATCGTTTAGAGCGCCTTTTTAACTACTGTTTTGAACATCATTTCGTCAAAGAAGCGAATGCAACGAACAAATACCTCGCAATGCTTGAAAACATTGTGCTTTCCACTGCCGAGCTTATCGCCCAATGGCAGGCTTATGGCTTCAATCATGGCGTTATGAATACTGACAATATGTCGATACATGGCATTACTTTTGACTATGGCCCTTATGCATTCTTAGATGACTTTGATCCACAGTTTGTCTGCAATCATTCTGACCATACAGGTCGATATGCCTTCGACCGACAACCTGGGATAGCACTGTGGAACCTAAACGCCCTTGCACAAGCTTTTGTTCCTTATGCAACAATTGATGAAATACAAGCCTGTCTGGCGCTTTATGAGCCCAGAATACAACAAGCTTATGCACATAAGATGCTAGCTAAGATGGGCTTAACAGAAGAAAAAGACGAGGATCATGAACTACTTGGAAAGTGGCTTAATCTCATGCAAGCAGAGAAGCTTGATTACACCTTAAGCATGCGTCAGTTGGCAAGAATAGAAGCTAATCCTGCCATCATTAGAGACAATGTCACTGACATATCGAGATTCGATACCTTTTTCCAGCACTACCAACACAGGCTCCAACAAGAGAAAATAACACCCTGCGAACGCAAAGAAATCATGAACCAACATAATCCTAAGTTCATTTTGCGCAACTATTTGGCTCAGTCTGTCATAGAGAAAGCCGAGCAAGGGAGTTTTGCTGAATTTGAATCATTATTGAGCGTACTGCAAACACCTTATTCTGAAAACCCAAATGCAGAACACTTGTCAGCTCCACCCCCGGATTGGGGTAAACATCTTGAGATATCATGTAGCAGTTAGGATACTTTTAGACACAAATAGCACTCTTATGACAACTTAGAACGCTCAAATTGAAAAAAACGTTTATACTAGCTCCCATATAGAGCATTTTATTGGCATAGTTTTAATTTGTATCATAGCCAATAGAAAATATATGAGTGTAAACAAACGGGTATGGTTTATCTTTGAAATATGAGCTATGCCTAAAAGCCGTTGAATTTTTTAGTGTGTACTCGGTTCAGTTGGCTATCGGATGTTAAGCCTTTATTTATGCAGTGACGCTATTCAGTATCGACTTAGTGTGGTATTTGTTTGACGTATTCAATGCAATTTATTATCAAGTGTTTACTGCTGTTCATTGCTGTTTGCAATACTTCTATAGCGGGTAGTTTCGTTGTTGATGATTCATTTGAATATAAAAATGTCAGACAGCTCCTCCAAGTTATCAGAACCGATGATAGCAGCCAATTATCGGACATAAAGCGCCGAAAAGATTGGATTTCAAATTTAGATATCACGCCTCTGAAGAAAAATCAGGCCTTATGGGGAAAATTACGCGTTCACAACGAACATACGAAGAGCCAGCGATATTCATTAATTATTTCTAACCCTAACCTAGACATTGTTGACATCTATATTCTGGATAATAGAGGTAGGATTCGTAATTCTTTCAATATCGGTGCTGCGCGACCGTTCAGTAACCGCCCAACGCATTACCGGTCATTCGCGATACCAATGGACTTGCCTCCAGGTGATGATCTAGACATCTACATGCGTATTAAAGATGACGGCCCAATCGTCTTCGCTTTAGAGTATTGGCAGAGCTCACAGTTTTCAAAATCAGAACACAATAACCTCGTCATAATAGGCATAGTCAGTGGCGGTTTGCTCGCCGCATTTTTGTATTTCCTTGCAACCTACACCGTCTTGCGCAGTCCAATTCGCTTTTGGTTTTCACTATTAACATTATGCTTTGCGCTGTTGTTCTTAAATGTAGAAGGGATAATTGGCCAAATTAAGGGGCTTAGCGCCTATATTTCTTTGATAACGACACTGAGTATAGCGTTAGCAACCTTTGCGTCAGCTAAAGTAGCGCATACCGTGCTTCATGGGATTCCCATGATATGGCGTGCTATGTCATATACCTTTGCTATCATCATTGCTGTTTTAGCCTTTACATTAGACAGTTACTGGCAAATCATCGCGACAACCATACTCTGTTCCGCCAACATTAGTTTGCAATTGTTTCTATCGATATCCTATCGCAACCAACACGACCGCCTCCCGAATAAGCTTTATACCATTGGCTGGATAATGATCGCCTTAACAGCCTTGACATCCATTACATTCTATCTCAATGGCATATCACTCAATATGCCCTTTAGCCTGATCTATATCATCTTAATGTTAACTGGCCTCATGATTATCGCTGTTGCCATAGAAGTCCACGAAGAGATCATCACCAAGTTTCGTCAACAAACACAGGGCGATCTTATCAATGACCTACGCCAGTTTTACGACATGTTCAAAAATTCTGCAGAGGGGCTTTACAGTGCAACGCTTGAAGGCGAATTAATTACAACCAACCCAGCCATGTGCAAACTCTTTGGCTATGACAACGAAGAAGAAATGCTGACTTCGGTCAAGAACACGAGAGATCAATATATCAACCCCGAAGATAGAGATATCCTCGTAGGCCGCCTATTAGACAATGAAACAACATCTGGCATTGAAGTAAAACTGAAGAGAAAAGATGGCAGTATTTTTTGGGGCTCCGTGTCTGCGCATATTAGAGAAGAGCAAGACAGAAAGCTTCTTTACGGCTCGATTAACGACATTACAGAACGTAAACAGTCAGATATCAATATGGAGTATATGGCCACCCATGATTCTTTAACGGGTGTCTACAACAGACGAGAGTTTGAAAAGCGCTTACGTAAGGCACTTAAGCAAACCAAGCTCAACCAAACATCACTCACACTGCTCTACATGGATTTAGATCAGTTTAAAATTGTGAATGACAGTTGTGGCCATAAAGCTGGGGATATTCTAATAAAACAACTCTCACAACAGTTGAATCAAGTCATCTCTGACAAGGGACTCCTTGCCAGACTTGGGGGTGACGAATTTGGGGTATTACTTGAAGACGAATACGCAGATACGGCTTTTCTCACTGCAAACAAATTACTTAATACCGTCAAAGATTTTCGTTTTATTTGGGACAACCGCATTTTCTCAATTGGTATTAGCATAGGACTCGTCCCCCACAATAAAAGCGTTGTTACAACAGAACAGTTATTGAGTATGGCCGACGCAGCTTGCTACACAGCTAAAGAGCAAGGCCGCAACCAAATCCATACCTATTCAGATGACAATGAGCATATTCAGCGCTACGAAAGTGAATTAGCCTGGGTTAATCACATAAATAATGCACTAGAAGATGGCCGGTTTGAACTTTTCTATCAGCACTATATTCCGCTTAAGACTATTGCTTCAGGGCACCGATATGAAATCTTATTGCGTATGCGTAATGTAGAGAATGACATTGTGCCGCCTGCCGCATTCTTACCAGCAGCGGAACGCTATGACTTAACAGCAAAAATAGATAAATGGGTTATCGATAATACCTTCCGCTGGTATTCGCTTAACCGGAAGCACCTTGATGAACTGGCTCGCTGTAATATCAATTTGAGTGCTCATTCGTTAGCAGATGATGAACTCCGCCTGTTTGTACTTAATGCGTTCGAAAAGTACAAAATACCTTACGCAAAGATTTGTTTCGAGATTACCGAAAGCATGGCAATTGTCAAAATGCAGGAGACACTTGAATTCATTAGAACATTCCGTCAGCTTGGCTGCCTATTCGCACTCGATGATTTTGGTAGTGGTTTCTCGTCTTATGGCTACCTCAAAAATTTCCCCGTCGACTTCGTCAAGATTGATGGTGGCTTCGTCAAAGATTTATTGACCGACCCAATAGACTTAGCCATGGTTACTTCGATTAACGACATAGCCAAAGCTATGGGGATAGGGTCTGTGGCCGAATTTGTCGAATCGAAAGACATCATGGTTGAGCTAGGCAAGATCGGTGTCGATTATGCACAAGGTTATGGCATTGCAGAGCCGCACCCATTATCAGACTTCATGCCTTATGGCGATACAGTATAATAGATCTGGCATTGCCCTATTGCATCTGTCGCTTTTCTGGCTATAGTGTGCGTCCGCGTATTTCCCGGTATACTTCTAATTCCGATAGTCCAAATTAAAAGATACCCAAATCACCGCCAAAAGAATGAACGTAGTTTAAGGTAACAATGAAAGATTTAGATTCTCTATTCGACTATATCAGCACAGCCAACCTGCCGACTAGGCATGGTAAGTTTACCATTCATGGCTTTGTTGAAACTAAATCAAATCAAGAGCATGTTGCCCTGTCTTACGGTGAGTGGTCAGAAAATGACACAGTATTAATTCGTGTGCATTCAGAATGCCTCACAGGTGATGCCCTATTTAGCACTCGATGCGACTGCGGCTTTCAATTAGAAAGAGCTTTGAAGAATATTGTAGACAAAGGTAAAGGCGTTTTACTGTATTTAAGACAAGAAGGTCGAGGCATTGGTTTACTCAACAAAATTAAAGCTTATAACTTGCAAGATACTGGCTTAGATACGGTAGAAGCCAATGAGCACTTAGGATTCGATGCCGATCTCAGAGACTATACTATCTGTAAATACATGCTAGATAAGCTTAATGTGAACAAAGTGTCACTCATGACAAACAACCCCAAGAAGATCGCAGCCCTTGAATCAATGGGGATAAATGTTGCAGAAAGACTTGCCATAGACCATGGTGTTACAGATGACAATAAAGGGTATATTTTAACTAAGACAGAAAAGATGGGCCACGACTTCGACCCGCATTTATTAAAATAACAGCATAGAGCAACGTTGATAAGCCAGTGCTCTAAACAATAAAGTCACTTGCCTTCATTTTAAATTCAGTCGCCATTAAGCCTATTCGCGTAGTATCACTATTCTATTAACAGGAATAAGTGAAGGTGGCTCAATGGTAACCAGATTAAAAACGTCACTTGTAATCAGTGCCTGTATATCATCTTTCCTATTGATAAGCAGTCCCTTTGTACTCGCCCAAGAAAACGAAACTGTCGAAGACACCTTTGTTGAAATAGAACAGCCAGAAATAGAGCAACTACTCGCACCTATTGCACTCTATCCTGACGCCCTATTATCTCAGGTTCTGTCTGCTTCAGCCCACCCACTTGACATTATTCAAGCTGCACAGTGGCGAGCCGACAATAGCGAACTCAGCCCAGAGGAAGCACTGATACAGGCTGAATCTAAAGATTGGCCAGAAAGCGTTCAAGCTTTGATCCCTTTTAACGATCTTCTACAAGACTTAAGCGATGACCTTTATTGGTTAGAAAGCCTTGGTGACATATACGAAGCACAGCCAGAAGCTGTTCTAGCAGGCGTACAAACGCTTAGAAGGAAAGCACAAGATAATGGTTCCTTACCTGACAGTGAACATGCACAAGTATTGGAAGAAGAAGGTGAGATAAGCATAGCCTCTGCCGAGCCTGAAGTTATCTATGTCCCTTATTACGATACTCGTGTCGTCTATGGCCGATGGGGTCACGCAAATAACCCTTATTATTGGAGGCGACCTGCACATTATCGCTCACGAGGCAGATTCCATTGGAGTCCACGCTATTATGTCAGAAACAAAGTAGCCAAACATTATGGTCATGGGAAACGCTATTACGGCACAAGAAAATTCCGTAGCTATTACCCTAGACACTCAGGGTATGGGAAGAAAGTTAAACGTTCTTACAGCAGTAACCGCCACTTCTCGCGAGGTCACTTTTCTCGTACCTCTTACAATAAAGGGTACAATCGCAAGTACAACAAGGGTTATAGCAAAAGGCGGTATTCGAATCGTTCTTATAAACGAGGCTACAAAAAGCGTTATAACTCATATAAGCGCAGAGGGTACAAAGGAAGACATAGAGGTTATAAAAAAAGATACAACCGTTATAGAAGGCGTGGACGTTATTAACCCAACTTAAAAGAGACAAAAAGCTTATCCAGATCAGATAAGCTTTTTTTGTAGAAAAAATCGACTTTACTTACTCTCCCTTAGTAGGTGCCAAATGAGAGAGGAGACCATCACATCAGGTTAAATACTAAAACGGTTAGGGAGGTGTAATAGATCCAACAACAGGTCCTTCAGGTTTATCAACTTTAGGTGCTTCGACACTCTCGGATTGTGCACGCCACTTCTCTAACTCAGCTAAACGCTTAATCAACTCATTGTTAGTATTGTCCGTCGCAACGAGCATAGAGCGTAAATTAGTGATCGTTTGTTCACTCTCCCCACCTTTCTCTACAATGGCAGAAAGCGATGTAGACAACTCCTGTGTTCTTTCTTGTTGAGCTGATAATTGCTCTTGAAGTATACCAATGGTTGTAGATGCCAACCCTAACTCCGATTCAACCACAGAGAATTGCTTTCCTAAATCACCTGATTGATTATCTACCGTTTGGGTTAGCTTCTTAATATCCGCCTGATTACGACGCCAAGCAGAAGCCCACAACTTATCCATTTGTTCCCAAAGCTGATCTGTTTTCTCTGTCAGCTCAGTAACACGCACTTGTATGGCGGCAGCAGACTGCCCCATTTCTTCATCGCTGGCAAGCAGGCGATTCTCTAACTCGGCAATTCTATTCTGGGCATCAGCAAATTGTTTCTTCTGCTCCTCATTCTGCATGTATAACCAACCTGATGCTCCAGAAGCACCAAGCGCAAGTAGAAAAGCTAAAACAACAGTAAAAGATGAACCTCCAGAGCTCTTTTGCTCGTCACTCGACATGGGTGACGTTGTTGTTTTGCCTTTGGGTGCATTCCCCGCAGGCTGATGAAAAGACACCCTATCTTCTTTTTCTAGTACGATTTTAGGTAAGTCATCATCATATCGATCTGCTGGCATATTTCCTCACAACACAGTGCATCTAGGAGAATTAGAATTAATCTCTGGAGGCAAATAGTAGCGCTATTCGAGCACCTAATCCACTGCACGAGTTCATTGAGTGAACGTCTTATAAATTTACGCCCTGAAAAGGCTACATTTCAACCAATTCAGTCGCGTATTATGGCAATAGAAGTGAGCAAATTAATGTAGTGGATAGTCAGTGCTTATCAAGTTACATTTATGATGTTAGATAGATGGGAGTGACTTTTTCAAGGTAACCATCATTTTCCAAGCACTTTCACCTGACATTTCATACGGCTTGAACTCTGACGTCCTTGAATACATGAGATTAGCAGTTTTAGTTAAATTGGACTCCGGCACATAAGCCATACTCCAATCACTAAACTCTCTGACATTTATCTCTTTATAGTCCAGCATAGTGATTTTATCATGCCGTCTATCATTTAATATTTTATGATAAATAATGTTAACATTTTTTCTTGAGCCTTCTAGGCTTTGCAAAAAATACTTTCTATGAAAGCAAAGCATACCTGTAACGCTCATTTTTCCGTTACTTTCTCTAGCTTTAGTCAGAATACTTTCAACATCTTTAGGACTAAAATAATCGGTGACCGTACTCGTATAAACCAATCTTGTTAAAAACATTGTCCGTTCCAAAACCTTAACGTATAAACTATATTAGCTCATCATAAGGTGAATACAAATCTTCGGTAAGCCTTCTTATAGCAACAAAAAAAATGGTAACTTATTTGCATATAAGCATTTGCGATTTAAACACTGGCCCACTATCTTCAGGTTCACAAAGAGCTTTGCATTGGATTTACTAGTGTCTTTTATGTAGTGTTAGGTAAGGCAATAGAATTATCAAAGTTGAGCATGGATACGATCATCAAACCAAAGCTTCCATTAAATATTAGGCTCATGATTGGCGTAATTTCACTGCCATCTCTCGCACTAGCTGTCATGTTAGGCGTCGTACTCTATAACGGCGATTATAAAAGCATTGGCGCGTTTGAAGTTGTTTACTCTGCTGTCGGTGTGTTAGGTTTATACATTGCAGTAACAGGGAAAAGGCTGTTTTAATGAAAAAGATCGAGAATTACACAGCATCAGACTGGGTAGCAACACTATGGGAAGGGACACTAATCCAGTCCATGCGCCACTCCAAGACACTCACCATTATGACGATTGTTCTGTTAAGCCTATTCGCTAGCTTTATTTATTTCCTTTACAAAGTGGCTGGTGCCTAAACAAACAAGGCTTCGCTTCCCCGTTGTTCAACGGTTGCTTTACCTTCATTTATCAAAAGGAAATTGCAATCGATTGTAATTTTGCTTAATGTCGTACACTTCGCCCCTCTTCTTAGTGTAAAAAGGACAGAGCATGAAGCCTATTTTTGCCAGCCGCAGCGCTTTATTAGCTATAGCCTTCTTTTTTATTACCCCATTATATGCTGAATCTGTGTTTCCTGGTGCCAATGAGCAGTCACCTTCAAGGTCAGAGTATTTTTCATGGATCAACAATACAAATGAGGGTACGACAACCCCTCACACGATGACTAACCTTGCTTTTTTCGAGTGGCTAAGAAATGAATACGGCATGCAGTTAGATATCTACGCATTTGATGCCGGGGCCATCGACGGAAAGCGTTGGTACGGTAGTATGCAATCTGATCGATTCAAGCAACAATTTCCTGACGGCTTTGACCCGATATATCGTTATGCCAAATCGATAGACACTCGTCTGGGTATCTGGGGAGGCCCTGATGGATTCGGAATAACCTCAGAGTCAGAGAAGAGACGCACAGATATGATGGTGTCACTGTGTGAAGATTATGAGTTTGCTTTATTCAAATTCGATGCAGTAGCAGGGCAACTGAGGGATGAGAAGCAAACTGCGTTTGCTAATATGATGACCCAATGTCGCCAAGCATCACCAGATTTAATATTGCTCAACCATAGACTGAACCTAGGTGATGAAGGTAAGCCCCACGCCACCACATTTTTGTGGGAAGGCAAAGAAACCTACATAGATGTGCACTTAGCTAATGATTTTCCAGCACCTCATAACCGAGCAGGCGCACTGGCTAGAGGTTTACCACCGAACCTGTCTAGGCTAACCGAAGATCATGGCGTGTGCTTATCCTCTGCATTGGACTATTGGGATGACGAGCTCGTGTTGCAGGCCTTTAATAGGGCGCTCATTTTGTCACCACAAATCTACTGCAACCCCTGGTTCCTAAGAGACGATGAATACCCCAAACTGGCCCGCATATTTAACTTAGCGGAACAATACAAAGACATTCTCATCAACGGTACAGTTTTACCTGAGTCACAATATGGACCTAATGCCGTATCACGAGGAGACACAAACACACGCTTAGTTACCTTGCGCAACCTGAATTGGGAGCCTCGAACCTATACATTAAATCTAAGCAACGATATTGGTTTAGATAGCCAAAGATACAATGTTAAAAGGCTTCATCCGGGTGAAGAGTTTATTGGCTCTTTCGTTCACGGAGAAAAAGTAGATATTCGTGTAGAGCCTTTTAGAAGTGCTTTAGTATTGATTGATACTCACCAAGAGTTCAACGTTGAGGGAGTGACCTACGATATCATTCGTGACGTTCAAGACCAGCCTCTTGAGATCTTATTACGAGGCACTTACGGTCAAAAAACAGCCATTCAATTGCTCAATACCAACAACCAATTCCGCAGTGCCACCATTGATGGTCAAAATGCTGATCAACTACTCAAAGGAGACTCATACTCTCTTCAATTTTCAGGTAGCCCTCTGCAACATCCAACTAACCGTTACTTAGGTGAGTTATCCCCTGTTGTATTGCCAAAAGATGCAGAAACGCTCTATGAAGCCACAATCTATTCAGCTAACAATAATGCATTGGAAACACGTTCTATTGAGCGTTCAGGAATTAGCAAGGTTCAAGCAGTAACAGCTGCACGAAAGGCTTTCTTCGAACAAACGGCTTTTGTAGAACGTGGAGTCTGGGACAAATACTTGTTTGACAACGACCGTGATTCTGCTTTCTTTAGAATGAGTAGATGGAATTATAATTGGAACAAAACGCCGTCTCCCGCTATTGCTGCTGGGGCATTGCGCTTAGACTTTGGCCGCATTATGGAAATAGACAGCATCATGCTAGAAAGTTCGCAAGGATTAGCCATGGAACCATTGAAAGAAGCAGAGGGTGTTATAGGAGAAGTCTCAACAGATTTGATTCATTGGACAGAAGTTCGCTTTTTATCTGCAGCCAAAATGCAGATAGACATGCCTCAAAAGGGCTTCCCCGTTCGCTACTTTAGATTAGCAGAAGCACCTCAATGGCTATCAGAAGCATACCCTGTGAAGGCAGGTAAACGCTTAGCGCTCAAAAAGCCTAAAGCCAGCAACTTGTTTGGCCATTATGCGAACATGCAATTTGAGCAAGCCTGGCACAACACATTCAAGCTCGATGAAATTGCCCCAGATTCATATTTGTCTATTGGCATTGAAGGTAACTATGGCAACGAAGGTGTATATGCAGCGATAAAAGTCGATGGTCAATACGTCGGTGCCCCTTCCAGAGCACCTGACTATCCAGCCAATGCTTGGGAGTTTCAAGTCATTAAAGCAAAAGGCAATTACACTTACTATGTCCCTCTAAACCCGGATTGGACTGGGAAAACCATTGACGTCACTGTGCTAGGTAGAATAAAGGCGTCTTATAAAAACAACATCGTTCCAAGAGTATGGTTAAACAGAAAACCTCTCCCTCTAGACACAAAAACCTTGCTACTTGAGAGAAGTAACATAACCTACAATACCGAATTTAATCATACCAACCGCGCTGATTAGCACGGTTGGTATATACAGCTGAATATTACTAATCTATCTATTCAGTGATGTCTCCTATGCTCTGCTTCCTCTTCTTTTACCTTTACGCTTTTTAATTCTCTCAGCCCGCTGGCGCTGCTCTTCTGTCATCAAATTGAACATCTGATTTCTGGTTTCTAAGGCAATAATTTGGCCTTGATTAAAATCAGCGGCATATTGTGCGTGTAATGCTTGCCATGCTTCAACAGAGAACTCATCTGCTGTAATAAGGTCAAATTCAGCTTGTTTAAAGGCGCGGCGTTTAACTTTCAACGCCTCCATACTTGCAAATGCCTGCTCACGAATTTGTGTAGCTTGCTCTATCTGAATATCTGTAAAATCTAAACGTTCAAAAAACTTAGCTTGGCGCTCAGTATTAAAATCTCGTGGCTCTCTTTCCACTCGATTGTCGATACGCTCTTGCCATTTTTGCTGCTGTTCTTCAGTTAACAAAGCCCAAATAGCATGCTTTGTCTCTGCACGTTGCTGTGCCAACTGCATTTTAACTGCTGCGCTCACCGCGATTGCACTTTCGGCTGCTTGCTGATCAAAGTCAGGTTGCTGCACTATGCTCTTAATTTCTTGTCGAGAGGCCTTAACATCCTCTTTATATAACTTGGCTTCTTGCTTCGTTTCGCGAACGATTTGTTTAATGTCTTGGCGTTGCTCCGCAGTTAAATCAAGGCCTCGAAGCATGCGCTTTATCTGATGACCTTCATGACGGAAACCAAACTCTTGGGCGTTCACACTAAAAGCAACAAGGTTTAAGCTACTGGCTAATAATGTTGTTGTGACTAACGATTTAAATAAAGTCATTCTCTTCTCCTTCGTGGATACCAAATGGTATGAACAGAGTTTATCTAATGGCGTGTAAAGCAACGCAAAGCCAATGTAAAGGTTGTGTAAAGCTACCGTCAACCATATCAATTAAACGATAAAAAGGTAGGATATACAGGTCGTATTTCGAAATATACGGTAGTTGGCTATGCTTACTTTTCCCGATCAGTTAGCTTAATTCGTGCTCATGGGTTTCCTTTACTTGTTGCCTGCGTATATTTCGAAATCCATTGGGTGCCTTTTCCATCGAGAGCGAACATAATGCAACAAAAATCTATACTTATTATTGATGACGACAAAGATCTTGCGAAGCTACTTGATGAATACCTGTCACCTCAGGGGTTCGTCATTGATCTCGCTCATGATGGGTTAGAAGGCCTGAGGATGGCCACCAGCGCAAAAGCATACGATCTGATTTTACTCGATGTGATGCTACCCGAATTAGACGGATTTGAAGTGTTAAAAAAGCTTCGCCTAACACATTTAACCCCCATACTCATGCTTACAGCCAAAGGCGATGACTTCGACCGCATCTTCGGCTTGGAGCTCGGTGCTGACGACTATTTACCGAAGCCTTTTAATCATAGGGAGTTGTCCGCCCGAGTGAAAGCGCTGGTGAGGCGCGCTGACTACCTGCAACAATCCCTAAACGTACAACCACTGACCATAGGCTATTTAACCCTAAACCCTTCAGATCAAACCGTTCGTTACAAAGAGCAGGAACTCACGTTAACGGCGACTGAATTTGCATTGCTCAAGCTGTTCATGCAAAACCTTGCTGTTGTCGTCAGTAAAGAGCTTATTAGCGAGCAAGTCTTAGGCCGAAGGTTAGCGGCATTTGACCGTAGTATCGATATGCATGTCAGTAATTTAAGGCGTAAGCTAAGTGAGTACTGCGGTGAAGACCTAATAAAGACAGTACGTGGCGCGGGCTACTTGTTTAAAACCTTGGAGGGTGCATGAGCCTGTCTAAACTTAACCCTTTTAGTTCGCTTTTTGGCCGATTGTTTATATGGTTTTGGCTAACTTTAGTTATCATATTTGCCACCAGTTTTATCCTAGGGAAAGAAATACAAAGTGAACGACAGCTTACTGTTGTTCCTGAACGTCATAAGGATGAAATCGCAAGAATAGTTCAATTGCTTGAGTCATCAGCACAACCGTCGGTGCGCAAATTATCGAATACCGAAATTAAAAAGCGCCTCAGGCAAATTAGTAGTCGCCACAATTCTCTGGCTTTGCTCATCGATAAAAGCAATGACGAAATCATATACGGTTTTAAACGGCCTAAGCGAGTGCCCATTGATCGCTTTAAGAGACTCAAAGACGAGTCCAGTGCTTATGGTTTTAAAATAGGTGACTTTGTGTTTTTTGGGCCTGCATCAACGACCATTAATGATCGTTCCTATGCGTTATTTGTTGGAAAACCATTAACACCAGGTCTTATGCGGCGGCTTTATCGCCGTAACCCGGCATTAATGATCCCCTTTGCCATCTTAATTAGCGGGGCTTTATGCTTTTGGCTGTCTTGGACTTTAGTCAAACCACTGAGACAACTGCAAGCAAGTACGCGACAAATGGCTGCAGGTGATTTAACCGCTTCGGTCGGATCAGCAGCAGAGCGCTCTGACGAAATCGGTAAGTTAAGCCGCGATTTCAATTACATGTCTTCACAGGTTAGCGCTTTGGTAGAGGGGCAAAAAAGACTACTCGGTGACATATCACATGAACTACGCTCACCACTTGCAAGGTTATTGCTTGCCATAGGTATTGCACAACAAAGCAAGGAAGGCGAACAACAGGTAGGCAACGAGCACCTCGCTCGCATTGAGAAAGAAGCACACTTAATCGAAAAAATGATAGGCGACGTCTTAAAACTATCAAGAGCTCAATCTGCCAGTGCACTCATCAACAAACAAGACATTGAGCTGTCGCAATTAATTCAAGACTGCACCGATAACGCACAGTTCGAAGCTAATGCCACAGGTAAAAATGTGACTTTCGACAAGTTTCAACCGATAAATTTGAGTGCTGATCCCACGTTACTATCCAGCGCCGTTGAGAACCTCGTTAGAAATGCCATAAAGTATGCAGAATCCAGTATAAAAGTCACATTAAGTCATGTTGATGATGGCGTAAAAATCGCTGTCACTGACGATGGTCCCGGTATTGCCGAGACAGAGCTATCCGCCATATTTAAGCCCTTTTACCGACTGTCAGAATCACGCGCACGAGAATCAGGGGGAGTCGGACTCGGTTTAGCCATCACCCAGCATGCCGTTGCAGCACATAAAGGGAAGATTGAAGCAAAAAATAATGTGGACAGCACAGGTTTAACCGTTACCATCACATTACCGGCCTCTTCTCTGGAATAACGAATCACACAATGCCTCCATTTAATCTCTCATTAGAAGCAGATTTAATACACCGTTACTCTAAAGACATACAGGACTTCTGGCAGGCGCAGGTAACGAAGGGACATTTTATAAGCGCAGATCAGATCAAGATAGCTTACGCATCAGCAATCAATCCAGAATCTGAGCATACCGTAGTGATTAGTTCTGGGCGCATTGAGGGGCTTATAAAATACAAGGAGGTCATTTTCGATCTGTTTAATAACGGCTATTCTGTTTTTATACACGACCACAGAGGACAGGGGCATTCAGGCCGTTTGTTATCTAACTCTCACAAAGGTTATGTCGGTACATTTGACGATTATGTCGAAGACTTTCAGCAATTTATGCAACTGCACGTATTACCTCACACGCAGCAGTCAGGCTACTCAAAACCAAAGTTACTCTGTCACTCCATGGGTGGGGCAATAGGTGCTTTATATCTGCTCCAATACACTTCAGATTTCGATGACGTTGTATTTTCAGCCCCCATGTTTGGAATAGTAGCTCCTCTCCCAGAGTTAATGACGCGCGCCATAATCAACATAGGCTGTGCTTTGAATAGAGCACTGAAATCAGAGCCATGGTATTTTGTCGGTTTAGGGAATTATCGCTCGGTAGACTTTAAGAAAAATACATTAACAAATAGCGCCATAAGGTATGGCCTGTTTAGACAAGAATATGAAGCGTTTCCAGAGGTTCAGTTAGGCGGTCCAACATTTCACTGGCTACAACAAGCCGTCATCGCTATGAACAAAATCAAAGACAATGCCTATAAAATTGAAAACGCGTGTTTAATCTTGCAAGCTGGTGCCGATAGCGTTGTTGACAACAAGCAGCAGAAGCGAGTAGCTCATCAAATGCCAAATACAGATTTTATGATCATCGATCAGGCAAAACATGAGTTACTTCTGGAGTCAGATCAATTTCGGCTGCCAAGTATGAATGCTGTTTTAAAACACTTTAAAACGTGTTGATCTTTGCCGTGTAGATTGTGTTCTAAATAAAGAGCAACACGTTCCCGCAGCGAAATAAGCTTAGTGCAATAATTCGCTTACAAATGCAATGTCTCTTTTGTCGTGCAAATCGTGCGCATACTCGCATTTTAGTGAATACTCCCCAAACTATTACAAAAACAAAAGGCAAGTACTATGTTTAGGTTATTAGGCATCTTAATTGTTGTATTTGGATTAAGCGCATGTCATTCAGCGACCGAATCAACAGCGGTAAGCACAGCTCCTGTTTCGAACTATTATGACAACACTGGTCGAGACGATGTGCTAGGTGGAGGCGTAAAGCGCATACCTATCAAGACAGAGAAAGGGACATTTAACGTATGGACCAAACGCACGGGTAACAACCCTACGGTAAAAGTATTGCTGTTACATGGTGGTCCAGGTTTTACACATGAGTATTTGGAAGCTGCGGACAGTTTCTTCCCTGGTGCAGAAATAGAGTATTACTATTATGATCAACTCGGTTCTTATTATAGTGACCAACCTAACGATCCCGACTTAGTCAACTTACCTCGATTCATTGAAGAAGTAGAGCAAGTTCGTATTGCTCTTGGTTTGAACAGCGACAACTTCTATCTTTACGGGCAGTCTTGGGGCGGTATTTTGGCAATGGAATACGCTCTCAAGTATCAGCAAAACCTTAAAGGACTCGTTATTTCAAATATGATGGCCAGTATTCCTGCTTACAATGAATATGCTGAAAAAGAATTCTTTGCCAAGATGGACCAAACCGTCCTCGCCAAACTTAAGGCCTATGAAGCGGCTGGCCAATTTGATAACGAAGAGTATCAATCACTCTTGATGGAACACCACTACGTGTATCATGTATTGCGTTTACCACCAGAGCAGTGGCCTGACGCGGTCAATCGTGCGTTTAAACATATGAACCCCAACATCTATATCCCAATGCAAGGACCAAGCGAATTAGGCGCAAGCGGTAAATTACTGGAATGGGATCGTACAGCCGATTTGCATAAAATCACCGTACCAACTCTCGTTATCGGTGCACAACACGACACTATGGATCCAGAACACAAACGCTGGATGGCAAAGGAAGTGAGAAATGGGCGCTATCTGCATTGCCCAGACGGGAGTCATATGGCGATGTATGATGATCAAGAAACTTACTTCGAAGGGCTCATCGACTTCATTCAAGACGTCGATCAAGGTCGCTTCTAGTTAGCCTCAGCTCAGGATAAGCAATACCTGTAAACATGGTTATTGTTGGTACAGCTAGAGCATGTTGCTCTAGCGCAAGGGCACCAACTTAATTTCGAACAACTTAGGCCAATTCTTTCCGGTAATAAATAACCTATCTTGTTTAGCGTCATACGCAATACCATTGAGCACATCGTCCGCTGCACGGCCTTTTGCACTTGGGGGGAATACTCCTGTCATATCAATCAAACCAACGACCTCACCATTCTTTGGATTGATCCTCAATATCCAATCTGTTTGCCATACATTGGCGTAAATTTGCCCATCAATCCATTCTAACTCATTTAAGTTTCGCACTGGCTGCTGCTTGTAAGTCACATTAATTCGGCGCTCCTCCTTAAACGTTTCAGGGTTAAAAAAGCGAATAACAGGTGTACCATCAGACATCACTAAATGGTGTCCGTTTTGTGTAATCCCCCAACCTTCGCCTTCATAGCTAAATCGGCCAACTTCCTTGAAGCTGTTCTTATCAAAAATTAACGCTGTTTTAGCCTTCCAAGTAATGTTAATTAATCTATCTTTCCAGTTAACTAAACCTTCACCAAAATAAGTTGGTGCTAAAGCGGTACTCTGCTTCACTTGTCCAGTCGTTAGGTCTACTTGTCGAACAGTTGATTTACCATACTGTCCTGTACTCTCATAAAGACTGCCCTCTATAAACAGGAGCCCTTGAGTAAAGGCTTGCGTATCGTGCGGGTACTCATTAACAATTTCAAAACTATAACGCGGGATCTCTTGCTGTACTTGAGCAAAGGAAAAGCTTGAAGACAAAGCGGTAATGCCCAAGATTAATCCACTTATCATTTTTAAACTATCGCGCTTCATTAAAACACCTTCAACATGTCGATTCTTGGAGCTTATCAATTTTATTAACACCGGGGCAATGGATGAGGAAAAGTATAACAACACACACCATCGCTTTATGGCTATTTCTTGTTATGTCATCCACATTGACCGCATCAAAATCAAGATAATTGCCAACCACTAACACCTTCCAAACAGACAATTAAGAAGTATGTTCTTGCTCATAAAGCATACAAAGCTGATTGTAGCTCACGGACAGAAGACCCAACTCTAACAAGGTTACCATGCACCAAATGACACCAAGCACAATGGAGTAAAGAATAGAATCAAAATCAGGCAATAAACTAATAACTGCGTTTGTTAGCGTTGGTATTATACCAACTAAAACAAGTAACTTAAGATGATGTGATGCAGTTAACGTCCAAGCTTCTGAGAAAGTGACTCGATGATCAGTAGCTGCGGCAGGCAAAATGACTGAAATCCTTGAAGCGACATAGGCTACTATTGTTTGCATAGCTAGAGTAGCAACAACAGCTCCAAACGCAAAACCATCTTCAGTAGAAGACTCACTCAATGCAGCTGGGGAAATCACGGCCAGTAACAAAAAACCCAGCAGTATATAAAGCAATATTAACTTAATTGAAGCTTTTAGAAACAGGGTATCGCTCCCCCTCCATTTTACTATTTCTGACAGATTTGGGGATTCATTTAATATATAGACACGATGGCTATTGACGAGTGCCTTCACAAACAATAGCAAAGTAATAATAAAGGTCGCGAACACAAGTAAAAATACCCATCCAGAAGGTGCGCTTAAGCCATCCTGTTCACCAAACTGGCTAAAGCCTAGCGACGTAAGTATTCCAAACCCCACGACGCCTATAGCTGCGGGAACAACACCTTTTAATAACAGTAATTTTCGTTCTGTAGCTAAATCTAAAGTCTCAGAAATGACTCGACGTATAGAAAAGTCCATTTTATTGTCTTCCTTCAATAGAGATGAGAGCTCAAAGCTTACCAAAAGGCGAATTCATTAACTAGCCTCAGTTCGGGATAGGGAATGCCTGCCATAGCAAGTTTAGGGCAATTAAATCAATAAGTTAAGCTTGGCTAAGTCAAGGGATTAAGGTGCATGTTGGGCAAACATTGTTATTTTTTTCCTATCAAGGCGCGAATCACGAGGTTTAGTCATTCTAAACCCATGAAGAGTCACGCAGAGAGGAGCACAAATGGCTTGTATACAGATATTGTTTATCCCAAGCTGAGGTTAACTAATACCAATATGTAGTACCTGCTTTCTGTATCAGGTATCCTTCTCTTTCTCAGAAAAACACTACAGCCTACTATGCTAGATATCGTTTTATACCAACCTGAAATACCCCCCAATACAGGTAACATTATTCGCTTATGCGCCAATACTGGATTTTCGCTACATTTAATCGAGCCATTAGGCTTTGATTGGGATGATAAAAAGGTACGTAGGGCCGGATTGGATTATCATGAGTTTGCAAAAGTAAAACGCTACCCAAATCTCGATGCATATATTGATGAACGCCAACCTAGTCGTGTATTTGCTTGCACAACCAAAGGCAAAGCCAATTTCACTGATGTACAATACACACAGCGCGATGCGCTATTATTTGGCCCTGAAACCAGAGGACTACCTGACAATATTATCGATAACCTGCCGCAAGAACAAAGATTAAGAATTCCGATGCTACCTGAAAGCCGAAGCATGAACTTGTCTAATGCCGTTTCGGTATTCGTTTATGAATCTTGGCGACAACTTGAGTTTGAAGGCGCCATTTAAAGCACCAATTGATAAGCTCAAAATAACTCTATCTCACCCTCTTCCATTGAACTCTGTTCGACTTTGGTTTCAAGCTTCCTGCTGCCAAAGTCTTCCCTTAATTGCGTCAATCTATCAAGTATAGATTGCAAGCTATACGCGCTTTTAGCTTGGTGGAGAGCTTTTGGGTTTGTGACATCAATGATTTCATTGATGTGTGATAACCGTTCTTGAATATGCGTTGAAAGTTGGTTGACGATATCCTCAAACTGTAAAGCCCGTATTGCTTTTCCTATCTCAGATTGCATCACCTCATTTTCGCTTTTCAGCTCTTGAGTAACAACATTACTGACTTCATTCATATCGCCAACATCTTCAAGCATTTGGTCAATCGTCGATTTACCACCAATAGCCTCATTCAGATCGAGCTTAGCGATAAGTGCCACTTCTTCATAAACATCTTTCATGCTTAATTTTGCTTGTTCAACTTTGATACGAATATCATCATTTAAAGAGGAGGATGATTCAGACAGGTTACGCACTTCATTGGCAACAACTGCAAATCCTCTACCTGCTTCGCCAGCTCGGGCTGCTTCAATCGCAGCATTTAAGGCTAATAAATTGGTTTCCTTCGATAGTTTCTGAACTTCATCTAATATAGAAAACATACCGTCCATACTACGGTTCAATTCTTCTATCTTGTGAATAGCGCCCACACTGTAGCCACTGACTTCTACCAATAAATCGATGTAATACTGTAAAATACGATCGGTTTCTTCGATAAAGTCAGCAATGACTAAACCTTGTTCATTTTCATTCACCGTGCCGGCTAGCTTATTCACCAAACCACTAGCAATATTTGATTGATGCTCCGTACTTTGACTCATATTGCCAAAGCTACTCTGTAGCATTTCAATAGAGTCAGATAGTAAGGTTTTTATCTGAACTAAATCATCATTGATTTGCTCGGACTCTGCTTCCAATATGTGGCCGAATTCCTCACTAATATGATTCAGTTGCTCTTCTGTGGATTGCACAGCAACATCTGGAGTTGAGTCATTTAAAAGGGACACATGACCATGATTCCTATATACGATGGCCCAGCTACCCCATGCTGCAGCGAACACTGCCATTCGAATAAGGCTATTCTCAAAAAAGCCCACTAAAAATATGCCAGCCATTGAAGCAGCAATTACCGCCCCATAGCCTAAAGGAGAGTTCAAGAATGTATTCATGGAGCTTTTTATACGTTCTATTATTGCCATCTTTTAGTCACCTATTCAGCCTCACACCCACAGAGCGATATAAGCTTTGAGCCAATATCGTCCAAGGCCAATACATATTTAGCCGCACCTAAATCGACAGCTGCCTTTGGCATCCCCCAAACCACCGAACTGCTTTCATCCTGAGCGATAGTTTCTGCTTCAACATGACGCATCGTTGCCATACCGTCTGCGCCATCAACGCCCATACCGGTGAGAATTACCGCAATCGATTGACGACCACAACACTGTGCAGCCGATTCAAAGAGAACATCAACTGAAGGTTTATGCCGATTCACTGGCTCAGAATTTTCTTGAGAGATAAATAACCTGCCGTCGCGCTTTTGCAAAAGCATGTGCTGACTACCATTTGCAATATACGCATGTCCAGATTTCGGTTCTAACTCTGTTGCATTGAACTCAGACACCTCAAGGCCCAATTGTGAGTTCAACCGATTGGCAAAGGATAACGTAAACCCCGGGGGCATATGCTGCACAATCAGTATCGGTGGCATGTTGCCGGGGACTTGCGACAACAAACGTTTCAATGCTTCGGTTCCTCCTGTAGAAGCACCAATGACAATAACCTCAATATTGCTTGGTTTACTTATATCTAAAACCTGAGGGGTATCCTGCCTTTCATTTTCCAAGGAGAGCTTATTAATGAAAGACGCCATATCAACACCAGCTGCTGACTTAACTTTGCTACACACTTCATAGGCCATTGTGGCAAGGTTAGTGCGAACATCTAATTTGGGTTTCGGTATAAAATCTACAGCACCAATTTGAAGTGCTTCAAAGGTAATATTGGCTCCTTTCTCAGTCAGCGTAGAAATCATAACCACAGGTATCGGTCTTAGCCTAATGAGGTTTTTCAAGAAGGTAATGCCATCCATTCTTGGCATCTCTATATCAAGAGTAATAACATCGGGATTAAACAATTTAATTTTGGCCCGCGCGTCTATCGGATCAATGGCAGTGCCAACAACTTCAATCTGTTCATCTTCAGAAAGAATAGCGACCAGCATTTTTCTAATTAACTCTGAGTCGTCTACGACCAAAACTTTAATCATGTCCTACCAACTTTATTAACATATGTTAGGCTCCATCAAACAACTCAATATCACCTTCTACAGGTTTGCTGATAATGCTGCTCTGATAATTCTTCTCCCTGACGACTAAGGTATTGTTATGCATTGAACGAAGCCTCTTCATTTGCGCAATCCCGTTGATAGGGTTAAACATTATTTTTCTAGGGTAATTGTTACCGAGATCGTGAGCTAAAATCGGAATATTCTCAGTGGCAAGATAATCAATAACGAAGGAACAGTTTTTCTGACCAACATTACTCATATTTTCCAAGATCTTGCCCCCACCAAAGACTTTCGCTCTTAGGTTCTTTCGTAACCCTCCATAAGCCAGAATCTCATTAATCAAATGTTCCATGGCATAATTTCCGAATCGAGTCGCATCACTTTGATCGTTCCCCCAAGTCACTTCATGCGTTTCCTTTGTCGTTAGCGGCAACATGAAATGATTCATACCTCCTATACCGCCGTACCCATCCCATATACAGGCTGATACACAAGAACCGAGTGTTGTAGCGATATATTCGTCATTACGGCTAACATAAAACTCTCCGGGTAATATTTTAGCCACAACTTTTTGTTTTTGCCTGTCTAGGTAACGATTTATATGCTCAAAACCACGAATACAGGAATCTAACTGAGATGTTTTAGAAACTATGCCCATACTTATAAGCCTCTACTCTGCTCAGACACGCCCACCTTCTCGAATACAGTGCGTCCCATCAGCTTGAATTCAGTCTGGGATTTACTCAGACTTTCACTGTGACCAAGTATGAGTAAACCACCGGGCCTCAATACTTGATGAAACCTATGTATGAGTTTCTCCTGCGTGGGTTTGTCAAAATAAATAAGCACATTGCGACAAACGACAACATCAAAAGGGCCTTGCATAGGCCATTGGTGGAGCAGGTTAAGTTGTTTAAAAGTGATTAAGTTCGCCAAATCAGGCGATACTTTGACTTGGTTTAAGCGACTCCCTGTTCCTTTTCGGAACCACTTTTTAATCATCGGTCGGGGTAAATTTTCAATACGATCGTCGCTGTAGATGCCGGTCTTAGCTTTTGACAAAACATCTGTATCAAGATCTGTTGCTAGTATCTTCACATCCCAATTGAGCGTAAAGTCGACGGGCGAGTTGAGCAGAGTAATCGCTAAACTATAAGCTTCCTCACCTGTTGAACACGCTGCCGACCAAATGCGTAATCGATGAGTATGGCGATACTTATCAGCATGATGAGGGAGAAACTTTTCGGTTAAATAATCGAAATGGTGTGACTCTCTAAAGAAGCTTGTTAAGTTTGTCGTAATGGCATTGGTAAAATTAGGGAGCTCTTCACCGCTGCCGTCCTGCAATAGCTTGCAATAGGCATCAAAGCTCGGCAGGTTTAGCTGTCGTGTTCGCCTCATCAAACGCCTATAAACCATCTCACGCTTACGTTCGTCTAGCACGATCCCTGTCGTGTCATATACTTTGTCACAGATAAACTTAAACTGGCTATCACTCAGCGAATACTCTGCGGGCCTCTGTGTCTTTGTTAAAGCGTTCACCAATACATATACCTCAAATAGCGACTTCGCTTGGGGCAAGGTCGTCATCACTTCGACGTCGATAATCTAGCCCCATCAATATGAATCCAGTACTAAAACTCCTCCCAAACCTCATCGTTTTCGGTTTCGACGTTGGCAAATTTCCTACTTTTCATGACAGGCGCGGACCTTCTGCCAATGGGCGTCACAACAGCTTCGCTTTGTTGGCCGGTCTGAAAAAAGCCGACTTGATCTAATAACTCCTGCGCTTGCTCTTCCATAGATTTGCTTGACGCAGATGCTTGTTCAACCAAAGCGGCGTTCTGTTGAGTCATTTCGTCCATTTGCGCCACCGCCTGACTGACTTCATTGATACCTATCGCTTGCTCTTTACTAGCGCTATCAATATCTGAAATCATGGTGACAACTTCCTGTACGGCTTTAACCAGATCACTAAAAGTTTGACCCGTTTCGTCAACAAGTTTCGTCCCTTTACCCACGGCGCTCACACTGTCATTAATCAACCCTTTGATTTCTTTCGCAGCCGCTGCACTTCGTTGAGCCAAGTTACGAACCTCAGCCGCCACAACAGCGAACCCTCGACCTTGCTCCCCGGCTCTAGCAGCTTCAACGGCCGCATTGAGTGCCAGTAGATTCGTTTGAAAAGCGATTTCATCAATCACACCAATAATATCTGCGATTTGTTTGCTAGATTTATCAATCTCTTCCATCGCTGTAACCGCATTATTAACTACCTCACTGCCACTACTCGCCTTGCCCATAGCACCTTCTGCCAGCTTCGCAGCTTGAGTGGCATTGTCTGCATTTTGCTGTACTGTCGATGTCAATTCCTCCATCGCGGACGCTGTTTCTTCCAGGCTGGAAGCTTGTGTTTCGGTCCGCTGACTCAGGTCCATATTGCCCTGGGCAATTTCTCTAGCGGCACTAAACACATTGCTTGAAGCATTGGTTATTTCACCCACCATACTGCTGAGATTATCCATCGAGTCATTCACGGCATTTGATAGCGCGAGGAATTCACCACCATATTCACCGGCCATACTCTTACTAAGATCGCCTTTAGCCAAAGCTTGAATAACATCCTTAGTGGCATTCACAGGCTCAACAATATTATCCATTAGCTTATTAATATTGTTGCCTAGGTCAGCCATAAACCCGTCATAAGTTTCTGTGTTAATTCGCGCATCAAGTTCACCACGAATCGCGGACGAAATAAGCCCTTCGACTTGTCTCTGAGCATCTTTTTCTTCAGTGGTGTCGACCCATTGCACGCCAGTGCCAATATGATTTCCATCACTGTCTCTCAAGGCCATTGCTGTTAAGTGAAATTCCAGTCCGCCAACTTTAATACCCGTGGCATAGGGGAGGTTATCTGGGTTACCCAATAGGCTTTGTTGATGAGCGGGGTTCTGATGGAACGAGTCGAAGTTAGTACCCACCACTTTATCGACACTAAAAGAAGGCAACACCTTACGCAGTTGCGCCTCTCGGGCACGCAACATTGCTGTAACGGCTGGGTTCACATAAACAATATTGCCTTTTGTATCAGCCATCATCAGGTTCGTCGTCATCCCTTCAACAGCAGAATTGAGTCGACCAACTTCTATCTCTCGAAGTCTGATTTCTGTTACGTCTTGCCATTCCAATGCGTTACCAATGTATTTCCCTGCTGCGTCATTTATAGCTGTGACATTCAATTCAAAAGTCAGATGCTCGATATTGATATCTGTTTTCCATGGCAAGTTGCTCGGATCATCCAGCAAATTGCGCTGATGCGAAGGGTTAGCATGAAAGATGTCGATACAACTACCGACTATATTACCCACTTTAAAGTCGGGATACTTCTTACGGAAAGTTTCTTCGTGCTTTTTCAGTAAATCAATCGTCGCCTGATTGGCGTACGTAATGTTGAGATCACGGTCAACCATGACACTGGCAGTACCAGATTGATCAATCGCTCCTTGTAATTGGGCGGCTTTATTTTCTTTTTCCCGAACAGCAGTAACATCCTGCCACTCAAGAGAGTTACCAACGTATTCTTTTTTTTCATTGAATATGCCGGTGACATTCAGCTCAAAGGTCAGATGCTCAATATTGATATCTGTTTTCCACGGCAAATTGTTTGGGTCACTCAATAGCTTTCTTTGATGTGCTGGGTTTTCATGAAAATCGTCAATACAACTACCCACTATGCTATCAACCTTAAATCCAGGGTACTTTTTCTGAAAGACTGATTCGTGCTCAGTCATTAACTTCATGGTTGCTTGATTAACATAAGTGATGACTAGATCTCTATTAATCATGACATTTGCAGTGCCAGATTGATCAATAGCTCCTTTAAAAAAGGCAGCTGTATCATTTGCAATATTACTCATATCTTTTTCCTCAACACTATTCTTATCTGCTGTCGATGCCTTTTTCGCCGCGTCCAACATGCAAGTAGACATAACGCCATATACCGTTATCCAAGCGTCTTTAGTCTCAGCTGTAAATTCTTCCCCCAAACCTGCTTTCAATGTCTGTAGCAACGCTTGGGCTACAGTTTGATAATCCACATCAGTCACCTGATATGCCATGTGCCGCTGACCCAATTTATCCAAAATTGGAATCAACTTATCCATATCGTCTAGCATTCCAACTGCCGTACCAATCATCGACATTAATTTCTGAGCTTGCTGATTAATGTCACCTTTAAATAATGATCGTAGGCAAGGATCCAACTCAAACAGGTTGTCGTAAAACATCACTCCAGCGGCTTCCGAGATACCTTCCACTTTTTGCCAACTTTGTTGTACTAACTCAATTTGTTCTGGTGTCATAATCGGTCCTTAACTTCATGTGCGCTGCTGAACTACCTTTACACGGCTTTAGTTTGATTTGATGTATGATAAAGTTCCTCTGCATTCAACAACTTAGATGAATTAAGCAAGATGACTATTTTATCGGGGAAGGTGGCCATACCATTGATAAATCGATTGTCGATTTCAGAGCCAAAATCTGGTGCTGGCCGAATCTGCTCTTCACTGAATTTATACACATCAGAAACCGCATCAACGACTATTCCCACCACGGCTTCTTTCCCGTCGATCATCGCGTGCAATATGATGACGACAGTTGTTTCGTTGTATTGTTTTGCAGGGCGCTGAAAACGCTCACTCAGATCGATAATCGGAATGATCGTGCCTCTAAGATTAATAACGCCCTTCAGGTAATCGGGTGTGTTAGGTATTTCGGTAACATTTGTCCAAACCCGAATTTCTTTAACACATAAAATATCGACACCGAATTCTTCATTATCGAGAATAAAACTCAATATTTCCCTACTCAACGGATCAGCCCCATCTTCGGGTACACGACTATCATTGTTCTGCATGGTCTTCATCCAAGCTGAGTAGCTGCTCCACATTAAGCAGCGTCACAATATCTTCGCCAACGTTAACAAGACCATCGACACAATTTGGAGGTACAGAACCTCCAAATGCTGAGTGGCTTTTTACTTCGCTTTCATCGGCATTCAGCACGTCAGATACAGAATCAACAACAAACCCCATCGTGCGGTCTACTCGTTCATTCGACAGAGTAATAACGATGACGACAGTGGTCGGCTTATAGTCATGATTACCTAGTTGGAACAGGATTCTCAAATCAACAATGGGAACAATTGCTCCTCTAAGATTGGTGACACCTTTAACGTGAGGAGGCGCGTTGGGAATAAGTGTGGGCGAATCCCAGCCTCTTATCTCACTGACAACGAGAATATCAATACCATAGTTTTCTTCACCCAGAGTGAATGTGAGGTATTGATCACCATTGGTAATAAAATCAATACCTTCGAGTTGAAATTCACTACTGTCGACAAATTGATCGGGGACTTCGATTTTATTCATTGTCGCCCCCTAAGCTGCCATGTTCCGCGAACACTTTCTAGAACGCCTTGAAGCACTGCTAATCAAACCAGCGATATCCAATATCATTGAAACGGAACCATCACCAAGAATGGTCGCCCCAGAAATACCTTCGACCCTTTTATAATTGCTTTCTAAACTCTTAATCACCACTTGCTGTTGCGCTAGCAATTCATCCACTAATAGTCCAACTTTTTGGCCATCGCCTTCAACAACAACCATTAACGCATTATTGATATCTGTACTTTCTGCTTCTATGCCGAACTCTTCATAGACTCTGATAATGGGCACGTTATCTTCACGCAATCGATACAACAGAATGTCACCCGACACACGTTTTACTAACTCAGATTTAATTTGAAGAGACTCAACTATTGAGAGTAAAGGAACGACGTAGACTTCTTGTCCGACTCTCACCAGTTGACCGTCAAGAATAGCTAATGTCAGTGGGAGATGAACCTTAATAGTCGTACCTACATCTACCTTCGATTCGATTAATATTCGTCCGCCCAGTGATTTTATGTTGCGCTTGACTACGTCCATGCCAACGCCTCGGCCTGATATGTCACTGACCTGATTCGCTGTCGAAAATCCGGGCTGAAAAATCAAATCGAAAACCTCAGGCTCTGTTAGCTGAGCGTCTTTATCAATCACGCCCTTTTCAACTGCTTTATTAAATATCACATCCTTATTTAAACCCTTACCATCATCACCTACTTCAATGACAATATTGCCACCTTGATGATACGCGTTGAGTCGGATGTTCCCCTCTTCAGGCTTACCTTTAGCGACTCTTTCTTCAGACGTTTCTATGCCATGATCTATCGCGTTTCTGACCAAATGTACTAATGGATCACTGATCTTTTCCATGACAGTCTTATCTAGTTCGGTACTCTCTCCTTGAATGATCAGCTCTACCTTCTTACCAATTTTTCCAGATAAGTCTCTGATCATTCTCGGGAAGCGATTGAAAGCAAAGCTAATGGGTAGCATGCGAATACGCATGACGCTTTCTTGCATTTCCTTTGTATTTTGAAGCAGTTGCTCAAGCCCATTTGAGAGCTTTTCCAGCTTAGACATATCAAAGTTATTGCCTAATTCAGACAACATTGACTGCGTAATAACAAGCTCACCCACAAGATTAAAAAGATCATCTACCTTGTCTATACCAACCCGAATGGATGATGCACTGGCTGCTGTAGGGCGCCCACCTTGATCACTGTTAGCTTTATTAGGCTCTGGCTTGGGTACTTCGGGTGAAGCAGCCTCTGTCGGGCTAGCTTCTGTCTCCAATGTGCCGCTAGTGTCATGCTCATTTAGAGGCTGAATATCAATATCACATTCGTCAATAACCCAATCGAATATCTCCAATATCGCTTCGCGGGTGGCCTCACTCTGTTTGAGTTCAAGCTTCCAGCTGACATAGCACTCATCAGGCACGAGATCATCAATGTCGGGTACCCCTGATATATTGGCTTCACAACTCAAATCGCCAAGGGTTTCAAGCTCCCTAAATAACCTAATAGGCTCATTCCCTGTCTTCAAAATATCTTTATCTGGAACGAATGTTATGGCCCAGCCATTGTTGTCATCAGCCTCTGGCTCTTGGGGTTCTGTATTCACTGGCGTGTCCGATGCACCATCACTTTGTAAAATACGATTGAAGGCCTCAATCAATTGTGTTGATTGTTCCAAGTTAGGTGTGTTGCGTGCTTGTAGTGCGAAGACCATAGTGCGCAAACAATCACACGAACGCAGAAGCAGCTCGATAGACTCTTCTGTCAATGTTCGCTGACCTTCACGTACTTCATCTAGAAGAGTTTCCAGAACATGAGTAAATTTGGAAACAGATGTAAAGCCGAACGTACCACTCCCTCCTTTGATAGAATGGGCCGCTCTAAAAATTGTATTGATAGTTTCAAGGTCGCTATCGCCACTAGAACTGATGGCCAATAGTGACTGCTCCATGATGTCCAGACCTTCTAAGCTTTCTTCGAAGAAAATGTCATAAAACTGCTCCATATCGATAGTCATAAACTTTTCCTTCTCTCACATCACCGCAGTTAACCCATCAATTTAAAACACGAGCGACAGTCGCCACCAATTTCTCTGGATTGAATGGTTTCACCAACCACCCCGTTGCTCCGGCTTCCTTACCAGCAGACTTCTTATCCATAGAAGATTCCGTTGTCAGAAGCAAAATAGGGGTGTACTTGTAACTAGGTAAACTACGTAAGTTTTTCACCAGATCTATGCCGTTCATAACAGGCATATTTAAATCAGTAACAACGGCATCAAAACGTCCACTTTTTGCTTTGTCTAAACCTGCTTGACCATCCGCAGCATCGACAACTTGGTGCCCTGCCGATTTAAGCGTTGTCATAACCATATTTCTCATGGAGGCAGAATCATCAACAATTAATATATGAGCCACTTTATATTCCTTTGATTTAAAAAATTTAATTAATCATCTAATCCAACAATACCTGAAACCCCTAAAACCTTAGCAGAATCAACAAGTTCCTTAGAAGGTTTATTCCACATAATATTTCCGCCCGCCTTATCAAGCCGATTTTTAACAGCTAGGATTATTTGTAGGCCTGCCGTATCTACTTTTTTCACTCGGCTTGCCTCTACCTCAATGGCATTAGAAGCATCTAAAGCCTTTAAGAATGTATCGTACACTGACTCCGCATTAGCTATGCAAAGTGATTCATCTAGCGTCACACATGTTTTTTCCTTCACATAAAACCCCAAACAATCAAAATAGTAATGACCTGAAGAAACACTTTCACTAAGGAGAATCACTACCAAAGACAAAAAACAGGCACAAAAGACTTTCGTATAACGAAGCATAGAGCAGTAATTTCAACTTTGCCAATAAACAAATTTAATTTACCTTTAAACAAACAAGCTAAAACATATAACTGTAAATTGTTGTATTCCTTTAGGGTTTTAGAGAAATTTAATTACCTAAGCTGACTGTGGCTATTTCTAATATGATCAAATAGTCTTTGTAAATTAATACGTTAGTCATATGACTGAGTAAGCATAAATCGCTCTTTCGGTGACACAAAAAGCATTGACAAAGTGGCGTAAAAGGAAGGATTGGTATAGGAATCGAGAAGCAGGCACCTCGATCTTGAGCTCTAAGAATTAACGCGTAATTGACTAGAGCGTGTTGTTATCTATTCTGACTTAATATCTCGGCTTAATAAGGTTTGTGCGGCAATCTTTGCATCAACCTTATTATACAGTACTTGATATATCTGTTCTGTAATTGGCATTTCAATTTTCTGACGTTGACTAAGCATATGAACTTCCTTGGTATTCCGAAATCCTTCTACAACTTGTCCGATACTATCAATCGCTTGTTCAACCGACATACCCTGCCCCAAAGCAAGCCCAAAGCGCCTATTTCTTGATTGATTGTCTGTACAAGTTAACACCAGATCACCCAAACCAGCCATTCCCATGAAGGTATTATTATCAGCGCCCATACTTAGTCCTAAACGCGTCATTTCTGCAAGGCCACGTGTAATAAGTGCAGTTCGAGCATTCGCACCGAACCCTAGACCATCAGCAAGCCCAGCGCCAATAGCAATCACGTTTTTAACTGCGCCGCCAAGCTGCACACCAATCATGTCGGTATTCTTATACACTCGAAAAGATTTGTCACAATGGAGCTTAGACGCTAACTCATCAGCAAAGTCATTGTGGTTAGAAGACAGTGAAATAGCCGTTGGTAGGCCTGCGGCCATTTCTTTGGCAAAGGTAGGCCCTGACAACACGGCTAAAGGTAAGTCATCACCAAGAGTCGCTTGTGCAATGTCTTGCAGTAAGCATCCTGCTTCTGGGTCTAACCCCTTAGTTGCCCACGCTATTTTATGCTCGGGCGTCAGAAACGGCTTAATTTGTTCAAGAACTGACTTAAAAACATGGCTTGGCACAACCACCAGAATATGGTGACTTTTACCCATGGTCTCAGCTAAATCTGCTTCGACATGCAAGTGTTCAGGAAAGCGAAAACCGGATAAATAACGCTCATTTTCTCGTGTTTTTGCCATTCGGTTTTGTTGTTTGAGGTTTCGTCCCCAAAGATAAGTATCAACCAAATTTCTAGCTAAACAAAAAGCAAGGGCGGTCCCATAAGAGCCCGCCCCGATAACACTTACAGCATTTAACTTGCTGCTAGTATCCATATTTAGTGTGCGTCAACAATTTCTTCTGGAGCCGCTGCTGCTTGTGCTTCTTGCGCACGCTTTTGCATGTATGCCTGAAATATAGCGTCAAAATTAACTGGCGCTAAATTAAGTGCAGGGAAAGTGCCTCGATTAACCAAATTCGAGATACATTCTCTTGCATATGGGAATAACGTATTAGGACAGAAAGAACCTATCATGTGTGCTTTCTGTTGATCTGTTAATTCGTTACCGATAGTGAAAATACCGCCTTGATGTACTTCACACAAGAAAGCTGTCTCGCCTTCAACATTAGCCGTTACCGTTACTTTAAGCACAACTTCGTATGAATTACCTTCGATAAGATTACTACGTGTATCAAGGTCTAGTTTAACTTCAGGCTTCCACTCTTTTTTGAAGACATTAGGAGCACCTGGACACTCGAAAGAAATATCTTTTACATAGATGCGTTGGATCGCAAATTGAGCTTGTTGTTGTTGATTTGCACCAGCCGCCTGCGTGTCAGTGCTATTTGTAGCATGTTCGTCTGCCATAATATTCTCTTACTTTTAGTATCTATTAGTTATTGTCAGGCTAGGCTGACAACAATGCTTGTAATTTATTTTCACGTTCCAGCATAAACAAATCATCACACCCACCGACATGACTTTTGTTGATAAAGATCTGAGGAACAGTACTACCGCCGTCAGCGCGTTTGATCATCTCAGCGCGCAAACCAGGATTTTTATCTAGACTAAATTCAGTGTATTTCACGCCTTTATTGTCCAACAATGCTTTAGCACGCTGACAATATGGGCAATATCCTTTGGTATACAACTCAACGTTTGCCATCTCTACAACTCCTATTTACTGACCGGTAATCCGGCGCTTAACCATGAATTCATGCCACCCTTTAAGATAGAAACTTGCGAGAAGCCAGCATTCAACATTTGGTTTGCTGTTTTCTTGCCTGTCATACCCGCCGCACAAACAACAATAATGGGTTTATCTTTACTTTTTTCAAGGGAAGCGAAGTCTGCTTTATTTTGCTGCTCTTGACCAAGTAATTTAGCGCCTAAGATATGCCCTTTTTTAAACTCTCCTGACTGGCGCACGTCAACAACCACAGCATCTTCTTTATTCATAAGAAGTGTCGCATCATGAGTAGTCAACTCTTTCACTTTAGATAACGCACTGCCAACAAAGCTATATACAATCATTAAGACAACGGCAATCCACCCAATAGACAACACAGGGTGGTTGGAAGCAAACTCAATATACTGCCCCATAATTCAAATATCCTCTCAATGTCGACAATAATACCAAGACCAGTCAATAAATAATCTTGGTATAAGTAACCAAAAAACGACCGAGGATTATATATTAACTTCACTAATAAACCAGTTTTTACATGGCTTATCGGTGAAATCAAATGGCAACCTCTTTTTTACTTAGCGCTAATGGCTATTTGATGATTGTATTCGCTCAATTAATTGGTTGAGTACAATATCTTCCGTTTGCGAGATCGATAGGTGATGGTGTGACGATATCGGCAACAACACCTCCCGGATTTGTATCGCCTGAGGGCCGAATAATATGTGCCTTGGGAAAGTTAACCACAAAGTCTGTTTGGTCTCATTCGAATGTTTCAATAGAGCCATAGGAAGTCGCAAAATCAGCAGCTCGGTTTGAACAAGCGATAGATATTGCCCCTAACGCTTTGGGAGTCATTAATCAATTTAGTTGAAATCCATATAATTGAAGGCGACTCAGAGACTGCCTTACAATTATTTGAGCGTTCTTATCAGGTCATGGACAATATCTACCAAGAGCTGCCACAAAAAGTAGGCCGGTGGCAAGCTGAGCTTGGAGTTTTTATTGCGCAAGAACATCAAGCAAAAGGTCGCCTTGAGTAAGCTGAATTTGGCTTAAGTGTGTACTCTCCTTCTAAACTCCACTTTTTCATGCCTGCCTATGAAATTTATATCGTATTAAATTTATCTACTCATGTAGCCTATGCTTACGTTGTCAACTCACTCGGAGCATGACGAAGCTTATCAATAACATCTTATTTGGAACTCTCTATGCGTCAAAAAGTAGAATTTAAGAGCGGCGAACATACTCTCAGCGGCCTATTAGAAACACCTGAATCAAATATTCGCTTCTTTGCCCTCTTTGCTCACTGTTTTACTTGTGGTAAAGACGTCGCAGCGGCTTCTCGTATAAGCCGTGCGCTAACGGCCAAAGGTATTGCAGTCCTGCGTTTCGATTTCACTGGATTAGGTAATAGTGATGGTGACTTTGCTAATACCAACTTCTCTTCCAACATCCAAGATTTAGTTGCTGCAGCTAGCTTTTTACGTAACGAATATGAAGCCCCAAAGTTACTCATTGGCCATAGTTTAGGTGGGGCTGCAGTGCTTGGCGTAGCGCAATTAGTGCCTGAGTCGAAAGCCGTCGTTACCATAGGTTCACCGTCAGACGCTGCACATGTCGCACACAACTTTGCAGCGCATATTGATGATATAGAGGAGAAGGGAAAAGCGGAGGTTAACTTAGCTGGTCGAAAGTTCACTATCCAAAAGCAATTTTTAGACGACATCACCAGCTACGGTAACGATCACATACATTCATTAAAAAAAGCACTACTCGTTATGCATTCGCCAATAGACAGTATTGTTAACATTACTGAGGCAGAAAAGATTTATCAATCTGCTCTGCACCCCAAGAGCTTTGTTAGCTTAGACGATGCAGATCATTTGTTAACCAACAAAGATGATGCCGAATATGCAGCCGATGTCATTGCGGCATGGACAAGCAAATATGTGCCTAGTGAGTCAGAAACATACAAAAGCAATGTCTCACAAGGGCATGTGCTGGTTGAAGAGAAAGACCATAAGTTTACCCAACATGTCAGCACAGATAGCCACTACTGGCTAGCAGACGAGCCGACAAAGGTTGGCGGAAAGAATACAGGGCCAGACCCATATGAGCATTTGTTAGCTGGTTTAGGAGCCTGTACATCCATGACTTTACGTATGTATGCGCAGCGCAAGGGGCTTCCTATCGATCATATTAAAGTGGAACTCACACACACTCGCAATTATGTCGAAGACTGCGACAGCTGTGAATCGAGTAGCGGCATAGAAGCTATAGTCCGCAACATAAGCTACATTGGCGATCTGGATGAGCAACAGAAAACACGTTTCTTAGAGATAGCAGACAAATGCCCTGTTCATAGAACTCTTCACAACAACGTTTCTGTTGTCAGCAGGTTAGCTGATTAGGAATCCTTATACCATATATCGCTCCCTCCCTTATGCGGCTACTCTCTAGCCGCTGTAGCCTCTGCAACCAATTTGGGTTGATGGATAAAGTAATGAGTACTAGGCTTTTAGTACTAAAATATTGACTGATTGATGTACAAGACTAGTTCATGTGTTGATAATGATAAAAACGTCAGGCTATAAATAACAAAAGACGTATAAAGAGGCATTTAAGAAATGAGCTATATGAAAAAAACAAGGTACGCGTTATTCGCTTGCTGTATATGTCTCTTTTCCTGTGGGGGTGGCGGCGGTAGCAGTAACAGTCCTGAAAATAACGCTGCTGGGCAACAAGAAGCACAGGCTTTTTTATCGCAGATCATATCGATAATGCGCACGAATGCATTGACGAGAAATGATGTTGATTTCGGAAATTTAGAAACAGAGGTAAATCAGTTAGCTGCTGATGCAAATTCAATAAGCGATACATATCCCGCTGTTACACGCGCCTTAGAGCTGCTCAATACAAACCACTCATTTTTGAACTCTCCCTCGGGCTCGCTAATAACTTATCCAAGCAACATTGTATGTGAACAGCCTTTCGATATCGACTCGTCCAGCACCGCAGGTATTGGCTATGTGCGCGTTGACGCCGTGTCAACAAGGGATGGAACAGAAGGGCAAGAAATCGCAACCATGATTCAGGAAAATATTTCACGTCAGGATAGCCCCGATGTTACTCGATGGATAGTTGATCTAAGAAACAACCTTGGTGGTAATGTATTCCCAATGATTGCAGGGCTTGGGCCGTTGTTTGATCAAACAACGCTGGGGTTTTTTATTGATCCGGATGAAAACCAAACCGCCTATGGCTACAACAACGGCTCCGCCTTTGTTGGCGACAATAACGTCGTCACTGTAGACCAACCTTATACACTTATTAACCCCCAACCAAGAATCGCTGTTTTAGCCAGCACGCGCACAGCAAGCTCTGGAGAAGCAACGTTCATCGCTTTCCTCAAACAATTTAATGTTAGGACATTTGGTACTGATACGTGCGGTTTGTCCACAGCCAATACTCCATTTGTACTCAACGATGGTAGCACACTATTTTTAACGACAGCGGTTATGGCTGATCGCGAACTCCAGAGATATGGTGAACGAGTAGCCGTCGACCAACGTGCGGATCCAGAAGCTGTGATAGCGGAAGCTATTTCTTGGCTACAAGGTCAATAGTACACATACGTATTTAACCTCAGGTTTGTATAAGAGAATCGATAATTGAATGCTAACTTTTTTCAAAAATTAGCAGCAATGAATAAAGCCACAACAAACTGATGTTGCCATTTCCGTAAGTTCTTCCGATAGACTACACATTAGACTTTCTAGACTGATTAATCTTAATGCTGGATAAGAATAAAATTACCAACTATGTTCTATAAGCTGAATAATTATAAACTGACCTATTCAGCTATATATGGTGCTTGGTGTACTAACTCATAGGAGCGAGCTCAAGTATCAAAAATCTGATGACTATTTTATTAAGGATATGAAATGAAAATGATTAAGAATGTTACGTTAAGTATTGGATTGATATTTTCAGCGTCCAGTATGGCAAACTGCAGCTTGCCTTATAAATACACTAACTCAATACTCACGCCACCACTTGTCACTGCAGGTACAGCTTGGTCTGGCAGTTACATAATGACTAATGTCAGTAGTTATCCCATAACAATAAAGTTTAATAATACAGACGTTAACGGCAATATCTATACTCCCTTTTCAGTGACATATGCTGATAATTTTTCTGCCGCTAATACACCATTAAATTTAACTCAGGGGGCAGTGCTACAGCCCGGTCACGCTGGAACCCTGACGATAAATGATCCGAGTACTGTGTTAATAAACGTGGGTAAAATAAGCTGGTTTTCAGATGTATGTTTAAGCGATGCTTTAATGGTAAGTTATGTAAATCAATTCAACTTATCCCCTAGAATTACTAGAAGCCTTTTTCCATTAAACAATGGATTTCCATTTTAAGTACGCGTAGGTGTATATGGCTTGGGTGCAGTACAAAACTGCATCCAATTTTAAATCAAATACAATGACTCAAGCCCACCATAATAATTTCAATAGCACGCTCCTTCAGAGAGCAATTAAACTCGTTTAGCTATCTCAGTTTCTACCTTATAACGTACTTTTTGCCCCGCTCTTAGGCGTTCAGCTCCGCGTATAACAACAGGCATATTGTCTTCAAGTTCTCCGCTGACTTCGATACGTGAGCCTACACCTATACCTGTTTTAACTGGGACTTGATGAGCCACATTTCCTTTATCGACTAGGTATACAAAAGTGCCCGCTTTACGAAGTACTAAAGCGTCTCTTGGGACAGTCATTGCTTGGTAATATTCGCTATGAGGTAATGCAACCCTTACCGCACTGCCAATAGCGAAGTCTCCCGATGTCAGTGATACCCTCACCTCCATCATGCGAGATAACGCATTTCCGACAGGAACAATCGTACGAATTAGCTGTTCTTTCTCCAAAGCTTTGTGCTTTACTTTCACTAACATGCCATTTTCGATAAAGGGCATGGCAGAAAGAGGGGCTCTAATGCTTGCCTCAACATTCGAGGTGTCAACTATACGCAGCATATCGCTACCAATAGCCGTGTACTCACCTGGGCTTTGTATACGCTCGACGACTAACGCTTTAAAAGGTGCCCTCACTAATGTTTGGGATAAACGATAATCCGTTAGCTTCTTATTAATCTCGGCTTGGGCCAACTCTTGCTTTGCGACTTCGAGATCCGACGATACCTGATCCAGTTCATCGCGAGATGCAGCATTATTCTCCGCCATAGTGCTAAAGCGTTCTTTTTTACGATTCAATAGCTTAACACTAGATTGCCATCGAGCAATGTTGGCTAGATTTTGTTCGCTTTCAAGTAAGAGCCTATGATCATCTAGCTTTGCGAGCACTTCCCCTGCTTCGACCAAATCTCCCACATCTGCCATCCAAGTGACTCTTCCTGCAACTTCAGACGCGATGTTTGAATCGGTTCGACTGACAACGGTGCCCGACACCCAAACTTGCTCAGAAATGCGCTCTGACTGCACATTCTCAACTTCCACCAACATCGGTGGCGGTTCTTGTACTTCATCTTGTGCAGCAGCTATGTTTGCCGACAACAATAATATAGCTAGGCTAATTTTTTTCATTGATTTAATCCTTCACACCTTCACTTTCAGTGCGCTTTAATTCTTAAAATTTGTCTGTTCTTTGCTGACTTTTAATTGAGTGACTCAAACTACCTATATGCACGGGCGATGTTTTACCTTTAGCGAACTTCAACTGTAACAATGTGGGCAACAGGATCAGGGTGAATAAGGTACTAACGCTCATTCCACCAACAATAACAGCCGCTAAGCCTCTGTAAATCACACTACCAGCGCCAGGCATCAGCAACAGAGGTAACATGCCAAAAATAGAAGTCAGCGTACTCATGAATATTGGTCTCAATCTAAACAGAAGTGCTTGATGAACTGCATCACGGCGGCTTAGTCCCTCAGACTCGCCGTTGCGCGTTTGATGAACTAATAAGATCGCGTTATTCACAACCAACCCGAGTAAAATGATAAAGCCAATCATGGTCAGGAGGTCCATTGGCTGGAAATTCACCAGATTTAATAAGCGTATACTGATAACGCCGCCAACAGTCGCCAATGGAATACTAAGCACCACCATCAAGCTATCTTTAAGTGACTTGAATAACCCAGCCATCAACACAAACAGCAAGCCCATAGCAAATAGGAAGTTTTGACTCATAGTCGCAACCGTCTTGCTCAGACTATCAGCACTACCGCCATAATTGATTGCTCCCCCAGCTGGCATTAATGCCTGTATTTTAGGCTCAGCTTTTTCTTTTATTAAGGTCATCGCTTCTTCCAAAGACATATTCTCTGGCGGGTTAACCGATAAGGTTAAGGTACGGCGCCGCTCAACACGCTGCAATTGGCTCGGGCCTACAGCCCTGTCTATGCTAACTAAGTCACCTAATTGCACGACTTCTCCACTTGGGGTTGTAATAGGCATCACAGCCAACTGCTCAGGGTCTGCCCACTGCTCAGAACGAAAAATGATATTCATGCGCTTAATGCCGTCAAAATACTCGCCCACGTACATCCCATCTCCCATCGCTCTGACGAGATTAGCCACACGAGGCCTATCGAGGCCGACTTCCATCATCCGAGCATCGTTAGGTATTAAGCGTATTTCTGGTTCTGATTGTTCAAGATTCGGGTTTGCCCTAACGTTTGCTCCCGGGAAAGTTTCTCTGAGCACCTCCATACCACCTTGTGCAGCGATAGTCAGCGCTTCTTGATCAATAGCTTGCAAGTGCACGTCTATACTTCGACCGCTACCAAAGCCACCGAATAAATTGCCTTGCTGAGCAAACGCTTGAGTATCAGGCAAATCCTTCAATATGTCGCTTTTGACAACGTCCTCAAGTTCTTTCACTTTACTTTGGTCTTTCGCTCGAATCCCAATCGTGCCGCCATTTGGCCACGTAATCACATAATAATTCTTCAATGCAGGCTCTTTTTCCCCGTCCATATAAGGTTGAAGCCTTTCCACGACTAAACTCACCACCTCTTCTTGAATAAACTCATCACTGGCGCCGGGAGGAAAATTGAAAAAAGCATCTACGGCATCACGTTTGACAGGCGGCAAATAATCCAATTTAGGCATGAGCAAATAGGTTGCGGTCAAAGGTACCGACATTAAAAAAATGATAGTGATCAGGCGCTTCTTTTGCGTAGATGATATCTTCATCACACCGTTGGCAATTTTTTCCCAAAGAGGTTCTAGTTGATCAGGCGGTAAATCTTTTTTCAGCCAACGACTGGCAGCAACAGGTAAAATAGACACGGCCACAATGAAGGAAATAAAAACGGCTATCGCAATAGTTAGAGCCAAATCAGCAAATAGTTGGCCTTCCACATCTTTTAAAAAAATAACCGGAATAAAGATAGCGACAGTGGTTGCTGTTGACGCCAGTAGCGCTCCAAATACTTGGCTTGTCGCTTGTTGAGCAGCTTCTATATTGTCACCAATATGCTTGCGATGCCGCACAATATTTTCAAGCACAACAATAGCTGCATCCAAAACCATACCTACAGCAAAAGCTAAGCCCGCTAAGGAGATAACATTCAAAGAGCGGCCGGTTATCTGCAGTACAACGAAAGTACTCAACAACGAAATAGGTATCGCCAATGCAACAATAAGGGTCGCTCTCGCCTGACGCATAAACCACCATAATATGGCGATTGCCAATGCCACACCGGCAACAAGGTTGCTCGTCACTAAGTTGATTGCACGATAAATAAACACCGACGCATCAAATGACTGAACCATAGTCAGGTCTCTTGACGCTAGGACCTCTGTATTGATCTGTTGTACTTTCTTTTTAACAACATCCAGTGTCGCAAGGACGTTAGCGTTATTTTCTCTGTCTATTCGTATAGATAGCGCGGGATTGCCATTTTGTACACTGGCGTTAGAACCATCTGCTCGTTGAATCCGAATTTGAGCAATATCACCTAGCATTATTGGACTACCATCTCGCCATTCAAGTATGAGGTTCTTCATATCCTGAGGGGAGTACTTTCCTTGAAAACGCAATGTATACTTGCGACGCCCTACATCTACAAAGCCGCCAGACACATTATTAGCAGAACCTAGCAAGCTCGAAATATTAGTCAGATCAATACCAAGCTCGGCAGCACGATAGGGGTCAAAGACAATTTGAAATTCTTCCTGACCGCCCCCCCCATCTTGTATTTGCGCTCTAGATACCCCCGGAATTACCTCTATTTGTGGCCTCACGACATCATCAAAAAATGTCGTGTATTGCTCTATTTGCCCTTCGTTGCCCGGGAGTTTCTGTAAAAAGAAGTATATAAGTGCAGGTGCATCTCCGCCTTGCCCCGCTAACGTAATATTGGGAGAAAGTGCATCTCTCGGCAAAGGCGGAATACGATTCATCCGGCTAATCACCTCAATTAGCGCTTTTTGCATGTCTGTTTCCAGACCAAACTCAAGATTGATCCAAGAGCCTCCTTGATTAGCCCAAGCTGTCATTGATGTTACGCCGGGCAATCCTTGCAATACTTCTTCTTGAGGTTCAATAATTTCCGACTCAATCTCTTGCGGTGATGCGGAGCGCCATGAGGTCTGAATAGATATTCGCGGTCTTTCAATATCAGGAAAAAGTTGGATAGGCAGTTTATACAAACTAAACATACCAAGGAACACAATAATGCCCACAATAATAGAAACCCCAGAGGCATTTTTTAATGCAGCTTTTGTAATATCCATGATAGTCGCGTACTAGTTTTATTTATTCTCAAATATAGGTCGAGGCGACAACAAGAAAAGTTTAATTCCATTAGCGGTAGATTTAATAAGATAAGTAGCTGCAGTGTTGGTTTGATGTAACAAGATGTGTGTAGGCGACTTAATTTAGGGTATCTTAAATTACCAAAAAGTTACATATTGACACATGTATTCAATCAGCTAAATCACTAATTAAGCTTAAAACAGAGATGTCATTATAATGAATAAAGACTATAAAAAAGAACCAATGAGCGCTTTATCCTATTGAAGATTAATTTAGAGATATCCTATTTTAATCACAGGGTAGTTTGTACGATCTAACCTAAGGGCTGTTGATCGTTGATGTATATTTTTGCAGCGAATGATTTAACTATTTATACAGCATGATGACTCACGTACTGATCGAGTCATCAGACGTGAGTATTCTTTTTAAGAGCTAGGGGCTTATAACATCAAACTTTTTTAAACAGCAAGGTCATGCGATTCGACTCTCCAATTGCCTCCATCGCTTTTCTTTTATCCTCGTCATCCCTAGAACCATTGAAGCTTGGTGGCAAACGCCAAACGATATCATTATCGGCTGGCTTATCCTTAGGGTTTTTATTGATATCAGAGCTAGAAACCAGTTCAAAGCCAGCCGCCTTAAACGCCGCTTTGATCCGGGAGGCCTTCATATAACCTCGATTCCCCTTTGCCCCCTCATCCGGGGCTGATTCCGGTATCTGATGCTGGACGACACCAACCATCCCGTCAGGCTTTAACATCTTATGCGCTGCCTCTAGTGCCTGAGTTAAAGTGCCAGCATCATCTTCAAATCGACTCAAATTATGCAAAGCACGCACAAACAAAACGCGATCTAACTTTCCAGCTAACGAACTCGGTATTGTGTCGAAGGTAAACCCATCTGTTTTAATACCATTATTCGTAAATTCAGCAACTTGTCCCGAAAATGCTTTAGTAGATGCGATACGCCCAGCGATAGCTTCTTCATTAAAGAATCCAAACCTAGCCCACATACTGTCAACATAATTGACACCATATAACTCCCCCTCTTTACCCAAGTAATTGGCAAGAATATTAGAGTACCAACCGCCACCGGGTAGCGCCTCAGCCACTGCCATACCTGGTTTCACTTGAAAGAAACTTAGCGTTTCTACAGGGTGACGAAAAGCATCTCGCTTTTTAGTGTCGACCGAACGTTCCGCGACCACAGCTTCTAACGCTTTTTTATGATCGCCGGCAAAGGCAGAATAGTTGACAGACAAAGTCATGCACCCTACTAAAAGCGCACCGACAACCCTATTGATTTTTGAACTTTGAACTTTACTCATTAGCTTTCCTATCGAAGACTTGCAAATGGATTGGATATTTAAAAACAACGACTTCTTTAATTGAGCTAAACATTAATCAGCTTCGTCAGTCTATGCAACCGAATAAGGGTGTTTTTACAAAAAGCCTAGTCGGTATATTAGTGCCGTCAGCTCCATATGTTTCAGGCTACTTCAAGTTATTGTTTACGGTTCCTTTATGTCTGTTCTACAATTTGTAAGATTTCTATTCGCTATATCTGTATTCAACAGTCGACTCTCAAAATTTAACTGATCGACTAAATCAAAAGAAATATCAAATGAAAAAGCTTATTGTCGCCCTAATTTTTATTGCTCCTTTTTTCCAACTCAATGCAAAAGATAATCCGTTAGTCATCCCTTTATGGGAAAATGGTGCGCCTGAATTTGAACATCTTAAGGACGAAGCAGAAAAAGCAAAAGACTGGTGGGTTAAAAACGTACACAACCCATCGATTACCTTATTTCGTGCAGAAAAACCCAATGGCGCAGCAATACTCATATTCCCCGGTGGTGGTCATCGCGAACTGGTGTTTGATGAGGAAGGTACCAAAGCAGCGAAGTTCTTAAATGATCTAGGTATTACCGCTGGTGTAGTTAAGTATCGGCTATTTAGAGAAGAGGGTTCTCCTTACCAAGTCGAGCATCCAAAGCAGGACGCCTTAAGAGCAATGAGACTAATGCGCTCAAAGGCAGGTGAATGGAAAATAGACAGTAACCGAATAGGTATCATGGGATTTTCCGCGGGCGGAGAAGTTGTGAATATGATTGCCTTTGATGATTCTTCTGGTAACCCAAATGCAAAAGATAAAGTAGAACGTCATAGCGCTAAAGCAAACTTTACCATTCAAATTTATCCCGGCCCTTTAGGTATTCCTGAAAAAGTAGCAAAGAACGCCCCTCCTACTTTCCTATTAACCTCAAACAATGATAAGTGTTGTTCTGTTTCAGTACTTAAATTACTGACTGCCTATAGACAAGCTGATGCCTCGGTAGAAGCACACTTTTTAAGTATGGGAGACCATGGGTTTAACATGGGAGATCGCTCAAATTACCGCTCAATTAGCCACTGGCCTGATCGTCTTGCCGATTGGTTAATCGATCATCAATTCTTTGTCGAATAAGTTAAGCCCGTTATCCATGCAATCAAAATCTGCGATCACTTTGTCTTCTCAAAACTCAGTAATCAATGACTACGACCCTTTTATTTACATAGAATAACGGGTGTATTTGCTATTATACTCAGGTAAACGCTATAGAGCGTGTTGAATAGTCAGATGATAGAATATGTTGTGGGATGAACTTAATCAAAACGGATTTTGTCCTATTTATCAATCATTTTTAATGTTGAAGTTTATATGACCGCACTAATTATTTTAGCCGTATTGTTTATTTCGCTTATAGTTATAATTCCACTGATCGAACGTTCGGGATTTAGGATGTCAAATGAGCAAATGGGTAAGCTTGGCCAATGGATTTTACCTTTGTTAGTCATTATGGCAGTTATTCAATTAGTGAGACATTATACTGCCTGACTCATAGGAACTGAGTCTGAGAGACCCAACTAAAAATGCCTTGCCATTTGACTTCTTGCTCATCTCTTTATCATTCACCCCCAAACAGAATAAAAATTTTAGCCAACTTGAAGTATTAATAAAGCAACCACAATCAAAAAATAGAAAATGGTTTATTCTATTCTTGAATTACCTATAAAAAATTAAGTCAAAAATCTTACGATAAAATTAGTATTAATAATTTCGCACATGCACATTTGAGCAAAATGGAGTAAGAAATGTCATCAATAAAAAATGGATAGCAAGCTAGGTAAAAATAAACTAAAAAATTTAGGTGAAATATGAAAAATTTGAACAAGGCATTTTTTGCAATAAGCTTAATGTTATTCTCGGGTACAGCGTTATCTTAATCTCAAGGCAGGGGCCACTATTACCCAGTACGGGAAGCCTTATAGCAAGTGATTTCTGGAGCCTTCATGGCCGTGATGCAGGTCTTTATATTGACTTTCATAACGGCACCATCAGGGGTTGCCTAAGCTTAACGACGCTCCAATTTTGACATGAGGCTTGCGAAAATATCGGCAACTCAGAATCACTTGGGATGACAGTACGAGCACCGCTTACTTTGCATACAAACCAACAGGGAACAACTTGATGTCTGGCTCGATTGATAACCACTCTAGTTAGTATTAGGTGCCTTTGATTATATTGACACAATAAATTAACTTTACTTTCGTACGAATTGCACGGTAGATTAAATCACACCTCACCAAATATCAAAATCAAGGCTAGGCAGGAAGTGTGTTTTTATAAATGGAAAATAAAGATACCTCATGGGTAAGTCTAGATTGTATTGTCTGCGAAGTAATAACCTTGTCGGACAACAACGCTATCTAACACCGGTTTAATATACAAAACGAATAGAAAATATAACCATCATTATAATTAAGGTATTACATATGACGTTTAGCATTTCTTTAAGGCCTTCCTTCAAATATCTAAACCTACTCTATCTTGTATTAATGATGACAGCCTCATTGAACAGCTATGGGCAAGGAAATAGGGCGCCGAGCTTTTCAAATGTCAACGCTCAGTTTATAGAAAGGGATATCCTTAGAGGACAAGGTACGCCAACAACTCTCTATGCAGCAGATATTGACGATGATGGTGATGGCGATGTGTTATCAACAATTGGTGATGATAATGTCCTTACTTGGTATGAAAATACTGACGAAGGGAGCTTTTCTCCAAGGATAATAGACGTAAATGCAAAAAATACCAATTCAGCCTTTGCTATAGACTTTGACAACGATGGAGATGCTGATGTGATCTCATCCGGTGTTACCAGTGGTATCGGCAATATAGTTTGGTATGAAAACGACGGTAATCAGAACTTCACTCGTCGAATAATCGCAGCATCCATTGACGGTTCCGTTTCTATCTTCACTATTGATTTTGATAACGACGGGGATATAGATGTGCTGTCTTCAAGTAGTCGTAGTAGGAATATTGTATGGCATGAGAACGACAACAATCAGGTTTTTACGGAACAAACCATTATAACAACACAGGCAAACAGCCAATTCATCTACGCGATAGATCTTGACAGTGATGGTGATGTCGACGTGTTGTCAGCTAGTGCAGCAAGCAACATTATTTCGTGGTATGAAAATGATAGTAGTCAAGACTTTCCCAGACGAGTCATCAGTAGGCAAGCTAACTTACCGACATCTGTGTTTGCGATAGATTTGGACAGTGATGGCGATGTGGACCTACTATCAACCAGCTCAAGAGACAGTGCCATTTCTTGGCATGAGAACAATGACAACAGAGGTTTCACACGACGAATTATTAGAACGCCAAATTTCGGAAACTCTTCTGTGTATGCTGCTGACGTCGACAATGACGGTGATATAGATATCTTTTCAGCAAGCTTCAGCGACAACAGCATTTCTTTGCATGAGAACACGAATCAAGGCTTCATGCAGAGAATAATCTCTAGTCAAGCTTTAGGAGCCAACGCTGTGTTTGCGACAGATATGAATAATGATGGTAATCTGGATGTGTTGTCGACAAGCATTAGAAGTGGCAATATTAACTGGTATGAAAACTCACCAAATATTCAATTATCTGTATCTGAGGCCGACACGAATAGAGAAATAGGGATCATACAAGCAACAGATTCCGATGGCGATAGGGTAACCTATGCTATCACTGGGGGTTCTGAAAGATCCCTGTTTAATATAGATAGCCGCAACGGTAATTTTATGTTCAACGTTGCGCCAGCTGTCGCTATGCCAAACAACAATGGGATGGATAAGACCTACAATATCACGATAGCAGCAACTGATGGTGTCATTGAAACAACTATACCTGTTATCGTAAATATTACCCAAAAAAATGCGCCTCCAGCTTTCATAAATACTACTAACAATCAGTTTGAGAAAAACATTCTCAATACACAAGCTGAAGGAGCTAGCTCTGTCTACGCCGCAGATATAGACTCCGATGGTGATGTAGACATTATCTCAGCCAGTCGAGATATCGATACAATCTCTTGGTATGAAAACACCAACAACCAAGGTTTTATCGAACGCGTGATCAGTAGACAAGTTGATGCCCCTCTTTCTGTATTTGCCACAGATTTGGATAGCGATGGTGATATGGATGTTCTATCGGCCAGTTCATTAGACGATAAGATTGCATGGTACGAGAACAATGGCAATCAGGCATTTACTCAACGAGTAATTACGACCTTGGCTGATGGTGCTACCTCTGTCTTTGCTTTAGACATTGATCGCGATGGTGATATCGATGTGCTATCGGCAAGCACGCTAGATAATACGATTGCTTGGTATGAGAACAAAGACAACAGTTTTGTCAGAAGGGTCATCAGTTCAGTTGCAGGTTCAGCTTCCTTTATTCAGGGGTTTGATATCGACAGCGACGGCGATCTAGATATTCTGTCAGCCGATAGTCAGGGGGATACCCCAATCTGGTATGAAAACAACGGCAATCAAAGCTTTACGCAAAGAGAGCTGAAACAATCAACTGACACTGTTTCTTTATTTGGTGCTGACGCATACATCACCGATTTAGACAGTGACGGTGACGGCGATATATTGTCATCTAATTCGAGTGGCAATACGATTGTTTGGTACGAGAATGACGGTAATCGTAATTTTGCCCAGCGTGTCATTGCAGCACCTTCAGGGATTATGTCTACAAGATCTGGCAGTACATCTTCGATCCGGGCGTTAGATGTTGATAATGACGGTGACATGGATCTGCTTTCAGCAAATACAAACGACAACATAATGTCTTGGTACGAAAATGACGGTAACCAGAACTTTACCCCACAGAGAATCTCAACTCAGACCAACGGCGCAGTCAATGTATTTGCGAGAGACATGGATAATGATGGTGATGTCGATATACTATCAGCCAATTCAGCAGACGGAGCCATAACCTTATATGAGAACTTTCCTCAGCTAAACTTATCAATTGAAGAAAATAGGCGACCTGCAGGTAGAATACAGGCCATAGATCCTAATGGCGATAATATTCGATATTCTATTAGCGGTGGAGTCGATGAAAGTTTGTTCAGGATAAGCACAAGTAGAGGCAACTTAAGCTTCAATACTCCACCAGACTTTGAAGTACCACATGATAATGATGGAGATAATATCTACAATATCATTGTAACGGCAACCGCTGCTGGCGACAGTGTGAGTATTCCTGTTACGTTGAACGTAACAAATATTGTTCAAGAAAGTCCCGTTTTTGTTGGTACGACACCTCAGTTTGCTAACAATATTGTGGACACGCAAGCATCGGGAGCTCGTTCTGTTTATGCAATAGATATGGATGGTGATGTCGATGTGGATATACTGTCTGCTAGTCGGGACGATGATACAATCGTTTGGTATGAAAATCATGGCAATCGAAGCTTTGTTGAACATACCGTGAGTACTCAGGCTAATGGCCCTCTTTCTGTATTTGCACTGGATATTGATGGCGATGGTGATACTGATGTGATATCGGCTAGCAGAGATGATGATACTGTTGCTTGGCATGAGAATGACGGCAATCAAGGTTTTACTCAACACGTTATTACAAATCGAGCTGACTTTGCTATTTCTGTGTATGCGCTAGATGTTGATACCGATGGTGATATTGATGTGCTATCAGCTAGCGTACTTGATGACACCATTGCATGGTATGAAAACGACGGCAACCAAAACTTTACTCGACGAGTAATTACTACTCTAGCTGATGGTGCCAGCTCAGTGTTTGCGGTAGATGTTGACAGCGACGGCGATGTAGATGTTCTGTCGTCCGATGTCGGCAATACCGTCGCCTGGTATGAAAACGACGGCAATCAAATATTTACAAGAAGGATCTTGACCCAACAGGCTACACTTGCAACGGATGTCTACGCTTCAGATATTAACGGTGACGGCCATATCGATATATTATCATCCAACTTTGGCGACAATACCATTGCGTGGTACGAAAACAATGGCAATCGTGGATTCATTCAACGAATTGTTACAACACAGGCGCAAGGCACATTCTCCGTAGTCGCAAGAGATATGGACAGTGACGGTGATATTGATGTGCTATCTGCTAACAACAATAGCAGCACAGTTACTTGGTATGAGAATAATGGTACCGAGAGTTTCACTCCAAGGGTGATAGCAAGCCAAATCAATGGCGCAGTCGATGTATTTGCAAGAGACATAGATAATGATGGCGATATGGATGTGTTGTCAGCCAATCAAGGTGACGGATCTATAAGTTGGTATGAAAATCACCCTCAGCTCACTTTTTCAATTCCTGAAAATCGTGCCTTTGTAAATACACTAAACACAATAGACAGGAATAGAAGTAACAGCAGTCCAACCACCTACACTATAGACGGTATTGACAGTGCACTCTTTAGTTTAACTAGCACACCTAGAACAGTAGCTCGATTGCTCTTTGTTACCCCACCTGACTTTGAGCTACCTAGTGATAGTGGTGGGGATAATATTTACAATATCACAATAACAGCCACAAGTGGCTTAGGTCATAGCTCGACAATTCCAGTTGTAGTGACTGTAACCAATGTAATCGATTAGTCATCGAAATTATAGACACCTATGTTAATAATAATTTCGCTTCTTTTCATTCGATTATGACTAGCCCTTTAAGTGATTTCCAAAGGTATGAATGATTAGGTCATATTTTTGAGGGCCTATCAATGAAAATGAAGAGCTGATAGGCATAGTTATCCATTACTCAGTATCCAATTCAAGGTGAATTAAAAATGGGGGATTGTCGTGAGAAATAGTTGACCGATGCTTTTTATTTGGGAAGCAAATGTTTAGGATACTGACGATAATGCATAAGCTGAGTTAGGCCAACTCGAACTCTATGAGGCCAGTAGCAGAATCAACAAAAGAAATTTTATGGGGATGGCTAAATTCCCGATTGGCATGACGCTACGTCAAGGCTAAAATGCGAACAACTCATCATGAAATGCTCGGAATAAAACAAATGCCCCAAAAGAAGAAACCTCTCGCCCTACTCATTTTAGATGGTTGGGGACACCGTGAAGATACTCAGAGCAATGCTATCGCGCACGCCAAAACGCCGGTTTTGGATGGCCTAGTCGAAACTTGTGCTAATACGCTTATTTCAGGATCTGGGCTGGATGTGGGTTTGCCCGACGGCCAAATGGGTAACTCGGAAGTCGGCCATGTTAACCTTGGCGCTGGACGCGTTGTTTATCAAGATTTCACCAAAATAACCAAGGCAATAAGTGACGGTGACTTTTTTGAAAACCCAACCCTTTGCGACAATCTCGATAAGGCAATCAATTCTGACAATGCGATTCATGTCATGGGCTTAATGTCACCAGGCGGTGTCCACAGTCATACCGATCACATATTTGCTCTACTTAGAATGGCAGCGCAACGAGGCGCAACTAAGCTGTACTTGCACGCTTTCCTAGATGGCCGCGATACACCGCCACGTAGTGCTGAATCGTCTTTGCAAGCAGCAGATGCTCTGTTTGAAGAGCTAGGCGTGGGCAAAACAGCAACTTTAATCGGCCGTTACTACGCCATGGATCGTGATGAACGTTGGGATAGGGTCGAGACGGCATATCATTTGATGACACAAGGCCAAGGTGAATATCAAGCGACCAGCGCGTTGGAGGGTTTGACTGCCTCCTATGAACGCGATGAGAATGATGAATTCGTTAAGCCGACTGTGATTGGTGACCCTACCGCGATTAAAGATGGTGACGCGGTGTTCTTTATGAACTTTAGAGCGGACCGCGCACGTGAAATTACCCGCGCCTTCGTCGACGTCGATTTTACGGGTTTTGAGCGAGCTGTATCGCCTAAACTAACCGGATTTGTTTGCTTAACGCAATATGCAGCAGCGATAGACGCGCCTAGTGCATACCCTCCTGAGTCACTCAATAATGTTATGGGCGATTGGTTAGCGAAAAAGAACATGACGCAACTGCGTATTTCAGAAACGGAAAAATACGCACACGTTACCTTTTTCTATAGTGGTGGCCGAGAAGAGCTATTCCCTGGTGAGGAGCGCATTTTGATCCCTTCTCCCAAAGTGGCAACGTACGACCTGCAACCCGAGATGAATTCGGAAGAACTCACAGACAAACTCGTTGAAGCTGTAAAATCTGGTCAATACGACGCGATTATCTGTAATTACCCAAATGGTGATATGGTTGGTCACACTGGCGTGTTTGATGCGGCAGTAAAAGCGTGTGAAGCCGTTGATTCTTGCATTGGTCGTGTAGTCGAGGCATTGAAGGAAGTTGGCGGTGAATGTCTTATCACCGCTGACCATGGCAATGCAGAACAAATGCAAGATCCTGAAAGTGGTCAAGCACATACTGCGCACACCAGTGAACTTGTTCCTTTCATCTATGTTGGCAGAGAAGCGACGGCTCGCCAAGGTGGTACACTCAGTGATGTAGCACCCACTATGTTGCATTTAATGGGTATTGAACAGCCCCCAGAGATGACAGGCAAGCCAATCATGACGCTTAATTAGCATAACGGAGATTTGTTATTACCTTCTTGATGCCCAAAAAACTCCTAGCATTGCTGCCAATAGCATTACTAGGAGTCATGCCTTTGGTGATTTGGGCTCAACAAACAGAAGGCGATCTGCAAAATGTTCAGAAGCAAATTCAACAAACGCAAAAACAAATAGATGAGCAGCTTGCTATTGCTGACGCACTGGAAAAACAGTTGAAGCAAGCAGAGATTAAAATTTCTGCATCCGTTAAGGCCCTCAACAAAACTCAGGTACGTCTTGACGACAACTTACAACAGCAAGCAACACTCAACACGCAGAAAAAGGCACTTGAAAACAAAAAAGCGACACAGCAAAGTGTTCTAGAAAAACAAATACGCAGTGCTTTTATGACTGGCAATTACGATTACGCCAAAATGCTACTCATTCAGGATAATGCTAGCAAGATAGAGCGCACACTCACTTATTATCAATACCTAAACAAAGCTCGTGTAGAGCAAATCGACCAGTTAGAGCTTATCGTTAAAGAACTGGATAAGACTAACCAAGAGATTTTGGAGAAAGCACAAGAGCTAGAAGACATTAAAATAACGCAAGAATCTCAAAAAGCTGATTTGGACAAACAACAGCAAAGAAGACAAACAACACTTGCCAAACTCCGCGACAGTATTAGTACAGACGCAGCAAAAATAGAGCAACTGCAAGCCAGTGAGAGAAACCTACTACAAGCTATCGCCCAAGCTCAACAAAAAAGACCTGCACCGTCAATTGAGCTTATTGGTTTGCAAAGAGAGAAAGGACAGCTGGCAAAACCGACTGGCGGCAGAATGCGTGACCTATTCGGTAAGCGCAGACAAGGGCAAGTCAGATGGAAAGGGGTTGTTTTTAATGGGAATGAAGGCAGTCCTGTGCGTGCCATATATAATGGTAAAATCCTTTATGCCGATTGGTTAAAAGGGTTCGGTTTGGTTACTGTGGTCGACCATGGGGAAGGCTTTATGAGTCTTTATGGACACAATCAAGCGTTACTAAAACAGGCCGGTGAAACAGTTGCTACCGGAGATAACATCGCTTTGGTTGGTCAAACTGGTGGGCAGCCCGCGCCAGGCCTTTACTTTGAAATTCGGCATAAAGGCCAAGCTATCAACCCTAGTCAATGGCTGAAGCGCTAAGCGACAGAAAACACTTTTTTGTATTTTTTACTGAGCAAATATGAAGCAATACTACCGATAACACCCGGAGCAATCCAAAACACCATTTGCCACTCACCTAGGTTTGCAAACAAAACCCGTCCACCAAAGGCTAAAAATGCAGTATAAGCGCCAATACCAGAGCCAAGCATAGCACCAAGATGTTCGATAACCCACTCACGCTGTTTTGACCTTTTTCTATAGCAATATCTCAACATATCAGCCCCAACAATAGTGCCTAAAATACCAAAGACAGTATGCAGTGTTCTGTTGTATTCAATACCTAGATATAGGAAGTATGGGCCTATTAGAGCTAACATAGCAATAGGTAACACATAGTTAAGCTTTCTAAGCTTCTCTCGTTCATTTCTGGCATTCAAAACGGCTATTGCATGCCTTGTGGTTGTATAGCTCAGCAAACTCAAATACAACAGAAAAGCCCAAAATATACGCACAGATTGTACTAGCTCGTCTGGACTTGAGCGGCTCAAATGTCCTTTTATCTCTAATGGGTTCATTAACACGATGATGGACATAACAGCACCAGACGCCGCAATGCCGTACATGATATTTTTATAATATTTGCCAAACTTGCGATGATTCAGCTTTCCCTTTTCAGTAAAAATAGGGATCCAAAACAAAACCAATGCACCGCTTCCCAACAAAATATGTAAAACGAGTAAAGTGGAATGAATGACTGTCACGTTATACTCCTAAAACCTACAAGGGTTAATGAAGAGTCATGGTATTGATCAACAAAACTTACCATCAGTGCCGATAGTCACCTTATTAACCATGATAAAGTGTGACTTTTGGCACATCTCAATCATTATGAGTTGCCGCTATACTCTTTCAGCCAAACATCATGTGCTATTTATATGTCATCAGAAAGCTCGTTTAACACAACTAAACTAGAAAAGCTCTCAGCCATTGTGACTTGGGCGTTAGTGACTTTCACCATGCTTTACTTCATGTCGCAAAGCGGCAACCAAGATCCTTGGCAGACTACCCTTTTAGTGTTTTTTTGCTGCAGTTACTTGTGCCTCTGGCTAACAACGACGGCAAGAATAGAAACCCAAGCCCCTAAGACTAAAACACTTGGGTTAACAGCATTGATGTTTATTAATATCGTGGTCATCTACTTTCTCTCTCCCTTTGACTACACCGCCATTTTTATGGTGATATGGAGTGCCTTAACGCCCTATTTCGTTAACCTTAGAACTGCACTCATGGTGTCTCCCCTTTGGTCCTTGCCTTACTGGCTTATCCAGAGTTTGTATTGGGGCGACAAATACGCCATCGTCTCAACAGGACTATTTTGGACCTTTAACTTATTCGCCATCATCATGGTAAACGCTACGGCCAAAGAAAAGCAGGCCAGAGAAAAAGCTGAGCAAATGAACATCGAGCTTAAAAGCTCACATCAATTGCTACAACAGGCCACGAAACAAGCTGAGCGAACCCGCATTGCCAGAAATATCCATGACTTACTTGGACATCACCTGACAGCATTAACGATTAATCTACAAGTTGCCTCAAGGCAATTTGAAGCTAACAGCGAAAACAAACAAAGTATCAAAAAGAACATCGACCAATGCCATGCGTTAGCTAAGTTATTGTTAAGTGATGTAAGAGAAGCCGTAAGTGATATCCGCCACAAATCAAAAATTGATTTAGCCACAACATTACTCGCCATAACAGAGAATGTGCCCGGATTAGCCATATCACTGAATATTGATCAAACAATAAGTTTAGAGTTTAGTCTGACGGAATCTGTTGTTCGAATTGTACAAGAAAGTATCACCAATACTTTAAAGCACAGCCATGCTGATAAAATGAGCATTAATATTCAACATCATCAAGATTTCTTACATATCAGTATCGAGGACAATGGCAAGGCCACTAAACATTGGCAACACGGCAACGGCATGAGTGGTATAAGTGAGCGAATCCAAGCACTTAAAGGCTCAATCAACTTCGAATCCACCTCTGCAGGTTTTTCTACTACCGCAAAAATACCGGTTAGTGCACATGATTAATATTCTTCTAGTTGATGACCAAACACTGGTTCGTCAGGGGATAAAGAGCTTACTTGCGCTTTCAGAAAAGCTCAACGTTGTCGGCGAAGCAAGTGATGGTCAAGCTGCCTTGGATTATTTAGCGAGCAGAACCGATCTCGCCATTGATGTCATTTTAATGGATATTCGCATGCCTAAACTAAACGGCATTGAAACCTTGCTAAAACTCAACGAAAAAAGCTCAACGATACCAGTCATTATGCTCACAACCTTCGACGATCATGAGTCTATCTTAAGAGCGATGAAAGCCGGTGCCAAAGGCTACTTGTTAAAAGATGTCTCACTAGAAACACTCGTCAACGCCATTGAAACTGTTCATGAAGGGCAGACATTGATACAACCTGCCATTACTGAAAAATTATTAGAGGGCTTGAGAGGCGTTAAAGGGCAATTTGACGCGAACGTTATTCCTGAAGCCCTGTCATCAAGAGAACTCGAAATACTGCGCCTAATGGCTGCTGGTTGCAGCAACAAAGAGATGGCTCAGAGTCTTTTTAAGTCAGAAGGGACAATTAAAAATCAAGTTTCGAGCATTCTCGCTAAACTCGGCGTGCGCGACCGGACCAGAGCTGTGCTCAAATCTATTGAACTTGGCTTTATTTAACAACAGTCAATTTAAGCACGTTATACCAATAGCATTAATTGTGGTTATAATGAACTCGATACACAAACAAAAAGAATATTAGTGCGCTTAATTCAGCTGTTTTGCATGCTCAGTCTATGGGTAATAAGCCTGACGGGTCATGCATCAAATATAGCCCTAATCATTGATGATATGGGTAACAAAGCATCAGATGCTATGGCATTTGATCTTCCTAGTTCGGTAGCCTTTGGGATATTGCCGCATACAGAGTATTCACTCAAATTTGCTCAGCGAGCACAACGTCAAGAGCGTGAGGTACTTGTTCATGTACCAATGGAATCATTAGCGGGTGCGGCACTTGGGCCTGGTGCCATTACGTCTCATATGCACCCCAATGAAATTCTACGCAGGCTAGATTCGGCTTTAAGCACAGTACCTGGTGCTATTGGCGTCAACAATCATATGGGTAGTCGTTTAACTCAGCTTACTTTACCAATGAATGCCACCATGCAATTTTTAAGAGACAAGAACCTTTATTTTGTTGATAGCCGTACCACTCGATTTAGCAAAGCTGAGACCATTGCCAAACGTAATGGTGTTCCAACACAGCGTCGCCATGTGTTCTTGGATCACAGTCGCAAACAGAGGGACATCGCCTTTCAATTTAATCGCCTCATTAGCTTATCGAAGAAACGTGGTTTAGCTGTTGGTATTGCTCACCCTTACCCGCAAACCATGGCATTTCTGGAAAAGGCGCTGCCAAAACTCGAAGAGCAAGGTATTGTTCTATTACCAATGAGTCAGTTGCTTGAGTATCAGCAACAACGCTCAGCCGCGACAAACAACACGGCTTCAAAATAGGTTCACCAGTATGCATGTTAAAGACAAAGTAATTTGGGTTACCGGCGCATCATCAGGTATCGGTAAGGCACTGTCAGAAGCGTTAGCGCAGCAAGGCGCCAAACTTATTTTGTCGTCTCGCAATGAAGAGCAACTTCACTCATTGAAACAAACGTTAGCAAACAGTCAAGATCATCAAGTGCTGGCTCTAGACTTATCAAAGCCAGAGCAATTAGAAGATAGCGTCAAGCTATTAGCAGATCAGTCTGTCGATATATTGATCAATAATGGCGGTATTTCCCAGCGCGGGTTTGCTCGTGACATCCAGCTGAATGTGCACCGCGATGTCATGGAAATTAACTACTTCGGCACTATACAGCTAACACAGCTTGTATTACCCAGACTACTCCAAAGTCGAGGGATGGTTGTCAATATTTCAAGTGTTGCTGGTAAGGTTGGCGGTCAAAGTATGTCGGGTTATGCTGCATCGAAGCATGCGCTTATTGGCTATATGGATTGCCTACGAGCAGAAGAAACCAATAATGGTCTCCAAGTATTAAATGTATGCCCGGGATTTGTACAAACACAAATATCCGTCAATGCCTTAACCGAAAACGGAAAACCTTTTGGCGGTGTGGCAGATTCTATCGCGCAAGGGATTACTGCAGAAGAATGTGCCCTCTCCATTATTAACGGGATCAAAGCGAACAAAAAGGAAATCACTGTAGGCAAAGGGTTGAGCCGCTGGGCGCCGCTAATTAAACGCATTTCTCCTAACCTTTTACACAAATTTGCTGCTAAGGAAAACATTAGATGAAGGGCTATATAAAAGATATATGTCGCCCTGACATCATTTTTTATAAGTCATATTAAAAAAACTCGCCACATCACTTGATAAAATCACCAAATGTTATATTATAACATCCGTTTATTTTTTAGGCTCAAAGTCGTTATGTCAGGTGCATCGAAAGACAAGATATTAGATAGAGTAGGTATATGGACATCAAGTCTATGTGCACTCCATTGTCTTTTGCTACCGATCTTAGTGCCTTTGTTGCCACTTGTTGCTGGAACATTTTTTGCAGAAGCTTGGTTTGAACGTACGATACTCAGCCTCTCAATGATCATTGGATTCTGGGCTTTACTCTCTGGCTACCAACGTTACCATCGCCAACTGTATCCGCTCTTTAGTTTACTGTTAGGCGGATTGATCTACTGGAACAAAGATATATTCGGTGAGGCCTATGAGCCCATTACCATTGCTCTTGGTGCTATGTTGATTGTTGCGAGTCATGTGATCAACTTACGTTTATGTCAAAGCAGCAAAACCTGCGAATGTGAGTCTTGTAACGCAGAAACTGAACTTAGCTGATCAGTTCTCCTCTTCTAACACACGTCGGCTATTTGCTGGCTTATTCGTAAAGACACCATCAACTCCCCAGTTTTTCAGTTCAACTAAATCTTGCTGTTCATCAACGGTATAAACCAGTGCTTTTAGTCCTCTCTGATGAGCATCATCAACTAATGCTTTATCGACAACACTTAAATCGATATTTACAGACCAAGCACCCAAATATTCGGCAAATTGATTGCCATCAATAGCATAACTTGCCGTCAAAGCACCGTAGCGCCATTGAGGAGCTGCATTTTTGATTCTTGCCAACAGTGGGTGGTGAAACGAGGAAATGAGCAGTGATGTATCGGCGATATTCGCTACTTGTTGACATTCTGTCACTTCGCGAACAAGTGACTCAACGCAACATTCTGCTTTTACTTCAATATTGATATGGCAACGATCGCCAATCAATAACAGAACTTCTCGCAGCGTTGGAACTTGTTGCCCACCTCCGGCATCCAGCTGTCTCAACTGTTCAAAAGTATAATCACGAAGCTGACCTTGCCCATTAGTCGTTCTGTGCAACCATTTATCATGAATGACGACGAATTGCTTTTCGCAAGGAAAGACATCAAATTCGACGCCGTCAGCACCTTGGTTGATCGCTTCTTCAAAAGCGAGTAGCGTATTCTCTGGTGCATCAGTGCTGGCGCCGCGATGAGCCAATATTAACATGAAAGTATTCTAACCTGACTTTGTACCACAGGTTTTCCTATGGGTATTAACAGTCTCGTATATAGCGGCAGAAATAACCAGCACACCACCAACTAATGTCTGCCACCTTGGCTCTTCATTAATAAGAATAACGGCTAACCCAACACCATAGAGTGGCTGTGCACAGGCAATGAGAGCAAATGTTTTTGCCCTTAAATGGCGTAAGCTAGATGCCACCATTGAGTGCGGCATAGCAGTACAAAAAGTCCCTAATATTAATAAATAGACATAGGTTTCTGTACTGGCCGTTTGTACTTCAGGTGAGACGAAAAATAAAAGGCAAATCATAATAATAAAGGTTTGATAAGCCATCGCCGTTGGCCCGCTGTAGTGTGTGAAATGCTTTCTGTGCAATAGGTTACGAATGGCATAAAGAAACGCAGAAAATACACCAACGACAACCCCTAAAGTCACATCATTGTCTAACGAGACTTCAGGTACGATCATGTAAATACCAGCGAACACAACGACAACGCTTAGCATGTCCTGCCAAACTAACTTAATGCCCTCAAATATCGGCTCAAGCAAAACAACAATAATCGGGAAAGTAAAGAGTGCAATCATCCCCACAGAGACCGATGAATACTGCATCGCCGCAAAATAAGTCACCCAATGCACAGCCATTAATACCCCAAGCAAACAGGCCATGCGATAGTCTTTCCATGAGTTAAGGCGCAGCTTTCCACCTGTCGCTTTAACCAAAGCAACTAAGAAGACAACCGCAACCAAAGAGCGCGCAAACGTAATGTCCGTCGCTGACAGTGGAATAACTTTAGAGAACAGTGCTGTCGCGCCAAGCAAAACCACCGCTATATGCACAGACCACAGGCTTTTAGCCACATTATTCATATAACAGATTCAACGAGTTAATTAAGAAACTAAAGAGGCGAAATGTTCACCCATGCGTGTTGTATCACCCGCTTCAAAGTCAGCGAACTCGGCCATATTCGGTTCAAACACGAGCACAATAGTTGAGCCTAACTTAAAACGTCCCATTTCTTCACCTTTACTCAGCGAGACCGCTTCGTCAGGTGTGTCTAAATACTGCCAATGCTGAACTTGGCGGGGAGGTAAAGGCGCTACTGTACCTGCCCATACGGTTTCTATGCTCGCTACGATAGTTGCTCCGACTAGCACGAGGGCAAACTTACCTTTGGGTGAATCAAAAAAGCTCACAACGCGCTCATTTCTTGCAAATAACCCTGGTACGTTTTCAGCTGTTAAAGGGTTAACTGAAAACAAATCCCCTGGCACATGCAACATATCTGTTAACTTCCCATCCATCGGCATGTGAATGCGATGGTAGTCTTTTGGCGAAAGATACACGGTGGCGAACTTCCCGCCCATAAAGGGTGCAGCTAATTGAGGATTCCCCCCCAATAGCTCCGTTAAGCCGAAGTCATGGCCTTTAGCCTGAAAAATACGGCCTTGTTTAATATCGCCAAGTTGACTAATCGCACCATCAACAGGTTGAGCGATAGTGTTTTCGCCCTCACAGATAGGACGAATGCCTGGTTTTAATTCACGTGTAAAAAAACTATTAAAGGTTTTGTATGATCTTGGATCAGAGTCAACAGCCTCAGACATATCAACATTGAACCGCTCAATGAATACTTCAATTAGCTTAGTGGTTACCGAACCAGCTTCTGCCGCCGCAAGTTTACCCACTAAACGTGAGATCAAATGCTTGGGTAAAATATACTGTGATGCGACTTTTAAAAAATCCAACAAGGCTTTATTCCTATTAAAATGATAAGTAGTTTATTCACTCACTTCGCTGAGTTATTACAGGCCTTTAGAAAATGAAGGCCTTTGTTCGTCCATACTCGATAAAATACGATGGTAGCTATCATAACGTACGGCTGAAATCGCGCCGCTTTCAACACCTTGCCTAATCAAACAGCCGGGATCATCGCCATGCTTACAATCTCTAAATTTGCACCCACCCAGAAATTGCCTAAATTCCTTAAACCCAGTCGTTACACGCTCAGTTGGTAGGTGCCATAAAGCAAATTCACGCACGCCTGGTGAATCAATCAAGTCACCGCCACTGGGGAAGTGTAATAGTTTTGCTGCCGTAGTTGTATGCTGTCCTAACCCCGAGTTTTCAGAAACTTCGCCTGTGATTTCCATCGCTTCTGGCAGCAGTTGATTGATAATACTCGACTTGCCAACACCTGATTGCCCAACAAAAATACTGATATTACCTTTCAGTAACTCAACGAGTTCATCAATGCCTTCACCACTTTTACAGCTGACTAAGCGCACTTTGTAGCCAATGTCCGTGTAGACTTTAAGCTCTTGCTCAACTTTTTCGCGCTCACCTTCGCTCAATAATTCAACTTTATTCAACAAAATGACTGGCTCAAGTCCCATATCTTCAGATGCGACTAGGTATCTATCGATAATATTGTACGACAGTGCTGGCACCACAGAGCTAACCACAATAATTTGATCAACATTGGCAGCCACGGGTTTTACACCGTCATAAAAATCAGGCCGACTTAACAACGATTTTCTTGGTTCTACCGCTTCGACCACGCCACTAATTGATTCAGCTTGCTCTTTTCCAGGCCTAAACAGCACACTGTCACCGCAAACTAAGCTGTCGATTGTTCGGCGCATATTGCAACGACATACAACACCCTGCTCATCTTCAATGTCTGCATGTTGACCAAATCGACCTATTACAAGGCCTTTGCGTGCATCAGCAAGCAATGCATCACTTGTTAGCTCGGCGTCTTTCTTCAAGCGCTTACGCATATTATGTGAAACTTGTCGTTGCTGTTTATGTGTCAGCTTTTTTCTTTTTGCCACTGAGTTGTTCTAAAATATCGTTAGTAACAGCATTTTAACGTGAGCTTTGTCAGAATCCTACGAGCATTTTGTTCTAGCTTGTGCATAATGTTGCTGATAACCAAGTAGTGGTTGTAAGAGTCCGGTTTAAACGTGTTTAGGAGAGAAGAACGTGGCTGTTGATAATGAAAATTTGATCTGGATAGATTTGGAGATGACCGGTCTTGAACCAGAACATGATCGTATTATAGAAATTGCGAGTTTAGTCACAGATAAAAACCTTAACATTCTAGCTGAAGGCCCAGTGATGGCTATTCATCAATCAGATGAAACACTTGACGGCATGGATGATTGGAATACCAATACGCATGGTAACAGTGGCCTAACGCAACGCTGCCGTGACAGCAGAATCAATGAGCAACAAGCTTTAGAAGCAACTATCGAGTTTCTGCAACACTATGTCGACAAAGGAAAGTCTCCCCTATGTGGTAACACCATAGGGCAGGATCGTAGATTTCTTGTGAAATATATGCGTGAGCTGGATGACTTTTTCCATTACAGGAGCATTGATGTCAGCACCATTAAAGAGCTGGCAAGACGCTGGAAGCCCGAAATACTTGAAGGTTTTGAAAAGCATGGCGCGCACACCGCCTTAGCCGATATTCGCGAATCAGTAGCAGAGCTTCAGTACTATCGACAGCATTGCTTTACAATATGACTTAGCCCAAAAGAGCAATTTACAAGAAAAATTGCAGGAAATACTTGCGTCTTAACTGTTTTTTTGTAAAATGCGCGTCCGCTGCGGGAATAGCTCAGTTGGTAGAGCGCAACCTTGCCAAGGTTGAGGTCGCGAGTTCGAATCTCGTTTCCCGCTCCAGCGTTTTACATAGTCATTCTTTTTGAATGCGGGAATAGCTCAGTTGGTAGAGCGCAACCTTGCCAAGGTTGAGGTCGC
>CAZXIN010000001.1:0-373597 GCA_964640795.1 uncultured Pseudoalteromonadaceae bacterium | reverse complement strand
ACCAGCATAAAAACACCGACCACCGAAATGGATAAACGCTGGTAAAAACATAGCTTCATTTCAATCAAACGCCTTGTAGGTTGAATTTGTACCCAACACCCCAAACTGTTTGGACAATTTTAGGTGCTGCGGCATCAATCTCTATTTTTGCTCTTAAACGGTTAACATGAGAGTTAACTGTATGCTCGTAACCACTATGATGATAACCCCAAACAGCTTCTAACAATTGTGCACGAGAGAATACTTGATTCGGGTGATTGGCAAGGTGTAACAATAATTCGAATTCTGTTGCAGTAAGGTCTAATTCTTTATCGTCTAAAAAGGCTTGATGTGTTTTTTGATCAATCGTTAGCTTACCGATGACTAGCGCATCGTCTTCGCTCGTTTCTGTTTCTGTTGCTGCTTTTTGAATAACGTGAACTTTACGTAATTGAGAACGAACTCGTGCTTGTAGTTCTCTGACACTAAAAGGCTTTGTCATGTAATCATCAGCACCCAATTCAAGACCTAAAACACGATCTGTTTCTGAATTCTTTGCTGTTAACATAATAATAGCTTGCTCTGGTTGTGCATCTCTCACGCGGCGACAAATATCCAAACCATTCACATTAGGCAACATGACATCCAAAATAAGTAATGCGTAGTCATTAGATAACGCGCTATCTAAACCCTCTTGGCCATCATTGCAATGTGTTACCTCAACGCCCAACTCTTCAAGGTTAATGCGGATTAGCTCTGCAATATCCGCGTCATCTTCAACTACTAAAACTTTATCTGACATTAATTTTCCTAGGTATCTGAAACATTCATTCCCTATTCTAGGCTACAACATGTACAAAATTGAACCTTTTTCGCAACGTTGTCTGAATGATTTATAAACATAGAGGATAAAAGTCAAATATCGCATGAATATCACGAAATAATGGACATTTAGTTCATATTAATGAATACGTTAACTTCTGTTTTGTACAAGCCTGAAGTTAAATTAGATAGAAGAGAGTCTTGTGACTAAGAACAAGGAAGTCATTGGTTCAAGCCTGATGCTTATTAATTAAAGCATCAGGCTCAAATATCATTGGAACGGCCTGATATAAAATTAATAAAGTAAACTGTATATTTTACGGCGATAAGTGCTAGCGAGTGGATCACCATCAGGTAGCGCATTGATCATATCTAATGTTAGCTTTTTTGCTTCGCCAAAATTCAGATCTTTTTTCAATACACTCAGTAAGAGTTCAAGCGCTTCTTCAGTGCGATTAGCTTGTTGCAATTGCACGCCTAGTTTTACTTTTAATTCCAAATTATCTGGCGAGGCCTCAAGTTCAGCTTCTAACGCTTTCAGTTCAGGAGAATCAGCCGCTTGCTCTGCTAACTCTATTTTGCCTAGCAAAACACCATATTGGTGATCTTGATCAACCAAACCGATAGTCTCTAGTAGTTCCTTAGCCTGAGCAATACGGCCAAGCTCAATATAAATATCGGCGAGCACAAACTTAATGTCTGCTCGTTGGTCATCAATATCATAAGCCTGCTTAGCCAAACCAAAAGCTTGTTGATAATCTTGTTCTTCAATCAAGGCTTGTGCTTGCGATAACAGACCATCTTCAACTTTAGGTAAATGCTTTTCCAGCAAAGCACGTATTTCTTGTTCTTCCTGTGGCCCAGCAAAACCATCAATTGGTTGGCTGTCTTTCACTAACATCACCGTAGGCAATCCGCGAACACCAAACTGCTGCGCAATTTGTTGCTGTTCATCACAATTAACCTTAGCCAAGATTAGATCGTTAGGGTATTCAACCGCGATTTTTTCAAGCAAACCCATCGTTTGTAGACTTGATTCGTCCCATTCAGCCCAAAAGCCAACCATAATCAAAGTTTGCTTAGATTGCTCGATAATGACCTGCTGGAAATTCTCAAGTGTGATAGGTACTATGTTGTCCATATAAGAGTTAGCTCGTTGGCGTTTTTCAATGCCTTATTATGTGGGGTTTTCTCGCGACAAAACAAGATTGAAATAGAAAAAGAATGCAGCCGATGACAAAAGAATATCAATCCTTCAAAGAGTTTTACCCTTACTATCTAAAAGAGCACCGCAATACTGTCTGTCGACGCTTACATTTTGTTGGTTCCGCTCTCGTGCTAGCGATTATTATATGGTCGATATCAACAGCTACATGGTGGGGGTTAGCCCTCACACCGATTTGTGGGTACGGATTTGCTTGGATAGGCCATTTCTTTTTTGAAAAGAACAAGCCGGCAACTTTCGACTACCCTCTCTACAGCCTAGCAGGTGACTGGGTGATGTTCAGAGATATCCTTACCGGTAAATTGAGATTTTAACCGCTATCGAATGATGCCTGCATGATGATAAAATTTAGGTCGCTTTTCCTCTTGGAAAAACCATAGCATGGCTCTCTTTGATATCGTTCAGTATACTGAGCTTGTACATCATTAGATTTAAACGCTATGTCGTTGCAATGAAGCAACTATAACCATTCCAAATAATAGACTGAATGTCATAGCACCTACAATGACAATTGACATACCACTATACATTTCAGCTCCAACGCCTGGGGAGAGAGCTAGTGGTAACATACCAAAAATCGACGTTAGGGAAGTAATAAAAATAGGCCTACTTCGTCTAAATAGAGCTTCTTGTATTAGGAACTCTCCACTTAGGCCTTCTCGATGAAGAGACTGTAGCTCAGATAAAATTAAGATAGCATTGTTAACAATAAGTCCCATTGCAATAACAAACCCGAACATTGTCAAAACATCCAAAGTTACACTAAACACCTGACTGGTTAAGTACAAAAACAAGCTACCTCCGAACAACGCTATTGGCATAGTTGAAAAAACCATCAAGCCGGTACGGAGGGATTTGAATAGTATAACGACCAACACAAATAATATCACCAGCGCAGATATGATGATGATAGCAACGCGTTGTATAGTTTTGTTGTAAATATCTGCAATGCCCTTGAGAGTATATGAAGCATTGATTGTTTCCAGTGGCAAAATAAAATCATCTTGCATCAGCCGGTTAAGCTGCTCCGTAAGTCTTTCCAATGATTGTCCTGAAAATGGAATAATCTCAAGGCGGATGGTTCGTTGTCCATTGACTCTTAGTATAGCGTCTGGAACTTGCATTCTTTCGATGGTAGTCAGCATAGACAAAGGAAGTGTAGAATAATCATCGAGCACAACAGGTTGCTCAGGCATCTCTCCACCCGAAGGAGCATTTAACAAGTACATATCATATTGCTCTCTGCCGGTATTAAACTTGCCAGTAAAGAGGCCAGCCCCAAATAATTGAACATACTCTCCCAGATGTTTAGCTTTCAAATTGTATGCACTTAGTTCACTCTCTAATGGCTTAAATAACAGCTGTGTTGCCGAGAATGTTTCTCCTGGTCTAATGTTTACGCTGGCAGCCAGATCTCTGGATTGTATTTGTTGTTTTACAGATTTTGCTGTCTCAACTAACTCACTCAAGTCAGTACCATGAATGTTCAAATGAACGTTTTTAGAAGCAGGGGAACGAAAGTAAATCATTGGTTCCTGTTCGGCGAACACAGTCATATTTTCTTCATCAACAAATAACTCATTATTAATGTGTTCAATCAGCGCACTCAACTGTTCTGGTTTCTCGGGATAAGCAATTAGAAAAGAAAAACCAGATGACATAACAAGGTTATAGGTCCGTATACGAATGGGAAGATCTGTCTCAAGTAATTCATTCATTCGATTAACGATAGGTCCTGCATATTCATCCTTCAAAGTTTTTAAGTTAGTGTGGCTAGGCAACGTTATGTAAGCACGAAGTAAATTATCCCCGGCTTCGGGAAGCAAATGCTTAGCCGGTAAAAGCGGAAAAAAACCGAATGCAGGTATAATGATACATCCGATAATAACAAATACTTTGCGCGACGGTGTCTGAGTTGCGCTAGTTATTCGAATAGCCAAGAAACGCCAAAAACCTTCTAATGGCGGTGTATGTGGAATTGCCTGTCGACACAAAAAGTAATAAGTTAGAGGGACAATTGTCAATGCAGAAAAAGTCGAAAATATAATAGATATAGACATGGCTAACGCTAAATCAGACAACAATTGCCCTATCTCAGATTCTATCAATGATATGGGGATAAATATGATAATAGTGGTAAGGGATGAGGCCAGTAGAGCCTTTGAAATCTTTTGAGCAGCAAGAACGGTATTTTCCTTGAGCTGAGAGTGGGATGATTGTGAACTGATAATTGCATCTTGAACAACGATGGCCGCATCAATAATCAACCCAACAGAAAAAGCGAACCCAGCCAATGAGACTACATTGATGCTACCACCAAGAAAATATAAAAGCGTAAATGACAATGTTAGTGAGATTGGAACAGATAAAGTAATGGCTATGGCAGCTCGATGATTGCGCACAAAAATGTATAGTACTAAGTACACCAGAAAAATGCCCAGAAACAAATTGATGGTGACGTTTGAAATTGCTTGTTGAATATTGATAGTAGTATCAAGACTAATGCCAAGTTCCAAGCCTCGAACCTTCAATTCACTGCCATTCAACTCATGAATGACTTGTTTGAGTCGAGTAATGATTTCAAAAGAGTTGGCTCCAGAGCCCCTCCTCACATCAATATAATAGGCTTCTTTCCCATTTTTATAGAGCACATTTTTTTGTGGTGCGTAGCCTATATCAATGCGTGCTATTTCACTCAAGTGAATTGGTATGCCATCGGACCATGACACGATAATATTTTCTAGCTTGGCAAGCTCTGGCTTACCGTTAAAACGAACAGAAAGCCGTTCTCTGTACTCATCAATCGTTCCAGCACCATAATCAACCTGTGATGCAATCTTATTCTTCAATTCTTCTAGAGTAATTCTGTGAATAGCTAATTTTATTGGGTCAGTATTAATCCAGATAACATTTTGGCGTTCTGAATATGAAACATCAACTTCTGAAACCCCCTCTACCTTTATAAGAGCCGGGATAACAATGTCGCGCACAGCATTTTGTCGAGTATGATGATCCGAAGGCTGCTTATCATTGGCATAAAGCAATAGCGTAGCTACTGTATCAGAACTTGACACACCATCCTGAGCGATGACAGGAAAGGTAGCATCAGCTGGAAGTGAACGAGTAAGATTTAACCGAGCAGTAGTCGCTATAAGCGCGGCTAGGTTGTCCGTTTGTCCTTCAAAATCTAACGTCGTTACACTTCGTCCTGAACTCACACTTGTAGACATTTCCTTAACTCCAGCCAAACCAGACAAAGCTTCTTCAAGCGGTATAGAGATGATTTCCTCCACATCTTCTGCAGTATTTTCTTGCCATTGACTTTCGATCACAATTTGGTTGCTAGATATATCTGGAAGCAACTGAATCGGCATTTGCGTGGTCCCGACAAGTCCGAAAAAACCCATAATAAGAATCAGGGAGCACAATACACCTGGGTGACGAAAAGCAAGTCTAGTCAGCATTAAAAAACACCTTCTTGCTAAGCTCTTGTGAGAAAGCCAGCTCCATCTCTGGAGTTATGTTGGGCAGGTTTTCCAACACGCTATTAGGCACACTGATGGATGCTTTATGTAATAAGAACCCGGCACCTTTGTACATGTCGAGTTGAGTTGCGAAGAAGTCCCCTAGCTGCCCTGTTACCTTAAGGTGTTTTTTAGTTAAGTTTCCCGCCTTTCCAAGCACATAAGTCGTATCGTGATCACTGCCACTGCCCCAAAATGCGCTCTTGTGAAGCCAGTATCGTTCATCCTTACTTAGCATGTTGACAGTAACTCGAAGCCTAGCATTATTAGAAACTTTCCACGATTCACCATTAAAGCTTTTGCTCACTACAGTAATGGTATTCTTTCCTGTTGGAATGACTCCTCCGACTCCCAGCTTTACTACTTGCTCAGGAAGATGAAGCAACAGTGACGTTGTTTCATCAATATCTCTCAGGTACGTAGATGGCAATGTGACTGAGACACGTGCTCTACGCATAGACATTACGGTTATTAGGTTATCACCCACTTCAGCATGCTCACCCACATTCTTATGACGATTCACAACAACACCTCCGTAACCTGCTTGTGTGTGAGTTTGCTGAATTTTATGAGCAATTGAAGCTGAGTATGCTTGCGACTCCAATAGTGATAGTTCTAGTTTATTTTTTTCGCCTTCTTTCCTATCAACATCAATTTGCGCTGCACTATTAACATTAATCAAAGATGAAAGCTGTTGCAGTTCTATATTTGTTATTGAGATCTGAGATTCCAACGAGCGCTCCTGAAACAGGCTTTTTTGATATTCGAAAGTAGTAAGAGTGTCATTCAGCTTAACCAATGTATCACCGATATCGAACAGCACACCTTTTCGGAGGACTGACTCTACCTTTCCTGCTTGTTCTGCTGAGTATGTGGTCATTAACTCTGTTTCAATGTTGCCTACTGTTTCGTATTCGATAACCGCAGGCCCAGATATAGGAATTTGGAAACTGAAATGGTCTTGCTCATTTGCAGATACCGATAGTGCAACCCAGCTCACAATAGTAGTCAGCATAATTGTCTTCTTCATACTAATTTCCAGCAGTAAATGGTAAGGGCATAGTAGAAACGCCCAAACCCAAAAGGTTAATATAATTACCATTAAAGCATTTAAAATCCAATATAGGAATGGTAGAGTTAATTAATTTAAATAAAAAATTTAATTTCATTTTCATAAAAATGAAATATAAAACAAAAATAACTTTATAGTTAAAAAACTGTATTTTAATAGAGACACATTAAGTGAAGAAATTTAATATCAAGCACTTAAGTTTAGAGCTACAAAGAATAAAGTCACTAGCATGGCCAATATTAATAGCACAGATTAGCCAAACTCTTATGAGTGTATCTGATATCGTCATGGCTGGCAGGGCTTCTGCAACTGATATGGCAGGTGTAGCCTTGGCTACTAGTGTATTAATTCCGTTACTTTATTTTCTTCAAGGAATTATGATGGCTCTTCCTGCAATTATATCTAGGCTTATAGGTGAGAAAAGAAAAGATTATATTGCAAAATTTTCACAACACGCAATAATTTTATCTATTGTAGTTGGCTCAGGGATCAGCATATTCGGTACTATTTTACTCAATTCACATTACTTGTGGATTAATCCTATTCCAATGATCGCTGTAGCTCGTGAATATATGTCTTACGCCATTTCTGGAATCCCTATTGTCATGCTTTATCAATCTCTAAGATATACATGCGAAGGTATGCATAGAACTAAACCAGGAATGATCATCACAATGCTGGGATTGTTAGTCAATTTACCTATGAACTTATTGTTTATACATGGTGTCGGTGCTTTTGAAGGTTTTGGAGGTGCTGGAGCTGGAATTGCAACGGTTATTGTTTATTGCACAATGTTGAGTGCGACCCTAGTATATTGCAAGAAAAGCAAGCATATAGATAAAGTAAAGATTTTTCACCCACCTTATTATTTTTCATTTCACGTAATAGGTGAGATAATTAAGGTCGGACTCCCAATCGCTTTCGCCATTTTATTCGAAATTTCCTTATTTTCTGTGACGGCCTTACTATTAATTCCTTATGGAGATACAACTGTCGCAGCTCATCACATTGCTTTAAATATGTCTGCTTTGTTATTTATGGTACCTGCCAGTATAGGAATGGCTACCACAGTAAGAGTTGGCACATTGTTAGGGCAAAAACGCAATCATCAAGCTCAAGTTTCTTCCAGAAGTGCTGTCATACTTGGTGCGGGCTTAGCATTCTTCAACGCCTTTTTAGTAGTGATTTTTCGAGTTGAAATTGCCTCTTTCTATACTTCGAATGAGATTGTCGTAGCCCTTGCTATAGATTTACTCCTGTTGATGGCACTCTTTCAGCTTTCAGATGCTTTTCAAGTGATCACTGCTGGTATTTTAAGAGGCTATAAAGACACAAAAGTGCTGTTATACATAACATTCTTCTCATATTGGTTAATTGGGTTTCCGCTAGGGGTAGTACTTGGACTGACGAATTGGGTAGTTCCCCCAATGGCGGCAGCCGGGTTATGGATTGGCATTATTTTAGGGTTAACCTGCTCAGCCACGCTAATGACGTTGCGTTTGCGTATAACGCAGAAACGCGATATCGAAAAGGTATTAGTTTTAAACTCTTTATAATGTTGTTATCGGACGCGCCTGAAGTATATGTAAACAGTCTGTCATAGCCCATTCAATATCCATTGGATAACCGTAATAAGATTCTATATCAAGACATGTACGAGCTAATTGCTGTAGCTCACAGGTAGATAGAATGCTGGTTTGATAGTCGAGATGAAGCTCGTTGTTTTGTCGAGAAAGTTCTAGCGCATGAGGTGTAACAGCACCTGAAACCAATGCCTCACCTTGCCCTTCAATAAATTCAATTAACATACCTTTGTCAGGTGATACAGGATGGCGTGTAAAGGTAACACCGGATAGACGGGAATCGACCATTTTCTGAATCACTACTGCCATACAAGGCCGATGCCCAAAACCGTAAATTTCTCGGTATAAAATAGCGCTAGCGTTATAGTAAGACGCAAAACACGTAATTATTGCATCATGCAAGTTAGCCACAACGTTAAGCTCGGTCGATTGCTGACCCGCAAAGGATGCATTTTTGAGATCTTCTAATGCTGCAGAACTCCTTACAGCATAAGGACCTTCCAGCTGAATCTGATATTGCTCAATAAGGCGCATTACCTCACAAGGTAAAGTTTGACATTTGATTGCAGCAATAATGTATTCAGATACACGACATATAGCATCAAAATCAGATGTGTCAAATTTTAGCCAAGTATCGATCTGCTTCTCTAACGGCATTATCAACTGCTGAAAAACTTTGGACGACAAACCAAAACCCGCAGGTACATTAAACTCTTTACTGAGATAGCCAAGATTAGCAGCCTTACCACCATATAGCTGACTGTCTTTTAAGTTGATATAATCCAATCCGACAATGTAGTCATCTAGCTCTTGTTTCGCATCAAACGTTTGGGACAAGTTCAGATTCATATTGAACTCTCCTTGATGAGTACGTTCATCACAGCCATAGCACAAAAGGTCAAATCTTGGATAAGAGGCTTACTCAGCACTTGTGGCAAGTCAGCAAGACCATCGCTTGCAATTATCCAGCTCCCAGCCTCTTCATATACTTTCCTCGGCATACTATAGAAAAGACCACATTGCGAGCCGAGCATAGCTAGATCGTTTCCATCAAAAGCAAGTATATTTGTAGCAGATGCATTTAATCCCATTGTCACAAACAGGCCATCAACATCACAAGTAAAACTATGGCAAGGAGCCAAAGTATACTCTACCCCCTCTTCATCAAGTGCAGTGTAGAGTTCCTGCTGTTCACCTAGTACATCCTTTTTAGGATCTATCAAGATATCGATATCTAGCTTGGAAAACAGTCGTATCGCTGCAAGATAATCCCTGAAGGTCGCATTCAACCCTACAAAACCGACAGATTTGATATTGCTCAGGCCTTGTTTGTATTTCATCAAAGTATATAAATAGCCTAAGCCTGCCAAAGTATGCTCAGCAGTCCCCCCATTGATGATAGGGATCGGTGAGCGAGCCGATAAACTCGCCAGATCAATATCTCTATGACGTACCACCATTAAGTCAACGATCTGCGCATAAGCGTCAATAAAGTCGTTTAAATCTTCATCACCATTTTCCAAAAAGGTCCCTTGAACGCCGGAAATCCCTGTATGCCCACCGCCTAACCTGATAATGGCTGATTGTACTGTTGTCTGTGTCCGAACACTGGGTTGAAAAAATAAAGTCCCAAGTACTTTCCCAGAACACATAGTAGTCGCGTTGTGTCCTGTGCTATGTTGGACTTGCAATCGACTCGCCAACTCTAGCAAAACTTCAATATCGTCCAATGATAATAATCTAGTATCAATGAAGTGTTTCATCATTCTTCTCCTATTGACTCGCTAATTTGGTAACTTTTCCAGTCTGGCCATTTATCTGAACACGCTCTCCATTTTGTAGCCAGCGAGTCGCATATTTGGTTCCGATCACACAAACTTTTTTCATCTCTCTGGCAAGGATAGAAGCGTGGCAGGTTATCCCGCCTTCATCTGTAACTATCCCCTTACATTTGATTATGCCTGCAAGCATATTAGGCGTGGTCATAGCCGCCACGAGAATATCGCTCTCTGTAATGCAACTAATATCCTTCATTTCCTTAATAATTCTCACTGTTCCGATTACATTGCCAGGGAATGCAACACTACCAGAGAGTTGCTGATATTCTTTTAATGAGGGATGTAATAGATTAACCAACTGAGAATGTTCTTTTGATGTAGAAACTACTAATTTACCATCGATACCTATACAAGAATGTGCCTCACGTCTTTGTCTTAGCACGTCTAAGGAAGGTACCTGCTCACGCAGTTCGCCATAAGTACAGAAAAGAGCTTGTTCATATTTCAGGTTTTTAGTATGCGCTAGGGTTTCGAGTTGACTGGCAAACCGATGAATAGCAAGATTAACTACATCAGTGCGGTGAGTACGGTAATAGACAAAAAACTGCAGCAAATCAACCCAGAAAGCATTCTTGCCGAGTTTGTGTTTGGCTTTTTCAATGCTGTTTTTAGTACATTCTTTCTGATGAAGGTAAGCCTCGTAAAAATTATCATCTAAGGTATCCTGCCTCAATTGATGAACCTCTGCAGGTTCATAATGTTGAATATTTCCAAAACGAGATTGTCGCCACGCATACTTAACTAAAAAATCTTCGTCGCTCATTGACAAAACATCAAGCTTCTCCTGAATATGAATATTATCTTCTAGAGGCAATGAGATATCCTCAATTAAAAGTTGCGCCTCATTCTTATCACAGACTTCGAGGAATTTAGAGGTGATTTGATTTTCTAGAAATGTGTCTAAAATGAAGTAGATTCCGATACTAGGTATGTATTGCTCAAATGCACTAACAAACTCTTCAATTGAATCATCAGCTGAAGCCAGCAGGTATTCTTCCTGTTGCAAAGTTACTTGTTTAAGCTGTGCGAATTTCCTACTATCACCAATAAGTAAACAACCAAGTTCATCTGCAAAATTTTTGATATGAGCTTCGGTGAAACACCAATGTCCATCGATAATCAGCAGATCTCGAATAGCATAGGGCTTGCCAACATAAGGTTCCCAATTAGATGGATTCTTAAAGCCATCAAAATATAAGCTACTATAAAATGGCGCATAAGGACGACATACAGTTTTAATAAAATTACGGTTCTTAAATATTAATCTTTCGTACATGGTTTTTATCTTGGCTTTTAGTATGTTTCTGGACTCGCCATTGACAATGGGTTAGGGAATAAGCTTAATCAGTAGGGCACGGAAAAGGGGTAACGAAGTTAAAAGCATCAGGTGTTGGCCCCAACTCTTGCAGTAAACACAGCTTATGTTCAGCTTCTTTTAAAGAAGGTAAATATTCGTCCTGTACTTTTATCCACCAAAGCACCATGTAAAAATCCAATTGCTCAAACCACTCCTGCCGTCGCTTTACGAAGCTTAGATGCTCGTCATTGTCATAAACGAACCTACGTAAGGAGCCAACATCTTCCCAAACAGATAAGTTTGACGCTATCTGAGGGTTGTCAAATGTCATAGTAGATTGCTCTTGATACCCAGCTCCATCATAACGCCAGACAAATCCGGGTTGGATCTCTGCTAGCGCTTCAATACGATCTATATTGTTGATAAAATCATCGTTATTAGGGTGTTTTCTAGGTAATTTAAACTCGGCAATGTTCAGTTGTGCCAGATGGTAGTGCATTGTTACATCCTCTCATTGTTCTTATACTGTAATTTGATATGCATAACCTCTCCAAAAATGCTCGGTATAAGGGCTTCTCTAGCCCTGCCCTATCCGACAATGATTTAGAGTGGGATTTATTTTTAAATTGTCACCCAGATCAGTGAGATCATTAAGCATGGCTTTCCCAACATCCTTTCGAGATTGAAGTTGTGAAGGTTTTTCAATATCCATATTCAATGCGAAAAATATCTTGTTGTCGTCCAATTCCACCCAGCCAACCCACCATCCTATTTGAGGCGACATATTGGCAGCCCAACCTGTTTTGGCGAAGAGTACAAGTTTGGAATTAGCTTCATTGATCAAATTGTTCTTCACTTCCAGTTGTGCTTCTTTAGATACAGGAAGGGTAGTACTTTCCAACTTCCTCAAAAAATCAACCTGTTGGATTGCCGAAATTCTGAGACCACCTGTAAGCCAAAAACTATCTATTCCTCCAGAAATATCACCATTACCAAAACCCAGCTTTTTAATTTCGTGCTGCATTCTTGTAATTCCGATTTCCTTTGCAATTGTCTGAAAAACAGGTACAACTGAGTACTTAATTGCCGTACGCAATGTATGGTCCTTATTCCATGATTCATATTGACGCGACTTACCATTCCAAGCAAACACTCGATGACTCGTGACAACACCTGAGTTCAATGCAATTAGCGAATGTGGAATCTTGTATGTGGAAGCCGGTATAAATGGCGTGCTTGCGCGTTTCTCATTGTAATAAAACCAGCTGGCTTTCTGCTCATCATAAAAAGCAGCTGTAGCATGTTTGATGCCATAACTTTCGAGGTAGCATTGCCAGATACTTTGTCTATCGTTCGCCAGAGCATTTGGGCTGCCGATAAGTAGCGCAATCACTAGGTAATATAATTTTTTCAACATAGAAACTCCCTATTTAATTTTAATTTTAAATTTACTGCTCTATGTTGCAGCATACACTACTACTCATAATTTAAAATCAGGTTCGACATTGGTATAGTGCAACAGGCCAAAACGTAATTATTGGCGATGTCTTCTCGGGAGATTCCACCACAATGATCCATCTCTACCTTCCCTTCAATTAATTTAATTTTACAAGCTCCGCAGCTTCCAGCATTGCAAGCATATTTAAGCTGAATACCTTGCTCAAATGCTGACTCAAGTACTGAAGAAGAATCTCTGGCATCGAACACCGTATTGGAGCTTTTTATTTTTACTATGTAGGTAGTCATTACCGTTCCTTTTCACTTGTTAGTATTACGAATTTCAAGCTGTGTAGTGTTTTGTGAAGCAGGAATGAATCGTTTTAAACCGATTCGCTGCACTATCTCGGATTCAATTAAATCTAACTCCTGCCTTAAGGTGGATGTGAATGTTTTGTTTTCTTCAAGTCGACGGGAAAGATATGGAATAGAACACTCCAAAGGACCAAAAGGAACATATTTGGAGACTTCTTGACGTCTGGCTTCAAGTTGATATGTTAAATGGTCGCCGATCCCATATAACTGGCAAAAAGACCACCTTACTTGTGGGTTAGAGTGCTTAAAAGCTACGGCTTTCTCCAAACTTTCTTTGTTGTGCGTCGCAACTATACAACTTGCGAGGTCGGGTTGTTCTGCCAACAAATCAAGCGCCTTATCATACGCCTCATCTGTTTCCCTCTTGGAACCAAAACAAAGAGAGCTTTTTTGGTGCGCTTTGGCATATTCATTCTCTGATTCAAGATAAGCACCACGCACCAATTTAACTCCCAATAGAAAGCCATCTCTACGCGCACACGAAACAAAACAATTCAGAGTAGATAGAGACGATCGAAGGTACATCTGCACTGTAGTAAATACGCAGATCTTATCCCGATTAAATGCTTGCATAAGTTTGAGAGCAAGCAGATCAACACCTTGTTGTAGCCAACTTTGCTCAGCATCAATAACAAGTACTACATTACTTGCTTGTGCTTGGTGAACCAACTCAGTGTACCTATACAGCAGTTGTTCGGGGACTTGAATATAACCTGAAGAAGTTGCCATCGAGACCTGATTATATTCTTCCCGACTACCTATTGAACTGGGCTTAACCACTACAAATGCGATATCAGGATTCCCCTTGGACTGTTCAATCATGCGCGACGTATGCTCAAATACTCCTTGAAATTGCGATGTAGAGTGGTTCCCTTCAATAGCATAATCCAACACACTTTTGATGTTGTCTTTCGCAAGATGTTGAACCGTCTTCTGTACTTGCTCGAAATTTTCACCACCAAAATAAATCTTGTTGGTATAACGTCTCAGCGCTTTTGTAAAAAACAAATCTTGTGCGATCAACCATTGACTACTCTTTAACACGCACCCGCCAAACAACCTACTTGTAATTAAACGGGTGACTAGATATTTAAAGCAAAGTTCTGCTAGAGAATATCTTCGATACACTTTGTTTTCAGGTAATGGAATTTTCATGAAAGTAACGATATCCGGTTATTGGAATTTACAACTAACTATCTTCGATTCAATAAACACTTCCCTGGACTAAAGGGAAGTGTTTCAGGTAAAGATTAAGCAGCTAAAGGAATCGCTGTTTGGCCTCGGAACAATTTCCTGATAATAGTATCTGAATCGAATTCCTCTCTTTCATGAAGAACTCTGCGATTGTCCATAATCATTAAATCACCTTCGTTCCAATAGTGACGGTAGTAGTAACGAGGTTGACGCATAAAGTCGACCAGCTCTTTAAAGAATAATTTAGTCTCTTGATCAGTAAAACCGACTATCCTAGGCATCCAACTTGCTGGCTCATCATTTTCAAACGGGAAGTAAACGAGCATCTTCCTGACCCACCCAAGATCAGTAAATACAGGCACTTTGAACCAATCTGCAGGAGATACATCAACATAATAACCACGCTCGAGTACCTTTACTTCAAAAGTCTCTTCTTCAAGGACTCTTCGCATATGAAATGGCATTTCCTCCACTGCTAACACATGATCTACTATAGAAGTAGAGCCTCGGTATTTCAGATTCTCAATCTGTTTTGCATAAAGGAATACCTGATCAACTTGAGATAGTAATAATCCACCATCAGCATGTAAGGGTAATTGACCACGCCCCGTGACTACTTTGCCTTTTTCTCCTTCTAACTTGAGAGTGTCCTTATAGCCAAAGCCAACCCCTTCTTTTTCATCAACATACTCGACTATTTTGCCATACTGGGCGTACATATCCCGAAACTCATTGGCATCCATGTCAATATTTCTGACAATCAAAAAACCTTTCTGTTGAAGAATTTGTTTTACGTCTTCTGCATTCAATGTTTTAAAATATCTTTGCTCAATATCCACCCCAAACCCCGTAGATAAAAGGTTTTCAATGTTATTATGTTGCACGATAGTCTCCTCTCAATTTAATATTTATTACCAAGTATGTTGGCAAAATGTTTCTGTGCACTTTTAGCTCCAAATGAAGCTCTATGTACACGTTTAGATTCACTTTTTGCTGCTTCCATAACATGGATAAACGCCTTGTTGATGGATTGCTTAGTCTTTTCAAATGCAACGCTAGGATATGCTGCAAGTGTTCTAGCTTGCTCCAATGCGAAGTTTTCAAGTACATCAGACTCAACAACATGATCGACAAGATGTAACGTATTTGCCCTTTCGGCAGAAATTTCCTCACAGTTGTATACGATGTTTTTCATTAGGTTGTGACCGCTAGTAAAATTCAGAATGGCAGCACCAACCGAACAACCTATACCGTGTTTAAGTTCTGGCATTATGAATTTGCTGGATGCTGCGGCTACTTTTACGTCAAACATTAAAGCAAACTGGAATCCCATCCCTATTGCGTGATTATCAATAGCTGCGACAGTGGGTTTGGAAACCTTCAATACCGCACTGTAAAGGGCGATAACCCTGTCTATCCATGCATCTATATCTCGTGGTTCCGATAGTTTCTTAACCTCATTAAAGTCTCCACCAGCACTGAATGAGCGCCCCAAGCCACCTGTTACTACAACAGATTTTACACCTTCATCTTCGTCTGCATCCTGCAAAGCCTGAATGATGGATTGCTCTAATGCGTAAGAGAATGGGTTATTTAGGTTAGGGTGATTTAGCGTCAATACCCTTACTTCATCGATATCCTGAATCAAAACCAGATCCTCGGTAATAGCGTCGTTTCTAATAAGTTTCATACTTTTCCTCTGTAATCGTTTGTATCGTTATATTAATCAGATGATGTCGCATATCGTTGAAGTACAGATGTATTCACTTCATCAATGTGGAGCTTGCCTTTCAGCATTTCCTTGTACAGTGAAAAAGTGAATCGGGTCTTCCGGGCATAATCACTGACATCAACTCCCAGTGACTCGGCAAACGCCAAATTCACTGCTGAACCTTCATGAATACCAATCTTCTTACGATGAACTATCTCATCAGGTAATGAACCGAGCTTTTCTGTAAACTCTCGTAGAACCGGTTTAACGTCATCAACTGACAATTTGTAGACAGGATCCAAATTCTTACAAAAGCTAATCAACTTCTTCGACCAGAAAGGATGCCTAACTTGAATGCCATAATTTGCAGCACCAATAGGAGAGAATTCACCAGTCCATCGCGTTCGATATATTTGTTCCCAAAGTGTGTCATTGACTCCTTCTAATGCATCAGTAAGGTTCAGTACTCCACCAAACATTAGATCAGAACCATAGCCGGTTATCATGGTGTCGACTTCATCGCTACACCTTCGATATAAACTAAACAAACCAGATTGAATTTCGGCAGAGAGCCCATCAAAAATTTCGTTGTGATAAATAGCATCACAAATACCTTTCAAGATGTCTTCGGAGGTAAATAAAAACTCTGTATGCTCGGTCTTGCACACCTCGGCAACAATTCGAGCATATTCAAACTCATTCCCTAACTCTGTACCCATTGAGTAAGTTTTTATATTTGCCCCTTGTCCAGAAGCAATCGCAGTTACCAAGCTCGAATCCAATCCTCCCGACAACGGGATTCCGACAATTTCATTGTTGGGAATAGCATTGTTAATGCTGTCTGAAATAAGCTCATCAATCCATGAAAAAACCACCTCTTTAGGAAGGAACTGGGGGGTATTATCAGGCGAAAGTTCATAAGTTCTTGCCATGAATATCAACTTACCGTAACTATCTCGTTTTAGGCAGTTGATGCTGCTAGCTCTTAATCGTTCAGCATTTTTTATTGGAAGAAAGCCATCACCCGGAAGCCTATTTCTTAATACGACTTCGGGTGACACAAAATCAAATGCATCTTGTTCAACGAAACCAATATTCTTTAATTCCGTTGTTACCCATGTGGTAGAAGTTTGAGCAAAAAATACGGGCTGTTGAGAAGTAGTATCTGTAATAATGACAAGTTCATCATTGCTCCCTACTTCGATGTAGTTGAAGGCACCTTCAATCAAATTAAAGACAGATGAACCAAAGTGATGTCTTAATAAGTTAAGAAGTACAGGTGTTGAACAAGTCAGTGCTGTTGTAGAGACTGTTGCACCTAATCTTCTCAACTCGAATTCATTAGCAATATACCCTACAAGATTTACTTTAGAACCTGCAATTGCATCAAAGAACGCAAACTGAATGTGCTCTGATTCACAAAAAAATACGAAACTCCAATTTTTAACCTTAATTTGAAGGCCCCCCTTATTGAGCTTGCTTATCAAGCTATCCAATAGAGCTTCTCTATTGGATGGGACTGCCGCAAAAGATTGAATCATAAATATCCTTTCAAAAAGTACAAATTAGCTTCAAAAAAAACAAACACACAAGAAAAATAAAAACAAATAAATTACCAAATGTCTCCAATTAGATACACGAAAAAAAATAAACACTTAACGAAAAACTTAGAAAAAAGGTAACATAAATTACCTTTAATTCAACAACTATTTAATCTTAAATTTAAAAAAACATCATAACATCATGTTTTAAATGAAATTTTAATCACAAAATTATTATCAAAAGAAACGAATAATGAAGAAGTAAAAAGAAGTTCACAAAACAAAAAAGATTAAAAAAGCATTTCATAAAAAGAAAAAATAAAGGCATAAAATTCAACAATCGACTTAGTTAATTATTTATTTGAGGTTGATATGGGGAGCTAAAACACTAGTATCTAATGTCCTAAAATGATCAGTCCTAACTTTTCTACACCTATACTATGCTATGTTAATTGCTAGAGAATGACTTAGTGACTCAGCTTTGCCTTGATGAGCTATAAAATAATCACATTGATCAAATGATTGAGCACTATTACGCTTTTAATTTAATACTTGATTTAAAAAGATTTTATCGATTCATTTATACTGATATGAAGTTATTTAATGATTACAACTTTTATAGATTAACTAGATGCAATTATCAGGCAATAAGTTCCATGGAAGCAATGGCTCCAACACATGAGAATGCAACCACTCAACGAGTAGTTTATTGAGCAGGGCACCAATATTACAACTCCAATAAAAGTCAAATTTAAATGCATGGAGTTAAGTATCTGAAGCAAACAAATTTCCCATTAATTCATCATCAGCTAAACACACAAGTCACTTAAACAAGTTAGGTTCTACTTGTTCATAATAATTGACTTCATGCGCAGGCTTGGAGCACATTAATTGAGCTAAATTGGACTTAACAACAGGCTCATCTAATAGGATAAAAGCACCTAAACCATATAATATAGAACCCAATGTCCTTTCCTAAATGATTCGTGTTTTTGGGTTATTCTTTATTGTGCACGCCATCTTACTTATAAGAAGCCGTCACCAAGACATCGCAAGGGATAAGCGATATTGTCACTATTAAGTCCAGAGGCAGCAACCCAATAGTAACAAGGCCTGACGACTAAGAAACAAATTGAGGTAGTGATACTAAAAAGAATAAAGCAACTTTGGGAATAGTTACTTCTACCAGAAAGCTCTCCACATACTTTCCATAAGGTTTTTTGGTGTTTTTTAATCTCAAGGTCAGGCTTACTAGAATGTGACCGCCAATAACCTTGATAAATAGATACAAATTAAGCGAATAACGTAATACTGTGAAAAGTTCTAAGGCTGCTGCCAGTAGATGAGCTAGACCAGCGATAACTAAATCAGCGGTTGTGACTAGGTCACCTTTAATATCTGTGTTATTGATCTCACTGGAACATATAAATCTGAAGGCTCCGGTGCAACGTTCATGATCAACGTTGTCATAGTAAATGTTATTAAAGTATCAATAGAAGGCATACCAAATACTTAAGTAAAATTAACCCGCAAACTTTCTTTTTATAGCCAGTTTAAGGTCATTACTCATATGTCTGCAGAACGAGTGAAATACTCGAAGATTAGGCTCAGGTGGCAAGCCTTTAGACAGTCTAATCATTTGCCAGTAGTAGAATCCAACTTGCCCGAAACTGTTAATTGCTTTGATAAGATTCGCAGGACTGTTATTTCCCCAGAAGCCCTTACCTAACACCAAACCTTGTTCGTAATCGTCTAGGTGTTCGGCTTCTCCTTTAATCAACTTCGCTGAACAATTTGGCTGTGTACATAAAGGGCGAGCCAAACCGATCACGTCAACTTCACCGTCACTCAATGCTTGTTCCATCACAGGGCGACGACGAAAACCACCCGTGACCATGACAGGAATGTTGGCCGCTCCCTTAATTTTTTCGGCATATTCCAAAAAATAAGCTTCGCGCTTACGTGTGCTTTCCCTTACCTCAGTGGCATCAACACCCAGTAGGCTTAGCTGCTCATAATTACCACCGGATATTTCCAATAAGTCGACACTGTCTTCACCAAGCCACTGAGACACAGTAATACAATCTTCAAGCGTAAACCCTCCTTTCTGAAAATCTGCCGAATTTAGTTTGACACCTATAGGAAACGCCTCCCCCACTGCAGCTCTGACTTCCCTGATGGTAGCGCGAATAATCCTTGCACGATTTTCAAGCGAACCACCCCACTCGTCATCACGCTGGTTAATTTTTGGAGACAGAAACTGACTGAGCAAATAACCATGAGCACAATGAATTTGTACACCTGTAAAACCAGCTGCTTTGACTAAAGTTGCGGAACGTGCAAAGCGTTGAATAACGCCATTGATATCCTCTTCCGTCATGGCTTTCGGCTTACCAAAATTACCCAACATGTCTAACTGCACGTTTGACGGAGATAATGGTTCACTATTAACCATTCTCGGACATTGGCGACCAGGATGATTTAACTGCGCCCACAAATGATTACCGCCAGCCGTTCCCTCCTCAACCCATTGCTTAAATAAATCGAGGTGCTCATCATCTTCTAATACGACATTCCCGGCACGTTCTAGGTAACGTTTATCAATCATGATATTGCCAGTAATATGTAAACCGGTCCCTCCTTCAGCCCATGTACGGTAAAGCTGATTATGCGCAGGCGTAGGGCGATCAAACTTGTCAGCTAAGCCTTCGGTCATTGCACTCTTAGCTAATCGATTAGGAAGTACAGCGCCACAAGGTAAAATCAGTGTTTGAGCAAGGAGGCTTGTTGTCATTAAAATACCTATGATTTAACAGTTTCGGAGGAAAGATCGCTCGATTTCTGACTAACAACCGCCAACCATCGTTGTTCATCAGGCGGAGCATCAGTTGGTCGATAGTAATGATCCAACACGGTAAAGCCTGCACCGGTCAAAAAATGTGTTGTTACATCCAGTTCCATATAATGTCCATAACGCTCTCCCAGCCATTGCTCCGAACTACCTCGGGGATTAGACATAAAAAGGATGCCACCTTTCCGCAATGCGTCATACATAAGACTCAATACGCGTGATAAATGCTCCTTTGGTACATGAAATAAAGAAGCATTAGCAAAGATACCATCGAACCTATCAACACCAAGGTTAGCATCCACAAAATTTTGATGAAGCACTTTACAGCCTGAATATTGCGCCGCCATTTGGCAGAACTCGGCACTACCATCTAGACCTAAGGCACAATGCCCTAACGACTTAAAGGTGAGTAAATCTCGACCTGGACCACAGCCAAAATCTAGAACATCCAACCCTTTTCTTTGCGGTAATGCGTTTAAGAATGCACCAACATTCTGGCTAACATCATGATCCTTTGTCCCTTCCCAAAAGGACTCGGCATTCGCTGAATAGTGCTCAATAGTCGAGCGTTCCTTATGATCTAATTTCACTTGTTTCCTCTACGATACCTCTTGCTAAATCGGGCTATTTGAAAGATACCTTAAACCAAGAGGTTAATTTCCAGATGAGCTATACAGATAATCAGCAGCTGCGACGCTCATTCGAGTTGGAGAATGACCAACATTTGCTACTTGATATAAAGTCCATTCAAAAGGTGCATTTAAGGCGCTAGCTTGTGCTGTCGATTGTTCGTAAAAATAACGGCCACGCTCCAATCTATGTGCCCCTTGTACATCAGCCAATTTATCCCGACGAAACCAACCTCTAAATTCGTTTTCATTGTCGTTTTCACCCAACATAATAATGAGCTTTTTGGCGAACGCACTTTCTAATTGTTTGGCCATAAAAACGGTGGCGATTGGACTTTTCTGAAGGCCATATGGAAACAACGTCGAAAAGTCAGGCACTGTGTACCAACTGGCATTAGCTGCAACAATACGTTTGGCTTTGGTCTTGGGATAAAACATAGCAAGCCTATGTCCAAGTTCACCGGACGAGCCATGCCCAAAGAAATCGTAGTCGGTTTGGTTAGACTCTGTCGCTTCAACAACTAAATCGAATATTCTATCAAAATCTTTGAAAATCCACTGTGCCTGATCTTCGATGGGAATGTATTCGTCGTCTATGACTGTCAACGTACCACCTAAATCATAATTAGCAGAAGTTGGATATACGTCGCTAGTGTAAGTCGGTGACAGTATGAGCAAATTATACTTCTTAGCAGCTGCAATCCATCGATTTCGGGCCATGTGTCCTTCACGCGCTCGGTCAGCGAAAACCATAGTTACCTTCGAGTCAGCAGTAAACGATTTTGGTTTATAATAAAAAACCTCTATTTTATTGCCTTCTCGTCCGTCACTGGCGTCAACCCAAAATGATCCTAGCTCCTCATTTAGCTCTAGGTCATCTGGATCATCAGCTAAAGCAACAAAGGAAAGTGACAATAAGAAAACAATGCTAATGAATGGCTTCGAAAACATAAATTAAAGACCTTAATGAAACACACCATGCATATTATTTATGGTGATAAGAAAAATACAAGCCGAATAACAGCTACCGTCTATTATACGTTTGAAGAGAAAGAATGGGGTTAATGTTATTAAAAAATATTTATCTACAGGGAATACGTCAGTTACGAGCTCTTCATTGCTCATAACTAACGGTACTTTGGCAAACTTACTTGTTTGCTTTCATATAATCCAACGTCAGATTAGTTAATAGCTTAATACCTGTTGGCATACCGGCATCATCAACATAAAATTCTGGCGTATGATGTGCTGGCGCATCTTTTTTATCAACATCTAACGGCTTACCACCAACAAACATGTAAAGACCTGGCACTTCTTCTTGGAAGAAAGAGAAATCTTCAGCACCTGTTGTTGCATTAACCAATTGCACTTTACCGCTACGCTCCAATGTTGGCAGCATTTGTGATGTTAGTTCTGGATCGTTGTAAGTAATAGGGTAGTTATAATCTAGTGGCAACGTAACATCTACTGACGCACGCATACTGTCCGCAATGGCATTCGCTTTACGTGGCAATGCTTCATAGATGTGCTCACGCGCTTCTTTGTTCAACGTTCTTATGGTTCCGACTAACTCAACTTCATTAGGGATGATATTGGAACGAACACCCCCATGAATAGACCCTATGGTGATAACCGCACCATCATCTACTAAGGTAAGCTCTCGACTGACAATTGTCTGTAAGCTCGTAATAATTTGAGCAGCGGTAGTCACAGGGTCAACGCTAAACCAAGGGTAAGCCCCGTGAGCTTGCTTACCTTTAACCACTATTTTAAATGGGTCAACAGCTGCCATGATGCCACCAGGACGATAGTTTATCGTACCAATATCCGTATTAGAGCTGATATGGACGCCAAAAATTACATCGACATCAGGGTTCTTTAACACGCCCTCTTCAACCATGATCTCTGCTCCTCCAGTTTCACCGGCAGGCGCACCTTCTTCAGCAGGTTGGAAAATAAATTTCACCTTTCCGTGAAGCTCACTCTTCATCGAGGTCAGTATTTGCGCAACGCCCATTAGCATGGCCGTATGAGTGTCATGCCCACAGGCATGCATCACAGGTACATCTTTCCCTTCAAAATCGCCTCGAGCAGTTGACTTCCATGGAAGATCATTCTGTTCAGGTACAGGTAGAGCGTCAATATCGGCTCTTAGTGCAACCACTGGACCAGGTCGACCACTATCTAGCACGGCAACAACGCCTGTGCGAGCAATACCTGTCTGAACTGGTAAGCCTAACCCTCGTAAATGATTAGCAATATATTCAGCTGTTTTATACTCACGATTAGAGAGTTCTGGGTTTTGATGTAAGTGGTGACGCCACTTCACAACATCCGCTTCAATTTTACTGGTCATTTGCTCAACTTTATCAGCAGCAAAAACCAAATTGGGCAGTAAACAACAGGCTAATAAGGCCTTTTTCATATTATTATCTCCGAATGAGCTTCTGTAATCCCTACCACTTTAGGGGCTGAGAGAGAAAATAACAAATGTAAAAAGGATTAAACTGAGAGGAACAGTGGAAAGTTAATCAATGAATGAAATGAAGGCTCAACTGATAAAAACAGGTACGCCTAGTCATACAAGTGTTAAGGCTTGTTAACCTTTGCTCATAATTTATGTAGCTGGCAATTTTTCAGGCAAACCACTGCAAATGAGTAGGGACGGCGCTAAATAAGCGAATTTGAGGGCAGTATGGCTAAAAAAGGGTTGCTGCCCGAAGGGCTGAAGCTGGAATGAGCTGCCCCTATGTTATTAATAACTGATTTGGATGGCCAAACGGCGTCATCGACGCCTTGGCCTAGATCATTTTATCGTTCAGTGTAAAAGATGAACAAAGGTCAATGAGCCCTAGTATTTCGATAACCGCTCTTCGACGAGTTCGAGTACTTTGTCACCTTCAACTTGCATACACACTTTATGCTGTGAACGACCTTCCCAATCGAGCATTTTGAACTTACGTCCTTCAGGCGAGAAGGTTGTTTGGCCAATGGCCAACCCTTCCGTGATTGAAATAATGCTTCCAGTCACGGTAGTAAACAGCTCAGGGTGAGTTAAGTAAACAATAGTTGCAGGGTCATGCAAGTAACAACCATGAATACCTAAACTTTCTTTGTAGAATTCGATATAAAACTTTGACGATTTCTTAAGCAACTCACCAGACTTTGAGCCGTTAGCCGCTATCCTGCTTGTTATCTCAGGAGTCAGAATCATTTGACTGGTAACATCCAGCCCCATCATAACGACATTCCAAGAAGCAGAAAATACACGCTCTGCTGCATGTGGGTCATTGTGTATATTGGCTTCGGCAACCGGAGAAACATTACCAGTGCAGTGCACAGTTCCGCCCATTAGCACCACTTCTTTAACCAAAGGGATCACCTCTGGCGCTTTTTCAACCAAGCGACCAAGGTTAGTCAGTGGCCCTAAAGCAACGAGTGTGACCTCATTCGGATTGGCTTTAATTGTCTCTATCATCCAATCAACTGCATGTTGATCTTCTAACTTAGAATCAGACGCTGGCCAACCAATATTACCAAAACCATCATCACCATGAACGAATTCAGCATAGCTGTCAGTGCTAAACTCCATTGGCTGGCTTTCACCTTTAAAAACAGGCACTTTATAGGGCGCCATGTCAGCCAAAATAAGGCCATTAAGACTAGTCGTGTTAACCGCAACGTTACCAAATACAGTGGTCAATCCAAGTACGTTGAGTTCAGGTGATTTGAAAGCAAGTAGCACAGCAAAGGCGTCATCAACACCTGGATCCGTATCAATGATAATTTTCTGAGTCATTATTTTTCCTGTTCTTGAATGAACTGCTCAACATCGCTGTAAGCAGGTATAGAAGGTATAGCGCCAGCCTTTGTTACGCTCATTGCTGACGCGCCACAAGCCATTTTTAAGGCTTGCTCTATGGGTAAATTTGATAGTTTGGCTGCCATGAAGTAACCAATAAACGTATCGCCTGCTGCAGTTGTGTCCACTGCATCCACTTTAAAAGCCGAACAAAACTGTTTGGCACCTTGACAATAGTAGCTCACGCCTGCGCTACCTTGTGTTACAAGCATTTCTAGATTGCTCGACCAATCCAATGCCATCGCTTCTGCTTCTCCAGCATCTTCTGTTGCAGTTAGGTCTCTTAACTCAATTTCGTTTACAATAAGCAAATCCAGCTTAGACAACAGACTGAGCGTTAACTCCTTATCCATCGGCGCTGGATTAAAAGCAACATTGAGCCCTTTAGATTTGGCTTGCTCAACGACATAATCGACTAAATTTGTTTCATTTTGAAGAAGCACCCAATCACCTTGTGATGCTTGAGACAGCTGTTGATCTATTTGCTCTGTTGTTAATCCATGGTTCGCTCCAGCAAACAGAACAATCGCATTTTCACCGTCTTGATTGATTTGAATAATGGCATGGCCTGTTTCATAGCCATCCAATGCTGTTATTGAGCTCACATTCACACCAAGTGCTTCTAGTAAACGTTGAGCCTGCGACTCATCGCCCCCAACAGCGCCAATATGATGAACATTAGCACCAGCCCTTGCCGCAGCAGCCGACTGATTGGCCCCTTTACCACCGAGTAACTTTTGATAACGATCACTACTAATGGTTTCGCCAGGCCTGACGAAATGCATTAATTGATAACAGTGGTCCCAGTTAATGGAACCTACATTAAATAGCTGCATGGAAAACCTTGTTTACTAGAGACAAACGAAACATTTGTTTCAATATTAAATTAAACGAAACAAAAAGACACCCTTAGCTTTAAAAATCCTACTATTTACTCACCAAGAGTTGTTGCATGCTCTTAGAATAGCTAAATATGAATCAATCTGCACTAGGGTGTTTTGACCTTTCGTGTCCAACACAGTCATAGAGTGTGTAAAGTTTAAAAAAACCTATTTTATCCTCTCTCATTTGAATTCACGACATCAATTGTCCACTATGATTGATTCATCTGTCCGATTGGTTTCTTATCATGACTTTTATGGCAAAACACAACGACTCTTCTCAAGGGTTTCGACTTAAAAATTACTTGTCTGGTTCTTTAGCCGCTGGGGCAGAATATAGTTTAGCAGGGTCTTATATTGAACCTTTTACTATGACTCAAGTAGCTGAGCTTAATCCAAACCTACAGGAAGAGCTGCTTGGCACACCGATGCATTACCCAGGAGCAGAAGGCTCTCTTAAAATCAGGGAAGCAGTTGCAACACGATTTGATGTCAGTGCCAATGAGATAATACTGACAGAAGGTGCTGATGGTGCTATCCAATCACTTTATAGCGCCGTATTAAAACCGGGAAGCAAAGTATTAGTACAAGTCCCAGGATACGAGCCATTAAAAGCAACAGCTCAATCTCTGGGGTGTCAGGTTACAGACTGGCTTTGTTTGCCTGAAACTGGTTGGGAACCTAGCCTTGATCAGCTAGAGGATAATCTAAAGTCCGGTCTGGATGTTGTCATTATCAATGTCCCTCACAACCCAACTGGATGGATGCCAAGTGAGCGCTACTGTGAGCAGTTAATACGATTGTGCGATACATACAATACGCTGCTGATAGCGGATGAAATCTACCTCGGGTTGCCTGAAGAAAAGCCATTTAAGCCTTTTGCGTCACGCTATAGCAAAGCTGTTTCTATAGGTGGCCTGTCCAAAGCTTACGGGTTACCTGCCTTGAGAATTGGATGGCTTGCATCACAGAATCAAGAAGTTATGCAAAGCGTTCGCCTAGGCCGCACCTACGGCAATGCTTTTATGAGTGCTTTATCAGAAGTAGTCACCTTTACTGTCATGACAAATGCCGACAAGGTCTTAGCTTACAATTCCAAACAGCGACAGCAAGGGTTTGCATTGATGCAGCAATTCGCTGCTAATAACCCTAATCATATCAGCTGGTTGGAATCAATTGGCGGAGTTACTGGTTTTTTCAAATTGGCTGATGGTATTAATGCTGATGCCTTTGCACAAAGAGCGATTGAATCCTATAAACTCTTGTTAGTACCCTCAAGCTTGTTTGATGCAGGAAGCAATCATTTACGTCTAGGATTCGGTCTAAAATCAACACAAATTGCATTGGAAAGATTGCAAGATGTCTTCGACGCCCTATAACCACGCTCCTCACTAAGGAATTACAAGATGAATACCCAGTCTCTTACCATCATAGATGAAAAAAGCGTTAAGCAGCTAGCCAGCTGGGACTGGATCATCAAAGCAGTCGAGACCGCGTTTATTGCTCAAGCTACAAAAACGGGAGAGATATTCCCGACTGTCTTAGGCCATGGCAGTCATCCAGGGACCATTATGGGAGCAAAATCAGGTGTTATTGGTGCGTCTTCAGCAAATAGTATGTCTGATGGGTTACTTGGCATTAAGGTGGGCTCCTATTGGCCGGATAACCCTGCTTCAGGATTACCATCACATGGCTCAACAACGTTGCTGCTTGATGACACTACAGGGTTTCCTAAGGCATTAATTAATGCGCACTTTTTAAATGGTATGCGTACGGCGGCGGCCAATGCTATTGCAGCCAACTACCTGTCAAATCCCGACGCAAAAAATTTAGCAGTGTTTGGTGCAGGTAGCCAAGCACGGTTTGAGGTAGACGCTCTATGTCAGATAAGGGATATTCGACATGTGAGTATCGTCAATCGCGATAACGAGAAAGCCACTGCCTTCGCAGATGAGTTAAACAATAAGGGGCTAGTAGCAACCGTTTGCGATGCGCAACGAGCAATAGAAAGTGCGCAATTGATCACCACAGTCACGGCTTCCCGCTCACCTTTGTTCAAAGCTCACTGGGTAAAACCTGGGACACATATATCAGCAATGGGGAGTGACGCACCTGGAAAACAAGAAACCCCTATCGATCTGTTTAACCGTGCTCGTTTGTATTGTGACAACTATTCGCAATCTATCCGTATCGGTGAATTTCAATATGCGAGCGAGCCACAACAATCAAGTATCACGGAGCTAGGCACTGTTATTTCACAAAACGATCATTGCTTTTCAGATGAGCAGATAACGCTATTTGATAGCTCAGGTATTGGATTGCAAGATGTTGCTGTCGCGGGGCATTTACTAACGCTTGCTGAACGTAACGGACTTGCGAAAGCAATTGATTTTTAAGACTTAAAACTGTAACAAAGATCATAATTTTCAAAACGATAGATCATTCTCAAAACGACTCTAACATAGATATCACGAACCACTAACGTTTTCCTTTTTTCGGTCTGGCTTCGTTGAAATAGGTCATTCTTCAAACTAATGTTCGCATCACTCTGGCGAGGTGAAAAACTAAGAACAAGTCCTTGTCGATACCATTCAATAAAACACAGGTTAACAAACGATGACAAAAGCCAATCAAACTCAAGGGACAGCAGCTTCATCTAAACAATGGATTCTCGGAGCCGCATTATGCGCCTCTTTCATTCCCCAATTAGCCAATGCAGGTGCTTGGGTTGCAGCTAAAGGTGAGGGTTATACCAAGTATGGTGCCACGTCCTTCAATGCAACTGACTTCTTTGGTGATAACCCTGACTTTCGCGAGTTTGATGGCGACAATATTTCGTTCTACGGGGAATATGGTTTAGGTAATAAAACCGCTATTTATGGCTCTGTGTTATATCAGGATATCGAACAAACAGACGCAAGCAACAACACAACGTCTAATGATGGTCTTGGTGATGTTGAAATTGGTCTTCGCTACCAATGGCAAGCAGACCCTTTCGTACTATCTACATCTTTTTTAGTTAAGCTACCCTACCTGTATGACGAAGATGATGCATTGCCACTAGGTAATGGTCAGCTTGATTATGAAGGGCGAGTACTCATAGGTAAGAGTCTTAACAAGTACGGCTACTTCGGTCTTGAGCTTGGCTACCGCTTCAGAGCAGAAGATCCTTCAGACGAAATTAGGTACTTAGTTGAATACGGCTTTTCATTCAACGATAATGTATACTTCCGCACTAAGCTTGATGGTATCGAAAGCGCAGATAATGCAAATGACGGGGTTACTGACCTTAATGGCAACCTTTCTACACCATTAGCATTTGATGTAGGTCGATGGGAGTTAACAATGGGTTATAACTTTGGTCCAGCAAGGCCATCAGGCGAAACTCGCTGGGGCCTCGAACTGACCTTCACGCAAGATGTCTTCGGTGATAACACACTAGATGGTGACTCTCTACAATTGGGTCTTACAAGGGTCTTTTAAATTATGTCGATTGTTGGCGCAGCTATTCTAGGTGCACATTTCTTCATGTTGCTTATGCTCTCGCTCTTTGGTTTGCATAGGCTTTCAATGGTTTATCGGTGGATGCGTTACAAAACCATTCGCCCAACCGTCACACAAGAATTTGAAGAGCTGCCACAGGTTACTGTTCAAATTCCTCTGTTCAATGAAAAATTTGTTGCAGAAAGAATCATTGAAGCATGCGCCAATTTCGAATATCCCAAAGATAAATTGCAAATTCAGGTTGTTGATGACTCAACAGACAACACAAAAGAGATCGTTGCTCAACGTGTTGTGCATTACCAAAAAGAAGGGATTAATATTGAGCATGTGCATCGAACCAACCGCAAAGGATTCAAAGCAGGGGCTTTAAAAGATGCAATGGAATCGGCAACAGGCGAGTTCATAGCCATTTTTGACGCCGACTTCATACCTTCACCATCAACGATTAAAGATTGTATCCACCATTTCACTGACAGTTCAGTGGGTATGGTTCAAATGCGTTGGGAGCATATCAATCGATTCAGTAGTCGTTTTACTGAAGCACAAGCGATTATTTTAGATTCGCACTTTGCTATAGAACAACAAGTACGTTATGCCAGCAACAAGCTGTTTAACTTTAATGGTACAGCAGGGTTATGGCGCACGTCTGCCATTGTCGATTCAGGTCATTGGCAAGGTGATACGCTCACCGAAGATTTGGATTTAAGTTACAGGGCACAAATGAAAGGCTGGAACATGTTGTACCTCAATAAGGTTTCATGCCCAGGCGAGTTACCTGCCAACATGAATGCGTTTAGAAGCCAACAACATCGATGGGCAAAAGGTGGCATTCAAGTGATGCTGAAAATGCTCGGGACTGTTTGGCGCAGCCGTTTTGGGTTGAGCAAAAAACTAGAAGCGACCTTCCATTTAGCCAATAACTTATCTTATTTAGTGGTATTACTAGATACTATCTTTTTACTCATTCCAAGTATCGTCGTCCGTGAGATCTATGATATTACCTTCATGTTCTGGCTAGATTTACCTTTCTTGATGTTAGCTACAGGCGGACACCTTGTTTATTTATACTTTGGACAAATCGCACTAAATCACTCAAAACGTCGAGCGTTGTCTCATATTCCAGGTTTAATGCTGGTTGGCATACAATTAGCGTTTAATAACGCTAGAGCTGGGATAGAGGCTTTACGCGGTCAGCAAAGTGAATTTGTTAGAACACCAAAAAGCGGTGAAAAAGCAACACGAGAAAAAGTACAGCCACTGACCATTTCGCAACAATTCTATCAAGTTGTTCTCCCCAAAAGTGCCGCTGTCGAATTTTTACTTTCACTTGTTTATTGTGTCGTACTCGCATGGGCTATACATAACCAAATATGGTTTATGACCCCGTTTCTCATACTGTTGATTATTGGATTCATGACAACAGCGGTATCTAACCTTCGCAATCAGCTTTCGTTAAACTCTTAAGTGTGATGATAAAGCATCCAAGTATCAACATGCAGAACCGGCACTACGCATTAGCCTTAGGTATTGCATTAATGTCGGTGTTTGGGAGTTTTTTCGCTGAATTCGTTTTCCAGCAAAGCGGCCAAGCCATTCAAGCTTATCTAGGCGCTATAGTTACTAGTCAATTTTCATTGTTGTTTATTGCTATGCTTGCTGTTTGGTATTGGGGGCCAAAATCACAAATTCTAGGCGATTATAAAGCCTTACTCTTTATTGCCGTTGTTGCACGTATCCTCTTATTTCCTATTGCCCCCTATACGTCCAATGATGTTGAACGTTACTTATTCGATGGGTATATAGCGTCTATTGGCTTAGACCCATACACAATAAGCCATAATGACATACGACTTGCTGATGCGATTGGACAATGGGCTCCACCGATTGAACACGCTAAATATGCCACATTATACCCACCATTAGCGCTGGGTTTATTTACCGCTGCTGCATACTTTGGTCCTGAACTGGCACAAGTTGCTTGGAAAATATTCATTATACTAGCCAGCTTAGCAAGCCTTTATATTAGCATCTGCATCTTAAAAAAGATGGGCAAGCTTCAACACATAAGCTTGGTTGCATTATCTCCTATATTGATACTTGAGAGCGGTGTCGGTGTGCATGTCGATGCTTTCTCTACTTTGTTTATAGCACTCGCCTTATGGGCACTAGTAACCTATAAAAAACAGACGGTTGAATCCCCTAAGTACTTACTTTATTCGGGTATTTTTATTGGGCTAGGTACATTGACTAAGCTCTTGCCTATTGTCCTATTAGCACCTTTAGTTGTCGGGCTTTCTAAATCGTCATTTAAGCAGGCGTTTTATCTCAGCTTTGCCGCATTGAGTACCGTTATATTGGGCTATGGATTAAGCTTTGCTTTAGGCTTAACCCCAATTGGCAGTATTGGTGTGTTCTTCGAAAAGTTCCGCTTTGGCTCCCCTTATTTCTATTGGTTAGAACAACAACTTAGTTTACCTCGTCTAGCACTGATAACATCTCTAATACTGTTTGTGGGCTTTAGCATCATTTGTTTAATGACCTGGTCTAAAAGCAAAACAGTGCTAGATCAGAAGAGCATTATCGCCATTCAAGTGGCTTTGTGCTTACCTCTCTTTTTTAGCCCAGTAGTCTACTCTTGGTACCTGGCACCACTAGCTTTGCTAGTTGCATTATCACCTAACTTACCCTTGCTGGTGTGGTTAGGTCTTATGCCATTGACCTATGAGGTACTGGGAAAGTGGGCTTGTTGTCATGAATGGAGTCCTGCAATTTGGCCTCTGTCATTAATTGCTATAGGTTTGTCGTTAAGTTTTGCTTACTTGTTTTTCCAAAAACAAGAGACCCCTTTAGACAATTCAACCAAAGCATTATTAACTTAGTTGTCATCGGAGACTTTATGTTAGGAGCTATAAAACGTTATACCTATTGGCTTCACGGTCAGTGGCCTGCGGGCATTCCAGAAAAGCTACCTTTACTCAATGCCAATGGCAGTACAGCTATTGATGGTGCTTACATAGTCGGTGATTTAACAGGTATCCCGCTGTTAAAATTTTCGTCAGACTCTGGTGCGAAAGCGATAAAGCACATTGTAGAGGAGCAGAGTTTTAAAGCCAGAAAGGAGGCCGAAGATGTCACTGATTTAGTCATCATCGGCGGCGGTGTCAGTGGTTATGCAGCGGCACTTGAAGCACAAGAGCAAGGCTTAAACTTTGTCATGCTGGAAGCAAGTGAGCCATTTTCTACCATTGCTAACTTCCCTAAAGGTAAGCCAATTTATACATACCCGACAGATCTAAATCCGGTCGGTAAAATTAAGTTTGAAGCGGACGTTTCTGTCAAAGAGTCGTTATTGGAACATTTACAAACAATGGCAAAAGAGGCGCAAATTGAACCAACAATTGCCTCAGCATCACACATCTCGAAGAAACGTGATCACATTGAAGTTGTGCTTGATGAAGCTGATAACTTAAAAACACATCGTGTTGTTATTGCTATTGGTCGCTCTGGTAACTTCCGCAAACTGGATATTCCAGGGTTTGATCAAGATAAAGTCGTCAACCGACTTCATGACCCTAAAGAATATGCGAATAAAGACTTACTCATTATTGGTGGTGGTGACAGTGCGCTAGAAGCAGCTGTAGCGACATCTGAAGCAGGCGCTAACGTTACTCTCTCGTATCGCAAGCCTGAATTCAATCGCCCCAAAGCTGACAATATTGAACAAGTGGAGTCATTAGCAAAAAACGGTAAAATCCAGCTCGAAATGGCTTCACATGTGACTAAAATAGATGAAGCTCAAGTCTCGATTAAAGATTCAAAAGGCGAGTCAAAAGATCTAAAAAATGATGTCGTTCTATCTCTGATTGGTCGTGAAGCTCCACTGGACTTCTTCCGTAGAAGTGGCATCCCAATTACGGGAGAAAGTACCTTTAGTGGCTGGATTTGGTTCGCCGCTTTTATCGCCTTCGCCATCGCTCTTTATGATTGGAAAAATTTTGGTTTCTTGAACAGCATTTGGGGTTCAACTAGCTTTCCTGATGCCATGCCAAACTGGTTAGCCGGTATTAACAGTTGGTGGGAATCACAAGTTAATGACCGTACAGGTTTGATTGGTGTGTTAGCAACCTCGATGAAGAGTCGCTCATTCTATTACACGTTACTGTATACAAGTGCCATCGGTTACTTTGGTTGGCGCAGAGTAAAAAGGCGGAACACACCCTATGTTACAAGACAGACGTGGACACTCTTCCTCGTTCAACTATTCCCACTCTTTCTACTACCAGAGATTTTCCTTCCTTGGATGGGTTATTTAGGTGCATACGATGCGGGCATAGGTAAAACTATCGCTGACCATTTATTCCCTAGCTATATTTCGGTGGCAGACTTAGCCGCACACAATTGGCCAGATTGGGGACATCCACGCGCCTATTGGCATGCCTACGGGTTTATATTGGCTTGGCCACTGAGTGTTTGGAACGTATTTAGTTCCAACCCTATGACAGGTGATCCACTATACACTTGGATTGTGATTAGCATTATTCAAACCTTTGTCATTATCCCTTTTATCGTCATTAAATGGGGTAAAGGAGCCTATTGCGGATGGATTTGTTCCTGTGGTGCACTTGCTGAAACTATGGGTGATACACAACGTCACAAAATGCCACATGGGCCTGGCTGGAACAAACTCAACATGCTAGGACAAGCCATATTAGTGATTGCCTTCGTGATGCTAGCCATACGCATTGGTGCTTGGATCTCACCAGAAAGTTGGATGAACAAGAGTTTTGCCATGCTACTTGAAGGTAAAAATAGCTCTGGCGCGACCGTTAACCCGATCAGTTGGAAGTGGATAGTCGACATATTATTAGGCGGTATTCTGGGTGTAGGCTTGTACTTCAAGTTTTCTGGCCGAACATGGTGTCGATTTGCATGCCCTCTCGCTTCTTTGATGCATATTTATGCTCGTTTCAGTCGATTTAGAATTTTCTCAGACAAAAACAAATGCATCAGTTGTAATGCCTGTACGAGCGTTTGTCACCAAGGCATTGATGTAATGGCTTTTGCTAATAAAGGCAAGCCAATGGAAGATCCTCAATGTGTTCGTTGCTCTGCCTGCGTTTCAACTTGTCCAACAGGCGTCTTAAGCTTTGGTGAGATTGATCGTAAAACCGGAGAAACTGTTCGTACCGATAAACTAGCTGCTAGCCCAGTGCAGATGGCTGAAAGAATTGACGTTAAGGTTATTTCGTAAAACGGAAAAAGAGATGTATAAAGAGCTAAAAGTAGTTGCCATTATTCCAGCGCTTGATGAAGAAAAAGCGATCGGGAGAGTGGTAGATGGCTTAAATCAGTTGTCGTTGCATTGCGATGGCGAAGATCAAACAATCGTTGATCATATCATCGTGTGCGATAACGGCTCGACTGATAAAACAGCAGAAGTTGCCGAGTCACAAGGAGCAATAGTCGTTAAAGAGCCTCGCATGGGGTATGGGCAAGCCTGCCTAACAGCTATCGAGGCATTACCCGACTGTGACATTGTTCTCTTTGTCGATGGCGATGATTCATGCCAGATAACCGACGCAATACCGATGCTAGAAGGTATTAGTCAAGGCCTTGATGTTGCCATAGGGTCTCGAGTGCTTGGTACCATGCAGCCTGGTGCATTGACCATCCCTCAGAGGTTCGGTAACTGGTTAGCAGCGAAATTAATTCATTGGTTTTGGGAATATAAAATAAGTGATCTCGGTCCATTTAGAGCCATACGTACGCAGACCTTAAAGCGTATAAGTATGCAAGACAAAGCGTTTGGTTGGACCGTAGAAATGCAAATTAAAGCCATTCAATACGGCTATGCCATGTCAGAGTTTCCCGCTGACAGTAAAGTGCGCATTGGCCAGTCTAAGATCAGTGGCACTGTTAAAGGCACCATTGGTGCTGGTAAAGGTATTTTAGGCACAATATTTAAACTTAGGTGGCAACAAGCCAGCTATATAACTGCGAATATGCAGGAGTAAACACATGATGAATTATCTTCGCTCTCCTTACATGACTTTGATGTTAATGGGTAAGGTATTGGCCATTGTTGCCGTTGTTCATGTTTATCACTTATGGCAAGCACGCACTGCACATGCCAACCCAACTTTTGAACAGCACTCTCTTAGCAGTGATACACAAATCGATCATTCAGTTTGGCAGAAGATACTTGATAGCTATTTAGTTAAGAGTGATAAATCAGGACATACCCTCTTCCGATATGGCAAGGTCAGCGACGATGACAAAGCTATGTTAGAAAATTATATCGACGACTTACAAGAAGTTAGCCCAGCGACATTGAATCAAGATGAACAGTTTGCTTTTTGGGTCAACTTATATAATGCAGTCACCATTAATCTGATACTCGATGATTACCCAGTAAAAAGTATTAAAGAGATTGGCAGTGTTGTTAATTTAGGTCCTTGGGATGATGTAGTTGTCAAGATCGATGGTCAGGAAATGACATTGAATAACATTGAACACGGTGTGCTGAGACCTATTTTTGGTGAAAACCGTGTTCACTACGCAGTAAATTGTGCCAGCCTAGGCTGCCCTAATTTACAGCCTCAAGCGTTAACTGCGGATAACCTTGAAGACCAATTGGAAATTGCTGCCGAAGATTTCATTAATCATAGTAAAGGAGTTAATTTCCAAGGTAACGAACTCACTTTATCAAGTATTTATGATTGGTTTGGCTCTGATTTTGGCGGTAGCGAAGAAGCTGTTTTAGAGCATATCTATAATTATGCCTCATCCGAACTCGAAGCAAAGCTCGATGACTTTAATGGTAAAATTAAGTATGACTACAACTGGCAGTTAAATGATGCCGCAATTGAAGAATAGTCCAGAACCAACATTGGTCGTTTTTTGTAAACGTCCTAAGTTAGGCCAAGGTAAACAAAGACTTGCAGCAACAATCGGTGCTGCAAAAGCTTTCCAAGTTGCCCTCGCATTACTTGATTGTGCTTTAGAAGATGCAATGCATTGGGGAGGACCTGTTGTGATCGCTGTTGCATCACAAAATGATAAAGCATGGGCAGAATCATTATTGAGAAGAGAGGTTACTGTTCTGATACAACCAGAAGGTAATCTCGGTGTACGATTAAACACCATCGATAACCAGTTGCGTAAACAAGGCCATAGCGAGTTGGTATTTATTGGTACCGATGCACCTATTCTCGATCAAGGGATCTATCAGTCTGTTATCAAAAAGCTTCGGGTGAAAGATATTGTTCTAAGCAAAGCGGATGATGGTGGCGTTACTATCATGGCTAATAGTGTGGCTTGGCCTGACATTGAGCATTTAGGTTGGAGTACACACACATTGGCCGACGATTTGGCTAATGCTTGTCAGCAAAAGAATTTGAGCCTATGCTACGTCGCTGCTACCTATGATGTTGACGTAGAAGCAGATCTTTACCGACTTGCACTAGAGCTTGGCAAAGACTCTCGGCTATCCCGTCGTCAACTGGTTAAGCAAATCGATGGCATTAACCCAGCTTCCAAACAAGCACTCTCAGCTTAGAAGCTGACACTTTCTACCCAATGGTATTAACAACAGGACAATCATGTTAGCAATTATTGGCGGCACAGGTATCTATCAGCTTGATAATGTCGACGTATTACACACTCACCACATTGAAACGCCCTTTGGCGAAGCGGTTGCTACAGAATGTCGATTTAATGAGCGTAGAGTCTTCTTCCTTGCTAGACATGGTTCCGCGCATCAATTACTCCCTCACGAAGTCAATTATCGTGCAAACATTTTCGCCTTAAAGCAGCTCGGTGTAACACAAGTCATTGGCTTATCCGCTGTAGGTAGCTTACAAATGGAAGTTGCCCCTGGTGATTTATCTATTCCAGATCAATATATGGATTTTGTGAAAGGGACTCGAGAAAAAACATTCTTTGGTAATGGCATTGCTGCACATGTATCAACAGCAGAGCCGACATGCCGCTCTCTTGCGGATGCGCTTAGTGCTACCGGTGACAAAATTGGCATACCTGTTCATCGTAACAAGACTTACGCCTGCGTTGATGGCCCTCGTTTAGGGACCAAAGCAGAAAGTCATTTTCTCAGAGGACCTGCTAGCTGCGATCTCGTTGGTATGACGAATGTGCCTGAGGTATTTTTGGCGCGTGAAGCACAACTGGCTTATTGCACGCTAACCATAGCCACGGATTATGATTGTTGGCAGGACCACCCTAGCTTGCATGTCACAGTCGACAAAGTCATCAGCCGGTATGGGGAAAGCTTAAAGAAGGCCACAAAGCTAATATTAGCTTACCTTGACGAACCTGAAACGGAATGTGTGTGTCATTGTCGATCATCGTTAAGCGGCGCTATATTAACACCTGAACAGGTGCTTTCTGACGAACAAAAGGCGCTTCTTGGTATACTGCAACAGTAGCTAGCATACTCCATGAATGCGCTAATTCAGTCTGCTTTACATCCAGCATTTCAAACGTTCTTTATCATGTTAGTGGTCATTGTTATTGAACGTACATGGCCTATACCCAAAAGCTATCACCCATTAACATTGTTTCAGTTATTGGCACAACGCATGGCACTTAAAGTCAATCCTGACTCAAATAGAAGTAAGCGTCAAAAAATGATTTCAGGAACGCTAGCGATAATCATTTTAATTGTCCCTTTGCTACTGCCACTTGGTTTATTTATTCAACTAGCCGATATACCACAGTTTTTTGATGGTTTATTACTGTTACTCGCATTGCAGTTTCAAGATGTTATTTCCCAATGTAAAAGAGTGGTTGCTTCTTTACATCGTGATAAGAAAGCATTAGCTCGACACTTTCTTAACGATTTGTGTTTGCGAAGCACGAATAACCTATCCGACGTGGGGTTATGCAAAGCGACGATAGAATCCATGCTGTTAAGATTCACTTACCAATACATCGGCGTATTGTTCTGGTTTTTATGTGCAGGTGGTTTGGCCGCTTTATGCTACCGACTTATTTTTGAGCTAAGCCAAGCATGGAACATCAGAACGAATAAGCATCGGCATTTTGGTCAACCGACGGCGGCTATTAGGTTTGTATTGGCTTGGTTACCATCTCAAATCACAACGGTTATTTTTATGCTTGCTCAGAACATCGGCGCCGCTATGCAAGCGAGGAGATACTTACCATCCAAAGCGAAAGCAAGAGACAGGCTTATTGCCACTTTTGCAGGCGCATTGCATTGCCAGTTAGGCGGTCCGGTTATATACGAAAAAACCAAGAATCGCTTACCTAAAAGTGGACCACCTCGCTTTCCTAAAAGTCAGGATATTTTGATAAGTATCACCGCGGCTAATAAGACATTAGTTGTATGGATCATTTTTAGTTTTCTGGTCAGTGCGTGCTTTTATGCTTTAGACCCGACATTGCAGTGATATTAACCATTAAACCTAACTGTAGCTGAACAAGTATAAAATACGAATTACTCACCAGGCGGCATGAATATGATTTACAATACTGGTAGACATATAAATCCGAATCACCATGAATATCGTGCAACTACCTTCGCTAAAGACACACTGTTTATTTCTGTTAATAATATTACTCATTGGCTTTTCTTATGCTAATACCAATCTCAACGAAATCGAGTCTCCTAAAAGGATAATAAGTTTAGCACCGCACTTAACTGAGTTGGCTTACGCACTCAAAGTCGGAGATAGACTGGTCGCAGTGAGCGATTACAGCGACTACCCCGAACAAGCCAGCCGATTACCTTCAGTTGCCAGTTTTCAGGGCGTTGATTTCGAAGCCATCGTGCGGTTAAAGCCTGATCTTATTCTTGCATGGCAGGGCGGCAATAAACCTCAAGATCTAGCGCGATTAACATCCTTAGGTTTTACGCTTTTCTATTCAAACCCTAAGAAACTCAGCGACATTAGTACAGAGGTTAGAGCATTAGGCGACGCGCTCAATCAGACTGAGATTGGCGAACAATTAGCGACTAATTTTGATGTCACCCTAGGCGCAATAAAAGCAGAGTATCAAAGTGAAGTTCAAATCCCAGTGCTTTATTATCTATGGCCTAAGCCCTTAATGACAATTGGTCAATCAGCTTGGGGTAATGAGCTACTCAGTGTTTGTGGTGCGCGCAATATATTTGACGATGCGATTAATGACTACCCTGAGGTACCAATAGAGTCAGTGGTCAGGCGCAAGCCGCGTGTAATCGTGGCGGTCAATAAAGAATCACAGCAGCAAATCACACACTTTTGGCGACCTTGGTTACCTCTCTTAGAGCGCAGTGAACGTCATCTTAAGCAAGCAAATCCAGACTTACTGCACCGATTTACGCCACGCCTGTTAACGGGGTTATCCGAGCTTTGTAAACACATTCACTTGCCGCTCGAAAATGATTAGGATTAAAGAGACTTAAGTCCTGTTTTTTTAGCCCTTGATAAGGTTCTATACCCACCCGAATTGTAAACTACCCACTCATCTAGATGGAATGATACAACTCATGTACAATCGCCGGCTGAGTTTTAATACCGTGAAAGAGCCTTTTTATGAGCCAATACGACATCGTCGCTTTAGGTAACGCCTTAGTAGACAAAGAATTTGAAGTAACAGAAGCATTTCTGGCCGAAAAAGGCATCGAGAAAGGGTTTATGACGCTTCAGGAAACTGAAGATCACCTTACCCTAATTAGCAGCCTTGAAGAAACATACGGCTTACGCAACCGTGCTGGCGGCGGCTCCGCAGCCAATACTATTTTTACAGCAGCTCAATTTGGCAGTAAAACCTTTTATTGTTGTAAAGTGGCTGACGATGGACTCGGTGACTTTTACCGTCGAGACTTAGACTCAGCTGCTGTTGGTAACAGCTTATCTCAATCAAAAGTTGACGGCATGACAGGTGTATCGTTAATCATGATAACACCAGATGCTGACCGTACAATGTGCACACACTTAGGTATCACAGGCAGCTTTGATCAAGAGCAGTTAGATATGTCTGCCATTGAAGAAGCTAAGTATCTCTATATTGAAGGCCATTTACTCTATCAACCACCAGCGGTTGAAGCCATACTAAAAGCCAAAGCTGTGGCTCAGCGATGTGGCGTTAAAGTGGCTTTGACTTTCTCTGACCCTGCGGTTGTTAACTATGCAAGAGAAAATCTGGAAAAAGTCCTAGGCGACGGTGTTGATTTAATTTTCTGTAATCAAGACGAAGCAACTGACTTCAGTGGAGACTTGGAAGCAGGCATTGCATCTATTCTCAACTACACTCAATGTTTAGTCTTAACTCGGGGCGAAGAAGGCTCGACGGTTTATCAAAATAACGAGACCATATCGATTGAACCTTTTGTAGCTAAGGCCGTAGACACTACAGGTGCTGGTGATACCTATGCCGGGGCATTTCTATATGGCCTAACAAATGGCCTGTCTATAGAACAGTCCGGAAAGCTAGCCAGTCGAGCTGCAGCAGAGTGTGTATCTAGTTTTGGAGCTAGATTAGATCAACGTACTCAATCACTCATACTTCAAGAATTGAATTTATAACGATCTTTGGAAAATACAGATAATGAACGAAACAAATCAAGTTGTTACAAAAGGCGATTTTAAAGTTGCCGACATGTCACTCGCTGACTGGGGTCGGAAAGAGCTAACTATTGCAGAGAGCGAAATGCCTGCTTTGATGGCCATTAGAAAAAAATACAGTGCCCAGCAACCGCTTCAAGGTGCTAAAATCTTAGGCTGTATCCATATGACTATTCAGACAGGTGTTTTGATTGAAACACTTGTTGATCTTGGCGCAGAAGTGCGCTGGTCTTCTTGTAACATCTTCTCTACACAAGATCATGCTGCAGCGGCAATAGTAGCAGCAGGTGTTCCCGTTTACGCATGGAAAGGCGAAACCGAAGAAGAGTATGAGTGGTGCCTAGAGCAAACCATCTTGGTCGACGGCCAACCTTGGGCTGCTAACATGGTCTTAGATGATGGTGGCGACTTAACTGAAATGCTCCATAAGAAATACCCACAAGTACTCGACAACGTTCACGGTATTACCGAGGAAACAACAACGGGCGTTCACAGACTACAAGAAATGTTAGAGAAGGGTGAGCTAAAAGTCCCTGCTATCAATGTCAATGACTCAGTCACTAAATCTAAGAATGATAACAAATACGGCTGTCGACACAGTCTAAATGACGCCATCAAACGCGCTACGGATCACTTATTATCAGGCAAGAAGGCACTTGTCGTTGGTTATGGTGATGTAGGTAAAGGCTCAGCTCAGTCACTTATGCAAGAAGGCATGATTGTTAAGGTTGCTGAAATTGATCCTATTTGTGCTATGCAAGCTTGTATGGATGGCTTTGAAGTTGTCTCACCCTATATCAATGGCGTTAAAACGGGCACTGCTGATGGCATTAATAAAGAATTGCTCTCTAAGACTGACTTGATTGTTACGACAACAGGGAATGCAGATGTCTGTGATGCACAAATGTTAAGTGCAATAAAATCAGGCGCCGTCGTCTGTAATATTGGCCATTTCGATAACGAAATCGATACGGCTTACATGCGCAAAAACTGGCAGTGGGATGAGATCAAACCTCAAGTCCATAAAATCTTTCGTAGCGATGACCCAAGTGATCACTTGTTACTTCTATCTGAAGGACGCCTTGTTAACTTAGGTAACGCCACTGGCCACCCTTCAAGAATTATGGATGGTTCATTTGCTAACCAAGTACTTGCACAAATTTACTTGTTCGGAGAAGGCTTCGCTAATATGTCTGCCGAACAGCAAGCCGCAGCGATGACGGTAGAAGTATTGCCAAAACATTTAGATGAAGAAGTTGCTCGTTATATGGTAGAAGGCTTCGGTGGTGTTCTTACAACACTGACTCAGGAGCAAGCTGACTATATTAACGTGCCAGTAGAAGGCCCTTACAAGCCTGAAACTTATCGTTATTAAATAATAGTAGCAATACAGGGGATCCATACTCCCCTGTATTTGTTTACCTAACCTGATTGGGTCGAGGAGTATAACTTTAATGAGGTATCTGATTTTGCTATCTGCTTTGTTTAGTTTTTTATCAAAGAGTGCCGATATTGTTGATATATCACCAGAAACACTTTTATCGACACCTGACACCAAGCGCCTGATTTTAGATGTACGCACACAAAGTGAGTATGACAAAGGCCATGTACCAGGAGCAATACTTGTCCCTCACGATGATATTGAACTACATTTAAATGGACTACTGTCTTTTAAAGATAAACCTGTCGTACTCTATTGTGAATCAGGAATAAGGGTTCGTAAGGCCATGTCAGTGCTTCAAGAGAACGGATTTACTCAATTACAGCATCTGGATGGCGATATGAAAAGTTGGCGCAAAGAAGGCAGGCCTATTGCCCGTTGATTAAATAAGATTTATTGGAACTTTATGAACTTGTCAAAGAGTGACAAATACGGCAAATATACGATTGAAGCAAAAGGTCGCATTTTAAGTATCACCTTAAATGGCGCTATGGGTCTTAGTTTGAGTAAGAGTTACGTAAAAGACTTACTACATGCTTCGGAAAACCTAACGGGTGAACCGTGGGGTTACTTTGCTTGCGCATTGGATTTTGATGCATCAACTTCAGAAGCAAGCAGTGTCGTCTCTGAAGGGTACAAACGTTGTATGAAAAATGGCTGCGTGGTAGATACTTACTGCCTTAGCTCTCCAGTAGCCAAAGCCCAGCTACAGAAAATGAGGTGCGCTTTAAAGATAGCAGCTCCATTAGAAGAAAGACTGTTTGATAGCGAAGAACAAGCCATTGTCTTTATTAATGAAACGCTAGCCTCTGCTCAAGTCGAATAATTCACAATAAACACCTCAAACAAGCCGACTCAATATTGACTATGAATTCTATTCGTTACCAAACGCTAACACCAAAACACTTCGACGCAGTTATTCAGTTAGGGAATGAAGTACATGGCGATAATTATCTTGATTTCGACAAGTGTCATGATTACCAAAAGCGCTCTGTTTTTAACAATATCAATGCCAGTTGGGTTGCATTTGATGGTGACAAGCTTATCGGCTTCCGTATCACTTTCGCAGCGCCTTATTGGCAAGAAGACCAGTGGTGCTCTCCCCCTCTTTGGGGCATTCCGAAAAGCGAAATATGTTATTTCAAATGCAACACTGTTAACCCTGCATATCAAGGAAAAGGTATAGGCTCAGCTTTGTTAAACCTATCTTCAAAGGAAGTAAAGAGACAAGGTAGTCGCGCTGGGCTAGCACATATCTGGCTTGCCAGTCCAGGCAACAGCGCCTTTAAGTACTTTTCGAAATGCGGCGGTAAACTCATCAAAGAACACCCTAACAAATGGCAACAACTTAGCATCGAAGACGGATATGATTGCCCAGTCTGCGAAGGTTTATGTACCTGTGTTGCTGCAGAAATGTTATTAACGCTTTAGCACTAACTACTCTTACAAAAGCGAGCTATATCGCTATAAGTTTTCGTGAACATTGTGTACAAACAAATAAAGATAGTAGCCACAAATAGCAACCACAACGCCAATACCTAAGATTGAACCCCAAGCAACTGGGTCATTTAAGAATAGATCCCACATAATGATCTCCAACTATTGTTTATCAATTCAACAATAGTGTAAGAGAGGTTGAGCACCACTTTACTGATCTCGATCAAATTTTATGGTTATACCAATCACATTCGAGCGATTGGTATAAATAACCTAAACACTTTGACTAGCAAGGTACTCTTCATAAGAGCCATGGAAGTCAACGATGCCTGTTGGTGTCAACTCAATAATACGTGTCGCGAGGGATGAAACAAACTCTCTATCATGGCTAACAAAAACAAGCGTACCGGCATAGTTTTCTAATGCCATATTGAGTGACTCAATAGACTCCATATCTAAGTGATTGGTAGGTTCATCCATCACCATAATATTAGGTTTTTGCAGCATCAATTTTCCGAACAACATACGGCCTTGCTCACCACCGGAAATAACCTTAACTGACTTTACAATTTCATTTTGAGAGAACAATAAGCGCCCCAAAGTTGAGCGCATCACTTGCTCGTCATCTCCTTCCTGCCCCCATTGATACATCCAGTCCATCAAGTTTTTATCTATTTCAAAATCTGCTGCGTGGTCTTGTGCATAGTAGCCAATGTTGGCATTTTCTGACCATTTAATATGACCGTTGTCAGCTTCCAAATCGCCTACAAGGCACTTTAATAAGGTTGTTTTACCAATACCGTTAGGACCAATAATCGCGACTCTTTCCCCAACTTCGAGCATTAAATCCAAGCCTGAGAATAAAGGCTCGTCAAAAGATTTTGCCAACCCAGTTATTTCCAATGCTTGTCGGTGCAGCTTCTTCTCTTGCTCAAAACGAATATAAGGGTTTTGACGGCTCGAAGGCTTAACATCTTCAAGTTGGATTTTATCAATTTGCTTAGCGCGAGACGTTGCTTGTTTTGATTTAGATGCATTGGCTGAAAAGCGACTTACAAAAGTACGTAACTCGGCTATTTGTGCTTTTTTCTTGGCGTTGTCAGACAATAAACGCTCACGTGCTTGCGTTGCGGCGGTCATGTACTCATCATAGTTACCGGCAAACACTCTTAGTTCACCATAATCTAAGTCAGCCATATGCGTACAAACGCTGTTTAAGAAGTGGCGATCATGCGAGATGATGATCATAGTGCAATTACGTTCACTCAATACACCTTCCAACCATCGAATCGTATTGATGTCCAAGTTGTTCGTTGGTTCGTCCAGTAACATGATATCAGGGTCACCAAACAGCACTTGGGCTAACAATACTCTCAACTTCCATCCCGGTGCAATTTCGCTCATAGGCCCATAATGCTGCTCGACAGGGATACCGACACCGATTAACAGCTCACCAGCACGAGATTCGGCTGTATAACCATCCATTTCAGCAAACTCGGCTTCTAAATCACCTGCACGTATGCCGTCTTCGTCTGTCATTTCAGCTTTGGCGTAAATGGCATCTCGCTCAGACTTTACAGCCCAAAGCTCTTCATGTCCCATAACGACAGTATCGAGCACACTATATTCTTCATAAGCAAATTGATCCTGCTTCAACTTCCCTATACGCTCATTAGGATCCTTAGATACGTTACCCGCACTCGGTTCAAGATCTTTACCAAGGATTTTCATAAAGGTTGATTTACCACAACCATTAGCGCCAATAAGGCCGTAACGATTACCTTCGCCAAACTTAACAGAGACATTTTCGAAAAGTGGCTTAGCGCCAAATTGCATGGTGATATTCGCGGTAGTGAGCAATGTTTTATTCCTGAATGAAAAACGGGTTGGGTCCAAAAATGCGGCGCACATTATGCCTGAAAAAACACATCAATCCTAAAAAATACTTAGATCAATTAATATTAACTTCGGCTATTAAGATCAATCCATCGTGATAAATTCTCACTACGGATTGGTGTAACGCATCAAATCAAAAGCCCACTTGCACAGTTTTCCCATAGTTGATTGTCTCAAGACCACAAAGTTTTAATTCATCAAGCAAATATTGTTTGTCATCAACGCTAAGAAAAGCCCCCAGTTCAACTGTATATTGATCATCTTTGATTGATAACCCTATAGGATCATCTGGATGTTGCGGCTCTGTTACAATGACTCGTGTACAGGCTTTATTCAAACGCCACCCGCGAGCGGGCTTATAGACACCAAGTTGAATAAAAACATCATTGTTTTGAAGTCGAATCACTTGTTGTTGATACGTTGCAAAACACACCCTATGCATCAAGAACGCTAACAACCCAACTTCAAAACCAGCAAAAGGTAAGATCACCCAAGCTCCCAAAAAACTCCAAGCAGTTGCTATTCCCAATGAGGTTCCGGCAAGTACGTAGAGTAAGTGCTTAGTTTGAACCCAATTAGCAGAGCGATTGGGAGTCAAAATCAATTGAGGGTAACCATTGTTTGTTTCAACAACCACCATTCTGAAATCCTCGATTGAAGCATGCCGCCTCATTTTGCATAATTGACACCATCACTCTACTCTCATGTCACTAACTTACCTTATGAATCAAAATAGTAGCAACTCACTGTCGACGGATGCTCTTAATACGAGCACAACGATTGATATGATCACTGTCGACAAATCAGGCCGTTCTATATTTTCCCAAGTCCAACATCCTTTGACTGATCATGGCGGTATGTATATCTCACAAAGACAACAAGCCTTAAATTTTAGACACAGAAAAAGCCAAGTAGGATATCAAAGTGATTGGCACACAGCTGGTGATCCAACACTTATCATTGTTATGCAGGGACAAATAACTTTGGAACTACGCTCTGGCCAACATAAAACTTTTGTTGCAGGGCAACAGTTCATTGCAGCAGATTATATAGTCGATAACGTTGAAGACGAGTCAGTGACAGGTCACCGCGCATTTGTCGATGGCGACACACCACTTCAAGCAGTGCACATTAAGTTGTCGGCTAGATAGAGATAGCATCATCGATACAAATACGAAAGGTATTAGGCGTCTTCCGGTCTATACTGATTCAGCGATAACAATCAACTTCATCACATAAGGAACAATATGACACTGGTTGAAAAGTGGTATCTCGTTCACCTGTACGGTGATGAGCAAGGTGTTGACCTCTCAGAGTGGTGGGGACGTGTGCTATGGGGTAGCGTTATGATGGATGCGTCAGGGCGCTTTGAACCTGGACAATTTGTCTGCTCAAGCCCTGTTGTTAAATTCATACCACCAGCAGTCAAAACGCGCTCCGGTATTATTTACTCACTACACGGTAAAGGGGAACGTGTTGACTTACCTTTCAAATTTTTCCACAAACTGAGGAGCGGCGTATCACCCGCTAGATTATTACCATTTGCCGAAGATTACCCTGCCCCGCCCTAGAAATAGACAAAATATATCGAAAAGGTTTTCTTCAGCTTTTAACCGTATTAATCGTTGTCGCTATGATTGGTATTACCGTTCACCACAGCTCTTTGGATAAAGTTTCACTAAATGTTAAGGGTTGAGTTTATTCCAAACCAATAAACCCACCCGTTTGATGTGCCCATAGATTGGCGTAAATACCTTGCTTGGCGAGTAGTTCAGCATGTGTACCAGACTCAACCACCTTACCTTCATCGACAACGAGTAACCTGTCCATCTGTGCAATAGTAGATAGGCGGTGAGCAATAGCAACAACGGTCTTATTCTGCATCATTTGATCTAAACACTCTTGAATAGCAGCTTCTACCTCTGAGTCTAATGCAGAGGTCGCTTCATCCAGTACCAGAATCGGTGCGTCTTTCAGCATGACACGAGCAATAGCGATACGTTGCCGCTGACCGCCGGATAGTTTAACCCCACGTTCACCAACATGTGCGTCGTAACCCACTCGGCCTTGCAAGTCAGACAAGTGATGGATGAAATCATCCGCTTCTGCATTCTTTGCCGCTTGAAGCATTTCGTCTTCGGAAGACTCTAATTTACCGTACAGAATATTATCTCGCACAGACCGATGGAGCAGAGAAGTGTCTTGTGTCACCATACTGATATGCGCGCGTAAACTCTCTTGTTCGATAGCGCTAATGTCTTGCCCGTCAATTAATATTTGCCCTTTTTGCACATCGTAGAAGCGCAGTAGCAAATTCACCAGCGTTGATTTACCCGCTCCAGAACGCCCAACAAGGCCTACTTTTTCGCCAGGCTTTATGCGTATATTTAGGTTTTCAAACACTCGGTTTTTATCATCGTAAGCAAAATGGATGTCCTTAAACTCAATACCACCTCCTTGCATATCTAACTTTTTAGCGTCTGGTTTATCTTGGATATCAACGGGCATAGAAAGTGTGTTTATACCGTCTTGAACAGCACCTATATTTTCAAACAATGAGGAGACTTCCCACATGATCCATTGCGACATGCCGTTGAGTCTCAAACACAAGCTTACTGCAATCGCAATATCACCAGCACTGACGATATTGTTCACCCACAAGTAAATAGACAGTGCTGAAATAGAAAAAATGAGAACAGAGTTACTCATCCAAACACAAGCATTCAATACAGTCACCAAGCGCATTTGGGGATAAACAGTATGCAGAAACTCTTCCATGCCTTCTTTGGCATAATCACTTTCACGCTTGGCATGTGCAAATAGCTTAACTGTCGTGATATTAGTATAGCTATCAATCACTCGCCCCGTCATAACCGAACGTGCATCAGCTTGCTTTTGTGATACTTGCTTAAGTTTAGGTACAAGGTTACGTAAGATAATAACGTAAATCACAAACCAAGCTATCAAAGGCAAACTGAGGCGCCAATCCGCAGAGAATACCAATACAACGATACTAAAGAAGTAAACACTCACATACACAAAAATATCAAGTAACTTCATCACGCTTTCGCGAACCGACAAAGACGTTTGCATAACTTTAGTTGCCACACGGCCAGCAAACTCATTCTGGAAGAAGCCTAAGCTTTGCCCCATTAAAAACCGGTGCGCTTGCCAGCGGATCTTCATCGGGAAATTCCCTAATAAAGTCTGGTGTGTAAGGAACGATTGCAGGATGACAATACCTGGTAGAATGAGCAGCACAAGAACACCCATGAAAATCAACGTGTTCAACTCTTCCTGAATGAAGGTACTGCGATCCCGTTCACTAAACCAATCAACTAGCTGGCCTAAAAAACCAAATAACGATACTTCCATGATGGCAATGGCGGCACTTAAAAGAGCCACTAACAATAAAATACCCAACATGCCTTTTGAGTAATGCAAGCAAAAAGCAACTAAGCTCTTTGGCGGCTGAGTGGGATCGTTAACCGGGAAAGGCTGGGTGAGTTTTTCAAAAAAAGAAAACATGAATTATCCAAATATTAGGGCTTATTAACGATTAAGCCCTTAGGGTTGACCTTTGGTGTATGAATTTCGCTCAATCTAAGCGCGTCTTAAGTCATGCAGAGGCTTGAATGCCTATCGGACCTCGACTCGAACTCCTAGCTTCGCTCACAACAGTGGCTCCTTGCGTTGTTCTCGTCGCGCACTTCCTATGCTGATACCTCACCTCTCATCTGTCTTTTATACACAAGTCTTGCAAACTGGGTTTAACGCGTAAACGCAACCTTTAAGCTTGAATAATCATTAGACAAATTCTCAGTTAAAGCACACTCTTACGGGCAGTTCAGCCAATAAAAACAATCACTTTGGGACTAATTTCAATCGAGAATGGCTTTGAAACACCAGCTAGCTTAGGTACAGTAGCTTACTATTGAATTATCGTTTTTTGTTTTCTAAAGGGCAACCGAAAACAAGCGAATAGTAGATCAAATAATAGGACAAAGAGAAACCCAACAATTAGGCCAACGACTATAGCAGTTTGTGTCAACGGAATCAGAAAATCATAAGCCTGCCATGTTTGATCTAACAAGCTGTGCGACGGGTGTATGACGACAAAACGGATATCGTTAGACAAGCCACCACTTAAACCATCCACCAATTGTTTCAACTCTTGCTCACGCTGCCACAACTGCTGAATATTATCACCGCCATCACGTATTGCAGCGTCGCTATTACTTCTATAGCGTTCAATCAAGGCAACCAAATTGCCATTCGTGTAACGATGAGCATCTTGCTGAAATGGCGCCAATGCCAAATTTGCCTCTTGCCAACGTTGCTCAACAATAGTCTCAAATTGGCTAACAAAAGCAGGCACTTGAATACCCGACAATGCTGCGCAAAAGAACAGCAGCACTCGTGTATATTCACCACATTTTTTAACTAACCAATTCACGCTGTAGCCTTTCTATCACAACATACTGCCAAATATTTTAGCGCACCAGTAAATACAAATAACCACCTGAACCAAGAAGAAAGCAAACCGAATTTGCACCGCAACAGGGCTTGTAGAAACCAAGTGCGTCAAGGTTTGTGCAAAACGAGCCAAAATCACATAGGGTGCTAGTGCATCTGTTATAAAAGGTTTATCCATAGCGATTGCAAGCAATAATAGTCCCCCCACGAATGGGAAGCACTCAACAACATTGGCATGGGTACGTGTCAAACGCAGCATGAAAGAAGACCCACCACTCCCATCTGGACTGAATTCATTCGGTGCTTTTTTGCCACCCATCACCATCAACGTACGTGCGCTAACGATTGAAACTAATAGAATCAGCGTTAGAAAAACATAGGCTGTTAATGCAAGAACTGTCACACTCATTATCAAACTCCTTTGGGCATGTATACTTTGCTTCAAAAGTATACAGCAAAGTTCAACAGCTCCTAATAAAACTGGGCCACTTATCGGCTAACTGTTAAGATTGTGTATGAGTTAGCACCTATTTAATGTTATTGATATAAGGGCGATGAATGGAGTATTTGGGCAGCTGCCATTGTGGCAGCATTCAGTTTTCTGTTGAAGCAGATAGTCACTTGGAAATTGAGCGCTGCAATTGCAGCATTTGTACTAAGGCAGGCTATTTACATCTTATTGTGCCTTTAAGGCAGTTCAAACTCATTGCTGGCGAGGAAAAGCTCTCAACCTACACATTTGGCAGCGGTATTGCTAAACATACTTTCTGTAAAAATTGTGGCGTTAAGCCCTTTTACACGCCTCGCTCTAACCCAGATGGCATAGACATCAATGTTAACTGTATCGACACCACCATCCCACAAAAAACCATTGTCGACTTCGATGGACAAAATTGGGAAAAGAACGCACATACATTAGCCCATAAGAGCCAATAGGGATCAAACGTGACAGAGCTATCAAAAAAACAAATATGGGTAGATGGTGATGCCTGTCCAGTCGCCATCAAAGAGATTCTGTATCGGGCAGCCAATCGCACCAAAACACTGACAACTTTCGTTGCTAATCACTACCTTAGACTTCCTCCCTCTAGCTTCCTCAAGTTCATGCAAGTAGAAAGCGGCTTTGATATAGCTGATGACGAGATAGTTAAGCGTGTTGATGCTGGCCAACTCGTCATTACAAGTGACATTCCCTTGGCGTCAGAGGTCATAGATAAAGGTGCCACAGCACTGAGCCCACGTGGAGAATTATTTACTAAGGAAAATATCCGTCAAAGACTCAACATGAGAGATTTTATGGATACTATGCGCTCAAGCGGCATCGAATCTGGAGGGCCACCGCCATTAAGTCAAACTGATCGGCAACAGTTTGCAAATTGTCTAGATAGATATCTAGCCAGCGCTTAAATGTCATTTCAGATTGAGGTGATAGAAACGTTATAGCTTATCCTCTTTTTTTTAAAGATTCGATTAGACAAAAACCTAACTCTTGCATAAATTACAACATTACATTTAAACGTGTTTAAAACACTCTAGGATCAACATGAAACCTTCAATTCTCTTGCTAACTGCAGCCACTCTCGCGACCAGTTTCTCACTCGCGGCAAAACCCAATTTAACAGAAGCAGAAATTACCAAGCTCTTATCGGCAGATAGTCGCCCTGAAGCAGATGCTGCAAGAGATCCAGCGCGCCTACCAGCAAAAATCATGGCCTTTACGGGCGTTAGCGAAGGCGACAATGTACTCGATATCTTTGCTGGCGGTGGTTGGTACAGCGAACTTTTCTCTATGGCTGTAGGCTCAAAGGGTAAAGTATACGCACAAAACGACGAGGTCATTTGGCGTTTTGCAGGACAAAGAATGATTAAACGTACTGAAGGTAATCGCCTAACTAACGTTTCTCGCTTAGACGAGGTCGCATTAAAAGATATGGACATCCCAGCTAACAGCTTAGATGTTGTTTTTACTGCACTGAACTATCATGACTTGTTTTTCACGCAAACAACAGACCGTGAAGGCAATACAGTGAAATTACGCGAAGCACCTGTAGACTACAGAGCGGCTTTAGCAAACATCAGAAACGCCATGAAAGATGATGGTGTACTCGTTATTATTGATCACGCAGCGCCAGCGGGCTCAGGTTATGAACCAGCTAACAGCACACACCGTATCGACCCTAACATTGTTATCTATCAATTGGAGCAAGCCGGATTTAAGCTAGTCGAAGAGGCATTTTACTTGCGTAACGCTAACGATAATTACAGCCAAAGTGTATTTGCTGAAGGGCTTAGAGGTGCAACTGATCGTTTCGTTTTCAAATTTAAGAAAGCTGAGTGATCTAGCGCATTTCCACCAAAGAAAAGGCGCTAGGTCACCGCGCCTTTTCCATTTTTAACCCTAGCTATCGATTCAAACGGCTTTCAATCAAACTATCAACAACAGTCGGATCAGCCAATGTTGAAGTATCTCCTAAGCTTGCATAGTCATTTGCTGCAATCTTACGTAAGATGCGACGCATAATTTTTCCTGAACGTGTTTTAGGCAACCCCGTTGTCCACTGTACTAAATCAGGCATCGCAATAGGACTTAACTCAGTCCGTACCCAATGTCGAATTTCTTTCGTCAATTCATCACTGACTTCATAGCCTTTAACTGGGCTTACATATACATAGATACCTTGGCCTTTGATATCGTGCGGATAACCAACAACGGCTGCTTCTGCGATTGCAGCATGAGCAACTAGAGCGCTTTCAATCTCTGCAGTGCCCAACCGATGCCCTGATACATTGAGGACATCGTCGACACGCCCTGTAATCCAGTAGTCATCGTCTTCATCACGACGGCAACCATCACCACTAAAATACATCCCTTTGTACGTACTAAAGTAGGTCTGTTCAAAACGCTCATGATCCCCCCATAAGGTTCGCGCTTGACCCGGCCAACTGTCCTTGATGACTAAATTGCCATCAACGCTACCGTCTAACTCATTACCTTCACTATCAACAAGTGCTGGCTGAATACCAAAGAAAGGCTTAGTTGCGGAGCCCGGTTTTTGTCCATCCATCCCAGGCAAGGTTGAAATCATGGCACCCCCTGTTTCAGTCTGCCACCACGTATCCACAATAGGACAGCGACTATTGCCAATCGTCTCAAAGTACCATTGCCATGCTTCTGGATTAATAGGCTCACCGACAGAACCCAGTAACCTTAGCGTATTTCGCGTAGAATCCTGTGCAGCAAACTCTCCTTTTGCCATCAAAGCTCTGATGGCTGTAGGTGCCGTATACAAAATATTAATTTGGTGTTTATCAACTATCTGACCAATGCGACGTTCGTCAGGGTAAGTGGGCACACCTTCAAACATCACTGTCGTAGCACCATTAGCCAATGGTCCGTAAACAATATAACTATGTCCTGTAATCCAGCCTACATCAGCCGCACACCAATAGATCTCGCCTGGGCGATAATCAAATATATATCTATGTGTCATCGCGGCGTAGAGCAGATATCCCCCACTCGTGTGCAGCACACCTTTAGGTTTACCAGTAGAGCCTGATGTATAAAGTACAAACAGCGGATCTTCAGCATTCATGACTTCTGGTAGACATTCACTAGCACAATCGGCGACCAACTCATGCCACCAAACATCACCAGGATTTGTTTCAACATCACATCCCGTGCACTTTAGAACAATATTCGCTGTAATTGTTGGGCACCGTTCATCTTCCAAAGCACTGTCGACATTCACTTTCAACGGTATAGTGCGTCCACCACGGCGTCCTTCGTCCGCAGTAATGATCACTTTAGCTTGGCAGTCATTAATACGGTCAGCGATAGCATTAGGAGAAAACCCACCAAAAATGACAGAATGCACAGCACCGATACGGGCGCAAGCTAACATCGCATAGGCGGCTTCAGGCACCATGGGCATATAGATAGCAACACGATCGCCTTTTTCAACACCTAGCTTTTTAAGTCCATTTGCCAACTTACACACTTCATTATGTAGTTCCTGAAAGCTAATATGTTTATCAACGTCTGGTGTGTCGCCTTCCCATATAATAGCTGTTTCTTGTGCACGAGTAGCCAAATGTCTATCAATACAGTTTTCACTGATATTCAATTGACCGTCTTCGAACCACTTAATATCAATATCACCAGGTGCATAAGATGTATTTTTAATACGAGTAGGAAACTTTTGCCAATCAACCATTTTCGCCTGTTCTTCCCAAAACTTTTCTGGCTCAGCAACGGACGCCTGATACATGTTCCGATAACCTTCATCATCGACCCAATACTCCCTAACTTGGCTTGCTATTGAATTCCCATTACTCATTCTTTCTGCTCCACTTTCATATTTCTCTTTAATTAGATGCTCGTTTCTAGCTTCCAGTGAACCGTTTGCCCAGCATGGAATGGCACAATATCATTACCATTAGGTAAGGTTATTTGCTCTGGTATTTGCCAATCCTCCTTCACTAGAGTGATGCTTCCTTCATTTCTCGGCAAGCCGTAGAAATCCGCACCATGATGACTTGCAAAGCCTTCTAAATGTTCCAATGCATTTAACTCATCAAACACTTGGGTATATAACTCAATAGCACTCCATGCACTATAACAACCGGCACAGCCGCAAGAGTTTTCTTTTAGGTGTTTTTCATGTGGCGCCGAATCAGTGCCCAAGAAGAAACGCTTATGTCCCTTGGCCACAACACCGCGCAATGCCTCTTGATGAATTTGTCGTTTAAGTACCGGTAAACAATAGTTATGCGGACGAATACCACCAACCAATAAATCATTTCGATTCAGCATCAAATGCTGAGGCGTTATTGTTGCAGCCAAATTGTCTGGTCCCGCCTCTACAAAATCGACAGCGTCTTTTGTCGTAATATGCTCGAACACAATGCTTAGTTGAGGAAAGTCATCAACAATTCTGGTCATTTGCTGATCGATAAACACTTTCTCACGATCAAAAATATCAATATGCGATTCCGTCACTTCGCCGTGAATCAAAAGCAACATACCTTGTGCTGCCATTTCCTCAAAAACAGGATAGAGCTGCATGACACCTTTTACCGCCGCATCGGAGTTTGTTGTTGCTCCTGCGGGATAAAGCTTAGCAGCGATAACACCGGCTTGCTTTGCTTTTACAATGTCGGCTGCCGTCGTTTTATCTGTTAAATAAAGCGTCATTAATGGTTCAAACTGAGAGCCCTCTGGACAGGCTTCGAGTATACGTTGACCATAAGCGACTGCCATTTCTGCATTAACAACAGGCGGCACTAAATTAGGCATCACAATGGCTCGTCTGAAGCAACGTGCTGTCGCAGGGACAGTCTCTTTAAGCATCTGCCCATCTCGGAAATGCAAATGCCAGTCATCAGGGGTTTGGATAGTGATTCTATTCATGATTAAAATCGTTAAAGAATGATGTCTTTATTATAACCCTGAGTCGAATCGATACAATCCATCCTAGCCAGTCTTGCTGTAAACAGCTGTAATTACAGAATTAATCATGCTAAAAAAACGGCAAAATTAGTGGTATGATCAGTTAATTAAATTGTACTGTTTAAGAAAAAGAAAATTAATTGACAGTCCAACGGTCCTTATAACCCTGAAAATGAATACCAAAGAAAGATATGCCTGCGTTTAAAACCATCTCTATTGCCAATATTATGCCGCCTGAAAAAAAGAACGGCATAATGAAGCTTGTCATTAAACTACTTGATGTGGTTTTAGGTGTTAGAAGAATAAACAAACTCTATGTTAACAATGAGATGCATCAGTTACCCATAGATGAGTTTTCTGAAAGATTACTTCTGAAAGCCTTAAACCTGAACATTACCGGCATCGAAGAGCTTCAAGCTAAAATACCTAAAACTGGGCCTGTTATGATTGCCTCAAACCACCCATTTGGAGGTATTGAAGGGGTTATATTGGCACTTTACATTAGCCGAGTTAGGCCAGACCTTAAGGTATTAGCTAACGAGGGGTTGAGAATATTCCCCGAAATACAAGACTACTTTATCTTTACCAATCCATTATCAGAAAGAAATCCTAAAAATGGTCCATCTCTACGCCAATGTAAAAAGCATTTACAGTCCGGTGGCGCATTAATGATGTTCCCTGCTGGTCGTGTCTCTTATTACCAACCAGAGAAAAAGCGTATTAGCGAACATGAATGGAATAGGGTTGTCGGTCGCTTAGTGCAGTCGTGTGATGCAGCTTATTTACCTATTTTTATCGAAGGCCGTAATAGTAAGTTATTCTACAATTTAGGGCGTATCTACTACCGCCTGCGAATGCTAAGACTGGCTCACGAATTGCTGAACAAGAAGGGAGCTACCGTTAATTTGTTTACCGGTAATCCAGTCAAAGCTAAAGCGCTAAGCAAGCTAAAAGACGACCGTGCAGTAACTGATTTATGCAAGGCTCTAAGCTATGCACAAGATCCCATCAGCCAGAATAATTGGGCTCCTGATCCAGTAACACATCTAAAACCATTAGCTGAGGAAATTCCGGCAAGTGAAATTTTAGAAGAAATTGCCAATCTACCTCCAGAAAATCACTTGCTTGATTATCGCAGTGAATATGCCGTTTATTATGGTTTTCAAAAAGACTTACCTAAAACCCTACATGAAATTGCACGCCAACGTGAGATAACGTTTAGGGAACATAATGAAGGTAGTGGTGAGCCTATTGACACCGATCACTTTGACGCTACATATACACATTTGTTTGCCATTAATAAAAACAACGGCAAGCTCGTGGGTGCGTATCGAATGGGGCAAACAGATCTACTATTAAAAGATGGTGATTTAAGTAAGCTCTATCTGTCAAAGATGTTTAAGTTTGGTCCTAACTTTATGAATCAGACTGAGCCTTGTTTAGAGCTAGGTCGCTCATTCTTAGTGAAAGATTATCAAGGTAGTTTCCATGGCTTGTTTATGTTGTGGCGTGGTATCAGTACATTTATGTGCAAACATCCACGTTACAGAACACTCTATGGCACGGTTTCCATCAGTAAGCTCTACGATACACGAAGTGCCGTTTTCGTTAGGGAAGCATTGGTTACACCAACAACAGACGTTGAGCCGGTCAAATCATTAGACTTACCCATGCATCCAGAAATCCAAGACTACGCCAAAAACTACTCACTCAGAGATGTCATAACGCCTATGCTAGCGGCTGTTGAGCATGATTCAAAAGACATTCCGGTTCTCCTCAAACATTATATGAAACTAGAAGCTGAGTTTCATTGTCTAGGTATCGATCAAAGTTTCAACGACACCCCCGGCCTATTACTTAGCGTTAACTTACCCAAAGCACCTGAAAAGCAGCTCAAGCTGTATTTAGGCGAAGGGAAAGATGAGTACTTAGCCTACGATAAATAAAAAAATCGAAGAACAAAACGCGCTAACCTGAGCATTTTGTTCTTCTTACCAACCCTATATAGCGCCTTGAAAGACAGTCAGCCTTCCTAAAGAGGCACGCTTTACACTAGCCAGCTTGTGAAACTCTGAATATCTCCAATTGAGTGGATTTAGCTATAAGCTGTTTTGGCTAACGTAATCTGAGACACCATCAACGACACCAATCATTGATAATAATGGCTTGACTTGATATTGTTATAATATAACATCACAGTTGTTTTTTATAAACATGTGATTTTAGTTTCATTTAAGCGTCATGATTTGCACCTGTTCTAATCTGTCGCTATTCCCTACCTCCTGCAGCGCTTTATCGCTTGCAGGAGTTTTTTATCCCTCTTTAACCAATCAACTGTAATTCTGCAAATTCCCTATACAATGAGTTTTCTTGTAGTAGATCATGGTGTTTACCTATTGCCACTATTCGCCCTTTGTCCATCACAACAATGCGATCAGCATTGATAACTGTTGAAAGCCGGTGTGCAATAATTAACGTGGTTTTACCTTTCATCAATTCATCAAGCGCCAGTTTGACTTGCTGTTCACTGCTGGCATCTAGAGCACTGGTAGCCTCATCTAACAACAGAATAGGGCGATCAGCCAATAGCGCTCGAGCAATCGCAATGCGTTGCTTCTGGCCACCAGATAAACGTACCCCTCGCTCACCAAGATCTGTGTCATAGCCATTTGGCATGTCCAATATAAACTCTTCAGCTTTTGCTGCTCTTGCGGCGGCTATGACGTCGTCTTGAGTAGCATTGGGTCGTCCATAGCGAATATTGTCCAATGCTGACATGGCGAAAATAACGGATTCTTGAGGCACTAAAGCAAACTGTTGGCGAAGTTGCTCAGGATCAGCTGTCTGAGTATCTATCTCATCAAGTGAAATCGTTCCCGAGTTCCAATCATAAAACCGCAAAAGCAACTGGAAGAGGCTGGATTTACCTGCGCCACTGGGTCCAACTAAAGCGATTCTCTCACCAGCTTGAATACTCAGATTTAAGCCTGAGATAACTTTCGTCTCAGGTTCATTCGGATAAGCAAAATCAATATTCTTGAGTGTCAGGTTTCCTAGTACTTTGTCAGGTAGTGATGCAGGTGACAACGGGATCTTGAGCATCGATTGAGTATTCAACAACTCCAATAAACGCTCACTTGCTCCAGCTGCTTTTTGGACCTCTCCAATGACCTCACTAATCGTTGCAACACTGCCACCAGCCATGACCGCATAAAACATAAAGGCGGTTAGTTCACCAGCCGATATCCCTCCACTAATGACTTGTCGAGCACCCAGCCAGAATACAACAGTAATTGCAGCTACGCTAACAGCCATAATGATTGCCATCATCAAGGCTCTAGAGTTAATACGTTGTGACGCAGCGGACATAACACCTTCAATTCTAAGGTCAAAGCTAGTCCGATCTTGCTTTTCATGCGTATAGGCTTGCACCGTATGAATTTCATGCAAACTTTCATCAACGTAGGCCCCCATATCGGCAACCTTGTCCTGACTTTTGCGAGTAAAGCGCCTAACACGTCCACCTAATATTCTAATCGGGATCAGCACCAAAGGCACTGCAAGCAAAACATATAACGTTAACAAAGGACTGGTGATAAACATCAAAATGAACGCACCAATAAAGCTAATCCCAGAACGCAGGGCCATAGACAATCCCATACCAACAACAGTTTGCAACACCGTTGTATCACTGGTGAATCGCGAAATGACTTCTCCCGTACGTATTTCAGAGAAAAACTCTGGAGACAAAGATAAAAGGTGAGAATAAACTTCCTTTCTAATGTCAGCACTGACACGCTCACCTAGCCATAGCATCCAGTAAAAACGAATATAAGCGGCAACACTACCAATGAGAGCAATGCCTAATACGACAAAAATCGTCTGATTGAGAACATCCGCATTGTTTGTGACAAAGCCTTCATCGACAACAACTTTGACTCCCTGCCCTAATGCCAGCCACGACATCGCCCCGACAATTAATGCAGTTATTGCAATAACTACCTTAGATTTATAAGGCTTAAGCTTGCCAAATATCCACTGCATGACTGTGCTTGTATTCACTCTATTCACTGAAATTCCTAGGCTTGTTGGATAGCTGCTTTTTGCTAAGTATGAAGGACATAACCGGTTTAACTTTACATGGGGATGAATCTCATCAATAACAACTCAAGACGTTGTCCCGATATCAACACCTAATACCAATTTACATTAAAGGTTAGAGCGTGTTGATTTTTCATATTCCACCTTGCTGGCGTCTTAGAGATTTAACGATATAATGCAGCCAACCCAAGCTCGCGATACTTGTTTTGCAAAATCAAATACCTAAGACCATCTTATACACCCTTTTTGCACTGATAGCTTTTGCAGGGAACTCTGTCCTTTGTCGGCTCGCTTTAGCACCAACAGAACAAAATATCATACTCATAGATGCTAATAGTTTTACGCTCGTTAGATTGCTATCAGGTATAGTGACTTTAGCACTGATATTAGTGTTAACTCAGAACAAAGACACCATCACAAGCAAAGGAAGTTGGACTGGAGGCCTCGCTTTATTTGTCTATGCTGCCGGGTTTTCCTATGCCTATATCACACTGGAAACAGGCACCGGTGCTTTGGTTTTATTTGGCGCGGTTCAGCTGACTTTAATTAGCATTAGCCTTTTCAAAGGCAATCGGTTAGCGACTATCGAGTGGCTAGGATTAATCATTGCTTTTGTTGGCTTTGTTTATTTAGTGTTACCGAATATTGCTTCTCCTTCAATCACAGGCTTTGTCGTTATGACACTCGCCGGCGTGGCGTGGGGTGTATATACCTATAAAGGGATTGGCGTTAAAAACCCCTTAGCAGAAACAAGCTTTAATTTCTTTAGGACGCTGCCGCTTATCGCACTCCTCACTCTCGTGTCATTACCCACATTGGAGGCTTCACAACAAGGCGTTTTACTCGGTATCGCTTCAGGCGCATTAACTTCAGCTGTCGGTTATACAATCTGGTACATGGCATTAAGACACTTGCACCCTACATTAGCATCAGTTAGCCAATTATCAGTTCCCGTTATAGCAGCGTTTGGTGGGCTTATGTTTGTGAACGAACCGCTCACCCTTCGCCTAGTCATATCAACGTCCTTGATCCTAGGTGGGATTGCTCTGATTGTCCTTTATCGCTACCGAGTGTCTGTTAATTAATCAAAGTATTGCTTAACTAACGGATAGGCAATATAGCCTGGACAACCTTCCGACAGTTCGTCGTAAATGCTCTGCGCCTGTCTTTTTTGGTCAAGCATTAACCACCCTAACATAACGCGCATTTTTGAAGATACATCCGTTACTTTAGGTTGTATTTCAAACAGCATACTTGAAAGCTGTTCCTTAACTTGTTCTGACAACTCTGGTGTTTTGAGAAAAGCTAAATTAACGTTGCTATAGATAATATGCCCTTCAATATTGTGCGAGTTCTCACCATTAACTCGGTATTGTTCGGCGAGTATAATCCCTTGTTTGTAAGCCTCTATAGCCTTAGCTTTGTCTCCTATTGCATTGTAAGCATCTGCAATATTGATCCAAGCCTCGTACATCCCGTCATTACTCACTTTCATTTGTTCTAGGCTTGACTCGAAATACCTCGCAGAAGATAAATAGTCCTCCTGCATAAAACTCAATACGCCAATATAATTATCTATTAATGCACTGGGCTCCGACAACGTCCGCAGCTCATGGTAGTTCTGCGCTGCCTTTTCTATATTGCCTTTGCAGTAATAAAAAGTACCTAAATTGGCCACAGTATTGGTATTAACTGATAACGCTTTACTGAGCTCTAAGTGTTCTATAGCTTTATCTATATTACCCAAATAATAATGTAATCTTGAGGCAGCAAACTCAATGCGCCAAAAGTCCGGCTCCACCTGATTTGCCGCCTCAATCTGAGCGAGGCCGAGTTCGATAAAACTTGCGTCCTGAGTTTGTTGATATTTGTTGATGTAAGCTTCTGCCAGTCCTGTTTTAGCATCAATATAGGCAGGTAATTGCTCAGCAGCTTGCTTATAAAGTGCAACCGCTTCATCTGTTCTTCCTTGTTTTCGCCTGACTTGCGCTAAAGAAAAGTTGAGCTCTGGAGACCCCGGATTAACGACTCTTGCTGACAAGCATTCATTTTCGGCTTCATTAAGTAGTGATTTGTCGCCCGTTACGATACTTTGCCTCACTAAAATATCACATAGAGCAGCTCGCGCCTTAACGTAACCTGGAGCGAACCTTATTGCCCGTTGCACATAGTCGAGAGCTCTCAATATATGTATCTCAATTAAGGACTTATCCATTTGGTCCAGCGCTCGCAAATAAGCAACGAGTGCACTTTTTTGATCACCAGCATCGCGGTAATCTGTCGACCCTGACAACAGATATTGCCGTAATGCTAGATTTAACTTTCCTAAAAAACGCTCAACACTGAGTACATCTCCCGCCAGATCCGTTGTTTCAATACTCAATAACAAATGTCTAGAATCTGTACCAGAAACATACACGAGTAACCCCAAATGCCTACCTTGACGCACTATTTCACTATGTATCACAAAGTCGACATCCAATAGCTCTGGCAATTGCCAAGGGGCGGCCGATTCATTCGCAATGATTGACGACTCTGAAGCTAGGCGGTAGTTGTCATCTAATTCTTGTCGAAAAGCCGTTGAATAGTCACTCAAGTTAGGGTGTTCAAAATCAAGAAATGCAATACTGGTAGCATTTATTTCGGAGCTATTCCTAATCAAAAGGTTGGTGCCTTGCTCAGCACTCTTGAGCTCTACGTCATCATCAGTATAAAAAAAGTGGAGTATAGCGGACATGATAACTACGCAACCGAAAAGCCAGTAACCCATAAAGGATTTAGACCTAACACTTTGATGAGTCGGCTCTAGCTCTTGTTTGCTCTCTGAGTCGAAACTCAATGTTTCCGAATTCGTTGGATCGTCGCTGCTCAAATAGAGTGTATAAGCTTCAACACCTAACGCTAATGCAATACGCTCTAAGGTATGAGGTTCAACCCGTATTTCCCTAAAAACTTTACTGACTAAGTCACGAGGAGCTGACTCCAAATTTTCAATTTCTGCAACTTTTTCGGCCAACGCTGCTTGAGTAGCAAAGCCTGATTCTAACATCGCTTTCTCAAGCTTTAATCGGGAGGCTTTTATTCCGCGTTTACGCCCTTTAACCTTTCCATTTTTAGCGTTCAATTGATCATTATCCGTTATTATTGTTTTGTTCTTTAGTTACTTTCAGCACTAACTGATAAGCATTACATGCCCGCTATGCGCAGATGCACGTTGAAAAGTCAGAAACATGACGTGGTTAAAATATAACCACACACGCACCATGACTATCAAGCCAAAGTTTTCAGCAGGCGCTATTTAATCCAAGTTCAGGTTAAATAATATCAACATAAGTCATTGATCATTGTTGCTCTTGTTGCGCTTTAACCTCAGCTACCAGCTCGTTAGATACTTTAGTGAGTATTGAACAACGCAGCAGACTGAAGCCCTTAGGTAATCCACCATAACTCCTGAGTAGCTTTGTTTGATAAAACTGTCTCATTTGATTGCAATCGAGCTGATGCCTCACTTTCCCAGATAAAAAATCAGACCTTAAGCATTGTTTAACATGCGCAGCTGGATCTGAACCTTCGAACCCCAAGCATTCAGCCCCAACTAGTTGAATATCAATTTTTTTCAATGCGGCGTGGATCATATCGCAACTTGGCTTTTGGTAATTTTCGGGCAATAAGCCTTTTTTGTCTTTAGCAGGATCGCTTGCCGAACGAACAGCTGACTCATAAGACAACTGTGACAACTGACATTGTCCCATAGCTTGCTGACTGGCCCCTCCAGCTAGTTGGAGGTAGCCTTTAAAACATTGGGAGATATGGGTCTCAGTATTTGCATAGTCCATACACCCTTGCCAGAAAGGTTCCTTACCGGTTAACTCCTTGACAACGTCAGCAAATACACGACAGGAAGGCGGGTTTTTAACCAATTCAGCATCTGCCCAAGAACTTCTTAATGCTGAAGTATAAAACCCCCGAATTCTTGCACATTCCATTTTATCAATCTGAGCAAACATATTGATGCCATTAATTGATGATTGCGTAATACAATCATAAACCGCATCGACACTCTTTGGATTAGGTGCTTTACACACGCCACTCGCTTTGTCAGCTAAAGAACTATTGCTAAAACAGAGAAAGCAGATCAGTATTAACACCTTAAGCGGTAACAAAAAACTCATTAATAAGGGCATCGGCTCTATTCCATATCTTCAATAAATTCAACTATCGCCATTTTGATACCAGCCACTATCTCCTGCTGGATAATCAACTCTTTTTGTTCTAAGAACTTATGTTTATTGTCGAAGACTTGCTCAAATTTAATCTTACGAATAGCTTCATCACCTGTCGTCTCATTAATAACCTCCACGCGAGCCTGCATGGTAACCAAAAGCTCTTGTTTATCAGACATTCGACTGAGCAGGCCGTTTGGGTTTTCCATGCGTGCCTTTGCTTCACGAGCCTTCTGTGCTTTCTGACCAAAACCAAACAGTTCACCAACATCAGAAGCCAAAGCTAAGCCTGCCGACGCAATCTCCTTTCGGCTCATACCTTCTTTGTATGGTTCGTAAGTGAATTGCGGTGACTGCACATTAATTACAGGTCCTTCAGAATAGGATTTTCGCTTATAACGTTTTACTTGAAACTCACCAGACTGGCTCACTGCTTTTGCCGCAGCCTTGGTTACATCAACTAAATAATTTCCTTCGTTATCTCTGATTTTTTTGAGATATATGACAATAGCCTCATCTTCTTCATCAAACTCATCAAATTCATCCGCTTTGGCTTGCAGCGCATTTGTTAATAAAGCGGAGAAAAATATTAGAATGAGAGATTGCATGCTTAACAAGGCATGCTTAGGCAACAGGTTTATTTTCTTTTTCATTTTAGATATTCCGTTTTAATGGTCGGCTAACCACTGAATAACGCCTTACCATTACATTTAAGGACACCTGAATTTGTTACCTCATGGCGACAACATGTGTTGCCAAATACGAACAGGGTATGACTGACACGAGTCTGCCATCACTCACTTAAAAACGTGATATAGGGTTAAATATCGATAACGACACTTATCGATACTTAAGGAAAAATGCCTAACGTTTAACCTTCAACAGCGGCATATATATAGCTGAATAGGCTCTGATAAATGAAAGCGATGGATAGGAAATAATGGAGATGTCTATCTGTTTGAAGGTGCTAATGAAAGCACCTTATGATCGGTATAACAGCGTTTCCGCACAGATAACTGTTCACTCAACCAAAATGAGTGGGAGATAGTATGACGTCAAGCCGTTGTGTTAATCGTATTTAAGTTACCACTAGTACCTTGACCAGTAACTGCCGTATTAGACTCTGCAACCTCCTGCTCCACTGCATTATCTGTAACTGTTGCCTGATTTTGATTGGCAGTTGCTTGCTGAATCGCAGCTAATGTTTCTGCTGCACCACCTGCTGGACCTACGGCCATATTGAATCTCCTATTAATGTGAACAATAGAACGTTGTTATCGGCTGCTATATCAGTAGTATGAATCATTATCGCCTTGTTCTTCATAAAGTCATTCATGTCATCATTAAATTTTTATCAACTCTATCCGTATCAAAAGCTCCCAGAACTGGCGAGTGACGTTTCTTACAAACTGCCAAAGCGCGCCGATTTTTTTTGTCACCCATTCAAAACAGCTGCCAGACGAGGTGTGTTTGCTTACTCCCCCTTTAACTTTTCCATACGGATGACTCATACTCATTTAGATTTCAAAGCGCCCAAAGCAGACGGCTCGCTTTTTCAAAAACGCGTAGAGAAAAAAATCGGTGCAAGCAATTTTGTATTGCTGTCGGATATCGATGAGAAACGCAGCGACGAATGTTTAGCGAAATATCGCGCTAGAATTAACAAAGGGGATGTGCCTGACTACATTGATATCAATAGCTTTGGTTTTTACGAAATCATGATCAATATCATAGTCGAAGAGGATCCTTTCGACTTTTATCTACAAATTTGGTTAGGGGGTAGCTTGGCACTAGATACTGATGGCCAAATCCTCATCAAACATGCGACCAATGTCCTCAACGATGCAGGGTTTGTTTGCCTTGATGCCGAAATAAATACAAAAATGTGGCAAGGTTGGCTAGCTATCGTTATCAAACCAACTCGTATAAACGAGTGGATACATATAGACAGCAATACGCCAATTTGCCAAATACTTGGCCTATCAGAACCTATCCAATCGTTACACAACCTGCAGTTTGATAAAATAAGTGACAGCCAATTCCAAACGCCATTGGATTGGCATTTATTTGATCCAGAATACATTAACAAACCGGGCAAATACATGCGTCAGATCCGTAGTAAAAAGTAACTTCGTGACATCATTAGTCATGATTGAGAAATCTCTGTCTAGCTGAGTGGATGTGAACTTCTTCGTGTGGCACCTTCTCAGCTAAAACTTGAATTGTGGTTTACTGCACAATTCATATTCTGGCTTCAATTCCGTCATCAATAAAAGAGTACGTTACCTAGAGCGGATTGAGCCAACGAAGGAATCATCCCATTGCCTAATAGCTTACACCGCCATGCTCACTCTCTTTCATTTTTCACTTAGTCAAGAAAGAGTTATGCATTATTCTTTTAACGTATAAATCGGTGTTTCCAACGTGTTTCAATATATATCTACAAACATTTAGCTATACTTCGCACCTTTAAAAAACATAGCCCTTTTAGAACATGATATGGGCATTGTAAAAAGGTTTATTAATGCTGAAGAAGCACTTCCTTACCGCACTGACACTCGGTATTTTCTGCCTTCCCAATGTAAGCAATGCTCAAGAAGTTGATGAACTTCAGCAACTAACAGATGCACCATCAGAAGACGGCGTTGTCGTCTATCTGCCTGACTTTTTTGAACAATATTTCCCTATTACTGCATTAGATTTTGTGAGAAGAGTTCCGGGATTTTCAATTGATGGCGGTGGCAATGTACGCGGTTTCGGTGGTTCTGCTGGCAACGTGCTTATCGATGGAGAGCGTCCTAGTACCAAGTCAGATAGCATTGAAAACATCTTATCTCGAATCGGAAAAAGCAGCGTCGAACGTATCGAACTTATACGCGGTGCAACAGGCGGCTTGGATTTAGGTGGCGGCCAATCAGTAGTCGTTAATGTCATACGTAAAGCGGATGCCGGTGGCACAATTCCATGGCAAGTACGATTTGCACATGATGGTGGAAGATTTACACCAAGAGGTAACATTGCTTACACCAGCAAGTACGCCAATACTGATTACACAATTAGCCTTGAGCGTCAGGCATTCCAGTTCAGAAATATTGGTACAGAGAACCTGATTGCAACCAATGATTTAGACGAGTTAAGAACGGAGGTGCGCAGAGGACGACGTTCAAACTGGAATCTGGACATCAAAACTGATACCAAGCTCGCTAACGATGATGTATTTCGATTGAACTTCCGTGGATCAAATCGTTTGTTTGATAATGACGAGAACTCACAACGCACTGCAGAAAATGTGTCATCTGCGGACGCTTTTTTGCAATTTAATGAACAGCGAAATGACGCCTTCGAATTAAGTAGTGATTATGAACATGCTTTTAATGATGAGTTAGCTATCAAGCTGATTGGTTTAGTCAGCAGACAATTCAATGACAATAGCTCGGTACTCAATATTGACGCAGTTGTCGATGAAGATGATGTAGCAACAGCTTTTTTAACTGACTCGATTGAAGCAGAAAGTATTGTCCGAGCTGAGTTTGATTGGAATCGGTGGAGTGGTCATACAATTCAATTCGGTAGTGAATTCGCCGAGAATTTTATCAAGAGTGAATCAGAGCTTATTGAAGATGGTGAATTTGTTGACCTTGATGGAGCCAATACGGAAGTCAGCGAACTCAGAGGTGAAGTTTTTATCTCTGATTCTATCTCAGTTAACAGTAAGCTTACGGCGGATGTTGCTTTAGCTGTCGAACGCTCAACCATTGAACAAACAGGCGACGTAGATAATAGCCGAACTTTTACCTTTGCTAAGCCTCGCTTGTCCCTGACTTATGTCACATCAGATGTTACTCAGTGGCGCTTACGTTTAGAACAAGAAGTCGGTCAACTTAACTTTTTTGATTTCGTCAGCTCTGCAAACTTCGATGACGGTGACGTTGATATTGGTAACCCAGAATTACAGCCTGATCGCACCTTCGTAGTCGAAGGTACTTATGAAAGGCGCTTTGGCGACATCGGCGTAGTATCAGCAACACTATTTTTTAATGATGTTACTGACCTATTAGACCTTGTACCTACAGGGCCAACAACAGAAGCCCGCGGTAACATAGGTAATGGTAAACGCTATGGGACAGAAATCAATTTTACTGCACCTTTTGATTGGGCAGGCATTAAAGAAGCTCGTGCTGATATTACCTATCGACGTCAAAAATCATCAGTCACTGACTTAGTAACAGGGCAAGATCGCAGGTTTTCAAATGAAAGACCTGAATTTCTAGAGATTGAATTTAGAAAAGAACTCTCAAGGTTACGTTCATCTTTTGGTTTTAGGCATGCACGTAGAAGCCGTTCGTTATTCTTTGGCGTTGATGAGTTTGTCGATAGAGGTAGACGAGAACGAACAAGTGTTTTTTGGGAAACAACCTTTGGTGGTATCAAAGTAAGAGCCAATATCAACAACCTGTTTAATGTTGATGAGCCTAGAGTAAGAACTGTCTTTGATGGCTCACGTAACCTCGGCAATATCGATTTTATTGAGGATAGGCTCCGACGTAACGGCACAGAATACTCACTGACTTTTAGTGGTGTTCTTTAGTCTTTTCAAATCTCATATAGCTAAATCAACTCTTTGTAGGGTGGCTAGTAGCCTTATCTGGGAAATATGCTCTACTAAGTCTAAGCATAGTGTGTGGGAGGGGAGAAATGAGTTCGTGTGAATACCACAACCCATTCTCCCTTTGAATAGGTGTCATTCAATCCGATGACGAAGTAACCTTGTCAACCTCCAACCAACGATTTAGCCATTCTGATTGAAGGGTAAGCACCTGATACAAGCTTTCTTTTGCTCGGTATGCATGCCCTTCATAAGGTAACATAACTAACTTCGCCTTCTGTTTATTTGCGACCAACGCATCGTACATCCGTGTTGATTGCATGGGGAAAGTTCCTGAGTTCAGGTCATTTTCACCGTGTATAAGTAGCAATGGCTCATTTATTTGATCAGCATAAAGAAACGGTGACATACTCAGATAACTATTCTTAGCCTTCCATAAGTTCCTTTGTTCTCCCTGAAATCCAAAAGGTGTTAGAGTGCGATTGTACGCACCGCTTCTTGCAACACCAACGTTAAATAAATCGGTATGTGCCAACAAGTTAGCCACAGCAAAAGCGCCGTAAGAATGCCCCATAACCGCTAACCTTTGGACATCAATAACACCCGTCTTATCCAATGCTTTCACAGCAGCTTCAGCATTCATCACTAGCTGCTCAATAAAGTGATCATTTGGCTCACCACCATCCGCTGAGAGTATTGGCATTGATGGTGACTCAAACACTGCAATCCCATCATGCAATAAAGGTAATGGCCCTAAGGGGTTAAAATGTCTAAAGCGATTATTAACCACTGAAAACTGCTGACTAAGCTTTTTATCTTCATACTTTTTAGGGTAAATCCACAGTACCGCAGGTATTTTTGGGCGAACCTTCGCCAATGTGTGATCTGCATTCACGTCGTTAGGAAGGTGTAAGGTTCCTTGCAATTGCAAGCCATCACTTCGCTCGTAATCAATCACTTCAGGAGGATAACTCATACTGTTTTGGGTTGAATTTCTATATATCACAGACCTTTGCTGTAACTTTTTCCCTGTTAATTCCAAATATTCAGGCGCACTATCTGATGTTTCTCGTCGAACAATAATAGCCTCCGGAGTGACAGTAATCGGAGTTTCCAAAGCCTCGCTACTACTGGTAAATACTCGCTCTTTCTTACCACTGTGCAGATCGTAAGAGTCGATATAAGGCTGAGTCCCCGTTTTGCTCTTCCCTAATGACAACAAGAATACTTTCTTTGCAGCATCTTCAATTAATACCTGATTACCTTCTGATGTGCGTATAACGACTGGGTCACCTGAATCTGTGTATATATCTCGGTAGTTACGTTGAGAGATTACACGCGTTAAATCAGCGTGTTGATACTTCAATAACTGACTACGCAGCTGTTTGTCTTCATAGCGCCAATCGTGCAATATTGCTGTTCCAGTTCGGCTCCATAAAATACTATGAAAACGCCATGCAACTTCTAGTAACAATTGCTTACCTTCTGTAAACGGGCTCGCTGATGTATAGACATGATCGTGCACAGGTTGCTGTGTTGCCATCACTCCTTTATCAGTTGCTTCGGCCCACGATATTGTTGCATTTTCAAAGGGTAGCCACTGCACATCACGGGCTCCCATAGGCACACTATCTTTCGCTTTAGGTAGGTTGATTTTGTCGCCTAGAGCAGGCAACTGATAAACCACTTTATTGTCAGACAGATCGAGTACTCGATATTCCCTTCCCCACTTTTTGTGGGGGGTATAAGCAGAAAGTCGCTGGGGTAAACTTTCGACCAGCAAATAATGACCATCTGGTGAAACAGCAAAATGTTCAACCAAATCAGGTTGACCAATTGACTGACTGTTACCCAACAAATCAATCTTAACTAAACGTGACTGAGCAAGTGACTTAAAGTGCTGTTGTTTATCTTCCGTATCAAGCAGGTTTCGATAGGTTCGCCCCTGCTCCCGATACTGTTCCGTCGACTCAATCCGAGGTTGCAACAGCGCTTCTGTCGCTCTAAATGAGCTGTCGACACTCGCTTTAATCACTATAGCACTGCTATCAGGCAGCCAACGTAAATTTCGGCCACCTAATCTAGTGGAGAGATCTAACGCCGACAATTGATTTAATTCATCCTCTGCAACGTTATAGAGCCAAAGTCTTACGCCTTTTTCACTCTGTATTAATAAAGCAATTGATGAGGAGTCAGGTGCCCAATTGGAATCAACAATCACACCTGACTCAGGCCGAATAACAATGGAGGCTGAAGCATTGTCTTCTATCAAAGTAACGTGACTATAGTGAGGTAGATCAGGTCGACTTGATATGGAGGTATAAAACTCAAGTCCACCCAAAGAAACTCTAGGTTGAGCCAATAATGCCAAAGAAGGGTAACTAACCGGATGAAGCACTATGGTTGATTGGCCATCAGGAGAAACATACAGCTCTTCATTTTCACTATTTTCAAGTAACGCTAACCACTTGTTTGTGGATTTCGTTTCCGATTGCGCTGAAACCTGAGCACTAAACAGTACAAGAGCAAAACTTAAATAAAGAACAGTCAGCGTATATTTATTCATTGCGTAATGCTTTTATGGGATCACGAGCAAGTATTTTTTGTACCGGGAAAAAACTGACAACCAAAAGCAGAATACAAAACCCAAACCAAATATAAGCGATCATCAGCCAATCAGGAAAGAAATGAATATCTGGCTGGGTGTTGCTATAACCGATTAGCAAAAAGCTAATTGAAAAGGCAAAAACCAAACTCATTACTGTTGGCTTCATCAGCTCGAGCAAACTGTCTTTAAGTAAGCGACTATAGTTCGCTCCCATCGCCAGTTTAACCCCCAGACTATAACGGCGAACTTGCACCATGTAATTAACAATACCGTTAATACCAACACACACCATAGATAAAGAGATCGAGGCTAAAACAATCGCAATCCAAGCAGATGTTAGGTGGCGCTTACGCATCTCGTCAAATTGATGTTTAACCGTGCTCAACTCCTTGATATCAAGTCGCGTATCAACCTTTGATATCAATTCGCGTACCTGATGCTCCAGTACTTGATCGTCTACTGACTCCAACAAAAAGGAGTATTGCCGCCGGCCGTCATAACGCCGAGGAGTGTACATGTCATAAGTCTCTAAGTGCAAAGCTCCTGGAACATAGGTATTCGAGGCTATACCAACAACCGTATGGAAACTTTTTCCATCTTTACTGACTCTAGTTCCTATAACGTCTTCTGGATTGTTAGCGATAGCGTCAGCTAATCGCTGATTGATGATCACGGGATAATTTGCGAGTTCACTATCCCCAGGTTGAAAGGCACTCCCGCGCAAAGCCAGATCAAACGACTCCATGTATCCAAGGCTGATATCGATCGTTCTGATTTGAGCTAAATATTGGTTACTCTCATTGTAGAGTTGCTCGGTATTCAAATTTTGAGGCAACCTAGGCTCAGAAGCAATCTCAACATTGGCTAATGAGGGTAGTTGGGATAACTGATTTAGTATGGACTTATGAGTGTTTTCCCTCTCCGTAGCCGTTTTTAAGTTTGAGTAATTTATCGTTAAAGACCACTTATTGTCGGTATCAATACCATTGTCTCTCAATGCTTCGGATAACGTCATTAAAGCGACATGGCTAGAGGCTATGAGAACAATAAACGAAAACATAACTTGCAAGCCAATTAAGATATGGCTAGTGCCAGTCCCCATCTGTTTGCCAACCCCCTTACCGCTACTTTGAAGGCTATCTGTCAGGTTTTCTTCTTTGACAGCACTGAGTTCAATGTATGAATACAACAACGCAATAAGCAAAGCTAATACGCCTGAAAATAACCATGTATTCATACTGAGCGTTAAGGTGTCCAATCGTTGGATTGAATCTGATGCCAACTCTTTAATCACCGAAAAGCCCACATTCGTCAATAACAGTGCAAGGATGATCGCTAGTCCGATAACGAGAATATTGTGCTTAAACGATTCAATCAGTAATTGCTTTCGGCTAGCGCCAAAAGCGAAGCTTATCGCCACATTTTTGACCTTAGCTATTGCTTTAGCCAACTGCATACTGGATAAGTTGGTGAGCGCGATAATCAATAGTAACGTCACCCCAGCAAGCAACATGAGTACAATACTGCCACTGTCTCCCTGTAAGGCGTTGTCAAGTCGAGTAACTTGAGCACCAACTTTAAAGTCTTTTAGTATATAGGGAGTATAAAGCTCCGCGCCTTCAATTGTTCTAGACTTTATCTGTTCGTTAACAGTCGCTAGATCAACATTTTCTTTCAGCCTTATGAGACTCTTGAACCCTCCCATGAATCCCCCAGCTGTCTTAGGATCGAAAGTTTCATCCATATCTATCGGGATCCAAAAAGCGTTATTGATATCAGCATATTGAGGTAATACTAAATCATCTGGCGCAACGCCTATAACGGTAAAGCGTCGTTGATTTAGTTGTACTTTTCGACCAACGATATTGCTATCGCCTTTATAGTATTTCTGCCAAGTGCGGTAACCTAAAATAACGGACGTTTGCTTAGCACCATAGGCTTCCGTTTGATTAAATAGCCTGCCTAACTCTGGCTTCACACCGAGCAGAGAGAATATATTATTTGATGCTAAAATCACTTTTACGTCAGGGCGTTCAACTTGATCGTAGAGCTTGTAACTGGTCCACCGGTGATAAGTCGCTAAATCAGTGAAAACATCATTGTTGTTTTTTAGGTGTGTAATTAACTGTGAGTTGGTACCTGTTCCTGTGTAACTTGTTGACTCTATCGTACCTTCCAATAAATAGAGGTTTTTACTCTTGTCATATGGCAAAGGCGCAAAAAAAACCAAATCAGCCAAGCTAAATACACTCAACACCATCGATAACGTCATGGCCAATGTAAATATTGTGGTCAAATAATACTGTTTTGCCTGTTTAAATGTTCGTATAGCCGATTGTCCTAACATGCTGCCTCCACCGGGGTGGAATCAACCATATTGACAGGGTTACTGATAGTACCGTCAAGAAGATGAATCGTACGATGAGACATTTTGGCGTAACGCAGATCATGAGTGACTAAAACAATGGTTGTTCCCTGTTTATTTAAGTCAATGAGTAGAGACATCACCGCATCACCATTCTTTGAATCAAGGTTGCCGGTGGGTTCATCTACCAATAAAATACCTGAGTCTCCAGCAAGCGCTCGCGCAATAGAAACTCGCTGCTGTTGTCCACCCGAAAGCTGATGAGGGAATAACTTAGCCTTATCGGCTAAACCGACCTTATCCAAGCAATCTAATGCGCGAGTTCGGCGCTTCTCAGCACTGTCTCCGCGATATTTTAGGGGTAATGCAATATTTTCCAGTACGCTATATTCATCGATGAGATTGAATGACTGAAAGACAAAGCCTATCCTATTTCCCCTAATATTTGCTCGTTGACTTGCATTGAGATCAGAAACAAGTAAGCCATCAATAAAGTATTCACCATCATCTGCAGTGTCTAGTAGCCCCATAATATTGAGCAGTGTTGACTTGCCGCAGCCAGATGGCCCAGAAATAGAGACAAACTCCCCATCAAACACTGAAAAACTAATTCGCTTGAGGACTTGTGACCGCTCATCTCCAGACAAAAAAGACTTAGTCATGTTTTTTACTTTTAATATCTCAGTATTCATTGATGTCTCCCCACTAGCTTAATTTGATTTGTTTAACGTCATTTGAAAGGTCTAATTTAGACGTGATGACCTCATCACCTGGCTGTAAGCCAGAGAGAACTTGAATAAGTTGTCCTGACACTTTTCCAAACTTGACTTCCGTTTGAACGGCCTTGTTCTCTTTGGTTAATTTAAACAGCATAGCGCTGGTGTTTTCATTTACACCGGTGGGCGTTTTGATGTAGTGCACTCCTTTTTGCACATCAGCAAGAATAGTCGCGTCAACTAACTGCATAGGCTTAATCCCGTTGTCAGTAACCCCGGTTATTTCTATATCAATTTGCACAGCTCCCTCTTCAATAACGGGGTCGATACGCGTGACTTGCCCTGACACTTGTCCATTCACTGTACCGATTTCCGCCTCCATTCCGTTCTGCACTAAGTAAGCTTGCAATTGTGGTACTTTGACCTCAGCAACCAATGGGGATAGGCTGCCAATTAGAGCTAGCTCTGTGCCTATAGATACACTCTGTCCTAAATCAAGCGGCAATCGCTGAATAACGCCACGCAGTCCTGCTTTCACAGATAATTGGCTCACCCGATGCTTAGCGACATCAAACTCTTCTTGAGATTGGCTAATCAAATCATCTTGAATTGCTAAAGCTTCAGTATGCAATGCGAGCAACTTGTTCAGCTTAACCTTTTCCAGTTTTACCTTGTTGGATAGCTGTTTAGCTTTCAGTTCATTTTTCTTAGCGCTGATACCAGAGATAATCCCGGATTCCGCTAGAGAGCGTTCCGCCTCAACTTGCAACATGGAGATTTCCGCTTCGGCTTCCAGTTCAGACACCATAGATTCACTATCGAGCAGCTCTTTTTGCTGCTGTAATATGATGCTGCGCTTTTGAGTCTTACTATTTTGCAATTTTGCTAACGCTTGGCGCAATTTAGCTTCTAACTCTGGGTTCTTAAGGATTAAAATGACCGTGTCTTCTTCCACCACTGCGCCAGCCTTTAGCCTAATCTCATCAACGATGGCATTACTGGTTGCCGTCAACAAACGTTTATTCGCAGACTGTAAAGAACCATAACCCTCTATTTTCACTGAGAAGTCTCCTGACTGAACCTCTGCAATAGTGACACTATCAAGTGGCACGTACTCAGCATTCTCCGAATACCCCATACGCCACCCTGAAATGAGCATTAAGAGTGATAGCCCCATTAAAAACTGATACACCCTCGATGATTTAATTTTCATAATGCTATAGCTCCTCTATGACGTTCTATTTAGCCCGCAATAGCCGTTGAAGTTTTAATACCAGCCAGCTCATTAAGATCAATAATCCTATCGGCCATATTAATGGTCTCTCGACGATGCGCGACGCTTATTCTGGTAATATTTTTTTCTTTTAAATACTTATTCACTTGTTGCTCCGTTGTACTATCTAAAGCACTAGTCGCCTCATCCAAAAACAGTATTTTAGGTTGACTATATAAAGCTCTAGCAAGTAACAGCCTTTGTTTTTGTCCTCCAGACAAAGCACTCCCCAAATCACCTACTTGAGAATGCAATCCCATGGGCATTGCCTGAATTTCTTGCCAAATGTAAGCACCTTTTGCCGCTTCTTGGGCTCTTTCAACATCAGGGTTTGGTTCAAAAAAAGTAATGTTTTCGATGAGAGAACCATTCAGTAATTGGTCATTTTGCATTACCGTCGCGCAGAGAGATCTAAAATTACGCATACCGATGTGTTTAATAGAATGACCATCCAACAAGTACTCTCCATGATCAGATTGAATTAATCCGGTCATTAACTTCAATAGGGTCGATTTACCTAAACCTGAACGCCCCACTATTGCCACAGATTCACCCGCTGCAACCTGAAAGCTCAATCCCTGAAATATCCAACTCGACGAAGGGCTATAGCGAAAATGCAAATCCTTCACTTCTATATGGCCTAAAGTTGATTCTTTCGTTAAAACAAAATGTCCCGTCTCTTCTTCTTGTTTTTGTAGGACAATGTCAGACATACGCCTCAAATAAGTCGAGGCTAATCTAAAACGAAATAATTGGTCGACCAATGCCTGAGTGCTGTTTGCAAACTGCTGCCGATAAGCCAAAAACGCAATGAACATACCGAGTGTAAAAACATCATCAATAATCAAAGTGGCCCCAACAAAAATGACTAACAAATATTCCAACTTACTCAGCAACTCTTGAGAGATCTCTGCAAGAATAGAGACCTTCTCGCGCTTAATATTCTCATTCGTGGTATCAGCAAATAGGTTTAACCAAGAGGACAAACGAGTACTTTCTTTGACATAACACTTAATCGGCATAATTGCCCGTATCGTCTCTAAGAAATGACTATTCTCTTTTGCTTGCTTTGATAGGGCTTGCTCAAGGAACTCGTTTTCTTTATTGATGAGGACAAAACGTAATACAAAAGTCATCAACAAGAATGATACAGAGAGTATGGCTAGTGACGACTCGTAGCTATACATGATGATTAGCGTCGTTAAGCCCAAAATACCTTCTACAAGAGCTGTGATAAACCCTCGACTGATCATACGTTGCACTTCATTAAACGCTTCAAAGCGTGACTTAATATCACCTACATGGCGACTTTCAAAAAAAGACATAGGAAGGTGCAATAAGTGACGCTGGATATTAGCTTTCACCTGAAAGCCTAAATTCTTATCCAAATATAAAATAGCAGCTGCGCGAATGAAATTACTACAAACTGTGAGTAACGTAATGCCAATAAAACCAAATAAAAACCAAAGTAATATGCTGCGATCTGATAGTGGAATACCTTGATCAATAACAAGCCTAATATAATAAGGGGCTGCTAGCAGCAGGCATTGCAGTAGCACAGCTATTACAAATATTTTAAATAAAGCAGTTCCTAATCCGTCGACATTGCCGATGAAAGCACGCAGAGGCATTTTCACTCGTTTATCAGCCCGCTCAAAGTTACTTGATGGCGTTAGCTCTATCACAATACCAGTGAAGGACTCAGATAATTGTTCCCAGCTCAGTTTAATTTTGCCCTTTGCAGGATCATGTATGACCACGTTTCGCCTATTCACTGCACATAGCGTCACAAAGTGGTTGAAATTCCAGTGTAAAATGGCAGGCCCTTTAACCTTAGCTAACTGCCCCAGATCAAGTTTCAGTACTCTACCGGACAAACCAATGTCATCGGCAACTTTAAGTATCTGCTTGACGGTTATACCTTGAATCCCGACAGGGTATTTTTGCCGCATAGCTAACATATTGACTTTATAGCCGTGGTAGTAAGCAATCATTGCAAGACAGGTAATACCACATTCTGCAACCTCGCTTTGTACGAAGACAGGAAGCCTATCGGAGGTAAAGTCAATATAGTCAGTTAGCTGCATCTTACTATCCTAGTAATTGACGAATCGTTTTTGGCTGCCGCTTCAATAACATTTGCAAATCAGCTGTAGGAGACAATAAGGAAAGATGGTTAATATTATTTAGCCGAATCGATATTTTCTGTCCTTTGCCTTTAATAAACGTTCCCACAACCATGGAGACTCGTCCTTCGATAGGCTTCTGATCAATAATCAGCGACACAGACTCTCCAACTCTAATGGGTTTTCTAGGCTTTTCCTGCAACCAAAATAGGAAATCGTTCTTAGAGGTGTTTCTTAACAGATAACCTATTGGCTGATAAGCCGCCACTAACATCGAATCAGAGAGAGTTTGGAAGTAAATTCCTGCTACTGGCGCTTTTAAATAATAGCTACTTTTTGATTGAGACAAGTCATCAATCATACTCAAATTGGCTATCGGCTGACCTTTATTGACTCTTGTCCCAGCGGTGGCAAGTTGATCAGTTATGACAACAGACTCTGCCTTAACTAGTGGATAATAATTCTCAATACTGATCTTTAAGCTGTAGATATTATTAGTAGCCAAAGTCACATAATGAATAGCAATAAAAATGACCAGCATCACAACGCACAAACCAACAATAAAATAGCTAATAATATTCGGTTGCTTTATAACCGAGTGGCCAAATTCCTGTGTTTTGTATTGATGCCTTAATGCCTCTTTACGGAACATACTAATAACAGACATTAGGTTAGCCTACTTTCTTAATAGCAATGTCTCCAGCAGAGGCGTGACTGTTCATGTAACTCATCGGGCATCCCATTTGCCAGCTATCAAGAGTGATGAAGCCCTTAGTCCAACTATTAAAACTTTGGTTATTGATAGTTAAAGTACCATCTGCATTTATCTTACCTACATTGTTTCTGTCATCACTCAATGCCACTGTACATTTGTTTAAATTTCCATTAGCGCGGATAGCAAGTGAATTAGGTTTACAGGCATAGCAAATATAATGTCCCTTTTTATTTGCATCCGGTTTTTCGTAAGCCTTGGTTAACTCTTCAACTAATGCATGAGCTGATTTCTTCGAAGTTAACTTCTCAACAACGTCTGAATTATTGCCACCCAAATCTCCGATAGGCTTAAAAATAATTCTGAAACGTGGATCATCAGCAAGCGTCTCATCGTAACGTTGACAGAAATTCAATACACTTTGTTGATTGATATCCGTAACGTGAACACGCAATAAAATGGTAAAGTCCAGATCGGTGGCGGCTGCGTCATTTATCCTCGTCCAAATTTTATCAAAGCTTCCACGACCTGTTCGAGTGACCCTTGTCTGATCATGTGTTTCTTTATCACCATCAATCGAAATTTGAAAACCATTTTGCTTAAGCGCCACCAAACGTTCCAATGTCTTGACATCTAGCAATAAACCATTAGTCGTTAAATCTCCTGAGAGTTTGCAGTCATATTTGTAAGCTAGCTTTTGTGCATGTTCAGCAACATCAAATAAAATGTTCTTTGCTAGAAGGGGTTCACCGCCAAACCAACTCAAGTTAAGCCTATCTAAGTTAGGCACTTTATTCGTTATCAGTGTTTTAGTTGCTTCAACTAGCCAATCAGGCATTTGACCTATTTCAAAATCTTCATAGCAATAAACGCAACGGAAATTACATTGCTCGGTAGGAAAAAGTATGAGATGAAAACTTTTAGGATTTAACCCACTTGCTAGCGAATGCCTTCTAAAGCCTTTAATATTGTCTTGAGAATCTATCATTTAAAATTACTCCAAATTAAATACTCAAAAGGAGGTGTACAGTACATCTACTATTTTCTGCACACCTGTCTCAGATTAGAAAGCAGCGCTTATATGCTTAATTGTCTGCTACAGCCATTATTAGTGACAGTACATCCATTATTGACATCTTCATCCTCTTCCTCTTCAGGATTGAACCCTCCAGCAATAGCACCAGCCAGTTCTTCACTGACTTCTAACTCACCATCTTTGTTTAATTTAACGTCATCACTTTCAATATTTTCAAATTTATTTGTCATTTTAAAAATTCCTATATTAAATATTTAAACTTTCTTTTTTATCCAAAAAACTTGGATAATTAAATTATGACCACCATCAAAATTTTAGAAACTGTAAAATGTGACAGGTAAAACAAATTAATTTAAATACCGTTAGATGTTCTATTTTTTCTCAATTCAATAGCTTCTTCATCTAGTAATTCGCAGAAGCTAGACTCAGGATTGATCAGTCCCCCCACCATGTCGTCTAATAACTCAAGGCTAGTGACTTCAATGAACCCTTCATTTGTTCTAACTGCATTTGCTGTATGATTTTCCACCTGTGAATCTCTCATGGTATCTACCCTATTTCTCATGAAGCCTAATAATCAATTAAGCGTTATTCGGTCAGTGTTATTCGGCACGTGTTGATATTCGCCGGCACTTTGATTGACAAAGCTATTCTTACTACAAAAATGGGCAATAAAATCCATGTGACTTCTGCGTAACAAACACATAACTATTATATTTTTCAACGAGTTACGTTTTTAACAAGACTGTATATAGCTAATATGATTAACTCCTGTTACTATAAAATTTCTTGTTTTTTTAATATATACATACTCTCAAAGGTACTAAATATAACCACAGCGTAAGGATTCATGAGTGATCGCGTTCGGTAATTACAGATTGGATGTCGAAGAAATGCTGTTAAGCCATGACGGTACAAGTGTTGTGCTGGAGCCTAAGGTGTTAGCTGTATTGTTATATCTATACGACAACCATACCCACTACGTGACTATGGAAGACCTGCATAACAATGTATGGAGAGACAGAATAGTGTCTGATGCTGCTATTCGTAGAACCATCAGTAAATTACGAACCCTGTTTGACGACGATCATAAAAACCCAAGCTATATCAAATCCTTACCAACTCGTGGGTATAAATTAGTCTGCCCTGTTTCAGTTATCGATAGCTGCACCGACCGAACAACACTTATTCAAGATTCCATCAAGAATAGCCGACATCTTGGGGATAATCTTATTTCAGCTGAAAATATCTCTGGAGGTAATCAAGCTTCCCTTCAGTCAACCTATTCTGCATCAGCGGTGTCTCGTCACAGAACAAAGGGGCTGTACCTCTTATTAATCACTGCGCTTTTACTATGGGCAACAATAAATTCTACCCTCTATTTTTCAGATAAAAAAAAACCTCATCGAGATAAACGTCGAGCGATTGTGACAGAGGTCATTGATTCGTTGCCAGGCGAGAAGAGAGCCCTCGCACTCTCACCGAATGAGCAATACATTGCTTTTACTGGTCAAGTTGGTGAGCAGAGTGGGTATCAGATTCATTTGAAAAAACAAAATTATCACGAGTTTTTACCTATTACACAGGATGCTCACTTACCTCTAGGGCTAGCTTTTTCAGCAGACAACAAAACATTATTCTATTCGGATTACAAAGACGGAAACTCTTCGCTAAGTAAAATCATCCTCACGGATGCAGCAACTTATAATAGTGAAAAATTAGTTCAAGGCTATGTATCAGTGGGCAATGTATTCACATCGCCCGATCTAGCGCTGGTCTATTTTGCAGGGCAAAAGCTAGAAAGCGAGCCCATGTTTATATACAGCTACAACACTGAAACCCGAGAAACTAAACGAGTGACTTCAAGCACCCAAAGATATAACTACGATTCAAGAGGTGCAATAACGCCAGATGGAAAAATGATGGCTGTGCTACGAATATCCGAATATGACAGCATAAATGAAGTTAGGGTTATCGATCTGGTCAATAATAATGTTATCTATCGACATCAACAGAGTGAAGTTATTTATGATATCAAATGGCTAGATAACGAAAATATAGTCATGCTAGATGAAGAAAAGCTAATAAAAATCAACCATATAAATGATAAGACATCTAAACTTATAGAAGCACCCCACAATCTGGCGTACTTAACCGTTAAAAATAAAGAGCATGTATTAGCAGTTAATAGAACACCACCTAAAAAGCTATTTTTTGAACAAAGCCTCCCTATCAATAGCGGAGCAACACAGCAGATTTTCAAACTAAAACCTGATATCTATTTTATGGCGTATCAACTAGACAATGATTATAAGGTAATTTTATTCAGTAAAAACAATATTAACACCTTAGCTCAGTTAAACATTGTCACTAATGAGATTACTCCCTATATAGAAACAGAGCATGATTTAAGTATTATAACTTCTACATCATCAGACAAACTGTTATTAATTAAAATAAATCAACGCTTTGCTCTATTTAATAGTGAAACAAAAGAGCTTAGGTATATTACATCTGGAGAAGACTTCATAGGTGACGCTACATTTTCAGAAGACCAAAAAAGCGTCCTATTTTCAGTTAAAAATTACGACCAATGGGAGATTTTAAACTATGACATTACAACTGAATCAATCACTCCTATGTTCAAAAATTTTAGGTATATTCGTACTCACGGTAAAAACTACATACTAGGTACACCAGAACAAGAGTTAATTTGGAAGCACCACAAAACAGATGAAAAAATAAAGTTAAATCATAGATTATCTTACGAGCCCAATACATATTGGTATGTTAGAGGTGATTCTATATTTTGGAGTAGCCATGATTTAGTTCAGACGACTTTTCATCAACTTGATGTCAGCGACCTAGAAAACCCATCAGAATCTAAAATAACGTTTGACTATGATAAAGTCAGATCGTATTTTTCGATAAACCATGACGGTACAGCATTCACATACTTTCAGCGACAACAAGGAAAGTCAGATATAGTTTCTATACCTTTCAGGTAATAGTTCCAAGTTCTAGTTTATCTACGCTGCATGCTAGCGTTAAGATCTATCTTCTCGTCTACTCCACAATTCTTATTTCTTACCAGTAAGAATAAGAAGCTAGTGGTAAGAAACATAAAAGATAAACATGCGTTATACCGCCCCCTATATCGACAATTGAGCACTCTGTGAGAGTCCCCTTAAATCTATATCACTAATTTAATCACATCGAGCGCGGGTTAAAAACTTAGCTCCACCTATGCGTGCTCAAGAAACAACCCATGACTTGCACGCAATGGTGCTAAACAAATCACACCAAAGTTACTAAAAAATTATACGTAGATTATTGTAGTAATACGCTTCAAAACTAAAAATCAAAGAGCAAAACAACTCAGCATGCCACTTAATTTTAAGGAAGCAATAATGAAAAAAACAACGCTAAATGTCACTAAAAACGCCCTTCTTTTATTTACTTTATTAACTAGCTGCGCACTGCAAGCTTTTGAAGATGGAAACGACACGACACAATCGAACACACCATCAAGTAACACCTCATCAGCCACGTGCTCACTTGAAAACCCTGCTTCTTGTCCACCTAAATCTAAAGGATGCACCAGCAATGACCCAACGGTTTGTCCTAATACAAGCTTCCTTGAAGAAATGCTGAGAAAATTTAATTTGCTAATAGATACTGGCACTAAAAGATAAGTATATGTCGGCTAGACCTCATTAAATCATTAAGGTACGCATATGAAGCAACTAGAAGGTATGATTAAAAAAATCGAATCCATTGATTCAAAAGGCAGCTTAGATCAGTTCTTCTTAAATATTGAGTCAGAGTACCATTATTTGCGGGCTGGCCTTATCGTATTCGAACCATGCTTGAGTAAAAAATACTCAAGCATGGTTTACGGTCGTATAAACTCCAATATGGAAGATTTCATAAAACAGGACGACAATATAAAGCGGCACTGTCTAAACGAAAGTGTACCGATAACCTATCAAGATTTATTAAGTCCCGATAACGCTAGTGAACGCCCTTCCTTCACTGAAAATATATTCGACAGAAACCAATTTGAATTGATAGTTCCTATTAATGGTTTTGGTGGAGAATTCGCCTGTTTGCTCTTCTCGATATCTAAGCACGCAATGCAACCAAACCTGTTGGAAAAACTAGGGTGGTATTGGTTACTGCTGTCAGCATTTATTTATTCAAGGTATAGGAAGAACATTGCACAAAGCCAACCCAAAATCACAAAGAGAGAATTGGAGTGTATTAAATGGGCATCAGAAGGGAAAACATCGTGGGAGATAAGCCAGTTACTCAGAATTAGTCAAAGAACGGTTGATTTTCATTTGACCAACTGCATAGCAAAAACAAACAGTATCAATCGTCAACAAGCCATCGTTAAATGTATTTTTAATGGGCAACTGTTGGCAATTTAATGTGCTGCCCATCTAAATTCATTTTTAGAAAAAAATAGAAACTATCCTCGATAGTTCTACTTTTTCAGCATTAATTAATACAAATAAGGTGAGCGGTATATCAAAAGTAAGCTTAACCACTTACTTAACCTTTCGCTATAAAGACTTATGCGCTCATAAACGGCTAACAAGTCCCCCAGAAGCAACCTAGTCTTATAAAGTATCAAATTAGCCGATGCTTACAGCTGAACGTATTAATCCAAAGCCAAAGCCACTAAAACCTGACGCTTGCGTTCACCTTCAAATGGCTTACGACCATGCATTGCGCGATAGTTGTCAACTAAAGCGACATCACCATCTTGCCAAGGCAAATCGTAAGTAAAGTCAGGAGCAAGCTTAACAGCAAGTTCTAGAATGTCTTTGGGAATCTCACTATCGTCACCAAAGCGAATGAAATCAGAATGGTTTTCCTTAACACCTTGCCATCCCATATAAGCAGCGATAAGCTGATTGAAAAACGACTTACTTTCATCTTCGAATTCGATAACCGCAGGCAATTTAGGTGTTACCGCTTTAAGGTCACCATTGTCCAACCATTCCCATGTATAGTGTAAGTCAGCCAATTTTGCTTCAGCTTGTTCAACCGTATCAACGCTTAACGTGCTTTTCCAACTACGCCCTTGACCAGAATCAGAGTCGTCAGCCGCTGGCATGATAGTGGTGTACTTAACACCAAATTCCTCAAATGCACTCATCGCAGCTGGCCACTCTTTATTCAACGCTTGATAGAGTTTATCGGACCGGCATAGCGGTGTTTGTCCACCTTTATCCGCTGAAGATTGACAGAAAAAGAACAATTTGCTTGGCGCCATAGGTGTTTGCGCCATTTCATGATGAAGGAAAATTTCGACATCTTTAGGCGCTTCATTCGCTGTAAAGACACGCTCAGTGAAATTCACCCTTACAGCATTCGATAAAGACTCTTGATATGTAAAGTTTCGATACTCAAAAGCAGCGGAGAATTGGTCAAAAGACTCAGCAGAATCAACGGGGAAACCGCGAAAAAGCACGGCACCAGCTTTGGTCAGCGTTTCTTCTATTGCCAACTTATTTTCACGAATCCAAACATCACACTCTTCAAGTGACGTTACGCTGCCATCATTAACAATAACGGCAGGGAAAGGACTGCCATCAAAAGGCAGCTGGTTTAACCCATCTATAAAACTTAACATTTGCATCTTTATTCTCGCATTCTATCTAATCGTTGACAGCTTCAGTCGTAAATTGGATGAAAGGTATTAAATGCCGCTTCACAGAATACACCTGGATCATTAAAACGACGGTTAATATTTAACGCATTGATAGCGCTCATCTCGTCTTGCGTCAACTCAAAATCGAAAATATCTAAATTTTCTTTTAATCGTTCAACTTTAGTTGTTTTAGGAATAATCGCAGTACCTCTTTGCACACCCCACCTCAAAACAACTTGTGCAGGTGTCTTGTTGAGCCTCTCTGCGGCACTCTTCACAACAGCCTGCTCCAACACCGACTCATTCGCCCCAGCCATATCAAGTTCAAGATAAGACAATGCTCCAAAAGGTGAAAAGGCCGTCACACCAATCTCGTATTTATGTGCCAATCGAATGAGAGGTTCAGCCGTTAAATAAGGGTGTGATTCAATCTGCAACATAGTGGGTTTAATACGCGCATAGTTCATCAAATCATGCAACAAACCCGAATTGTAGTTACAAACACCTATCTCTTTCGCTAACCCTTTATCAACCTGAGTTTCCATCGCTTGCCAAGTAACATGCAACGGCACTTTAGCAGCTTTCATGGTTGGGTTTTCTGCTTCTGGATCATAAAACCATTCTGGTGGATAACGTGTTTCAAAAGGTACGAACTCAAGAGCAATTGGAAAATGAACAAGGAATAAATCCAAATAATCTAACTGCAAGTCATCTAACATTTTTTGCAGTGCAGGCCCCACATGTTCAGGCGCGTGATATGTATTCCAAAGCTTGGAGGTAATCCATAACTCTTCACGTGTTACTATGCCCTCATCAATAGCACGTTTAATACCCTCACCTACCTGTACTTCATTACCATAGTCACACGCGCTATCTAAGTGACGATAGCCTATTTTAATCGCATTGTAGACGGCGTCGGCACACTGTTCTTGACCGATCTTCCAAAGACCGAAACCAACTTGAGGGATAGCTGAATAAAGCGTTGACATAAATGTACTCTTCAAAGATTTAAAAATTTAATAGGAAACAAACCGTGATTATTCTCTCGGCCATTGTAAAACACTCTATCAGGAAAGCAACGTTGGAGAATACATTAGAGAAATCTTAGTTAAGGTAATGAAAAACCTATAAAAATCATCAAAAAAGTAGATACTGATTGATTTGTAGACTGAACTTTATTTTAATTAAGATAAGACTACCCCGACCTCGCGATAATCCAAGTCGCCTATCCTGAGGAAATGCTAAGCCAGCTTAACGGAACACACTGAATGCAAGTATTTAATCCTGTCGCACCAAACTGGAATGACATATCACAAACCGACATCGTAGGTGAAATTACGACGGACGAAAGCCTACGCTGTGTCATACCAACCAGTGCAGGCCAACTCAAGCTAAGCTGCTTAGAAACAGGTATCCGGTTGCAGTCGCTTAATGAGAGCAGCGAGCGACTAAAACAATATGGTATGTTAGTTAATGAACCAGAAATCACCTCACCTCATATCATTCCGCACCCCGAGTCAACATTCATCTCGTGGCTAGATTGGTCTATCGTTATTCAGCATCAGCCTTTTAGTTTTGTACTTAAAAAAGGCCACAAAATTGTTCAGCAAACCGCCACCGACGGCCATTTTGTCAGGCGATATCGCGTCCCACCTCTAGCTAAAACAGACTCAGGCTGGTTTATAGGTTTGGAGTTAGCCTCTTCAGAGCCCGTATACGGTCTCGGCGAAAAATGGAGTGGGTTAAATAAACGCGGCCAACTGGTGCGTTCTTTCAATCACGATGCGTTAGGTGTGAACGCAGAAATATCTTATAAGAACACACCTTTTGCGTGGAGCCCTGAAGGCTGGGGACTATTGGTACATACAGCATCCCCAGTTACACACAGCGTGGGTTATGCTCCTTGGTCACAAAGAGCTTATGGATTATTTATTGAATCAGAGTCACTTGATCTGTTTATCTTTGATGGTGAAGACGGTAAGCAGCTCATCAATCAATATTGTCAGCTCACTGGCTTTGCACCTACCCCTCCACTCTGGAGTGCCGGCATTATCCTCTCAAAAGCTTATTACCAAACTGCGGATGAACTGCTTGAGACGGCTAAGACAGTTCGGCAGAAAAACATGCCTTGCGATGTTATTACATTGGACGGCAGAGCTTGGCAAGACACAGACACACGCTTTGCGTTTGAATGGGACAAAACGCGCTACGAAGATCCCAAAGCTGTCATTGATCAACTGAAAGCGATGAACTTTAAAGTGTGTATTTGGGAGTACCCTTTAGTCTCCGTACAGAACCCTTTATTTGAAGAGATGGCCAAAAAAGGCTGGTTGCTCAAAGATAAGAGAACTAACCTAGCTTATCGCTACCATTGGGATATGAGCGCATTCGGTGAGGTTCTTACGCCATTGCCTGAATCCGGCATTGTCGATTTTACTCACCCAGAAGCTTTTCAATTTTGGAAGGAAAGCCACAAGCCATTATTCGACCTAGGCATCGATATGATTAAGGCTGACTTCGGCGAGCAAGTCGAAGACGACAACATGCTCGCTTTCAACGGGGCAAGTGGCGACGAGCTGCACAATGTCTACAGTTTGCTCTACAATCGTTGTGTTTACGAGGCAGCTGAACAATACAGTCAAAACGGGCCATTCCTGTTTAGCCGATCAGCATGGATTGGCTCGCAACAGTATCCTGCGCAATGGGGTGGCGACCCACAAGCCGATTGGGGTGGTCTAGCAGGCAGCATTAAAGGGGCATTATCTTGGGGTATGTCAGGTGCGCCGTTTTACGCTACCGATGTTGGTGGCTTCTACAAAGATACACGAGATGACGAACTTTATGTGCGTTGGTGTCAGGCCGGTATATTTGCTGCGCACATGCGTCTGCACGGCATAGGGCAACGTGAGCCATGGAGTTACTCCACAGAAGCTAACAAGGCAGCTACTAAAGCATTAAAGCTGCGCTATCAGTTGATACCTTACATCTGGAAAACCTTAGAGCAAGCTAGCAAAACAGGCACACCTGCTCAACGCGCCATGGTCTTAGCTTGCCCTAACGACAAAGCCGCCTGGGCTTTTGAAGATCAATACTTCTTTGGCGAGGACCTACTTTTTATCCCTTGCACACACCCCGGAGGCAAAGTCGAGTTTTATCTTCCTGAAGGTAACTGGCGACTATTCGATTCTGACGCAGTGTTTAGCGGTAGTAAGGTGCACTCAATCACATTAGGGCTAGACGAAATTGCACTATTCGCACGCGAAGGTTCAACCATCCCGCTAGCAATTCCACCAGACGGTTGTGAAGAAATAGCGTACTCTGACCAAATTGACCCGAATAACCTCAAACTGAGCTATTGGTCGTGAACATGGATAACATAGGTTAATATGACAAGTGCTGAAAGTAATTGGAATAGAGTTTTAACTCCTTTATCAACAATTAACCATGTGTTAAGCAGTATTGGCAAAAACGTCGCAGCAGCATTATTAGCTGCGATGCTCATGATGATCCTTGCGCAAGTTATCTTTCGTTATGTATTAAATGACTCACTGACTTGGACAGAAGAGCTGGCTAAGTTTTCTATGGTTTGGGTTGCTTGTCTGGTTGCTCCATGGGCCTATAGACATCACCTCAATGTATCGATCGACTTATTTGCCGAAGCGTTACCCAATGTTTTAAGACACATTTCAGATATTGTTATCTCTGTTTTGATCATCGCCATTAGTTGGATTTTCTTGGTAGAGAGCATTGCTTTCTGGCAGGGCGGGTGGACAATAACAGCTTCCTCCATGCCAATTAAGCTCGCCTATTTCTACAGCTGTATCCCGTTTGCCTTTGCCGGCATTTTGCTAGTTGGCTTAGAAAACTTATTACGTCAAATTGCGACCATCACAGGCACTAATTTAGCAATACAAAACGACCAACAAAAAGGGCAAAACTAGCATGTCCTTATCGTATTTTTGGATCTTCCTTTTACTCCTAACCGCCGGCACACCTGTTGTATTTGCATTGCTCATGGGACCAGGCATCAGCTTAATGATAGATGGCAAAGAAGTGTTTTTCTCTGCTCTGTTGTCGCGCCTTTATTCGGGAATGAACTCTTTTCCACTCATGGCCGTTCCTTTCTTTATTCTTGCCGGTGAAGTCATGAATCACGGCGGCATTACCCAGAGCATCGTTCGTTTTAGCCAAACCCTTATCGGACATTTTCGCGGTGGCTTAGCACAAGTCAATATCCTTTCTTCCGTGCTCTTTGCTGGCTTGTCAGGTTCAGCTGTTGCAGACACTTCAGCACTAGGGAAGATGCTCATTCCAGCCATGGAAAAAAACGGCTATAGCCGTCGCTTTGCTGCTGCTATCACCGCCGCGTCATCGGTTATTGGTCCAATTATCCCACCTTCTGGCATTATGATTTTGTATGCTTTTATTATGAATGTATCAGTCGCAGGCCTTTTTTTGGCTGGCATAGTACCAGGGTTGCTGATCAGCCTTGGGCTGATGTTTATTACCCACCGCATCGCTAAAAAACGTAACTACCCCGTGGCGAATCAAAAAGCGACATGGACAGAACGCGGCAGTGCTTTTAAATCCTCCTTTTTACCCTTAATGACGCCGATAATTTTGCTAGGCGGCATTTTATTAGGTGTATTCACGCCAACAGAAGCCGCCGCAGTAGCAGCTGGCTACGCGCTAATCATCACACTTTACATTACGCGTACTATTACCTTTAAAAAGCTACCCGACATTCTTGTTCAAGCAGCTGTTCAGTCAGGCAGCATATTACTTTTAGTCGGTTCTGCTGTAACCTTCGCCTGGATTATTACTGTCTCAGGTATGGCTGAAACTATCGCTACTCAGCTATCCAGTATCACAGACAATGTGTTGCTTTTATTGTTACTCATCAACCTGTTTTTATTTGTCATTGGTATGTTTCTCGACGCAGGGCCTGCCATACTCATTCTAGGCCCTGTGCTAGGCCCCATCATGATATCGCTAGGTATCGACCCGCTGCACTTTGCGATTGTTATGTGTGTGAACCTAACCGTTGGATTAGCCACGCCACCGATGGGGTTGGTACTGTTCGTAGCCTCTTCAGTGTCAGGTGAAAAAACCGAAGACATCGCCTTTGAAATGTTGCCCTTTCTTGCCGTTGAAATAGCTGTGATTTTTCTTATCACCTACTTCCCCGCTCTGACGATGACGATTCCAAACTTGTTGGGGTTTTGATATGAACAAGCAAAGAACACTGCAGATTATCTATGCTCTGGTTTTTATCGGCTGTCTCTATGGCATTGCTAGTAGTTCAACTAGCGACGCTGAATTCACCATAAAAGTAGCCAATCAAGGTTCAACACAAGACGAGGATTACGTTGGCCTTGTCGCCATGAAAAAGCTTGTCGAAGAGAAAAGCCAAGGCCGTATAGAACTTAAAATTTATCCTTCAGGTCAGTTTTGTGGCAGCGTACCCGAATGCATCGGTAATCTTCAGCAAGGTGTTTTGGAAGTTTTTAGCACGACTGTGGGCGGTACAGGTAACTTCTTAGCTGAAGCACAAGTACTCGATTTACCTTACGTATTTGCCAATGATACCGTTGCCGAATGCGTATTAGCCGGACCTATGTTAGAACAAATGCGACAAACTGCCTTAGATAGAGCGCTAGGGATTAGGCTTATCGGTGCATCAAACACTGGAGGGTGGCGTAACTTCGCAACAGTTAACACTCCGATTCACACGCCCGTTGATCTCATCGGATTAAAAATTAGAACAACACCATCAGCTATACAACAAGAACTTGCCCGTCAGCTTGGTGCCAACCCAACACCCGTTTCTTGGTCTGAGGTTTATACCGCGCTAGCAACAGGTGTAGTAGAAGGCAGTAAAAACGGGATTCAAGATATTATGAATGCCAAACTTCATGAACATATCAAGCACATGACACTAGATGGTCACTCTTACATGGCAGCACTGTGGTGGTTTTCAGAGAAAGCGTGGGCAAACTTACCAGACGATATTCAGGCGATTCTTATAGAAGGGTTCGATGAGCAAAGGCGAGTCGCACGACAATTGGTTAGTGATCAAGAGAGTCAATCATACAAGCAATTTGAACAAGCTGGCGGTACGATTTATAGGCCAACGTTGGAAGAGAAAAAGCAATTTCTACAAGCCTCATCTGAAATGCGCCAATGGTTTATCGACAACTACGGTCTTAAATGGGTCACCTTGTTGGAAAACTCCGTCAGACAGTGCGAGCAGGGAGCATAGACTCAGCACAGGCGTTTGTTTGCACCCACTACACCCATTCCACTTCAAAATGACGGATTCAGCGGGAATTTTGAGGTGGTATGGGTATAGTGTTGCCTGAGCTCGTTAAACGATCGGTTCAAAAAAACATATTTTATTCTTATCTAAGTCTCTCACATAAGCTGTAAAATAAGGTCCCCGCTCATTTGGCTCGCCCTCACAGGTACCGCCCAATTCAATCGCCTTTTTGTGAAGCCTTTTCACTTCTTCATTACCACCAACACTAAAACCCACCATTGTTCCATTACCATGGCACGCAGGTTCCTCATTGAAAGGGATAGCTAATGCAAATGTAAAATCCTCCCCCTGCCAGAACGTCATTCTTTCAGTAGGTATCTTATTAAATTCTTTTCGTTCAAACAGTGAATCGTAGAACTTAGTAGAAACCTCCATGTTGTTTGTCCCAACAACGAAATAGTTCATTTTCATCATTTAATCTCCTCTATGTTTAACAATATATTGAATTGCATTTCAGCCATGCTACAAACAGCAGCTGAAGATGCTTACGTTACCCGGAAAGATAGTACATTTAAGAATGACCCAAACATGTCAGTAGTCTTCTGAAAAACTTGTTGTTCAGCTTCTTATTAGAGAAGCCCTTTTGTATCATGAATATAGATTTTGGTTAGCCAAGCGATTGTGCTATTTAAACATCAGCTTGTAGAAGGGAATTATGGCAGTAGAAAAAATAGCAATAGTAGGCGGAGGTATAGGAGGGCTAGCCTCTGCGATATTTCTTTCAAAAAAAGGTTTTCAAGTCACTGTCTATGATAAAGCTAAAAGACCACACCCGGTAGGTGCGGGCTTTTTGTTACAACCACCAGGTCAAGCTGTCTTACAAGAGCTTGGGATCTTGGAAAAGGTTTCAGAACATGCCATACCCATATTGGGTCTGCAGTCAAAAACCACATCCGGCCGCACCATTCTTGATCTTAAATACCAACGCCTAAACGGAACACCTCGCCATGGTTTGGGCGTGCAACGCAGTACAATTTATGATGCGTTACTAACAGAAGCTTTGAATCAACGAGACCTAAACTTTATTTGGGATAGCAACATTAGCCAATGCGTGACCAGTCATAGGAACGCATCTATTGTTGTCAATGAAACCCAGCAAGATTATGACTTGTGCATTCTTGCTTCTGGCGCCAATAGTGATCTGGCAGAAAAGCACTTCAAAAACAGAGTTAAAAGAGCTTATGGATGGGGCTGCCTTTGGACAACATTTGAGTTACCGACCACGCTATCCCCTAACCTTCTTCACCAACGCTGTCGAAAAGCAAACAAAATGATGGGAATCCTGCCAGTGCGCAAGGCAGGCGATAAACATGAAGCGGCGCTTTATTGGAGCGTCAACTCTCAAGATCTTAACATGATGGATGCGCTTAAGTTTAGGGCTGTAAAAGATGAAATCATGCATTTCTGGCCCGACACATGTTCCTCAATAGAACCATTAGAATATGCCGATTTTATTCCCGCCAATTACAACGATATATGGACACCTAACCCCTTTGTTAACCGGTTAATTGCCATTGGCGATATCTCACACTCTACCAGCCCACAGCTGGGACAAGGCTGCACTATGGCTTTATTAGACGCGTGGGCATTAACTAGGTTTATCAACAAAGATGATGAAGCATTGGTTGACTCCTTAGAACAATGGTGGCGTGGTCGGCGATACCAATTAGCCTATGTGCGCCATCTAAGTAAATTCTTAACACCGCTATTTCAGTCCAACAATAGGTTACACGACGTTTTTCGTGACTGGGTGATGGCACCAATCGGACGTTTGCCTTTATTTGACTCACTTCAATTAAAAACATTGGCTTCAGAAGTGTTCTTGATGAAACAAAAAAGTCACACGGGTGTATGACTGTCCTCGAATGAAATGACTCTCACAGGTTAAATCTATTGCTTGTAAACAACACCGCCTTTCATCACAAACTCAACGTTTTCAAGCTCACTAATGTCATCTAGTGGATTTTGACTGACAGCAACTATATCAGCATATTTACCAACACTTAAGCTACCAAGATCATCTTGCCATTTGAGTAATTCCGCAGCATTAATGGTCGCTGCCTGAACAGCTTCTAAAGGTGTCATTCCGAACCTAACCATACGCGCGAATTGTTTACCATTGTCGCCATGCGGATAGACAGCAGCATCGGAGCCGAATACCATCTTCGCACCGGCTTTAACAGCCATCGAAAAACTTTCCCGCTGACGAGTGCCAACTTGCCGTTCCTTTTCTAAGTTTTCTTCCGGTACGCCATTTTTTGCCCCTTCAGCTAAAGTATACTCAGTGTTATAGATATCCATTGAGAACACTGTCCCTTTTTTCTTTGCCATAGCGATCGTCTTTTTATCTAAGAAACTAGCATGTTCAATCGAATCAACACCGGCCTCGATAGCATACTGAATTCCCTCTGTACCATGTGCATGTGCCGCAACGGTTTTACCATGCGTATGCGCTTCATCGACTATGGCTTGCATCTCTTCCAACGTGTACTGTCTTGCCCCGACTTGCGTTCCTTTAGAAAAAACACCGCCTGTCGCACAGAACTTAATGACATCAACACCGTACTTAACGTTTTTACGCACTAATTGTCGTACAGCCCAAGGTCCATCAGCGACACCGCCTGACTTTTGTTCAAAGGTATAGTTCAGTGTATTGTCATCACAATGTCCGCCCGTAATGCCCAGCGCATTGCCCGCTGCTGCAATACGTGGTCCAGGTACTTCTCCGTCATTAATCGCATTTCTTAATGCAACATCCATGTATTCTGCTGAGCCAACATCACGCACAGTCGTAAAACCAGCTTTAAGGGTTTTTTCTGCATTCACAACACCACCAATAACAGCACGATGAGGCGATTGAAAAAGCCCAGCAAAGAAGTTCTTATCCAGAGGGTTCATCAAATGCGTATGCATATCCATAAATCCGGGTAAAAGATATTGCGCACTTAAATCGACAACTTTAGCATCTTGAGGGATAGTCGCTGTTATAGGTTTAATCTCTTCAATACGATCATTTTCAATAAATATTAATTGGTTTTTCAGCCATTTACCGGTAGAAACATCCAACACATTCCCTGCTTTAATCACAGTAGGTGCCGCATGTACAAAACCACTCAGTGCTAATGCACCTACACATACAAGGCGAAAAATACGGATACCAATCATCGTTTATTTCCTCATAATTTCTTTTATTGGCTGACTAAATGGCCACTGAGAATGCGGTTTTAACCAAGCTAAGTCAATTTCGATATGTGTTAATCCATGTTAACTTATCTCTACTCTGGAGAAGAGATGTCGAATCAATTGACTTTATGTCCTAACGGTCAGTTGATTGGCAATAAGAGCTGCAAAAGCCCTGTTCGAAGATAACGGAATTCTTTCGAGCGCAGGCATGTCAATTCTTAAACTCACTCTGCAGTTCAAAATAATTGATCAGAAAGTTTAATCAACGCTATTGTCCACAGTAGTTTTATCTGACGTTACTTCTCAGCGGCAATAACTGAAATTTCCACAAGTAATTCTTCTCGTGCCATATCTGCTGTTACACATGCACGCGCTGGGGCGTGGCCATCAGGGATCCAATTGTCCCAAACCGTATTCATAGCACTAAAATCATCCATGGTTTTAAGATAAATAGTGGCTGAGAGGATGTGTTCGCGAGAGCTACCAGACTTTGCCAATAGCTCATCTACCTTATCTAACATGGTTTGAGTCTGTTCTGTAATGGCTTTACTGGCATCAGCGCATACCTGTCCACATAAATAGATGACGCCATTGTGTTTAACAATGCGGCTCATGCGCTGTTTAGTGTCGATTCTTTCGATAGTCATAACACATTGCTCCTTTAGCTTGTCAGCTCTATTTTCTCATAGCAGAGGCCGGATTTGAACCGACACGCTATTTCTCGCAACGGGTTTTGAAATAGCTGAGATTAACTAATAGCAAGATCTTGATATATAAAACGCCTGTACGCAGTAACCTCTCCTTCAACAGTCTGTTGATGCTTAAAGGTAATTTATTGATGTTGAGACAACATGCAAATGCTTGGCATGCCCATCGCGTCATGCTTTATTGTATGGCTTTTGGTGTATTTGTCGCCTTACTTACACTGCGAGAATCAGCCGAATACGGGCATATGTATAACTTTTTACCTGTTATGGGACGCACAACGCCTTTCGTCATTCTCACGATTTTGATGGCTACAATCTATAAGCTTAGTGGCCATCATTTTAAAGACATTGGGTTAGTTTGGCCTCGGTGGCACTTTTCACGTCGTAGAACAGTAGTGCTAATAGTCATGGCTGCTGTACTGATATTAACGGGACGTATTGCATCGACAATACCCTCAGGCTTTATTCTTGAGCTATTGAATACACCACCAAGATTATCAAGACCGACAGATATACTCGAAGGAAATTTACCCCTTCTTTTATCCTTACTCCCTATCATGTGGCTAGCGGTTATCAGTGAAGAAGTTTTAATTCGTGGCTTATTAATGAACGCTATAGCCAATGTATTCGGACAAACACGCAAAGGCTGGGTATTAGCGATTGTTATATCTGCTATTGCATTTGGTGTCGGACACTTTTCTCATGGTTTGAGGGGAATAATAGGCTCAGGGATTGGTGGGCTCGTGTATGGGCTGGGGTACTATCTGGTCGGGAGAAACCTCCTACCGGTTATTGTTGCGCATGCTGCAGTGAACACCATAGCTTTTGTTGGTGCTTATTTTGGGGAATAACAGCTTTGAGCGTAAAACAACTGCCCAAAGCTCTTACTGACAGGCACAATCAACTTGATAATACCAATCAGCGAATTAACTTATTTTGACCACGTTCAACTATATAGGCACAATATTGTGCAACTCAAAGGTTGTCACACCACTGGATAGAAGAGGGGAAAATGTTTTAAATGCTTCGCTCTGCTGTAACGCCGCCAGCCCTTCTGGAGAATCCCATTCGACTAGCGTAATTTGGCCCGGATCAATCAGTGGCGACGCATGAGCTTCAAACCTTGGGTGGTGAATCTTCAAGATAAACTTCCCACCTACCTCAGCAACAGTGTCTTCGATACCCGCCAAATAGTTAGTGTAATCATCTGGGTTTTCTGGATTGAACCAAGCAACAGCCAAGGTATAAAACTTGCTCGAATCAAAGGTAATATCAATATCATTTTCTGCCAAAGACGAATAGATTTTGAGCTCATTCCAGCCGTTTGGTCTTAGTGCTTTAATCTCAGGCCATTCAGCATGATTGATCAGCTTTTTCTCAGACTCTTGGTCTGGCCAAGAAAAGAAAATAAATCCACCAGGTTTGTAGTCTCCCACTAAAGTAGTTGGCGCTTTTAAACTTAAGTGCCTTTTCAATCCAAAGCTTTCTGCTAACGGAAAAGCGCGCTGATAGTATTCGCTCACAGCTTTTTCTCCACCCACCTTATTATCAGGCGCGACTATCGAAAAAACCTGCCCCTTTTTAATACTTAATTGCTGCTTAATGACGGGTTCTGATACCTGACTAAGCGCCTTTCCTGCACTAGCGGGTAAAGCCAAACACATCATTACGCTACAAAGCATCGTTATTTTTTTCACTGTTCTCACGGCAACCTCTTTTCATCAATAGTATATCAACAGGCCTATTTTTTATTTTAGATGGCGCAAAGTCACGGATTGCTTTATCACACCTTTGGTGCGAATATGCACCAATGAAAGATTGGGACGATTATCGATTAATTCTGGCCTTGTACCGTTCGAAGACGCTGAGAGGCACGGCTCAGCTTATGGGCGTGAATCACACCACTATCTCACGTCGCCTCACGCACATAGATCGTAAATGGGGAACAACATTGTTTGAGCGAACGTCAGATGGTTATCGAGCAACCGAATCTGGCCTTCAATTGATCAATACTGCAACACAAATAGAAGATTTAGATTATACATCCGAACGCCAGATTCGCTCAGCAAATGCTGAGCTGTCCGGTAAAGTAGTCTTATCCATACCTGGTACTGTCGCTCACTTTCTACTACTTGAAGAACTAGGTATGTTCACAAAAATGTACCCACAAATTGAGCTTGAAGTTGTTAGCTCTTATCAGTTTGCTGATCTCGATCGTTCAGAAGCAGACATTGTCATTAGAGGAACAGCTATGCCACCAGATCACTTAGTTGGTCACAAACTCTTTCCTTATTCGGTTGCTCTTTATGCTAACAAACATTATGTCACGACAAAACCTCGCAAAGATTGGTGCTTAGTCGCACCATCATTCAAGCCCGAATGGATAAAAGGCACTGTCTATGAAAACCTCCCTATCAGCTTTGTATCAGACGATCCCATGTTAAGGCATACTATGATTAAAGAAGGGCAAGCAATCGGACGCAACGCTTGTTATATGGCAGATCAAGAACCCAACCTAGTGCGTTTATCAGATTTTGACCCGATACCTACTCAAGAATTATGGGTACTCACCCATCCTGATCTAAGAAATACGCCAAGGATAAAAACCCTTATGACATTCCTTTACACAAAGTTGCAATCGAAAAAGGATCTTATCTTAGGCATTTCAGGAACCAGTACTGCATAGGTTGCATATAAAGAAGCGCATCAAGCTACTCACGACTCAGCTCAATACGCCAACCTCGTTACTCTCGTCTAAGTGCTTTTATGGGATTCGCTTTCGCCACTTTGGCGGCATTACTCCCAACAGTCAGCCAAGCAATCAGCATTAAGCTTAGACCAACCGAAAAGCAGATGGGCAATAGCCAGATGCTGTCGATCCGATAAGAAAACGACTCCAACCAAATCAACATCGTATAAATAGCTATTGGCCACGCAATAATATTGGCAATAATAACAGGCTTAGAAAATTGCCATATGAGTAAAGTAACAATATCGATAATACCTGCCCCCATCACTTTACGAATGCCAATCTCGCGTGTTCTGCGCTCGGTGGTAAAGGCCGCAAGACCATACAATCCTAAACAAGCAATAACGATTGCCAAAATGGAGAAAGCAGAGAACATCTTCGCTTGTATGGTTTCCTCTTCGTACTGTGCTTTCATCATATCATCTAAAAATTGCAGGTTAATCGGTTGTAATGGTGCAACGTCATTCCAAACTGACTCTACTTTTCTCATTAGCTCTGGAATGTCGTTCGTTTTAAAGCTCAAATTAGCCACGCGAAAACGATTAGGATCAAGCATATAAGCACTTGCTCGAACGCCGAACTTGATTGAACGGAAATACATATCCGGTATAACGCCAATGATGGTCAGCTCTTGTTGTCCTGTGCCGGCACCTCGTAGCGTTTTACCAATAGCACTTTGTGGCGAACTAAAGCCAAACTTTGGTAGTGCCGTTTCGTTCAAAATAATGCTAGCGCCACTGATGTTTTCTTGTCCATCTTCTGTTTGACGAATTTGATCGCTGCCATAAGCCTCATCGAACAATCGCCCCGCTAAAGGTTCAACGCCGTAAGCTTCAAAAAAGCCATACCCCATGTTGTGATAGTTCAACAGCACCGGTGTATTCACGCCTGTGTTATTGTCACCATCAATCAAGGTAAATTGATTATTATTTTCATTATCTTGAGTCGGTGATTCCGACGAATAAACCACTGAGCTAATTTCAGGCAACTTAAGCAATTCGTTGCGTAACCTTTCCCGGTTATCATCTAGTCTTCCTATACTTAAAACCAGTTTGTCTTCACTCACATAGCCCACATCAACAGACTGTGCGTACTGTGTCTGTCCGTAGATAACAGCGGTACAGACCACTAAAGCGATTGAGGCAGAAAACTGGAAGATAACAAGGATATTCCTTAAGCTCGATGAACTATTAGCCTCAGCACCTTTGCTTGATTTCAACAAATGCCCCGGCATAAAGCGTGACAAAAACAAGGCTGGATATATCCCTGAACCAATACCAATGAACAACCCAATGCCCAACAACACCACAATAAGTTTGATATCGCTAAACAAATGCAACTCTAGCTGACGCCCTAAAGCTTGGTTATATAGAGGTAATATCAGTTCGACCAACATCAGCGCCAAAATAAGCGATATAAAAACCAGCGCTACAGCTTCACTCAGAAATTGAACCGCCACCTGTGTCCGACTGGCTCCTAACACTTTACGCATAGCCACTTCACGAGAACGATGGTTCACTCTTGCGGTTGATAAGTCCATAAAATTAATACAAGCAATCAGTAAAATAAGACCTGCGACCAAAGTAAATGTCACAATTAAAGCCTTATCACCCATAGGGGTTAAGTCACCCAAATTACCAGCATCTTGTTTTGCGTTGAGGTGAAGATCTTCAAGCGGCATTAGCTTATGTTTCAGCCCATCGCTTATTTTAGCATTGTCACCCAATGCACCCATATTTTGAGCAAACATCTCAACTAGCGGACTTTCATCATCCACCCAATAGGTCAACCTCTCTTGAAATTGATCGACTGAAACACCTTTGCGCATTTTAAAGTAAGTATAAACATTCGCACTGGTCCAGGTATTGAGGCCCGAGTTATTCTCAACAATGCTTGGGTCGAGATAGACGATCATACTTAAGTCCAAGTGAGTCGCGTCTGGCAGATTTTCGATAACACCAGCAACAGGCACAGGGCTGGGTTCAGGGCCAACACAACACACTGTCATAATTTCACCAACAACATCCGTTCGCCCAAAATATTTGATCGCGATTTCTTCTGTAATGATTAAATCATAGGGTTTAGTAAAAGCACTCTCTTTGGAGCCATGTATAAACGGTAGATCGAAAATATTGAAAAAGCTGCCATCCACCAAAGTGATGGTCTCAGCCAAAGCTCCCTCGCCTTTGCGCACCGTCATACCAAATCGGATCAATCGAACGCCGTCTTCGACTTCATTCGCCGCATAATCGCGCACAGCTTCCATCATATTGCCTGCTGAACGGACCGTTAAGAAAGGCGGGTTACCCGGATTGTAATAAGCCGAATGCATACGCACCACTCGTTCACTGTCGGGCAACCATTTTTCAAAGCCTGATTCATCTCGAACGAACAGCATAATTAAGATACAGCTCATTAACCCCAGCGCTAAACCCAAAATATTAATCACTGAAAACATGCCGTTTTTAAGAATGTTTCGCCATGCAGTGACAAGGTAATTTTTAAACATTACAAATGACTCCTACCATATAGCTTATGCGGCACGAACGCTTTCTGTCACAACTCGCCCATCAAATAAATTAATGGTGCGATTGGCAAAATCAGCGTGAGCTGGGCTATGCGTTACCATAACAATAGTAGCCCCTCTCTCATTGAGTGAACGCAGCATTTCCATGACCTCTTGACCATGTGCACTGTCCAGATTTCCCGTTGGCTCATCAGCAAGAATCAACCCTTGATTACCAACAACTGCTCTAGCAACGGCAACACGTTGTTGTTGTCCACCAGACAGCTGACTTGGCATGTGCTTAGCCCGGTGCGCAATCCCCACCAAGTCCATCACTTCAAGCACCTTAGATTGTCGCTCTTTCGAGGGGATATTGTGATAAAGCAACGCTAACTCTATATTTTCCTCCACGGTCAATTCTTCAATCAAATTGAAGTTTTGAAAGATAAAACCAATATGATGTTTACGTATAGCAGAGAGCTGTTTTTCTGAGTAACTCGCAATTTGCTCTTCGTTGAAATGGAACTCACCAGATGTTGGAGAATCGAGCATCCCGATGATATTAAGTAACGTAGATTTACCACAACCAGATGGCCCCATGATGGCCACAAATTCACCTTTAGCTATTTCAATATTGACATTATCAAGTGCAACGGTTTCGACTTCATCAGTGCGATATACCCTCGATAAATTATGTAGTTTTAACATAGCTCTTTCCTTCTAAAATACTGTGTTGTTTCTTCTCATCAATGAATTGACGCAACCTTCAATCAAGTTTTAGCGCGCTCATCTCTTGATAACTGGTGTAGGGACTAGTGACCACCCTCTCGTTTTCTTCTAACCCCTCAATCACTTCAATAAACTGGTTGTTGCGCCGACCAAGTCGCACTTCTCGCCTTATCGCTTGTTGACTACTCTGATCCACAACAAATACCCAATTTCCCCCTGTGTCTTGGTAAAAGGCACCATTAGGTATGAGCAATGCCTCACTGGCATCGCCTAACGTTAATTTAGTTTGAATGGTTTGCCCACGGCGAATATCATCAGGTTGTTCACCCACAAATTTAAAGTCGACTTCGAATTGGCCATTTTGAATTTGTGGGTAGACTTTAGAAACGACTAACGGATAATTCAGATAGGAGGCCTGTTGACCGATATCAACGCGACTCACATAGAATTCATCAATAAAAGCCGTTAGCTTATAATCATCAGGCGTATCAATTTGCCCTAATCGCTCCCCTTGACTGATGCTCTGTCCAACTTCAACATTAAATCCAGAAAGCTTGCCGTTAACCGGTGCCTTCACATTCATGTTGTCGAGATTCTGCCTTGATATTTCCAAATTCCCTTCAAGCCTTTTTGATGTATCCCTTAAAAATACAAGCTGCTCTTGCTGCATTCGTGTGTCGGAATGTTGGCTTTCGAGCGTAATTTCGCGCCTATTTTGATACCACTCAAGCGTATCTTTCGTATCCTCAAAAGCTGACTGGCTCACGGCACCGGTTTTAATCAGCTCGCGTTCGCGCTCAATTTGTCGCGTCAGTAGCTTTATTTGGTAATTGATCTCAACTAAGTTTCTTTTATGCTGCAACCGGTTTTGTTCAAGGCTCAGTTCGATTGTACGCATATTATTCAGCTGCTCTGCAACTCTAGCTTCGTTACCCAAGACACTGAGTTGCAGGGAAGCATTAGACAGTTCGACAATTAGCTCACCCGCCGCTAATCCAGAGCCATCTTCAACATGAATCTTTTCAACTCGCCCACCTTCTATCGCATCAAGGTAAACCGTTTTTGCCGGAGTCACCCGTCCTCGAATAGGAATAAAATCTTCAAAAATGCCCTTTTGCACGGTCGATATGGTAATGCGTTCACTGTTGACACTAAGTGACTTGCCTGTGGTGGTATTGAACAACTGATAGCCCACAAAGCCCGCTATTATCAGGCTAGCGAATACGAGTCCCCACTTCTTCAGAGGGTTCTTTTGAACGTCAACTTTACGATCCATTCCCGCCCCTGACACTGCACCACTTTTCTCTTGCGAAACCGAGATTTTATTCACAGATGCCAAATTTGGTTGTACGGTATGACTTTGCTTCAATCGACTGACCTGTTTACTGAGATATTCCTACTTCATACATAATCAATTCCCGTTCCAACTCTATCTCATTGAATTATATAAACTTTAAAAAGCTGCCTAACGAGAAGCACAAAGAAGTGTACGAATATGAACAAAAGAGTGTACGATAATGAACACAAAAAGTGCGACACTAAGGTCAACAAATGAGTGAAGTCAAAGGAAGTATTCTGATTGTGGATGACGATCAAGATATTTTGACAGCAGGTAGACTTCTATTAAATCGTCACTTCAGTCAGGTAAAAACCTGCTCTGATCCAAACAGTATTCCGCAGTTACTCACCGAACATCAATTCGACGCAGTGATGTTGGATATGAATTTTAGCCCAGGCGAAAGTACAGGTAGTCAAGGCTACCGATGGTTGAAAACGATTCTGGAAATAGCACCTCAAACTGTCGTGGTTATGATCACCGCTCATGGCGGTATAGACGTTGCAGTAGAAGCCATGAAGTTAGGTGCTACCGATTTTGTCGCTAAACCTTGGCAGAACGAAAAACTGGTTGCGACTCTCAAGGCAGCTGTTTTATTAAGCCAATCTCGGTATGAGGCAGCACAGCTACGCCACACAAACCAACTTCTCACGAAAGATGCTAATAACACGCACTACCAGCCGTTATTAACCCACTCACCTGCAATGCGTGATATCCACTCTATAATTGCTAGAACAGCGCCAACAGATGCGAGTGTGTTAATACTTGGTGAAAATGGCACGGGTAAAGAATTAGTGGCCAGAGAATTGCACAAGCAGAGTCTTCGCGCTAATCAGGTATTTATGTCGGTAGACCTTGGCGCCATGTCAGAAACCTTATTTGAAAGTGAGCTATTCGGACACAAGAAAGGGGCATTCACTGGAGCTAACGAGGAACGAATGGGGCGCTTACAAGCGGCTAATGGCGGCACACTCTTCTTAGATGAAATCGGTAATTTACCTCTGCATATGCAGGCTAAGCTATTAACTGTGCTAGAAAAAAGAACGGTAACACCATTAGGAACGAACAAAGCCATACCATTCAATGTCAGAATTATTGCTGCAACCAATGTATCAAGAAACGTATTGGCAAATGAGGACAAATTTCGACAAGATTTACTCTTTAGGCTCAACACAGTCGAGCTAGCATTACCTCCTCTGCGTGAACGAACAGAAGATATCGAGCCCATCGTTAAACATTACGTCAGCTATTATTGCAAGAAATATGGAAAGCCTGAGAAACCTATCACTAACGACGCGTTAACAAGTATGAAAGCTTACCACTGGCCCGGAAATATAAGAGCATTAAGGCATGCGACAGAGCGCGCCATTATTCTCAGTCAATTTAATGAACTCTCTAGTGCTGACTTTCAACTGAACCCCGATGAATCCTCTCCCCCTCAAGTCAAGAATACTAACGCAACGCATTCATCAACATCGCAAACTTCTGACAACGATAACATTCACACCGTCCCAGCAACTGAGTTGAATTTAGACAAAATCGAGAGAGCAACCATAGAGACAGCATTAAAACAGTATCGCTACAACATTAGCCATACAGCCAAAGCGCTAGGACTCACGCGTGCAGCCCTTTATCGAAGGATGGAAAAACATGGACTTTAAAAAGTTCTCCTTTCTGATCTCTGTTCGTACCATACTCGTGATGCTGAATTTAGTCGCGCTGACATGGTTTATCACTTCCTCTGGATACCATGTAACGACCGTTGTCTTTGCCTTATTGTTGCTCTTTCAATGCACCAACCTTGTACAATTTGTGGAAAAAACCAATAAAGAGCTTACTCGCTTTTTAGATGCGGCTCGTTATGCAGACTACTCTCAACGGTTCGAATTAAAACCGCTTGGCGCAGGCTTCGGGGATTTAAGTCATGCATTCTCAGACATCTTGAAACGCTTTCAATATGTTCGTTCTCAGCAAGAAGAAGAAAAAAAACACCTTAAGGCCATTGTTGAACATGTACCCGTCCCGTTAATTAGCATAAACAACGAGGGGTACTTATCACTTTGGAACCACGCAGCCAGAAGGTTATTTGGTGCTAATCATGTCACTAAATGGCAAGACCTCATTACCTTTGGAGAGGAATTCGCCCAGCGTGTATCATCGATTAATGCAGGAGAGAAACATCTCGTTTATTTCAACATTGATGGAATGGAACAGCAGTTAGCCATATCAGCAACACAAATACGCTTGTCTAACACGCACGAAATACTCATCAGTATGCAGAATATTCAAAACGAATTGGACACGGTTCAACTGCAAGCGTGGCAAGATCTAGTCAAAGTATTAACACATGAGATAATGAATAGCATCACGCCTGTTGCTTCACTCGCTAAAACAGCCGCGGTGCTTATCGAAGACGGTAAAACGAAAGCAAAAGACTACCCGCCAATAATGTCAGACCTCGATGATATTGAAGATGCGGTACAAACAGTCGCGCGCAGAAGTGATGGCTTAATCGAGTTCGTCGGCAGCTATCGCAAACTGACTCGGCTTCCAACTCCCAATAAAAAAATCACTTCCGTGTCCCAATTGTTTCAGCAAAGTTGCTCTCTCGCCACCCAATCATGGCCATCAAAAGGCATAGAGCTCATTTCTAGCATTGAGCCGAGTGAGTTAGAGGTAAATGCTGACTCAGGTATGATTGAACAACTCCTAATTAACCTCCTACAGAATGCTGAGCATGCCGTTGAGAAGGAAGGCTCGCCTAAAGTTAGTATCAATGCATTTCTAAACCTGAGAGGACATGTTGTTATTCAAGTCAGTGACAATGGTATAGGTATAGCTGAAGATGTCGGCCAACAAATATTCGTTCCTTTCTATACCACGAAAATCAGTGGTTCTGGTGTTGGTTTAGCCCTTGCCAGACAAATCATGATAGCGCACGGTGGTACCATCAAATATACAACGAACCAAAGTGGCGGTGCTGAATTTAGCTTGATGTTTTAAAGAGCACAATGCTTCTGTGGGACCGACGTCAGTCGGGAATAGCGTATAAACATGAGAGAGTTAACGGATAAATCCGTTCCCACAGATTGATAGGGCTTGCTCCATGTATCCATACAAGAATAGGCTCTTATTGGCCTAGTTAACCAACTTTTGCTGATTCAACTTAAATCCTTAGTGAAATCCACTACAGTCGTCAACAAGGCATTCCATAACCTTTTGATTTTAATAAACATAATGAGTTGGCAAACTGTTTGCTTATGTCATGGACTCAAGGCTAAAAAGGATATCAGATGCAACTTCTACTCAATGTATTGTGGATGGCTCTAGGCGGTATTGCGATTTTTCTTATTTATATGGTCGTCGGGCTAGTATTATGCCTAACAGTCATTGGCATTCCTTGGGGCATTCAATGCTTTAAGTTAGCAGTATTAGCGCTGTTTCCGTTTGGTAGTGAATCAGTGCCTCAACAAGATGCTAGTGATAACGCTGCGATGCATTTTCTCGCTAATATCATATGGCTCATATTCCTTGGTTTACCGTTAGCACTTGCTCATTTAACTATAGGTTTACTACTATGCTTGTCGATCATCTTTTTACCTTTCGGATTGCAGCACTTTAAGATGATGCGGTTAAGCTTTACACCTTTTGGCCGCACAATATATGACTTTTAACCTGTACCCTAAATACTATCGACATCGGGACATTCACTGTCCCGACCTATGTTAAACAGAATACGCCCGACATCTTTTGAAAAACAACCCTAGTCCACTCAAGAATAAAAGATAATAAATACTTCCGCCGCCACTGGAAGAAGGTTCTACCGGAGGGGGTGGCGGTGGCGTAGGTGTTGAATTAGCATCGTTGGGGTTAGTACCCGCCTGAAACTCCTGAAAATTAGTACTACCATCGTTGTCAGCATCCTCTTGCGCATCGGTACTATCAAGAGGGTCGAAGTTATTGTCAATTTCATAAGTGTCTGGCAAGCCATCATTGTCATCGTCGGTATCGGCATTGTTTCCTGTTCCGTCATTGTCTGTATCGGTAGTTTCAGTCGCATCTAATGGAAAAGCGTCGTCGATATTATTAACACTGTCTCCATCTGAATCATGATCACCGTCTAATCTGAATTCATCTAAAGGTGTACCAGCAAAAACTAAATTCACTGGCTGACTTAATTCACCGTCTCCCGCTTCAATAAAGACATCGATAAAGGCGCCAGTATCACCATCGTATCTCAGCACTTGATCAGTATCACGGCTACAGATATATATGTTTCCGTCAGGCCCAACCGTTATGCAACTCGGTGTACCTAGCCCCCCGCTCCCTGCACCGATGAATTCACCTAAAAAACTACCACGCGCATCATAGCGTGTAATATTCCCACTACCGACATTGGTCACAAGTAAGTCTCCATTGCTATCTAAAACAATGTTTTCGGGGGTATTCAAGCCCTGTGTTTCAATCAATTCTTCCGAGCGCACAGTCAAATCAAAAGCCACGAATGAGTCCACATCTCGTGCGACTGACATAATGATATTACCGTCGAGAATGACAAAATCTCTGATAAATTGATCGACTGCAAGTGTAGTTGAAGTCAGCAAATTACCAGAATTAGATAAGTTGAATGATTGAAATGAAACGGGCAATAAGCCGTTACTGACAAATAAGGTCGACGCACTTTGAAACGCTAAGTGAAGAGGGAAAAACGTGTTTAATTGGCTACGATCAATAGCAATACGGGTCGTTTCTGTTTGCCGATCAAATTGCAACACGTCACTAAAGGCAATAAAAAATAACTGTTGCGACTGAGACAACACCATGTCAGAGCGGAAGGTCAATCCACCAGCACCAACTTGCAACAAGGGTTCAATGAAATTACCTGATTGGTCAAACCTTAAAATACGGTCATTACCAGCGCTAGCGACCCAAGCTTCGCTGACCTCCATACTTGTTGGCATAGAAAAATCTGCAACACCATCATTGTCATCATCCAAATCGTTGCGATCACCAAAACCATCGCTGTCAAAATCCAGTGTCTCTTGAAAATCATTATCTAGTTCATCGTTACTTGGCCCAATACCGTCACTATCAGCGTCTACTGTGTCATTAGGGTCAAGAGGCAAAGCATCATTGACGTCCGGCGTACCATCATTGTCATCATCGGTATCGGCATTGTTACCGATACCATCCAAATCAGTATCAAACTGTTCATTAGCATTATCAATAAAGTCATCGGCATTGTCGCCTACACCATCAAGATCCGTATCAGCTACCTCGTTTGGATTAAATGGAAATGCATCATCCACATCCAATACGCCATCGCCATCACGATCAACCTCGCTTGGCGTAATATTAGGCACAGTCGTTTGTACAACTGAAGCACGCAGCCCAGCATTCGTTGAAGCTGCGCCATTAACGACTCGTGCATTATCTGACACCAGCGGATCGCCACAAGTAATACCACCACAAACCAAATCGGGATTAGAAAAAACGGGTAACCCAAAATCTCGATTAATATCACCTGTCCCGATAGAGCTCATAACAGTGTTGAATTTATCGTTAACAACAAGTGCACCAGCAAAAGCGGTAGGCCCCTGAGGTTGATCATTAATTCGCTGATGTTGTGCACCGAAGTTATGCCCTATTTCATGCGTAAAAGTGTCCAAACAATTCGAGCCACCACTGATACCGACGTTGCTGATATTGATCAACACGTCGGAGTTAGGATCAGGGAATCTAGCGACCCCACAAACATCCCTTTCATTGAGATTATGAGTACGTATCATAGCCACGAGATCAGCACCGAATTGCTCACGTAAGTCTGCGACTTGTTGCAGAGAATCTACAGCAGGCGTATTGGGGTTGTTGTCGAGTACGTCACTCAGTTGGCTCAAAGCAGTAAAGTTCGACGGGTCTTGAAAATCAACGAATTCGGTATGTACCAACCTCAAGCGCACATTGATGAAGCTATCTACGAAGGCTAAATTGGCCTTAAACACCAAGTGTTCTAGCAAGGCTTGCGTCATCTCCCCCGGAAAAGTATCAACAATGTTCTGTGTAAAAAGAAGCATTAGATCGACAACGACAAACTCTTCTAACTCTTGAATGTTTTGGTTATTTTGCAGAGGCAAACCCGATATATCCCCGACCACATCGCCATCATAAATACCGGGGGCCAAACCAGATAAGCCGACATTGACAACGACAACATCATTTCCTCGTTGTTCTATTATTAGCCTCTTGTTATCTCCTATCATCTCACCGAAACCGACGCGCTCTCCCTGAGTAAATAAGACTTGCCAACTTTCTGCACCTCTCTGAAAAGAAGAAGAAAAAGAAAATGTACCGCTACGGTTTTTCGTTGCGTTGTTGACTTGTATTTTATCGGGGGAAGAAAGAAAAGGTAACTCAAATGTCCAAGTGTTAGAGCCTTCATTGTGAACCAACAATTGCTCATTACTGATGGTCATTTGCTGTATTGCATCAGCCTGAATATTCTGCATATGGGCAGGTAAATCAGGCGCAGCTTGTCTCGCTAAAGCACACAAGGGAATAAACAAAAGTGCATAACTTACTGAACGAAGCCATTTTTTTATGAGCATTTTACCTATACCTTCCAATCATCATGAAACGTGCTGACTAAGTCGCACAAGTTCTCATCTATAGCTTAATACTAAAACTATAGTACTCATTTGGTAAAGTAAAGGCACTAGCCATTACCTCTAAAGCGTGTATTACCGAATTTAGTGTTATACCAATCAGCATTGACATCACCAGTTGATTTGCTCCACTGGGTGCGGCATGCTCCTCTAGTCAATATGAAAACGGATATAACAATATGAACATCGCCCGCCTATCACTATTTCTCATGTTATCTATAGGACTTTTCTCAACAGCCAGTTCGGAAGAAAAGATGATGAAGGCTGAAGTCGACCCTCCAGTGGTTTCAGTGACTAAACATCAAGGTATATTCAATGGTAAGAAAGTCGCTTATACAGCAACAGCAGGTGAAACCTATTTAACCAATAAAAAAGATCAGCCTGTAGCCGCTATTTACTCGACTTCCTATGTTAAGGACGGAGTTAAAAATACCTCTAAACGCCCTGTTTTCTTCATATATAACGGTGGCCCTGGTTCAGCATCAGTTTGGTTACATATGGGCGCTTTTGGCCCTAAGAAAATCGTCATTCCCAGTGATGCGGAAGATGACGGTGCTGCACCTTACAACTTACAGGACAACAAAGACACTTTGTTAGACGTTGCTGATATGGTTTTTATTGACCCTGTGGGGACCGGGTTTTCGCGTGTTGTCGGTGAAGGTAAAAACAAAGATTACTGGGGTGTCACCGAAGATGCTCAATCAATTGCACAGTTTATTCGTATTTGGCTACGTGAGAATGGCCGCTGGAATAGCCCTAAATATATTGGTGGTGAAAGTTATGGGACAACACGCTCCGCAGCACTAATAGACCAACTCGAAGGGCGCTTCGACGATGTTGCTATCAATGGCATTATTCTTATCTCAACTATTCTCGATTTCTCTATCTATGACTATACCCAAGGTAATGAAATGCCTTATGTGGTTGCTTTACCAACAATGGCCGCTGCAGCCAAATACCATGGAAAAGCAGGACAGAATACCAACTTGGAAGACTGGGTTGAGCAAGCTCGTCAATTTGCATTAGAAGAGTATGCACCTGCTTTAATCTTAGGGAGCCGATTATCGGCAGACGCACGAGCCAATATTGTGAGTAAGCTCAGCAAATTTACTGGGTTGTCTGAACGCTACATCGACCTAACTAACATGCGTATCCACTATCAACGCTTTAACAAAGAACTGCTGCGTGACGAAGGTTATGTGCTTGGTCGCCTCGATAGTCGCTTCAAAGGCAGAGAATACGATAATGCCGGTGAGTTCCCAGAAGTTGATCCAAGCTTCTATGGCATTGACGGTTCCTACACAGCCGCATTAAATCACTGGGTTCGTGAATCACTCGACTTTAATCCAGACAGAGAATACACCATTATCGGTGGCGTTCGTGATTGGCAAGCAGAGAGCAAAGGCTATCCCGGTTCTTATTTTAATGTCACACCACACATAGGCAAAGCCATGCGCGGCAACAGCGATCTAAGAGTATTTAATGCAGCTGGCTATTTCGACTTTGCGACACCATTACTGGGTGCTGAATACGCTCTGGATCGTAGCGGTGTTATAGCTGACAGGGTGACCTACAAATACTACCCGGCTGGCCACATGATGTATATTCATCACCCTTCTCTAGACGCACTATTAACCGATGTTAGAGCGTTTATTGTAGATAGATAATCGAGAGGAAAGACAAGGAGCATGAGCCAACATGACGCACAATAAAAATATTCCGAGCAATTGGAAACTCCCTGAAGTTATCACTAACCGTTTAGGGTCTAGCGCAGGTAAGCAAAGGGTTATTGCTGAGGATGGGCATATATTAGTTGTGCTACACAAAATTCCCGGTAAGGACGATAATCATCGAGAAACACTCTTTTTATGGCGGGATACACAGAATCAATGGCATTCCTCAGAACGAGGCAATGGCCTTGGTGTCTTGACAGAGCACCTTGATAAATACTCAAAACTGGAAGAAAAGCTAGACCAACAGTACGAAGAAGCTGCTGTATCGGGTGATTACTTTGACTTACTCGAAATGCTCGCACCTGTTCAGCGAACAATTAAAAACACCAGCACCACCTTACAAACAGCTCGAGAAATTGCGGGGTCTGAAATCATCGACTATCGCGATAGAGCAGAAGAGTTACAGCGCAGTTTTGATCTGCTTTATATTGATTGTAAAAATGGATTAGAGTATGCCATTGCTAAAAAAGCAGAAGAGCAGTCAGAGCTACAAAAACAAGCATTGAACGTGGGCCACAGGCTCAATATTATCATGGCTCTTTTCCTACCAGTCACCGCAGCGGCAAGCCTACTGGGTATGAATGTACCGCATGGTCTAGAAACATCTTCGCCTTGGGTCTTTGCCAGTATTGTGGGCTTTTTTGGCATACTTGGCTTATTGATGAAATCATGGGTGACGAAAAAGTCTTAACGGCATTTCAATCGCTAAAGCCATGATAATGAAGCCATAGAAACAAAAAATAAGTGTGGCCTTCTTTTAGGCTGAAATAACGGATTGCCATTTTAAAAGCTTATTTCACAATATGGGAAAATGAGCTAGCTGAAAACGTCTTATACCCTGAAATGAAAGTGAAGGAATCTCAGATAGTTTGAAATAAGAGTGATCAGTGACTACTGCAACATTATGCCTTCTCTAAATTATCTCAATGAATAGTAAATCTATAAGTTAATTCCGTCTATTTGCAGAATTATGGAAAGTTTCCTTCTTTTCACAAGATATAAAAAAGGTCAGATAAAAAATAATTTCAATCAGTAACTTATTTGATATTCTAAAAATATAAGTTGATCATAGGCGGAATGATACTGTTAGGAGTTCTTCATGGAATTGAGAAATTGGATAGGACTTTTTATTCTTTTAATTGGGGTAATCATCCAACCTTTAGGTTACCTTTATGCTCCGTGGCTAAAGGTCGTTTCCTTTGTACTTATTTCTATTGGTACTTTTGTCTTTATCGCTCAAAAGTATATAGATTTCAAAGAGGAAAGAGAATTTACGATTGGCTCTAGCCACAGGAATACCAGTCTCCCATTATTTGGAGATATCTTTAACTTCAGTGGCCAACGCACTGGCGGCAGAACAGAAGATTGGTCGTCAAATAGTTCGGATTCTTGCGGTGGAGACTCAAGTGAATAGAACACCTAACAAGACCAATCAGCTTCACCCTTGTCAGGGTCGGACGCCAACTCACTGGCTCTTTTTTATTTTAGCCAGCAAACTGTCGCCGGTTATTTAAAACGTTAGCTTTAAAATTTTCTAGGGAGTAATAAATCATATGTGGAAAAAGGCGATTACAACAATTTTACTGACATGTTGTTCATCTATTGTTGTTGCACAAGGTCAGTATATTGCAATAGATGGGCAAATCACTAAAGTTGGTAATACATCAGGTAATGGAGAATCATTTTTTGTTGTTGTACAAGAGGGAACAGGCCCTTGTGTAACTACCAATGTTCAAACAAATATTTACTTTCCAGCCTCTGCTGCCGGAACCGAGAAAGTATTTGATAGGGCTTACTCTACTGCTCTGGCTGCATTAGCGTCAGGTAAAAAAGTAAGCATTTATAATTATATCGATGGTAGTTGTAATAGTGCAGCTGCGATCGAGATAATCAGTAATTAAAGCTAACAAATCAACTTTACCCCTGTCGGGGTCGGACACAAACTCGTTGGCCGCGCTTCGTGATTATAGCCAGCAAGTCTGTGCCTTTTAGGTTAGGCGTTAGGCACCACTGATGAAACTCAGTAAAGAATTGAATATCTTACACTTGGATGGCGCCGCTGGCTTAACGGTAGGTTTACTAATGTTTTTTCTACAAAACTGGGTCAGCAATTTATATAGCTTGCCTATTTCAACCATTCATTTCTTAGCGACTGCAAATGTTTGTTATGGGGTTTATGCATTATCTCTAGCCCTTTCAAGCAGTCGGAAACCTATATCAATCTCATTGCTAGCAACTGCAAATTCTCTGTGGATGGTGGTGTGCGTCGTTGTTATTTTGTTATTCGTTCAAACCGCAAGCCTTATTGGATTAGTTTTTATCAGCCTTGAAGGTTTATTCGTGATTATTCTTGCAATATATGAATGGAAAAATAAAGACACGTTATCGGAGGCAAGCAATGCCTAACAAAGCGCTTAAGTCGTTCCTTTAAGTCACTAGGATATTTGCAATTACACTACTCTTAATTTCCAGCTTTTCATTTGGAGGGCAGGACTTTGGGAAAATAAGTAAATTATATATTGATGTCTCTGGAATAATGGCCATACAACTAGATGAGGGGTTTCCAGCCTCCTCTAGCTTATGCACATCAAGCAATGGTTGGGCTTACCTACCCGCACAAGCTCCACCTGAATTTAAATCGTTGCTGCTTGCGGCAAAAGCAGCTAAAGACGTATAACAAAACAAATCAACTTCACCCTTGTTAAGGTCTGACGCCAACTCACTGGCTCTTTTTGAATTTTAGCCAGCAAGCTGGCGCCGGTTATTTGAAACGTTATGTCTTACAAGGGAGAAGTAAATGAAGGCGAGAATTAAGAGATTGACTCAGCGAGCTTTGTTATTCTCCTTGTTTCTTAAAGCCCATATAGTAAACAAAATAAGGAACAAGCCACACTGTTTGCCTTGCAACATAATGAAGGTCATAGTTACTTTGCTTGTGATACTTTGATTTTTCAGACACATGTACAATGTTATTTCGATTATTCCGAATCAATTGCCATGTACCTATGTGTGGGAAAGCAGTTTCTTTTAACTTTTTTCTACTGGCTCAGCTCTACTTATGCCCCAAGCTTCATGAAAAAAAGCATCTAAGGCCGATGATCCGATACAAATTGAAGAGAGCCAGCAGCCACACCTGAAACACCTATCCATTTCCTCGGATAGAACAAAGTAGTATTGATATCCCTCTGTGTATTCTAAGTAATAATTTGAATTAGTGTTAGTGTCTTTAAGAGCGTTGAGTACAGCCGCGTCTTTCTTACGGCCCAATTGTTGATCTCGCTGTGCCCATTGCTCTTTTGTAGGAGGGATAGGAATTCCATCTTTATCGTTTTCTAAAAAAGGATCGTACATAAATAATAGTATTATTAATTGAGTGTTGAAAAATGGCTAAGACTTCAGTTTAAAAGAGATAGAAGAGCTTCGTCAGCAACTCTTCTATTTTTTAAGTTATTCTGGCAGTAACATGCGCAACTGCCAGCCAAGCCTCATTGAGTACGCTCTACAAATATGTTAACTCGTAGAATGCTATGAGGTTAACTATTGACATAGATTATCTAACGTAACTGTCATAACTGATAACGCGGTGCATGTTGGGGCTTGAGGATTTGCACTATCACATGCTCTGACTCTCACAGCGTTTGGTAGGTTTCTATCTCCTCTCGTTACAACTTCTTGACTTGTGCCTAATGTGGCACCGACAAACCTAAAAGGTTCGCCATTTGGTGTTGAGCTATATACTTCATAAAAACCGACAGGGCAGCTTGAACCACTATTCCATTCCAGTAGATATCGAGAAAAAGGCGCCTCATTACATTGTGGCGGAATCAATGTTGCTCGAACGTTTGTAGGACGGGCTAGCAGACAGTTATTAGCAAATACATTTCGCGGAGCAGGTTGCTGCCCGTTTGTACCGCTTTCAAATCCATCTGTATCTCTTGAACAATCAGCGTCATCCAAGTCAGTAAGACCATCAAGATCGTTATCCAAGCCGTCGGAACACTGGGTGAAGTTATTAGACTGCTCTTCTTCAACGACAAGCTCTTGTCGATAATTTGCTACAGAAGCTGTGGTAACTCCTATTGTTCTCGCGTTATTTTGATCATTTGCTCCGATAAATTGGCTGCTGTAAGAATTATCTCGTCTAATGTCGACATTACCGGACAATGTGCACAAATTCGTGTCATCATCCGTTGCCAAGGAAGTAAAAACGCAAAAGCTAGTGGCAACAGGGAAAGTAGGAATTGTTCTTTGTGTTAAACCTGCATGACTATCTGCAAAAAGCCACGCGTCAGAGCCTGCTGTTGCTTGAGGTGGGTTTATAATATGCCCGCCACCAAAGAGGTGTCCAAATTCATGTGTCGCGGAGAAACTACTTTGACCTTCACATAAACCATCTTGTACCACCATAGCAAAATGGTTTTGTTCGGCACCAAACAAATCTAAGGAAGCTATCGGTTCTCTGGCAACTCCTTCTGGAGGTCGGCCTGCCTGAAACCTGCCATCAACTATCCTATTAGCTGAATCAAAAGCGTCTATCCAATGTCCGGGCTGAGATACACCTGCAACCCCACAAATATTTCCAGCAAATGCGCCACCACCAGTAAACACCATAATTAAGTCTGCATTGAAGCGGTCTCTCAAAACTTGTAATTCTGAATTTAAGACTGTGTCTTCATTAAATTGGACTGAACTTCGAAAAGCATTAATGGCAAAGTTTGGAAGGCTATTTACCCTAATTGCTTGGCCTGCGTTTGCCAATATTAATTCTCTACCAGAGTTTGTTTGAGATACTCTATATGCAAAAGCAATATCTCTTAGGGAATCCTCGGCACTAGCTATATCACCAGAGCCATTTACCACTGCCAAAACTGTCACTTCACTATCTTGCGAATATGCGTTAAACGTAATCAACACTATAAAAATTATATATAAATATTTCATAGATAATCCCTTAATTTCCCTGACCATTGTTATCCAATTGTTCATTCCTATTTTTATAGTGCTCGTCAACCTCTTTGATTATTTGTTCGATTTCCTCCAGAGTGAGCGAATCCTCAGTAGTTCCAGCCATGTTTCTTAGTACCGCATAAGAACGTGCTCTTCGAGTAGCATTTTCAGTTCGCATTAGGTTCTGTTTCATTGATTCATAATGCTGTCTTCTTAATTCCTCGGGATCTGGCGCAATTGTTAAATGCTCTAATCCATTCTTCCTAAGGTACCTAAAGTACTCTTCTTGGCTCTTTTCAACTTGTTTATCACGTGCATTTCTTGCTGGTTGATCGAGCCGAGAGTATTGAGACTTCTCTTGATCAATTTCTGTTAATAGGTGCACACTAGGCGTATTCTTGAGATGCTTGATGCTGTACTTTTTATTGGTTAGTAAATCCGTAAATCGTACATTGGCAATGGTAAATTCTCTCGGGTTATTATTTGAGGCTATTGTTAAGTCAACATTATCCCTCCAGTCACTTTGTTTATCTATGTAATAAAAATTACCGCCTCCATCTTGGAATTCTTGAATAATGCCTGTGTAAATACGGATGTTTGAATGGCTATCTGCTAACCTCTGAAATACCTCTTTATCATTCTGTGCTAAACTTTCTATGTCTAATGTTTCATAGTAGTTTTCTTTTAAGTCTTCACTTTCACCATTCCATACAATGCCATATTGCCTGTCTCTGCGTTCTTTCAATTCAAACTCAATTGATTCGTCGTCAAAGAAAGAAATCTCTATTTCATCATCATCCATTGTATCTGCGTTTAAAATTAAGAATTTGTGATTTTTTGTCCAGTACAACTGCTTAATTAAGTATTCATGGTTTTGCCTTTCAGCTAACTCCTTTAATTCGTCACTAGCTTCTTCAAATAAGTCATCACTCAAGGAAGGAGGGCTATAAGAGATTGCTAGAATGAAAATGACTAAAAAATTCGAGGAAATAAATTTCATAAAAATATCCTTTTTGTTGATATGAATATTTACCATAACTTGATATGGATTTCATAAATATCAATAAAGAAGCACAAAGCTATAACAAAATTATAACGTAAAATGCTCGAGGAAAGCGCTAAATCAGTCACAAAAATCTGTCTTTGTCCTACCTAATTAAGTTCAGGAAAAAGAGCGATTCGGTGTTACTTTGACCTTAAATATACAGAGACATATTACTCTTCAGTAATAGTAATAATATGCTCTTTAGCATTAGACTAAATGTTCATGACAACAGGATGTTTAGAGTAGAAAGTGACAGGGAGTTTTTGTGTAGTCTGAGCACGGCGGAGTTGTCGCTGGAGCATCGTGGCTAAGATTAAAAGGCGTAAATGCCATTGGCAATTGTCCATCGGTTGGATCTCTTGGAATTATTATTTATATACCAGATAACAACCCTACCATTATTAGTATTATTCTTGCCGCTAAAGCGTCTGGTCAACAGGTAGAAGTTCAAGTAAATGATAGTCAACGACTACACAATGGTTGTGTGGTTGACTCCATAAGTGCTATTTAAATATAACAAACAACTCAACCAGACAGCTACTCATTGGCTGGCGCTTCGCGCGAATATAGCCAGTTTTTATCAGCTGTTTAGCTGAAACGTTCTACACAATGGTCAGCATCTCAGATACATTTTTAAAACGTCAATGAATCATACTTCTGTTATCTGCAATTTATGCTCTGGTTCAAGCTAGCACCACCGCATTCATTCACTATTCAAGTGATGGATTCTTTTTCACTGAGAAGAGTATTCATTTTGGATGCGGTGTTTGGTCGGGGAGTTGGGGAATCTTGATTTCAGACTTTTTGTAATCAATTTCTGCCACTTAATCATCTGTGGAATGCGAGAGAAATGGTTAGTTTCAGCTTCAACCGTACTGACATTAATCTTATTGTTTTATGCTAGCGTGTATGCAAATTACGAGTACATGGCATTGCGACAAAACCCTTGCCGATGGCCGCCGACTCAGGAAAATTGTGTATAACAAAACAAATCAGCTTCACTCCAGTCGGAGCCGGACACCAATTTGCGAGCTATTTTTAATTTTAGCCCGCATATATGCGCCTTAGCTCAAAGTTATATCCGCACGAGAATTTAGTGCTAGCTATACCCAATTTAAATTGGCTTGAGAAAATACTATGGAAAGTTACTAAATATCCTAAAAAGGTTATGGTTGAAGCTTTAGTTATAGAAACAAACAGCCACTGTGTTGTTAAAGCACAATGGCTGCCCAATCATAGCTATTCTTTTACAATAACCGGCACTCGACCTTCTGCATCTAACTTTTGGCCTTTCACTAACATGGACAGTTTACGGCATAACACATAAAAAACTGGCGTAAAGATCAATCCAAAGAAAGTTACCCCCAGCATGCCGCTAAACACCGTAACACCCAAGGCTTGTCTCATTTCGGCCCCGGCTCCTGTAGGGATGGCTAAAGGCACTACCCCGAAAATAAAGGCAAAAGACGTCATTAAAATAGGACGTAAACGCAGCTTAGACGCTTCGACCGCGGCATCATACAAAGGCGTACCTTGTTGCTCTAAGTGACGTGCAAACTCTACAATCAATATCGCATTTTTACTGGCCAAGCCTACCAATACAATCAACCCAACCTGAGTCAGTATATTGTTGTCCATTCCCATTAACCAAACGCCACCGATAGCACTCAATAAACACATGGGTACGATTAAGATAACAGACAGAGGCAACGTCCAGCTTTCATACAGTGCCACCAATAGCAAAAATACAAAAACAACGGCAAGCACAAAGGCAATTGTCGCTGTGTTCCCTGCTATTTGCTCTTGGTAGGCCAACTCTGTCCATTCATAACTAATCCCTTGTGGTAGAACTTCCGCTGCTAACCTTTCCATCGTCGCAATCGCCTCGCCAGAACTGAAACCAGGAGCGGCATTGCCGATAAGATCTGCCGCAGGATACAGGTTGTATCTTGGCACACGTGAAGGCCCTGATTGATATTCAAATGTAGCAACTGAGCTTAACGGCACCATATCACCTGACGAGTTACGCACACGAATGCGCCCAATATCGTCAGGTTCCATCCTAAATGGCGCGTCAGCTTGTGCTGTTACCCTAAATGTTCGACCCAAGTAACTAAAGTCATTAACAAAGCTACTCCCGAGGTACACCTCCAATGCATTAAATACTTCCGACACAGGTACACCCAATCGCTCAACACGTTCTCGGTCGATATTAGCGTATAGTTGAGGCGTATTGGTTTCAAAAAAGCTAAATACAGATTCCGTAGCAGGTGCTTGATTCGCGGCACCGGCTAACTGCCACATGGCTTGCTCCAATACAGGTAAACCTCTACCTGTTCTGTCTTCCAGCATCATTTTGAACCCGCCACCATTACCAACACCACGCACAGAAGGCGGGGGGATAACCACAACAAAAGCTTCTTTTATCTGCCCCATTTGTTGCCTGACATTGCCAACAATCTGGTCAAAGGTGAGCCCTAGTTTTTGCCTTTCTTCAAACGACGTCATAATAGGAAATATCGCCGCTGAGTTCGACGCATTGGTAAAGGTCGCACCAGAAAACCCAGCAAAAGCAACGGCATTGCCAATGCCTTCAGTTTGCAATAAGCGGCCAACGGCATCCTGAACAACGGCATCGGTGCGCGATAAGGACGCACCAGAAGGTAGTTGAATACTCACGATAAGGTAACCTTGATCCTGTGCAGGAATAAAGCCTTTAGGCACAGCATTAAACAGATAACCAGCCCCGACCATTAGACCTATATATATAATGGACATTACCCAACCAATCCGTACCAACTTGCTCGTTAACTTACCGTAGGCTGTTGATGTTCTGTCCATAAAACGATTAAAGCCATCTCCAAGCTTCGAGATAGCGCTTTTCTGATGATCATCCGTTTTATGCTCCTTAAATAAAACCGCCGACAAGGAAGGACTCAAAATTAAAGATACCGCCACCGAAATCAAGGTTGCAACAGCAATAGTGATACCGAACTGACTATAGAATTGCCCAGAGATACCACCAACGAACGCGGTCGGTAAGAACACAGCAACCAACACCAAACCAATCGCCATCACCGCACCACCGACTTCTCCCATGGTTTCGCGTGCAGCCGCTATCGGTTTCTTGCCTTGCGCCATCAAACGTTCCATATTCTCAACAACAACTATCGCATCATCGACCACAATACCAATCGCCAGCACTAATCCAAATAGCGTAAGGTTATTCAGGGAGAAGCCCAAAACACTCATGACAGCAAACGTACCAATCAAAGAAACAGGGATGGCAATAATAGGAATAATCGCCGCCCGCCAGTTTTGTAGAAAAACGATGATAACCAAAATAACCAAGCCAACAGCTTCGTATATAGTAATCTCAACCGCATGTATTGATTCAGCAATGAACTCGGTTGGGTTATAGGCGATATCGTATTCGAGATCAGGCGGGAAACTTAGCGCTAACTCATCCATGATGTTCTTAATCGTTTCAGCTGTTTCGAGTGCATTGGTCCCAGGTCGTTGAAAAATAGGTAACGCAATGGCTTTCTTGTCACCTAGATAACCACGCGTTGCGTAGCTTTCAGCGCCAAGCTCGACACGCCCAACATCACGCAGGCGCACAATGCGTCCACCGGTATTCTTGATAATCACGTTTTCAAATTGTTCAGGTTCTACCAATCGACCTTGTGTCTGAACGTTCAACTCAAAGGCAGTTTGTCCGCTAACAACAGGTGACTTATTTAAGCTACCGCTGGCAACCTGAATATTTTGCCCGCGTAAGGCTGTAATGACCTCCGAAGCAGTCATATCAATAGACGCTATTCGGTCAGGGTCTAACCAAACGCGCATTGAGTATTGACTAGCACCGAACACACGGATATTACCAACACCTTCAACTCGCGCTAAGCGGTCTTGTACTTGCAGGGTGACGTAGTTGGCAATGTAAGTCTGATCGTAAGTTCCCTCAGGGGAAAACATATTAACGACTAACATCAAATCAGGGGAATTTTTGTCCGTTGTAATGCCGATACGCTGAACAGTTTCTGGCAATCTGGGCTCTGCAACCGCAACACGGTTCTGAACTTGTACTTGTGCAGTGTCTAGATCCGTCCCTAATTTAAAGGTGACTGTAATACTGACATTACCATCGGCTGTCGATTGCGACGACATATACAACATATTTTCAACACCATTGATTTGTTGCTCTAATGGTGTAGCTACCGTCTTTGCCGCGATTTCGGCATTAGCGCCGGGGTAGGAAGCATTGACAACAATAGTCGGTGGTGCCACTTGAGGGTACTGCTCAATAGGCAATGTTTGATAGGCCAAACCACCTATGATCAGCACAATAATGGCCAACACGGAGGCAAACTTCGGCCTTGATATAAAAAACTGAGAAATGTTCATACGCTGTAATCCCAGTTAGAAACTATATTCATTGACTAAATCAACCACGTTAGGCGATACCACCGCACCGGGTCGAGCACGCATTAAACCATTCACTAAAATGGTGTCACTTGCTGCTAAACCAGATTTTATTACGCGTAGCTCAGGCGTGTGCAATTCACCCAATTCAACAAACTTACGCCCAACCTTATTTTCAGCATCAACTGTATAGACAAATTTGCGTGATTGATCTGTCCCAATAATGGTATCTGGCACTAACATCACTTCGACATTTTCTTGAGACAATAAACGGATACGACCAAAGATACCTGGAAGTATATGACCTCCAGGGTTATCCAGTATCGCCCGACCTTGGATAGTGCCAGTGCTTTGATCCACCTGATTATCGACAAAATCCATCACACCAAAATGGGTGAACTCTTCTTCGTCCTGCAACCTAACTTGCACAGGATTGGAATGAGTTCGAGAACTTTCACGTTTATCGTTCTGATTCAGGCGAATGTACTTCAATAAATCTTGCTCTCCTGCATCAAAATAGAAGTGTATAGGTTCAAGAGAAACAACAGTTGTCAACAGTGTCGCACCCGATGCGCCGCCAGTCACTAAGTTCCCCACATTGACAAAGTCTCTAGAAACAACGCCGTTGATTGGCGATTTAACTTCAGTAAACTCCATTTCAAGTTTGGCGTTTTCATAGGCAGCTAAAGCCAATTCATATTCGTTTGTTCTACGGTCGACTTCTTCTTGAGAGATGGAGTTCTTACGCCGGAGGTCAATACCACGATCACGCTCTTTCTTAGCTAGATCGAGGCGAGATTCAGAACTTTGCAAAGCGATTTTAAAAGGCCTTTGATCAATCACAAAGAGTGTGTCGCCTTTACTCACTGTCTGCCCATCTTTGAAATTGGTTTTTTCTAAATAGCCACTAACACGGGCTCTAATTTCAACTTGTTCCACTGCCCCAAATCGCCCTGTGTATTCATCCCATTGCGTCACAACGGCTTCAATCGGTTTGCTAACATCTACCTCAGCAGGCGGTGGTGCGGTATTGGTTTCCACAGGCTCAGAGCAAGCTGTGATAAGCAGAATGGCTACAAGGCTAACAGCCGATTTAACATGACTTCTCATGGTGTGTCCCTAAAATAAATCTGTTTAAGCAGGCAACACAGTGTGTGTTGTCGCAATGAAAACTGGTTGCAAATAAGTTTCAGCTGACGGAAACGGTACTCATAAAGTGTTACCCCAAATGCTTGATTATCGTCACACTTGAGTGTTGAGTTATACGCTCTAGTATAGATTGAAATTTTTCACTTCAATGAATGATTGCTCACTCATGTTGTGTCTTGGAGTATCAATTCAAGGACAATTGCATATTCCAAAAGCAAATAAAGTATCTTTATAATATTCCATTCAGCTCCTATGGTGTTGCTTTTTCAAGCTCAGCTTCGGTCAATGTTTTGGACGCTTTTCTGTCGACTCCCCACCAAGGCGAGCTGAGATTATAGTCATTAATAACAACTTCCTCGCCGATTATCGGTGTTGCAAGAGTGACATTGTTAGACCTAGCAGCTGCAACTACACGCTCAAAAGGTTCATACCAAGGGTGTAAGGCTAAATCAAAAGTACCATTGTGAATGGGCATCATAATGTTACCTTTCAGGTCAATATGCGCTTGCACGCTCTCTTCTGGCATCATATGAATGTTAGCCCAATCTTTATCATAAGCGCCGGTTTCCATTAATGTGATATCAAATGGTCCAAAACGCTCTCCAATTAATTTAAAGCCATCAAAGTAGCCAGAATCACCACTAAAAAATATATTGTGTTCACTTGCTTTGATAACCCATGAAGCCCAAAGCGTCTCATTGCCATCAAACAGGCCACGTCCAGAAAAGTGTTGTGCGGGTGTTGCCGTTAATTTAACCCCTTTGATTTCAATACTCTGCCACCAATCTAACGCATGTATTTTTTCGTCAGGCACTCCCCACGCTTTCAAGTGTTCATCAACTCCCAGCGGCACGATAAAATGGTTCACTTGATGACTCAGTGTTTTGATAGTCTGTTCGTCTAAATGGTCATAATGATCGTGCGAAATAATGATACCTTCTATCTGACCCAAACTTTCAATATCAACAGGCACAGGGTGAAAACGTTTAGGGCCTATCCACTGTGCAAAAGATGCTCGCTCAGAAAAAACCGGATCTGTCAGCCATAAACTTTCTTCCAGTTTCAAAAGAATCGAAGAATGCCCCAATCGATACAGGGCGTTCTCATCGTCAGCATGTAAGCTAGATGAGTCGATTAACTTCAACGGAACTTTATCGGGCTTAGGATCAGTGCGCTTTTCAAACAAGTAACGCTTCAAAATGCTGCCCAAGTTGGACATGTCTTGTTTAACACTTCGGTCCGCGTTTATATAAGCCCCTTCTTCACGGTGGCTGGCGTCTAAGTGTTTTGTATCATCCGCTTTGCTCAGCATATCGTTCCCCATCGTTGAATAGCTCATCAGTAAAAGCGCTCCTGCAATCAACCTATTAGTCAGAATGTATGTCATTGTTCATTTTCAACAATCAAAAAGTAAACTACACTGACTAGTTTACATACAAAATTTGAAAAGTAAACTCATGAGTGTAAAATAGATAACACAAACACGCATAACTTAGATGTAAAATGCAACAGAAACGCACACTGAGCGACCGAAAGCGCGACGATATTGTCAAAGCAGCTATTGAAGAATTCGATACACATGGTTTCCAAAAAACCAGTATGGATCAAATCGCTAAGACAGCTAATGTCTCTAAAAGGACTGTTTACAATCACTTCCCTAGCAAAGATATGCTATTTGAAGACATAACTGCCGTCATGTGGAAAGAATGTATAGCAGCTACCGAATGTACCTACAGAAAGGATGAGTCTTTATCAACCCAACTCATTGCCATAGCGGAGCAACAAATGGGGCTTTTCAAGTCTCATAATTTTATCCGAGTATCGCGCTTAGTACTCGCAGAGTGTTTCCATTCCCCCGAAGCCATTGAGATGGTCAATGCACAAATCAACGAATCCGATAATGGATTTGACATCTGGTTGCAAGAAGCCGTAAAAGATGGACAACTCGTTATCAAAGATATTGACGTAGCTTCCTCTCAATTTTACGGCATGTTGAAATCGTTAGCGTTTTGGCCTCAAGTTGTGGGCTTTGGACAATACCCTTCAGAAGAACAGGCACAAGAAGCGATTCAGTCGTCTGTCGCAATGTTTCTGACCTATTACGCAGCGTAGCCGCTCACTAATTGAAGAAACGTATATACGAATCAACATAATAGGCGAGTAACATTCCCGGTTAAAACCGATCTCACAGTTACTATCATAACTTCAGAAACTATAAGACCGAATTTATTCAGGAATAGTCAGCTGGCTTCAAATTTCCACAGTGGCACAAAGCCACATAGCTATAACAATCTCAGCTTATCAATAAGGTCTTAAATTTGGGCGAATTGGTATAAATATGCTCCCAAAGTATGATTGTAAAAAATTTAATTAAGCTTAAGTTAAGTAAACATGTTTTAAGTTTTTAACCAGCTTTACGATAAAAAGTATAAGCAAAGATTAACAATCCTTGATAACTGCACGTTAACAGAACAAAAAAAGGTAAATATTTATAACGTAAGACTGAAATACGACTAATCTTAGTGTAGGACCACGCAAAAAAACGATGTCCTTTGACTGTCGGACTGGAGGTGAAAATGAACATTTTCGAGCAATACCAGCAACGCTACGAGTCACATAAAGAAGAAGAACTCAGCATTCATGAATTTTTAGAGCTATGCAAGGAAGATAAGTCTGCCTATGCAAGCGCCGCCGAAAGGCTACTTATGGCTATCGGTGAACCTGAGATGGTGGACACCTCTCAAGACGCCACATTAAGTCGCATCTTTTCCAATCGCATTATCTCTCGTTACCCAGCATTTGATGATTTTTATGGCATGGAAGAATCCATTGAACAAATCGTCTCGTACCTTCGCCACGCAGCTCAAGGGCTAGAAGAGAAAAAACAAATTTTGTATCTTTTAGGCCCCGTAGGCGGTGGGAAGTCGACCCTAGCTGAAAAGCTGAAAGAGCTAATGCAAAAGATGCCTATCTATGTATTAAAAGGTTCCCCTGTCAATGATCACCCTTTCAGCTTGTTCAACATTGATGAGGACGGGGGCATCCTTGAAAACGAATATGGCATTCCTTCACGCTACCTTAAAGGCATTATGTCACCATGGGCACGCAAACGCCTGCACGAATTCAATGGTGATATCAGCCAATTTAGAGTCATCAAATTACATCCTTCAATTCTTGACCAGACAGGCATAGCCAAAACAGAACCTGGCGATGAGAACAATCAAGATATCTCATCTTTGGTGGGCAAGGTGGATATTCGACGATTAGAAGACTTTGCACAAAATGATCCCGATGCCTACAGCTATTCAGGATCTCTGTGTAAAGCGAATCAAGGGTTGATGGAATTCGTCGAGATGTTCAAAGCGCCAATAAAAGTATTACACCCCCTGCTTACAGCGACTCAAGAAGGCAATTACAATCCAACTGAAGGGTTTTCAGCTCTACCTTTTGACGGCGTCATTCTGGCACATTCTAACGAATCAGAGTGGCAAACGTTCCGAAACAACAAAAACAATGAAGCATTCTTAGACAGAGTTTATATCGTTAAAGTGCCTTATTGTTTGCGAGTCAATGAAGAAGTACGCATTTACCGTAAGTTAATCGAGCATTCAGAACTGAGCCAAGCACCTTGTGCGCCAGGTACTCTTGAAACCTTATCCCAATTTAGCGTGCTGTCGCGCCTCAAAGAACCTGAAAATTCGAGCGTTTATTCCAAAATGCGTGTCTACGACGGTGAGAGTTTGAAAGATACTGACCCCAAGGCCAAATCTTATCAGGAATATCGAGACTACGCTGGGGTAGATGAAGGTATGGATGGCCTGTCGACTCGCTTTGCCTTTAAAATTCTCTCTCGTGTATTTAACTTTGATCATCAAGAGGTGGCAGCCAACCCTGTACACTTGTTCTATGTGTTAGAGCAACAAATCGAACGAGAACAATTCCCCGGCGAAGAGGCTGAAAAGTACAAAGAACATTTAAAAGGCTATCTCGTTCCCAAATATGTTGAGTTTATCGGTAAAGAGATTCAAACCGCCTATCTTGAATCCTATTCTGAGTATGGTCAGAACCTCTTCGATCGTTATGTCACTTATGCTGATTTTTGGATACAAGATCAGGAGTATCGTGATCCTGAAACAGGTCAACTCTTTGATAGGGCAGCGCTTAATACTGAGCTTGAAAAGATCGAAAAGCCAGCAGGCATCAGCAATCCCAAAGATTTTCGGAATGAAATTGTCAACTTTGTGCTGCGTGCACGCGCAAACCACGAAGGCAAAAATCCATCGTGGACAAGCTATGAAAAACTGCGAACAGTGATAGAGAAAAAGATGTTTTCTAATACAGAAGATCTTCTCCCTGTCATATCATTCAATACCAAAGGCTCTGCTGAAGACCAGAAGAAACACGATGACTTTGTGGAGCGTATGTCAGAAAAAGGATATACACAGAAACAAGTTAGATTGTTGTGTGAATGGTATTTACGTGTTCGAAAGTCGTCTTAATTTGGGAGAGTCGTATGGCCCATTTTATCGATCGTCGCCAGAATGCGAAGGGCAAAAGTACTGTTAATCGACAGCGTTTTATAAAGCGTTATAAACAGCAAATTAAAAAGGCTGTCTCTGATGCAATGAGTAAACGTAATGTCACCGATGTTGATAAGGGTGAGAGTGTCGGTATACCTGCACAAGACATTTCGGAGCCTGTATTTCACTCTGGGCGCGGCGGCAATCGTGAGCGTGTGCACCCTGGTAACGACCAGTTTTCACAAGGTGACAAAATACCAAAACCACAAGGTGGTGGCGATGGTGGCAGTGGTCAAGGTGAAGCCAGCGATTCAGGTGAGGGAGAAGACGACTTCACTTTTCAAATATCGAAAGATGAGTACCTTGATCTTTTGTTTGAAGACCTTGCTCTACCTAACTTGCGCAAAAACCAACTTGATAAGCTAGTCCAATATAAAACCTACCGAGCAGGCTACAAAACTGATGGCGTACCGACCAACTTAGATATCGTGCGCTCCATGAAAGGCTCAATGGCGCGAAGAATAGCCTTGAACGCCGGTAAAAAGAAAAAGCTAAAGCAATTAGAGGATGAATTACAGGCATTAAAAGCAGACAAAATAGATCACGAACTAGAAGTTATTCGTTTAGAGGAAGCAATAACGGAACTAAAACGCCGTATCAAAGCAGTGCCTTTCTTAGATACGTTTGACCTTAAGTTCCGAAATTTTGAGAAAAGGCCAATACCCACCAGCAAAGCCGTCATGTTTTGCCTTATGGATGTGTCTGGCTCGATGGACCAAGCCACTAAAGATATCGCCAAACGCTTTTACATCTTGCTCTACTCCTTCTTATCTCGCAGTTATAAGGATGTTGAGGTGGTTTACATTCGACACCATGCCACAGCTAAGGAAGTTGACGAACAAGAATTCTTCTATTCACAGGAAACTGGTGGGACTGTGGTCTCAAGCGCACTAAAACTGATGCATGATATTGTGCAGGAACGCTACCCAAGTGAAGTTTGGAATATTTATGCCGCGCAAGCGTCAGACGGTGACAACTGGGCAGCTGATTCTCCGCAGTGTCATCATATTCTGGCGCAAAGCTTACTGCCCCTTATACGTTACTACGCTTACATCGAAATTACCGATCGCCAACACCAGAGCTTGTGGCATGAATATGAAAAGCTTGCCTCGACCAACGACAATTTTGTCTTGAAGCAAATTGAGACACCCGAAGATATTTACCCCGTTTTCTGCGAACTGTTTAAACGTCAGGCGGAGGCATCATGATGATAAGCAAAGGTCCTATGTTAAGTGATGGTCCAGATTGGACATTTGATCTCTTAGGCAAATACGAAGCTGAAATTGATCGTGTTGCCAAAAGTTATGGCTTAGACGCCTATCCAAATCAAATCGAAATCATAACGGCAGAGCAAATGATGGACGCCTATGCTTCTGTCGGTATGCCTATCAACTACACTCACTGGAGTTACGGCAAAAAGTTTATTCAATCCGAGCAAAACTATAAACGAGGCCAAATGGGCTTAGCTTATGAAATTGTTATTAACTCTGACCCATGTATTGCTTATTTAATGGAAGAAAACACCATGACTATGCAAGCTTTGGTCATTGCTCATGCTTGCTACGGTCATAATTCTTTTTTCAAGAACAACTACTTGTTCGACACTTGGACAGACGCCAGCTCGATTGTTGATTATCTCGTTTTCGCCAAGAATTATGTGAGTGAATGCGAAAATAAGTACGGAGTTAGCGAAGTTGAAACTATTCTGGATTCTTGTCACGCGTTAATGAATTACGGTGTTGATCGTTACAAACGTCCACAAAAAATATCGCTCGAAGAGGAACGAGAACGACAAAAAGAGCGAGAGAGTTACTTGCAGTCCCAAGTCAACGATATGTGGCGCACGTTACCTGAACAGAACAAGTCTAAAACAGACGCGGAATACCGTTTCCCGCAGGAACCTCAAGAAAACATTCTGTACTTTATAGAGAAGAATGCGCCTCATTTGGAGTCTTGGCAACGAGAGTTAGTAAGAATCGTCCGTAAAATTTCTCAATACTTTTACCCTCAGAAGCAAACTCAAGTCATGAACGAAGGGTGGGCGTGTTTTTGGCATTACCACATTCTACAGCACCTATATGACGAAGGCCGCGTGAGTGATCGCTTTATCATGGAGTTTCTGCACAGTCATACGAGTGTCGTTGCACAACCTGATTACAACAGTCCTTACTATTCAGGTATTAATCCTTATGCACTGGGCTTTAACATGTTTATGGACATCAAACGTATCTGCACGGATCCTACCGATGAAGATCGTGAGTGGTTGCCTGACATAGCCGGCTCAGACTGGTTAGAAACGGTACACTTTGCTATGAAGAACTTTAAAGACGAGAGTTTTATCAGCCAATTCATGTCACCTAAAATCATTCGCGACTTTAAGTTTTTCGCCGTAGAGGATAAAGAGAAGGATGACCGGCTCACGGTAACCGCCATTCATGATCAACAAGGATATCAGGCCATCAGGGAAAAGCTTTCAGCACAATATAACTTAAGTAACCTTGAACCGAATATTCAAGTGCACTCCGTGGATAGTAAGGGTGACCGTTCTCTCACACTAAGATACACACCACAAAATGATATCCCGTTAGACAACTCCTACACCGAGGTGCTCAAACACCTGCACAGGTTGTGGGGTTTCACGGTTAAATTGGAAAGCATATCGGAAAAAGGTGTTGTGAAAACATTAAGCCAATGTCCAAAAATGGAAGACGAATAGCGGATCGTGTTGGCACATAGTAGCCCCAGTTAAAGTCAGTATAGCAGATCCAATCCGCGGCTTTGAGCATTGGGGTTATTGAATGTGCGTTCGAACGGTATTGAGTGCATCAACAGAAAAGCCTCGGTCACAAAAATAGATAACTCGACTCTTTTCATCTAAGAGAATAACACGCGCATTATTTAGATTTTGATTGCCAGTATATCGCTGCACTAACCAACAGAGAAGATTATTGATGTTATATATCAAGGAAACTACATAGTTCAGCCTTCGAGACTCATCTGCTAACAGCTGATCCTATTCAAAGTGAAACTTGGGCAACACTCATATAGCCGAAATAAGTATAAGTTGGCCTATTCAGCTATCTATGTCGTCTCTCGAAATTTTGGCACGAAATGCCAATTCACTCAGAGCTTAACTATGGTAGGTTGTCGCCCCCACAATCTATTTATGAGCAACACCGAAGCACCTGATGTATTTTGGACTTACAATAACCAATAATTTGCGAGAAAGCGTTAGTGAACAAAACAAAATATAAAACTATCTTTTTATTACTTACTCTAATTTCCACCTTTGCTATGACTTCTGCTGCAAACGAACAAAGCGCTGCTACAGAAGTGTTTATGTTAATTAATGAGCGTTTGGGACATATGGAGGGGGTAGCTAACCATAAAATGCATGCGCAATCGCCTATTGAAGATAGAGCTAGAGAAAAAGTGGTAATAGACAAAGCCGTTTTGTCAGCGAAAGAATTAGGTTTTGACACTCAAAGCATCGCACAGTTTTTTAAGATACAAATACAAGTAGCTAAAGCCATTCAACATAGAGTCAGTGCAGACTTATTAATTCAGCCCAATGCAAAGACTTTTCCCGATTTACATAACGACATTAGACCTGAACTCATACGGCTATCTGGAGCCATTAACCTCGCCCTTGCTAACTATCTCGATCAGCACGCCTTTAAAGAAGAACAACGCCCGTTATTTGTAGGCTCATTAGACAACCCTTATCTGTCAATGCAAGATAAACACGCACTATTTAACGCTTTGTTGAAAATCAAACTCAGCCAATAGCGCTAGAATACTCATACATAAATAACACACCGGCAGGTAAATATTTTCACTTGCATTGTATCCCGCCCCTATATGTTATGTTATAACATATAGAATCATACTTAGCGAGAGCCACCTTAAATGCAAGCGACACTAAAACATACAGAACAATCTTTTCAGTTCAGTGATTCAGCAACAGTATTCGGTGAAATATTTTCAAAATCTACCAGCGTTGCCTATTGGCAAAGAAAAGAACACCCAATCATCAAAGCTTATTTCCATGCTATATCAGCTTCACTAAAAATGGGTATTCGTCGCGTTTTTGATATGCCTTCGCTAGAAGCAGAGTTAAATACCGTATTACCCGACGGCCTTGGTAAAGAACACGCCATAAAGGACATCTATCTTTTAGCCGATATGCTGACTTGCCTGTTCGATTGCCGCGAAGTGGGGTTAAGGTTAACCGCTATAAATACAGCTATGTGTCCTCGTTTTCATGTAGACAACATTCCGGTTAGGCTGATAACCACCTATATTGGTTCTGGTACAGAATGGTTGCCAAATGAAAATGCTAGCCCAAGCCAATGGAATTACGCTGCTAACAAAATGACAGATATAGAGCTCAGTTCACACGAGGCTTTAGGGGACATTGAACAACTAAATTGTTTTGACGTAGCATTACTTAAAGGTAGCGCCTGGGACGAGGATCATATGCCTGCCATTCATAGATCCTGTGCACTCACCACAGACCAAGTGCGAGTAGTGCTCACGTTAGATCCTATATAGATTAAGGGTATAAATCAGTGTTGGGTTTTAATGACACGACTGTATCTATGATTGAGAATGGGTCACCTAAGTCGGAATATTCGCCGTTAAAACGGCTCCCACAAATTAAAAGCGATATATTTCACTGTGCGAGTGATTTCAATCGCGAATGTTTGTTGCTCAGAAATGTCACCTATCTTGAGAATTGCTCCCTTATAACTCTAGACAAGTTTAAAAATGATTTCCTATTGGGGTACAGTCAGTATAACGGTACTAAACCGGCTAAGCTAAATTGTCTAAAAAATTGACAGGTGTACTTAAAAAGTCTTTAAATTCTTAATCGGCAAGGCCTAGCTAAATGTGTATTAGCTAAAGTCATCAGCAATAACTACCCTAACCCAGAGAGAAAGCCATGTGTGATGAGTTGACAGAAAAAGACAATGAACGTTTTGAACAAAAAGGCGGTAAGCTAAATCGCCGTGATTTTGGTAAATTAACCGCAGCGGGTATTTTCTCCTTGTATTACGCTGGCTTTGCTAAAGCTGGCGGGCTGTTTGAGGGCCAACTTGTTGAGTCTGAAGTCGAAGTCACCATGCCCGAAGGCATCTCTGACAGCTTCTTTGTGCACCCTGCAAAAGGTAAGCACCCAGGTATTTTAATGTGGCCCGATATCCGAGGCTTGAGACCCGCATTTAAAGCAATGGCAAAACGACTGGCAGCAGAAGGTTACGCTGTTCTAGTGGTTAACCCTTTTTATCGCGATGCAAAAGCGCCAGTAATAGATCCAGGGAAAGGTTTCAGGGATCCCGGTGTTCGTGAAGTGTTAATTCCGATGTATCGCAAGCTCACCCATCAAGCTAGCATGTCTGACGCCCGCGCTTACATTGAGTTTATTGATAAGCAGGATAGTGTCGACACTGCACGTAAAATAGGAACTGCTGGTTATTGCATGGGCGGTCCCTTGATCATGAGAACTGCTGGAGCAGTACCGGACAGAGTAGGCGCAGCGGCATCGTTCCACGGCGGAGGTTTAGTGACTGAAAGCGAAGACAGTCCGCATTTACTGATCCCTAAATCACCTGCCCATGTTTTACATGCGATAGCAGCGAATGACGATGAGCGTTCGCCTACTGTAAAACACGATCTAGCCGCTGCTTACAAAGCTGCAGGTGTACCCGCTGAAATCGAAGTCTACGAAGGCACACTGCATGGCTGGTGCCCACCTGACTCCAGTGTTTACAATGAAACACAAGCGGAAAAAGCTTGGTCTCGCCTGTTAAATCTTTATAAAACAGCGCTTGTTTAACTTATCACTGACACTGATTTATAACACGAGAATCAGGGATGATTTGAGTACTTGCGTTATGACCTCCTCAGGTTAGTCTACTAATATTTATATGCAGATCATAAAACAGGGAATACACAGTTTATGAAATACTTGCTCTTGCTTGGCCTACTATTTTCTTCGTTTTGCTTTTCTTCACTGAAAATATCAGGAGAAGGCAATATCGAAATTTTTCCAATTCATATGGAGCTTGATATTAATAATGAAGGAATTGTTTCCGGCTCCTATTTCTACTTAAAAGAAAAAATACCTATAGCACTGGTCGGAACTTACAAAAACGAGCAGCTCTTGGTCAAATCTGCCGATCCGGAGTTTAATGAAGAAATTACCGCGACTCTCCATACTTTTAAAGGTGAAATTGCTGGCCTGACAGGGAGTTGGCTAGGTTATTCCCATGGCCTTCGAAATAGGCCACAAACGCGTTACTCTTTATTTGTGAAAGGTCCAGCTTACCCTTATGCTGATAACAAGGTTACCTGTGAAGAAATGGAAAAGCTGCCACAACTAGTTTTCGCAGACCTTCCCTATTACGTGAGTCGACAGTTTGAAAACTATCGATGCCAAGGCAGTTTGCAAACATCAGATATATTGCAACCTTTGCTCTCTGTTGCCTCTAGCCTACATAACGGTGAGCCGATTAGGGGAGTTGGCTGCTGGGCGGGTACTGGGAGAATTCATAGTGGAAGAAGCTACTCCATGGGTCTCCTCATGTTGTCCTATTTCCCAGAAGCTTATTCTGACTCTATTTATGCCAGTCAAACAGATAGACTATCAGTCAGTGAATCCTATTTCGAAGAATGGAGTTATAAAAGCCTGTACAATAGACAAAGATATGCGCTATTTCATAGTTTGCAACGTGAAGCAAAGCCACAACTGGTTAATTGGTTTATGGACAGGTTCGATACAACCAAAAAAGAAGCATCAGAATATTCAGAGCAAGTTCTAAGTCGCATTTCAAACTGGGCGGCCAGCATCTCCCCTCGAAACTGGCAACCTGAACCACTGATTGAATACACCAGTCAAACTTTGACGGGCGATACTGCTCATTTTATCAAGGCTTTAAAACAAGCATCCAATGAGCAAAAATTAAACACACTGAGAAGGTTCATTATCGATGAAGCTCCTTTACCTCTAGTCAAAACATTAATCGACGGTATCTCCAACAAGACCAAACTTGGTGTAGAAGAATCCCCTCTGTCTCTTGCTTTCAATAATACGGAGCTACTAAGCATATTGATTCAAAAAGGCTTCGATGTGAATCATCAAAACTGGTTTGGTAAGACACCGCTTTTCTATGCAATACAAGAAGGTAATGATGAAGCGGTTGAGATCATGCTAGAAGCCGGAGCTAAAGTTAATCATAGTTACAATGAACTTCGACCTCAAAGAAAATGCACCCATGCCATAGAAAGATGGGGCAGAACGCCATTAATGCATGCAGCCCAACATTCAGATAGTGAAATGATCGCATTGCTACTGAAATACGGAGCTAATCCTTCCCTAAAGGATGTGAAAGGGTCGAGAGCCCTGGATTATGCAATCAGAGATGACAAGATTAAGAATGCACAATTTCTTTCTTCCACAATACAAAGCCGTCAATAAATAGCCGCAAAAAATTATGAGACACTGAGCATTAGTCATTCACGATTAACAGTTTTCTGCGTTCACAGCGACTTCACAAACATGGTTTCTATATATCTCTGCTTTTTTTGCATCGATAAAATACAGTGTATGATACATCGCGTTTTCAGCTGGAATGGTAAGTTTCGGATTGAGTGTGAGCTCAACTTTAAAATATTCAGGAGCGCTCGTTTTATAGAAATCAGTATAGTTACGGACTCTCTCACTATTGCCTTTTAAGACAACCCCAACAGCCAAAATATCATCGTAACTCACTGCTCTCAAAACTCTTAAGGTCTGTTCATCGTCGTTGAACCGCCCCCTAAACCATTTGTCTGCAGAGATTTTTTCAAGATAATATCTAACAAATTTAGGTTGACTGCATCTTTCAAAGTCCAAATGTTTAAGATGTGGATTTACTTTCGTTGCATCTATCTCCTTCCCATTATTTACAATACTTCGATAATCAAAGCATGCTTGTGCAAATGCTTTATCAAGAGACTCTCTACATTGTATAAATTCGTAGGGCTCTACCGATTCATACTGCATACCATTTAACCCATCTATCGAAGGTATAATACTTCCTATAAATTGGCATTGTAGGATGTTTAACTTAACACCTTGCATGTCCTTTTTACGTAACTGGTCGAAAACACCGATACCCAATATATCTCTAATTTCGCCATAGTAGGAATAAGTGGGTATGAGGATTGATATAACCACGGTGACTGCTAACACCGTGATCTTAGTTTTTCGAGTGAGAAATGAACGAAAGCTTCCCATTTGAACTCCCTGTAGAATAAGTAAACACTAAAGTCTTCTCTGTAAGATACCAACTGAGCTATCGAGTACTTTAAAAAGGGGAAATATAACCGTTCCCGGTTCGTAAATCATAGGTTTGATGCAGGCTAATCGACCACAGCTAGCTCAACGACTTCTTTTTTAGCGGCGATAACAACCGTCACTAACAGCTCATTGTCGTTGATATCTGTCAAGTAATCGATATCCGGCGTTACATCACTTAGGAGTGTGAAATCACCAGAATGGAGACTGTAAACCCAAAGCCTATTCTGTTTGTTAATACCGTACATTAGTCCATTTCTAACCACAAAATGTTTGGAAGACCCTTGCCCGATTAAAGGCTCAATTAACTTATCTTCAATAGCACCTTCTTGCCAAAACCGATTAAAACGGTCCATAAAAATTAAAGATCCATCCTGACTTTCAACTGCCCATTCAACCTGCTTATGGTTAACAATTTGGAACTCCATAGTATTCAAATCAATACGTACAAACTTACGAACACCGTTTGCTAAGATGTTAGCAATCACATGCTGCTTATTATCATCCCAATGAAACAGCCTAGTGACTGGATAGCGAAACTTGATGGGGTCTGCCTCTTTATTTAAAGACAATTGTTGCAGTTCAAAGTCTGCAAGCATCAACATACTCTTGCCATCGGCACTCCAATTCAAGTCCGAAAGAAAAGTGCCTGTAGGGAAGTGGCTTAACACACTTACCCTATCACCATCTAATAACCAAACTTGCTCACTACCTGTTCGCTTAGAAACAAAGGCGATGAGATTTCCATTCGGTTGGAACCTTGCGTTATCTTCATGGTTTATTGACCGCTCAAAAACTGAAGGTTCAGAGCCATTCTCCTGTTGCTCTTCTAAGCTAATTTTGGGAATAGGCAGCGTCGCTACGTCACTGTCATAGCGCCCACTCACTAATAGCAGTCTTGTCCCGTCAGGATGGAAGTAAGGCGCGCCAACGCCTTCATCAAGCTGCCTATCTGCTATAGCAACTTCACCGTCATAAGAAAGGGTATAGAGTTTTCTTCCACCACCAAATAGGAGTAACTCAGTATTGGGGATAAATGCGGGATAAACCGGTAAGTGCCGCGGTGTATTTGGAGGAAGTCGAATTTGATGACTAGACTGTAATTCCCCATCAGGAGACAACATATCGATATACTTCATACCATCATTTTTTATCGACACGACAGCAAGCAGGTCGTTTTCAGGAGAATAGGTGAAATTCCTGACACTACCACCATCGATCTCATAGAGAGTTGAGCTTGTATTATCCTTTAATGAGTAACGGATGATTTTCCAATACAAGTCATCTTTTTGCATCATGACGATACTCTGATCATCAATCCAGACAGGGCTTAGTATTGCTGAATTGCGACAATCCAAAAGCTCAGAAGGTTGTTGAGGCTGCGATAATGCATCGTTAAAGCTGATACTCATCAGCTTATAGCAAGTGTTCTGCGTCAAGGGCTTAGTGCAATCTTCTTGCTTAATGAAGACAAGTGTCTCGCCATCTGTAGACAAGCTGTGACTTCCATATGTTCCAAGCTCAGCTGTCAGCTGAACCTCTTCTAAAGTATCTACATTTTTTGCCCAAATATTATTGATGCAAAGCTTATCCAAGTAGCGACGAAAGACAATGTATTTACCATCCGGGGAGTAAGTACCGCCAAACTCCTTATCATCTGTCGCAGTTATATAGCGAAAGTCACCAAATTGTAGTTGGGGTGTTTTGTACTGAAACTGAGCTAGAACGACAATGATAACCAGCATTGCCGCAACAGCGACTGACCAATACGAACTTTGACTCGATTTTTTAATTTCCCCAGCATCTAGTTCGCTAGGCTCTTGCTCTCTGTCATGACTTTCTGGGTATTCGTCAACACGTAATTGTTCATTTTCACGTGGTCTTTCGGTCGTTGTGTTGGTGTTTGGAACCACACTTGGTTGCGCATTGTCAGACCAATTCACATCGCATTCCAGACTATATCCTTGCTTTGAATGCGTCTTGATAATGTCCTGAGCTTTACTATTCTCCCCTAATGCCTTCCTCAATTGCGCAATACTGCGTTGCAAGGTATTTGGTGTGACGACAGAGTTTGGCCAGACTTTATCTAACAACTCATCATAGCTAACAACTTTACCTCGGTTTTCTGCTAATTGTGTGAGTACTAATAAAGCCTTAGGGGGTAGGTTTTGAGACTGACCAAGTTGGCTGATCTGGTTCCTCGACAAATCCACAAAGAACTCACCTACCCAGTATTGTTTAGCCATAAAAGCGGGTTCCTAAAAAGTGCGACTGAATAACAAAGCGTCTTAGCATCCTATCATACCGCTACTTTTTACACAGGGCGTCAGCAAAAAATCAGGGAAATTTCATCAGTATTTCAGGTCTTTGCCTTCAAACACTATAGCCTACCTGAGCGCTTACAGAAGTAAGGCAGATGATGATATTTAAACAAAGTTCGATATGTACGCTATGGCTCTTAATATTGCTTAGGTCAATGAAAACATAGGCGCCTATTGAGAATCTCAAATTTAAATAATCACAAAACGATGCAAAAAGGGAACTCAGTATGAAGATGATTAAGTTACTATTAATATCTGCAATAGCAATCAACACTGCCAGCTCTCAAGGTCATAGTGATAGCCTTCCAGCACAAGAAAGGCTGTATTTTGGGCAAAAGCCTCCTCAACTAACACCCGAAATTTTTGCGCCAGGGATAGTCTCTGTTGAAGGTCGATATGAAGGCGGAGTTTCTTTTTCTCCTGATCTAAATGACATGTACTTTTCCTCCGTTTTAGGTGGCCAATCAGTGGTGTACCACTCAAAGCTGGAAGGTAATACATGGACTCCCCTCAGAGCAGCGAACTTCACAGAAGGAGCAGTAAAAGATGAATTCGCACCGTTTGTCAGTCACAACGGTAAGAGAGTCTACTTTTCAACATACAGCACTAAATACCCTCTTAAGATTTGGTATGTCGAACGTTCTAAAAACTCTTGGGGCAACGCTGTATTACTCGATTCCCCAGTCAATGACACCGGCGCAATTGTTACAAGCGAAGCCCAAAACGGTGACCTGTTTTATGTCAACGACTCGAAGAAAAAAATGTATTACGCACCCAATATCAATGGGGAATTCTCGGAAACAAACCAAGTAGACATTGATTACGGTTCCCTTGGTTTTATCTCTTCGTCCCAAGATTTTTTATTGGTAGAAGCGCATAAGGAAAATGATGAAAAGAAAGACAAGGACATTTACGTCTACTTTAAAGAAAAAGACGGTGTATGGTCCAAACCTATTGGCCTCGGAGATTCCGTCAATACGAATTACAGAGAAGGAAGGCCAACTATGACACCCGATGGTAAATATTTATTTTTCAATCGGTATAACGAGGCAAACGGCAACCCCAACATCTATTGGGTAAGTGCAGAAATAATCACCCAATTAAAACACGCTTATCTTAAGAGATAACAGTTCACCCTATGGGTAACGAGGAGAAATAATGAAATCCTTTATGATCATTCTACTGCTAACAGCCTTGTTTTCGAGCAACAAAAGCTACGGTGAAAACAAACTTCCATTGCTTCAAGGTCCCTACCTTGGTCAAGAGACGCCCGGCTTAATCGCTGAAGTGTTTGCGCCAGACATTGTATCGACAAATCATTTCGAAGCTTTTGGCGTATTCACACCAGACATGCAGGAGTTCTATTTTGTCAGAGGCGATGAAAACAATAAAAATCACATGTTGCTTGCTTTCCGCAACATCAATAATCGTTGGGTTAAATCTATCGTAGGCCCACGGATGGGAGAGCCTTTCATAACCCCTGATGGTAAAACAATGCATTTGGGCAGGCGTTATATGGAACGCACTCACGAAGGCTGGTCAGAAGTCAAAAGCCTTGGTGCGCCTTATCAAGGCATGCCGATCATGCGCCTCTCTGCATCATCTAAAGGCACCTATTTTTTTGACGAAGCTGCCAGAGAAGGTGTTATTCGCTATTCACGCATAGTCGATGGCCAGCGAGAAGAGCCCGAAGTGTTGGGCCCCGAAATAAATTCAGGAAAACTCACGGCCCACCCCTTTATTGCACCCGATGAGAGTTACTTGATTTGGGACAGTGAAAAAGAAGGAGGCTATGGTGAATCAGACTTATACATTAGTTTTCGAGAAAAAGACGGTTCTTGGGGAAAAGCCATCAATTTCGGAAGTGGAGTCAACTCAGAGCTCGACGATGCATTTGGTAGCGTCACACCCGATGGTAAATACCTATTCTTCTATCGAGACATCAGCCCCGGAAATTTAGATATTTACTGGGTAGACGCAAAGGTTATCGACACACTCAGGCCTTAGTAATAGCGTAGCATTCTTTTTGTTCTATTCTCGGCTTGTAAAACGCTCATTTTTCCTGAAAAAACTACACATTGAAGTCACCAACGACAAGTGTTAAGTTATTGACTTATATAAGCAAATTATCAGGTTTATTGAGAGGCTTTGGTAATACATTGTTAGTTGTTTCTGAGGGAGAGGAAGGTATGGATATAGAAAAATGGGAAAAAACGCGGATTAAAGGTAAAAAAAGATTTCTCTGGGTAAATGGGTTTCTGGGGTGGGGAGTGACGACAGCAATTTTATGGTCAATCATTATGGAAGTAAGTCAACCGTCAGAAAATTTGTGGATTCGGCCTATGATCGCTCTGATCCTCTTTCCAATAGGAGGGCTGGCTTGGGGGCATTTTGTATGGAAATCTATGGAAAAGAAATTCAATACAAGTGAACATGAACAAAACATCAACTGGAAAACTACTCGCTGCCGCCCCGTACTTTCCGATGATATTAATCGTTAGGTGTAATCAATAGTGGAGGTTTTATGCGAATGTCATTGAGGGTTTCAATTGGGTTGTCCCTTCTTGTTCTATCTCATTTAATAATGGCTGAAGAATGCGGTAAAGCTTGCCAATTAAATCAGGTAAAAGCCTATTTTTCTGCACTAGATAAAGTTTCTAAGAAAGGCTCAGTCCCTTCAGATATTGAAGCTCTTCTTGATTTAACTCATGATGATGTTAAATATATTCACGTTGAATATCAGGCAAACTTTACCAAAGATACTTGGCGCAAGGCTTTTCTACGAAACCTCAAATTAGGTAGATACCAGGATACTGATAAAAACCAAACTCGTATTTTAAACTCGATAGAAGGTAAAAACCATTTAGCGATTGAATACTCACACGGACTTATTCAAGAAAACGGCAAATGGGAAAAAACTAACAAGTACTTAGCTATTTTTGGGTTTACCGATGGCAAATTATCACTAATCCAAGAGCTATGGTAAAAATGCCTAACAAACGTCTAAAGTATGGAAACAAAAAGCTTGGCTGACACTCATTCTTCGATAATTTTAGCTAAGCTTTATTCATAATTTATGCGAAGCGTTAGACCTCAAAAGGACTATGAGCTATAAAAAACCAATTCAAGTCTTCCTTATCTCACTAGGCATTGGAATATTACCTTTTTTCCTTGCTATGTTGTCTGAGCTGATAGCATCTATTTTGGGTTGCACTGTGAATGAATCAAAAAGCCATAGTTGTATGATTATTGGTTTGGACATTGGCGAATTGCTCTACGCAATGTTTGTAGCTGTTTGGCTCTTTTTCATATCGATACCTGTTGGATTGCTAGGAATTTTGTTCAGTTTTAGCTACTTTATTTATGTATTTATCAAAAAGACAAATTCAAGTCGTGGTTGACACCGTTGTCATCCTACATCACACCATCTCTTACCCTTGAGCTTAGTATGACTAATTATATTTCTGACGTATGCGACGATGGCTTTTTCTTGTTGCTTTTATTACGCGAATCATAAAGACTAGAAAGATCAACTTTTAAAGGCAACGGATTATCAGGTAAAAGTTATGCATAGACCTTCCCAACTATCACATACTGCAAACAAGTCTTTCAATCAGACATCAACAGGTTGTGAGCACAGCCGCCGCTTAGCATAGCGTTAAACACCTTGAGGGAATAATATGTCTAAGTTGGAAATTAGAGTTGCCCAAGGAAGCGATGCCATTGTTATATCGAACTTACTCAAACAACTAGGCTACGCTACAGCACCCTCGAAGATTGAAACCTTGGTTTCGATGGTTGACAGTGGAAATAACAAAGTGTACGTAGGTGTCCTAAATGGACAGACCATCGCAGTGATGTCGCTTATCTTTTTTAATTACTTCCCATCGGCTGAGAAGCTATGCCGTATAACCTCAATTGTCGTAGATGAAGCTGTTCGTGGGTCTGGTGTTGGGTCAAAACTAATTGATTATGCTAAATCAATGGCTTTAGCCGGAAAATGCAGCATGCTTGAGGTTACAACATCATTGCGGCGAGAACAAACTCAAACATATTACGAGAGTATTGGCTTTCAAAAAACATCATACAAATATGTGCAAACATTGGAAGACAATACTTAACAATACAATCAATTTGACGGCCTTACGCTATGCTTCAGATAGCAAATTAAGGCGGCGTTATGCTCAATCGAAAAGGAAAAGAAATTAAAGGCTATGAAATATTATTTAGCTTTATCATTGCTAGCTGTAAGTAGTAGTTTGTTTGCAACTCCGTATTATTGCGAAGGCAAAGTTGTATTCGTTCGTGTTATGGATCCAATTATGTGGGGAGAAGACCGCAGCTATATTCGGTTGTCAAATTGTCCTGAAGCGGGAACTTGTCTTAAAGAGCAAGACTCTGTTGTTTTAGGTTTACGAGACAATGATAATGCAAGCAAACAGATCTCTCTCGCGCTTTCAGCTCAAGCTAGAGATAAAAATATACTTGTTCAGGTTGATGATGCCCACAAAAACTCCGTTGGTTCTTGCTACATTGGCTTTGTGACAAGTTTGAATCATTAATGCGAGGTTACTTTGAGCTTAAACGCTATTGCAGATTGCAATGGAACGGCATGCGACAATGTACTTGTCGACAACCTATACATTACAGCAAATTCGAGTATCTTGGTTTTGACTAGCGGCGATGAGTCTAAGCTCAATTGTACGGGTACCGATGGAAACTACGTTACGCTCAATACCGCAGATAAGAACCATCAACTTGTTTATTCTGCGTTGTTAGCAGCAAGAACATCTAACAAACCAATGCAAATTAATGTTGTTGCTGGCTCATCAGGTTGTCTAATTGAAAGAGTTGAGTACGGTAAGTATTTTTAAAACATACAAAAACATTAAGCCGTTCATTATAGTTCATTGAGACGTAAAGCCAGTGAGTAGTTGCCCTTGATGTTAGAGGTTATAAGTCAAAAAGAGGTTGAATGTTAAGGTTAATTGTTCTCGTATATTTTTCACTAATGTTCACGGATGCTGGTGCATGTTCGTGTAAAAGCAAATCACTATTGGAAGATTGGGAAAATACTGAGCACATCTTTGTCGCGTCAATTGATGATATTCAAGTTATGGATATTGGTGTCCTTGGAACATCCAATCAAGGGAGAGAGTGGGGAGCTTTAAGCCTATTAAATACATTTAAAGGACAGCCAAATAAAGTGACACACTTAGAAGCTGCGCATTCACCTGTTTGTTGCCTTTGTTCAACAAAGCTCTCTAAAGAGAAATACCTAATTTTTGCGAATTCAGAAGGGGTATTGCCTATCAGTGCTTGTAGCAGTACTCAAAGGCTTCAATTCATGCCTTATCATGAGGAAATACTGGAGAAGCTTAATGAAAATGCTCCTACCTATAGGTATCAGGGAACCTATAACTATCTACTTAGTGAAATCACTATTGATGGTGAGCCTGAGCCCATAAACGTGATCGAGTTTACTGATCACGTTGAGGCTGAAAAGATATATGTTGATATTGAAGCTTACCCTTTGATAGATGGTAGCTTGTTTTATCTGAAGACCCATTCATCAAGACCTTTGACAGAAAAACAATGACTTATAACGAAGCAACTGTCCATTATTGACATGTAAGGATTCAAATTAATTATTGCTAATATACCTGATTCCATTTAAAGCATTCCCTGACTTCTCTTGATTTTTGATTGTACTAACTTGCCTTTTACCATTGATAGAACTCGAGTCATCACTGCTGCTTTCATTGATATTAACGTTTGCCATAACGTTGGTTGTCATATAACCCTAGAAAAGAGCTAAGCGACAGTCTTTGTATATCCCGACGGGAAATATATCCTTTTAATCGGACGGGCGAAGTAAATGGAGGTACATATTGGGTGAGGCACAGGCTATTGAGAACCTCAGGCTTAACCTAAACTAACTCAACATTAAAGGCTGGCTCTCGATTCTCCCCAATTGAGGACGTCTTATTTCCTTAATTTACAAATACCGGCTAGATCTCGTGCGAATTGTTTTGTGCTTTCTTGTTCAAGGTTGGGAACGCTGACGCGGACAGCTCTCGAAACCTCCTGAATATCGAACATTTTACTCGGCCTGACTAGCCATCCTTTTCGGGACAACTCGTAAGCTACTGTTTGACAGTCGTCCCCTACCGGTATCCAAATATTCAAACCGTCTGTTGCTTCGTTAACAGTGATTTCTTGCTCTCTCAACGCATGAATTAGCATGTCACGATAATGGGTACATTTGGCTTTCATGTCGCTCAAACGTTTTTTGAATGGTTCTTCCGTGAGACAGGTATAAACCATTGATTGCAACACCCTACTTACCCATGACATTCCTGGCGCTAAACGAGAATTAATTCGCTTAATCGATTCTTTGTCTGCAGCTACAAATGCCATGCGTAGGTCTGGCCCTAAGCCTTTTGATACAGAACGAAAGACCGCCCAATGATAGGTGGTATCAGGGATAACTGAGTGATATTCGGTCACCGCTAGCAGCGAAAAATGATCATCTTCGATAACAAGTACATGAGGATAAGCTTCTAGCACTTCGCGGAGCTCTTTTGCTCGCTGAGCTGAAATGCTTGCCCCTGTAGGATTGTGGGCTCTAGGTGTCACTAAGACAGCTCGCGCTCCTTTTTCTAACGCAATATTTAATGCTTCGGGCTGCATGCCATGCTCATCGACAGTGGCACCAATAACTTGCATTCCCGCTAGGCGGATTGCGTTAGCTGAGCTGATAAAGCAAGGATCTTCTACCACCACTTTGTCACCCGGTACTAAATGTGCAGCCATCAAGCGTTCGAGGCTGTCTATAGCACCATTACACAGAGTTAGCTCAAAATCAGCTGGGCAAGTCGCACTAAACCATCTAACACCATAGTCATAGATACCCGATAAAATGGGCGACTCGCCATATAAATATTGTTTGAAGTCGCTCTGGCTAGCGACCAAATTTAAATCAGGTAGCCATTCGCGTCTTGGACTACCATCGGCTAGGTCAAATAGTGCTGTGCTCGTTATACCTTCTTGCTCTCCCGCACTAAGCGACTGACAAATACGTGTTCCTAAACGCCCTTGAGTAACAGCAATACCAGCTTTTACTAGTCGTTGGTAGGCCGATGAAACCGTATTTCTATTGACCCCTAGCTCTATGGCAAGTTCGCGAACCGAAGGCAGTGCGTCTCCTTCATTCAGCGCCCCTCCATTATTCAGCGCTCTAACGGATTCAAAAATCCCTTGTGCGGAATGACCAGAAATCTTGACTTTCATTTTTGTCCTATGACAATATAAAATTTGTCACAAGACAAAAATCATTTATTTGTCCTATGACACAATAGCTTTATGCATATTCTAAACAAATAGGAGCCAAAATGTTTACCGGTTTATCAGCATTTCCGCTAACTCCCTTTAAAGATGAGGGCATTGATTTTGTCGCCTATGAGAATTTGATCAATAACTTGGTTAACGCTCGCGTAAACTCAATATGCACAATGGGGTCAACAGGACTCTATCCGTACTTAACAACGAATGAGCTGCAGTTAATAGCTAGGAGAACGGTTGAGCTAGCAAACGGCATTCCCGTTATGACTGGCATTGGGGCGTTACGAACGCACAACGTATTAAAAAACGCAGAGGCAGCTCAACAAGCTGGCATTAGTGCTGTATTACTGGCTCCGGTGTCTTATCATCCGTTGAAAGAAAGCGAAGTCTTTTCCTTGTATGAAAGTGTCACTGCTGAGCTTTCTGTCCCACTTTGCGTCTACAACAACCCTAACACCACTCAATTTACTTTCAGTGAGACGCTCTATCAAGAGGTCTGCGACTTACCCAACATTGCTGCGATAAAAATCCCCGGCTCCCCTTTTGGTGGCGAAAACGGTACAGAATACCTCGCACATTTACGTAAAAGGTTGCCAGAAAAAATTGCTATTGGAGTCAGTGGCGATCCCTTTGGCGTTGCAGGTATGTTAGCAGGGTGTGATTTATGGCTTTCAGTGTTAGGTGGATTATTCCCCAATACGGTTAAGCGACTGATTCGAATGACACAAGGAGACAATACAAAAGCAGCACTTAAATCGTCGGAAAAACTGGCGACATTGTGGGCTTTATTTGCACGTAACAAAGGCGGTATACGTGTTATGGCCACCGCTGCCTGTATATTAGGATACACTGAAGGTGATTGCCTTCCCAAACCACTAAGCTTATTGGAAGGCGATGACAGGCAAACGTTGGCGAACTTATTAGACGAACACTCGCTAGACTAATCATTAATACCTAATAAGTGCCACGATATCAGAACTATGCTGGAATATACGTTGTTTCAAAATTTAAGTGGGCTAGCACGATATGTGATGGCTGCAACACTAGCTCGCATGGCAACGGGAGGCTCGACTGTCGCAGTTATATTGCTCGCTCGCAATTACGGAGCAGAGGGGAGTATGGCAGGCACTTTAGTAGCTTGTCTCACAGCGCCTCATATCTTAGGCCCTATGTTCGGCCGCTGGTTAGATAAGGCGCAAGAGCCTCGTTATATTATCGCTGCAGCCGCCTTTTTATATCCGATATCGTTTCAGCTAGCTATGTTGGCATTTGAGCAGAACTTATGGTTAACCATCGCACCTTTGTTAGTGTGTGGCGCTTGTGGCTCCCTTTTAATGGGGGGCTTGAGTACACAACTAGCTAGCTTAGTAGAAACTGACTTATCGAGCCAAAGGCGTGCCCAAAGCTGGGATACTATTACTTATGGTATCGGCTTAACAATGGGGCCTTTGGCAATCGCCATATTAACCTCTCTTTATTCGCTCTACTTAACGGTCACTTTACTGATGCTCTTGCCTACCTTAGCTAGCCTAATCATTCTGTCCTTTCCAAGCATTAAACATCGACATAACGAGCAAGGCAGAGTGATACCTGACGTCAAACAAGTTATCAAAACGATTTATCATTCTGCGCCGCTTAGGCGAACAATAGGCATGACCTCTGGTGCTTCTTTTAGTATCGCTGCTTTACCTATTTTATCTGTCTACCTCAGCGATATCTGGCAAGGTAATCAGGAAAGCGGTGCTTACCTAGTGACATTTTATGGCATCGGCTGTCTATGTGGGGCTCTGTTATTGATTGCAAAACCGATGAAAGCAGATGCCATAGTCTTGTTAAGAAATGTTGGCCTTATCCTACTATTTAGCCTCATTCTAGTCGCTATGAGCCGGTCACTATATTCAGGCTTATTCACTTACTGGTTGTGTGGTGTAGTCAATTCAATCTTCTTTGCCGTCACTTTAGCGGCAAGAACGGAATATGCTCCCAAGCAAGGCGCAGCACAAATTTACCTATGGGTTGCCGCAGCCAAAATCAGCGCAGCCTCTCTTGGCGCTTTTGTTGCCGGATATCTTGTCGATATAGCCATCAACGTGCCATTAATTGTATCGTCAGTCGTTTTAGCTTCGACTATCATGTTGTGTTTCTGCCCGCAAAAAAGCCTTGCTAATAACCCATCATCCGATTGATTGTGGACTCTCGGTGTATACCTATCACCCAATCAGTATTAAAGTAGTTGTCTAGAGCGTGTTTAACTGTACAGCAGAGCTCAAAACGCTTTAGAGTCTATTAATACCAGAGTCAAAACTTAAAGAGTGATCATCTTCATGCCATCCAACAATTTTACGAGTCGGCTACCCAATGTTACTACCAGTATTTTTACTGAAATGTCGCTTTTGGCTAATCAATCTGGTGCGATTAATTTATCACAAGGCTTCCCCGAGTTTGATACACCAGAGTTTTTAAAAAGCGCCGTTGTTGATGCGATTAAACAAGGCAAGAATCAATATGCGCCATCAAATGGCTTGCCATTACTGTTGGAACAGATCGGCCAACTGGTGAACCGTCAGTATCAATGCCAGGTAGAACATCATAAAAACATTACGATAACGTCTGGCGCCACCGAGGCCATATTTGTTGCTATTCAAACTATTGTTCATCAAGGCGATGAAGTGATTGTCTTTGATCCTGCTTACGATTCCTATGCCCCCGTTATTCAACTCTCTGGCGGTCGAAGCATACATATTCCTTTGTCAGCACCCGACTACAAAGTCGATTGGCAACGCGTTAAAGACAGTATAACTGAGCGCACTCGCGGGATTATTATCAACTCCCCTCACAACCCAACAGGCACGCTGCTTGAAAAAGAGGATATGCTCAGCCTACAACAGATAGTCTGTGACAATGACTTGATTTTAATCAGTGATGAAGTCTACGAGTTCATCACTTTTGATAACAAAGAACACCAAAGTGTGTTGAGGTATCCAGAACTCTTTCAGCGCGCTTTTGTTGTATCCAGCTTTGGTAAAACCTTTCATTGTACAGGTTGGAAAATGGGATACTGTGTTGCTCCTGAATACTTAACCCACGAGTTTCGTAAGATCCATCAGTATGTCACTTACAGTGTTCATACACCGTCACAAATCGGCGTTGGCAAGATGCTGACTGAACACCCCGAACACATTAATCAGCTGGCACCTTTTTTCCAACGCAAACGGGATCACTTAATATCACAGCTGGCCAGCTCAAAATTTGATATTTTGCCATCGTCGGGCACCTACTTTCTTTTGGTCGACTACAGCAATTTGTCCGACTTAGGTGACCGAGCGTTCTGTCATTGGTTAACGCAAGAAGTGGGTGTTGCAACCATTCCTTTAAGTCCTTTTTACGAAAAGCCAAGCACAGATAAAGTCATTCGACTCTGTTTTGCAAAGAATGAAACAACTTTAGATAAAGCCGCGGAGAAACTATGCCAGCTGTAACGGAATCAAGCCTAGAAGGAAAAACGTTAACCATTGCTGCAGTGCAATTCGATATATCATGGCTTGATAAAAAGACTAACCTAGAAAGACTATCAAGCCATATGGCCGAGCTTGAAGGAGCGGATTTAATCTTATTGCCTGAAACGTTTTCAACCGGTTTTACCATTGATATTAAAGACTGTGAAGAACCCGAAGGTAAAGGTGAAGTATTGGATTGGTTGAAAAGCCAAGCCAGTGAACGGGGGGCCGTGGTGGCTGGATCCGTTTTGGTAAAGCAAGGCAGTAAAAAAGCCAACAGATTTTATTGGGTATGGCCTGATGGCACAGTGAAATTTTATGATAAGCGCCATTTGTTTCGTTTAGGCAACGAGCAAAACCATGTCGTTCAAGGCGAAAAACGAGAAATTTTCGTTGTGAATGGTATTAGGGTCCTCCCTTTGGTTTGCTATGACTTACGTTTCCCCGTCTGGGTACGCAATGTCCAAGACTACGATGTCATTGTCAATGTTGCTAACTGGCCAGCCGTTAGGCGGAATGTGTGGGATACATTGCTGCAAGCGCGAGCAATGGAAAATCAAGCATTTGTCGTCGGTGTCAATCGCGTTGGTGAAGATGGGAAAGGCACAGAGCACGACGGGGGCACCGCTATTTACGACTTTCTAGGTCAACCCATAGTGCAAGCCTGCAACAATAAAGAGCAAGTGATACAAGCTACCTTAGACTTTGATCAACTTACGGCATTTAAAACGAAATTCCCAACATATTTAGATGCTGACGAGTTTGAGATTTTATAGTGTGCGAAATCAATACCTACTGTACTAAATTCCTATTCCCAATGACCTGACAAAAAATTAAAGTCAGGTTACAGCAAACATAAAAGGCGTTTATCGTTGTTTAGTATTTGGACTCTTTCGGGCGTTGCTCTTTTATATTTGGTCGTCCTCTTCGCCGTTGCTGTCTATGGCAACAAGTCACACACATCCAATAAGCAACGACCGATTGTTTATAGTTTAGCGTTGGGCATTCACTGCACGAGCTGGGCTTTCTATGGCACAGTGGCGCAAAGTGCTACCTTTGGTTGGGCCTTTGTCCCAACGTACTTAGGGAGTATTGCGCTATTCCTTTTTGCCTTCCCGTTATTACTAAAGATTGCGCGTATCACACAAGTTAACAACCTGAGTTCCATTGCAGACCTCATCAGCCTTCGGTTTGGTCAATCCTATGTCATTGCCGGCGTTGTCACCTTGATATGTTTTGTCGGCATTATTCCCTACACTGCCTTACAACTTGATGCAATCACCCGCAGTGTCGATATTCTTTTAGTAGAGTCTGGTTCATGGGCAGGTAGCACAACATTGTACGTTGCACTTGCCATGTTGGCTTTTACCTTACTTTTCGGTACAAACTCGGTTGGACTGGCCGATAAACACCCTGGTTTGATATTTGCTGTTGCCTTCCAATCAATCGTCAAATTAGTCGCTTTTGTCATTATAGGTTTGTTCGTTTGCTATTGGATATTCGACGGTGTATTCGACCTGATAGCCAAAACATATTCCACTACACCCAAAACTCGCCAAGGTCACGAGTCTGGTCACTGGATCTATATGAGTCATATGTTACTCGGCTTCGCAGCAATGCTCTGTTTACCTCGACAGTTTCAAATTAACTTTGTTGAGAATAACGGTGAGCAGGAGTTGCGAAAGGCACGTTGGTTATTTCCATTGTATCTCGTTGGTATGAATATCTTTGTGCTGCCAATCGCTTTAGCCGGTGAACATCTATTCGTCGAACAAAGTATCAGCGCAGATACATACATGTTGATGCTACCGATGATGGAAGGCTCGACAAGCGTTACCTTAATTGGCTTCATTGGCGGGCTTGCAGCCGCGAGTAGCATGGTGATAGTTGCCACTTTAGCGGTAGGCATTATGCTAGCAAACAACTTGGTCACGCCTCTCTGGCTAAAGATTCAAATAAGGGCTTTTAGCGAACACAGTTTGTCTAGTTCAACATTGTTGTTGGTTCGGCGACTCACTATTGTGATTGTCATAGCACTGTCATACCTCTATTCCGTGTATGTTAGTCAGTACTCACCACTAGTCAACAGCGGTATCGTCGCAATGAGTTTAATGGCTCAGTTTCTACCGACCTTAACCTTGGGCCTTCTTTGGCAACGTGGCAATAAAGTCAGTTTTTTCATTGGCCTAACGGTCGGTGTGAGCATCTGGTCATTAATGGTGCTTTGGCCAAGCTTGTCTGCTAGTTCAACATCACCTAGCGATTTCAATATGGCAATGGGTGTGTTTTTCAGCTTAGTTGCCAACTTCTCGGCCTACAGTGTTGCGGCCTTGTTAACATCTAAATCAACAAAATCATTGCTTTCTGATACCCCTTATCAACAGCAAGGTTGGGCTATTCGGTTCGAACACCTAGAAGCACTGTCGAAGCGCACATTATCGCCAGACAAACACCTGCAATTGTTTCCCACTCAGGCTTCGCAAGTGTTAAACGATTATGCAACTGACAAGACAGTCAACCAAGTTGAGTTAGCGCTTACAAACCAAGTGGGTCGCAGCAGTGCACAAATCCTACTCAATGTAATCGCCGAAACCCAGCCATCAGAAATGCACCAACTCGTTGATTTAGTAGAAGAAGCAAACCAAAACTATCAGTTCAATCAAGAACTTCTCCAGTCTTCAATTCAGCATATAGAGCAAGGGATTAGCGTCGTCGATAGAGAGTTAAAATTGCTGGCTTGGAATCAACGTTACATTGAGCTTTTTGATTTTCCAGAGGGCTTAATCAATGCAGGAGTATCACTCACAACCTTACTTAAGTTCAATGCCGAGCGAGGGTACTTTGGTGACAATGTCGATATCGAAAAAGAGGTCAATAAGCGTGTAGAACATATTAGAAATGGCAGCCGCTACCGCTATCGACGAACAGGCAAAGATAACCGTGTTATTGAATTGCAAGGCAACCCAATGCCTGGGGGTGGTTTTGTCACAACCTACGCTGACATAACAGAGTACATTGAGGCCCAACAACAACTGGAAGACGCAAAGAATACGCTTGAACATCGTGTTGTCGAAAGAACTCAAAAAATTCAACAGGTGAATGAGCAACTCCATGAAGCCAAGCTAGAAGCAGATAAGGCCAATGAGAGTAAAACCAAATTTCTGGCAGCTGCGGGGCATGACCTCATGCAACCATTCAATGCTGCCAGTTTGTTTGCCGCTATGCTTGAGCAGAAAACACAAAATACTGAACTTTCACAAACCTCTAAAGGTTTAGTGCAGTCTCTACAAAGCGCTGAAGACTTACTTAGCAGTTTACTCGACATGACTAAGCTTGAAACCGGCTTACTCAGTGCCAAAATGACGGCTTTTAACTTGAGAGAAGTCACCGACCCGCTCATTCAGGAATTCAGTATTTTAGCTAAGGATAAAGGGTTGCAGCTCGATTATATTCCAGCCAATGTCACTATCTTATCAGACAGCAAGTTGCTGAAACGCATACTCCAAAACCTGATCTCCAATGCGATTCGTTACACTAAACAGGGGCGGCTACTACTCGGCTGTCGGCGCACCAAAGGGCGGGTTTTAATTCAAGTCATCGATACCGGTCCAGGTATTCCAAAAGACCAACAAGCGTTAATTTTTGAAGAGTTCATGCAATTAGAACAGAGCGCTCAAGAACAGGGACAAGGACTAGGATTAGGTTTAACTATCGTTGACAAAATATCGCGATTGCTAGAACACCCCGTCTCTCTGAAATCAGTACCTCACAAGGGAACCAGTTTCACGCTTGCGATTGAACGTCGAAATAATACCAATACAGTCACGAAAGCTAACATACCTCTAGAGAATGACCCTGTTGGCTTCCTTTCTGGTAAACATATATTGGTGATCGATAATGACCTTCAAGTGCTCGAGGCCATGCGCCAACTCATCACAAATTGGGGAGGTAAAGCCACCTGCGTCACCGACGAAACTAAAGCGCTAGATTCAGGCATTAATGCACCAGACTTAATCTTGGCAGACTTTCATCTAGATCATGGTCACACCGGCGTTAGGGCCGTCGACAAGCTCTTTAAAGCTTGGGCTCAATCAGTCCCCACCATTCTCAATAGTGCCAACTATAATGAGGACATCAGGCAACAAGCGATAGATCAAGGTTTTGCATTTTTGAATAAGCCACTAAAAGCAGGCACACTAAAAAGAGCCATGAAAAAAGCGATGGGCACTTAAACACTGTTGCATAGCTAAATAAGTATATAACGTTACTGAATGGCTAAAAGCTCGACTTCAAAAATCAGCAAAGAGCCCGGTGTTATCTTCCCTGCTGCACTGTTCCCATACCCTAATTCTGATGGGATAAAAAACTTAAACTTGTCACCCACTACCATCAACTGGACACCTTCGGTCCAACCGCTGATAACACGATTTAAAGGGAAGCTAATTGGCTCTCCTCGCTCCACTGAGCTGTCAAATACGCTGCCGTCTAACAATGAACCATGATAGTGTACTTTTACAGTCGAACTGGCTTTCGGATTCTCAGCGCCATCACCTTTTTGCAATATTTGATACTGTAATCCAGAGTCCGTTTCAATGACCCCTTCCTCTGCTCTGTTCTTTACCAAAAATGCTTTTCCTACAGCAACATTTTCAGCAGCGACCTTTTTATTACTTGAATTTCTAACGAAGAAAAATATCGCTATACCAATAATGGCAGCGATGACGAGATATCTCATGGTGGGTCCTTGGTTTAATGTTTATCAGAGGTTGTATTGCTTCAATTCTAGCGAATACGCCGAAAGCTTATCAGTAATTGGCATTATTGTATTCTTAAGAAAGTCCACGAAACGCCTCTCTCCTTCGCTGCACAAATAGTGTTCTATTGGAAAGCTAGCTGTGGCAGATTATGTGATTAGTAACAAAATTAGAGAGCTAAGCTTCTTCACTAACGAAATGACCCAACAAGCTTAAACAGCACAAGTCGAGATAACGCATCAGACCAATATGGCTATTGAAAAGGACAAATAATCGCCTCCCCTCACCTAGAGGGAATGTAAAGATCAAGTATTCACTTTTCGATACAGCGCCGGTGTGAATCCTGTTAGCTTTTTAAATGTCGAAGTCATATGGCTTTGGTGACTAAAGCCACTATTGGCACTGATTTGAGCTAGAGGCTCTTGGTTAGCTAAGCACCTTTTAGCGAGCGCTACACGCCGACGACTAATATAACTTGCAGGTGATTCACCAAAACTCTGTTTAAACATGCGCGCGAAATGGAAGGGACTTAGGTCTACTTCCCTTGCCAAGCTTTCAATTGATAGCTTTTCTGACAACCGCTGTTCAATAATGTCTCTCACTTTTCTTCTATGATTCGGCGACAGTCCACCGGATATCGGCTTTGAGGAAAGCCTGAACCCATTGTAATGCGTCAGCAAATGATGAAAAAACGATTGTAACTTCTCTTCAAGTACTAGATACATTGCCTCGTGTGACTTCTTTTTTAGTTGTAGCAAGTCATTGAATAGAGAATGTAACTGCGTATCGTCTTCATATAGCATGTCTCTTAGTTCAACGAAGCGAACGTCAACATCGAATGTGGTCGCGGCAAAATGATTAAGTAAGTCTTGATTAAAATACAGATGTGCGAACTCGATCGGTCCATTGATATTCCAATGAAAATCCTGATCTTGTGGCATCAGGCAAAAATGATTGGGCCTGCCCTTTCGCCCCTTTTTATCAATCCGATAACTTGTCTCACCACCTTTTAGGTACAAGCTTAAAGTGTGATACTCGCTACGGTGATAACTCACTGAGCTTCTATCTACATGCCAATGCATAAAATCAAAGCCACTGTACTCGCCGAGGCTTTGGGTTTTCGCACTCGCTACTTGGGCAAAGTTTGTACGGTTTGCATTTTCGTCATTCATAATCTCATCTTATGGATTCAGGTGTATTTGTTCAACACTAACTCGTTTCAAAATGTTATCCATGAAATGCTTTGCTCAACAAACCGCAAGATTTTGATATAAAAAGATTTCTACAGACGCGATGCTTTCCTTTTAAACTCTTTCAGGAATCAGCATGCTAAGTATTAACGGACTCAATAAGACGTACGACAATGGCCACAAAGCACTTGACAATGTCGCACTCAATGTTCCCAAAGGTATGTTTGGTTTGCTCGGTCCAAATGGTGCAGGTAAGTCGTCTTTAATGCGCACGATTGCAACATTGCAGCACGCTGATTCAGGGTCAATTACCTTCGACAACATCGATGTATTCACACAGCCTCAGGCGCTCAGATCTCGTTTGGGTTATTTACCGCAAGATTTTGGCGTTTATCCAAGAGTATCAGCGCTTAAATTGCTTAACCATCTGGCTATTTTAAAGGGGTTAGATAACCGTTCAGAACGCAAAGAGGTTGTAGACGGACTGCTAGCTAAAACTAATTTATACCAACATCGAAAACAGGCTGTGAGTGGTTATTCAGGTGGTATGCGTCAGCGTTTTGGTATCGCTCAGGCGCTTTTAGGTGATCCAGATTTAATCATTGTCGATGAACCCACTGCTGGTCTCGATCCAGAAGAACGCAATCGCTTTCATAATTTGCTGGTTTCGCTTGGCGAACAAAAAGCCATTATCTTATCAACTCATATCGTCGAAGACGTTAACGACTTATGCACTAATATGGCAATTCTTGCTCTGGGTAAAGTTGTCCTGACTGGCCAACCCTCTGAAATGACTCAATCATTAGAGGGTCAAATATGGCGAAAAGCAGTTTCAACAGATGAATTGGAGGATGTCAAAGCCAATCATCGAGTCATATCAAAGCGCTTCTCCGGCGGCCAAAACATTGTGCATGTCTATTCACAAGATCCCATAGAAGGGTTTACTTGCCACAATGGCGACTTGGAAGACTTATATTTTTCTACCCTTTCAGCACAGCAATAGGTGACTGATAATGTTTAAACACCTCATTAAATTCGAATGGACTTATTTCTCCAGACAACCGTCCTTTTATATCACAGTACTTATTCTGTTCTCACTCACGTTTCTAGTGAGTGCACTCGATAGCGTTGGTATGGGAGGCGGTAACCTATTCAAGAACGGCCCCTTTAACTTGCTCAGGATAACCACCTTTTTCAATTTATTATCAATGTTTATTGTCGTCAATTACGTTGCCAATTCAGCGATACGAGACACCGACAGCCATATGTCGGAATTAGTTTATTCAAAACCGATATCCTCGATTAAATATCAATTCGGGAAGTTGTTAGGTTCCACCAGCGTTGTTCTGTTTGTTATGGCAATGGTTCCTTTCGGTATGCTAATCGGGTCACTAATGCCTTGGGTAAATCCAGACCGCTTTGGGCCGGTCAATCTGTCTTATTACTTCTCAGCCTATTTCTTCTTCGCCGTGCCAACGGCTCTATCACTTTCCATGATTTTTTATAGCTTGGCTGCACGCTTTAAATCAATCATGGCGGTTTACTTGTGTGTCGTTGTTATATTTATCGGATACGAAGTGTCAAACGGTCTTGCCGGTGCCTCTAGTGATCCACAATTGGCCGCACTGATCGACCCTTTTGCTATTCAAACATTCAATTACATTACGCGTTACTGGACTATTCTGGAAAAAAATACGGCGGCCATTTCGTTCTCAGATGTACTCCTTCAAAACAGGTTAATGTGGATTGCGATAGGTGTCATTTTTTACGCCTTACTTGGAAGACTGAATACCTCAATACAGAAAAACAACAAAGCCCAAAAGCGTCGTTCCAAAAAGCTGGAGGAAGTTCCTTTAGATAACGCGATTGACTATAGCGGCAAAGCCCCAAATCCAATAAAAGCTTTGATATCTCGTACTCTATTCGAAACATCCCACACCATATTCAGTCCGGCATTTTTGATACTCGCTATCATGTTTTCGATTGTCACGTTGTCTATGATGGACAACCCACCTAACAACTTATCAACGCCGCTTTGGCCACTCAGCCAATTTTTGATCGATCATTTAGAGCAAACGCTCTCATTTCTAATACCTATCATTATTACTTACTACTGTGGCGAAATAATTTGGCGTGAGCAGCAAGAGCGGTTTAGCGAGTTATTGGGTACTTTACCTGTTAGCAACTTGATACTTTGGCTTTCTAAAGTTATTGCGATGCTCATGGTAGTCAGTAGCATACTCTTGCTCACCACTATCCTCACGATGCTATACCAAAATGCGGTAGGGACACATTCCATTGAACTCAGTCAATACATTGTTCGGCTTGGTTTCTTTAATCTACTACCATGGTTTTTCTTAATTATATTCGCCATGACCTTACAAGTTCTTAGCCCCAACAAATACGTAGGCATGTTACTGTTTGTGGCCTTCATGTTGTCTGATTTTGCGCTAGATACTCTGGGTTTAACGTCTCATTTGTACCGATTTGCTCAATCACCTAATTTCGTGTACTCAGACATGAACGGCTACGGACGGGCATTAGAAAGTCATTCTTGGTTTATGCTTTATTGGGGGGCATTGAGTCTCACATTTTGTGTGCTTTGTTATGGACTATGGCAAAGAGGTCAATACCAGCCTCTAAACAATCGTGTTTCCATGTTCCCCCATCAAATCGGCAGAACAGGTAAATGGCTCATCCCAGCGTCATTGTCATTGTTTGTCTTTTTCGGTGTGTCGATATTTTATAAAACACGCATCATCAATGATTACGTGTCACCTTCAGACACCTTAGCTGAACAGGTCGCTTACGAGAAAGCTTATAAGCAATTTGAAAAGCACCCCGCTCCGATAATGACGTCTGTTAAAGTCAATGCTGACCTCTATCCAGAGGAGCTAAAAATCGTCGCGCAGGCAGAATTTACAATTGAAAACAAATCATCCGAAACCATTGACCGATTCCTCGTTTTAATCCCTCAGTACAACAAAGAAGCCTCTGTCACCATCGAAGGAGGGAAGCTCAGTGATACTCGTGGAGCCTATCGAACACATTGGTTCGAATTCGAAAAACCACTCGCCCCCGGAGAAAGTCGACACGGTAAGTTCGAGGTTGTCACTCATCATCAAGGATTCATTGATGGTGTGGAAGATATAAGCTTAGTGCGTAACGGCACAGCTATCGATAACAGTGCACTTTTTCCTCTGTTTGGATATATGAATCAGCTCGAAATCCTTGATCCAATAACAAGAAAAGAACAAGGGCTGCCCCCCCCAAAACGCGAAAACCTACTCGAAGACAGTCGTTACTATAGGCAAAGTATGTTCGGCCGAAGTATTGATCTGATTGATTTCGAAGCCACGCTTTCAACAGACATCAAGCAGACAGCTATCGCGCCCGGTTATTTGCAAAAAGAATGGGTAGAGAACGAACGACGTTACTTTCACTATAAGATGGATGCACCCATGTTGAACTTCTATTCCATTGTCTCTGCTGAACTCCAAGCCCACAAAGAGAATTACAAAGGGATTTCACTGGAGGTATTCATGCACCCCGATCACACGATGAACCTTCAGACTATTGTTTCTTCTATGAAAGAATCCATTGATTACTTTTCAGAGAATTACAGCCCTTACCAACATACACAGGCACGGGTCATAGAAATTCCACGGTATCGCAACTTTGCACAAAGTTTCGCCAATACAATTCCGTATCCAGAACACGGCCTACTTTTTGATTTGAGATCTCCGGAAACACCTAACGCATTATTTGATACAACAGCTCATGAAATAGCACACCAGTGGTGGGCTCATCAAGTCATCGCTGCTGATGTACAGGGTAAGTCTGTATTATCAGAAACGTTGGCAAATTACGGTGCTTTACTCGTTCTAGCTCAACAGTTCGATGATAAAACCATGCAAACCTTTTCTGAACGAGAGCTCCGTGCCTATCTCAGAGGGAGATCGCGGGAAGTCGTTGAGGAAATGCCGTTAATGCGTGCTGAAAACCAGCCTTATATTCATTATAACAAAGGCGCGCTTGCCATGTTGCGCCTAAAAGAGGTCATGGGTGAAGCGCGCATCAACAAAGCTCTCAAGGCTTTTCTAGAAGCCTATCAATATGCAACAAACCCTTACCCAACCACACTTAATTTACTGACATTTTTAACAACGGATGCGAATGAGGCAGAGAAATACTTGATTGATGAGCTCTTCTCAAAAATTATCCTATACGATCTCAAACTTCTGGAAGCCAATAGTGTAGAAAAAAGTAACGGGCACTTCGAGACAGAACTCATGATCACAGGGCAACGGCTAGAAGCAGATGGCCTAGGCGAGGAACACCCTATACCGTTGGAGCATGAGATTGAAATAGTGCTTTATGTTGATGTTGAAAATGGAAATGATGAGGACAACGAGCAAACCATTATTTATCAACAAAAGCACGTGATTAAAACGGGCGAAAACAACATAAAAATCAATACAAATAAACAAGCCACCTCAGCGGCTATCGATCCTAGAGTTATTTATATAGACAAAGATACTAGAGACAACAAAATTGAAATAGCACACTAAACAACCTGAGTTATAGATAAATAAAGAGGGGTTACTACCCCTCCCTTCCTTCAAACTCCATCACTTGTTTGAAGATAATGCCAGCTTGCGTACGATTGAATACACTGAGTTTTTTGAGAATGGCGGACATATGTTGTTTGATTGTTGTCTCTTGAACATCAAGCTCGTAAGCAATCTGTTTATTCAATAACCCATCAGCAACCAATTTAAGCACTCTAAACTGATGCGGCGTTAATTGTTCGAGTTTCCCTGCGAAGGCTTGTCCAGCTTCGTTTTCTACACCATCGACCTTTTCTTTTATTCCTTTAGGTAACCAAAGTTCGCCGTCGAGCACAACCGAAATAGCGTCGGCAATATCGCTGAGATCTGAAGACTTAGGAATGTAACCGCTGGCCCCAAAGTCCAATGCCTTGCGAATAATCACCGGATTTTCTTCCGCAGATACCATGACCGCTTGCGCACTAGGAAAAGCATTGCGAATAGCGGTCAGCCCAGTAAAGCCTTCATTTCCGGGCATGTTTAAATCCAAAAACACCATATCAACTTCGGGGTGTTCTTCGAGCAACATCATTGTTTGCTCAAAGTTTTCGGCTTCATAAATATCACCGTCGACAACAGATTGTACAGCTTGTCTCAATGCACCTCTGAACAAAGGGTGATCATCAGCAATTATCGCTTTCATCGGTTCCATTAATGGGTCAATCATCATGTTTCAACATCCTATCACGCATTGCTCTGTTTGCCAGAAAAAGGCAGGCTCGTCAGATTGGTTGAGCCTGCAATCGCCTCATTAAAAGTGATAGGCCAATGTGAAGCTAACGGTACGTGGGTCACCAAAGAAACCTGTTAGGGTCGTATCGCCACCTAAACCCGGTGCAAACACAGGGTTGTTCGGATCAGTCTCATCAACACCTCCTACAAACTGATAGCCAGCGACCAAATACTCTTGGTCAGTTAAGTTCTTCACATGGAAACCAGCGTCCCACTTGCCATCATTGCTAAACCAAACAGCGCTAAAATTCACTAAACCATAAGCACTTTGCTCAATAAAATTAGGACGCTCATCAATGAAATAGCTGTCTCGATAGTAGTAGTTAGCGTTAAACACGAAATCACCAATACGGGTAGGCAACGTATAGTTGATAGCAAAGTTACCGGTAAAGTCAGGTGTATTAGCCACTTCAAATTCATTAGCAATGTTAGTTAATACACCATCCCTGAGTTCAAGTACTTCATCAAACGTTGAATTAATCACACCGATAGAAGCGTTAAACGTCAGCGCTTCATTAGCCACATAAATAAACTCTGCTTCAACACCTGCGGCACTCGATTCGCCAACATTCGCGAGCAATTGATTTAAATCTGTAGCGGTTTCACCCGGCAATACAGTGATGTACTGTCTATCTTCATGTTCAAGTGCGAACAAAGTCACATTGGCTCTGAGCTTATCAAACCAATCACTTTTGATACCAAGCTCTACAGAATCAACAATCTCTGGCTCTACTGCAGGCTCATTTTCTGTCGCTCGTGGGTTAAATGTTCCAGACTTAAAGCCTTGCGCATAACTGGCGAAAAATAAGAGATCGTCGGTTGCTTGATACTCAACTCCAACTCGTGGCGTAAAACGTGAGAATGTCTCTTCTGATGGGGCATCTAAAATGCCATCACCATCGGTATCTGTACCCAACACTTGCGGCACACGAGCAGTCGCTAATGAAATAGGATCATCACCAGGGAATAACGCATCAAAAACTAATCCATTGTTAACAAAAGCTTCCTTCGTTTCCTCAGTGAAACGCGCCCCTAAAGTCAATGACCACTGTTCACTGAGATCGATGGATGACTGAGCATACGCGGCAAAACTTTCACTGTTATTGCAACCTGATACCTCTCGCGTTAAACCTGGTGTGCCGAAAGCAAGGCGCCCAAGAACATTGAGTTGAGCATCGAACAAGCCACAAGATTCACCGTCATAGTAATACAAGCCACCAACAACCGTAAAAGTATCGCGAACGTAGTTGGCTTGTAATTCGTGTGTTGTATTTTCATCATCAAAAATAGCCGGCACATCAAAGATATCAAGCGCAGTGCTGTCGAAATCTATATTAGTGTCTGAATCGTTCTCACGAGAAGACGCCACATACTTCAATGTTAAATCATCCGATGCATCCCAACGTGCAGTGAAGCTAAAACCTTCTAAATTGACTTCGTTATCCGTTGGTAAACTCGTGTTAGAGTTAAAGACATTATCTGGCACTGGAGCGTCAGTCAGTAGACTCGGTATCAGCCGTGTCCCCCCTTTCGCGTTGGCGTCATCATCAGTTCTGTCATAAGCCAATTGAAAGAATAGATCGTCTGTAGGTCTAAATTCGACACTCAAACGTGCTGCCGTTAAGTCTTTGTTGTAGTTTTCCAAATCTTGATTCGGCAACGCCGAATTTAAAAACTCACCAAAACCATCACGATTTAGATCCGCATAACCAAAACCAACATAGAGTTTGTCTCTAATAATAGGAATTTGGCCTGTTATTTTAACGTCACGTTGAGAGAAGCTACCGACAGTTCCTTGCGCGCTAAAGTCAAAATCACCGGTCATTTCGCGAGTTACATATTTAACCGCGCCACCAATAGTGTTCTTACCATATAACGTACCTTGTGGTCCGCGCAGAACCTCAATACGCTCAACATTTAACAGATCCAGCACAGCACCCTGTGGTCTGGCCAAATAAACATCGTCTATGTATATCCCTACACCAGGCTCAAAACCCCATAAAGGGTCTTGCTGTCCAACACCACGAATGAAAGCAGTTAGCGTTGAGTTCGTCCCACGACTAGCTTGCAAGGTTGTGTTTGGCGAAAACTGTTGTATTTCAGTGATGACCTGTATGCCTTTTTCATTAAGCTCCGCAGCACCAATAGAGGTGATTGAAACAGGAACTTCCTGTAGCGATTCAACGGTACGACGCGCTGTCACCTCAATACGCTCTAGACCAACATCATCTTCATTCTCTGATGAAGCATCTTGAGCCCAAGCAGTTGAGACGGTTAATGCAGAAAGCGCCGAGGCAACCGCCAGAGCACAAAGAGATTTACGTTTTACCAAATTGCTCATAATGTTTCCCACTTCATGTGTCATGTTATTGTTTTGCATTTGTCCTTGAACGGGCATACCAATTTCTTAATGACTTTTGCTGATACTGTTTAATACTCTATCGGATTTTTTTCAAAAGGTACTCTGTACCATAGTACTGTGGGCAAAATGCTTGATTTCATTAAGATAAGTTATGTCTGGCGCATATATTGGGGTTTTATTTACCCCACGCTTAATGACTTGTAAGCTAGGGCTTGTTGACCTTTGAACCGGCATAAAAATACAAAGGATATTAAATGATGTTGAGCTTTATTGGCTTAATTTGTGGGTTGGTGTTACTGATTGTACTCACCATTCGAGGAATGAATTTATTTATAGCGGCCCCACTGTGCGCGCTTATTGTCGCTTTAACTAGTGGCATTCCTGTTTTTATCGGCGATGTTAATTTTGTTGCCACCTACATGCAGGGGTTTTCTGGCTTTATTGCCTCATGGTTCTTTATGTTTTTACTGGGTTCTTTATTCGGTAAGTTTATGGAAGATACCGGTTCAGCAGATGCAGTAGCAAGTTGGATAGTGAACAAACTCGGCATGCAGCAAGCAGTCGTTGCCGTGGTCCTTGCTTGCGCTATTTTAACCTATGGTGGGGTTAGCGTGTTTGTTGTCGCTTTCTCGGTATACCCCATGGCATTGAGCCTATTTAAAGATGCCAATCTACCAAGGCGCTTTATTCCTGCCGCTTTGGCATTCGGATCAGTGACGTTTACGATGACGTCTGCTGGCTCACCAGAAATTCAAAACTGGATACCCATTAAATACTTAGGCACGTCACCTTTCGCTGCTTGGGAGGTCAGTTTAGTGGTGGCTATTTTTATGGCGGCGTTTGGGTTTTGGTGGCTAAAACGCATGATCAAACAAGCTGTTGCTAACGGTGAGAAGTTTGAGCATAGGGAATCTGATCCCGAGATATTGAACCGCAGCTTACCACACCCTATAACGGGCATTATTCCACTACTTGTGGTTCTCGTTTTGTCTTTTTCATTGCACGAAACGTTGCAGCAGTTGGCGTTAATTGTGGCTTTGGGTGGTGGTGTACTATCCATTATGCTAATCAACTTCTCTCGTTTTCACAATTTGGAAAAAGCGGTCTCGCTAGGCACAACAGGGGCTTTAGTCGCTATCGGTAATACAGCCGCCGTGGTTGGTTTTGGTACAATTGCAAAGTCAACAGAAGCCTTCCAAACAGCCGTAGAAGTCATGACGCAATTGCCCGGTAACGAACTGATTGGCGCTGCTGTCGCGGTGAGCGTCATTGCCGGTTTAACCGGCTCAGCGTCTGGCGGACAAGCTATCGCCCTTCCTCTACTAGCGCCACATTATCTCGATCAAGGCGTTGATCCAGAAGAAATGCATCGCATCGTTTCTATCTCATCGGGTGCACTCGACTCCCTTCCCCATAACGGTTATGTCGTTACCACTATCCGTGCTATTTGCGGTGAGACTCATAAACAAGCGTACTGGGCTGTGGCCGCACTGACTGTTGTTATTCCGTTAATTGGCCTCGCCATGGCTGTTAGCTTATTCAGTATTTTCTAAGGGTGAGTTCAATGCAATTTAAGGCTTCAACTTTTATTTTAGGCCTGCTGTTAGGGCTATTGATAACGTCATTGCCTTTGCAGGCTGATGACATGATCGTGAAAAAAAACCACTTCACAACACATCACTTCAATACCTTTAATGGCAACACCATCGATATCGTCAATGTTGGCTGGGAAGCCTACGGAGAGTTAAATAAAAACAAAGATAACGCCATCCTTATTACGCATTATTTCAGTGGTAATTCGCATGCAGCAGGCAAATATCACCCAAGCGATCCTCAGGCAGGCTATTGGGACAGCATTATTGGTCCAGGCAAAGCGATAGACACAAATCGTTACTATGTGATCAGTGTCGATACGTTAGCTAACTTATCGTTTCACGACCCGAAGGTGATCACCACAGGTCCCGCGAGTATTAACCCCAAAACGGGTAAGCCTTATGGTCTATCTTTTCCGGTCGTCACCATTCGTGATTTCGTGAATGTACAAAAGGCCGTATTGGATAGTCTAGGGATTGACCAGTTACATGCCGTCGTGGGGGCTTCTATGGGTGCCATGCAAGCGTTGGATTGGGCAATTGCCTATCCTGATAGTGTGCCTAGAATGATCTCAGTAATAGGTGCAGGCCAGAGTGATGCATGGACAACGACCTCATTGGAACATTGGGCAACACCAATCAAGCTCGACGTTAATTGGCAAGCTGGGAATTATTATGGTGAAACAACACCGAAAGAAGGCTTGATTGCCTCGCTAATGCTAGTGACTCAATACGCCACCCATCCCGAGTTTATTAATGCCAGTAACCCTCATCACAATCAACTACAAAAAGCACCTCTGAATAGTATTTCGGCAAGCTACGATGCCGTTAAATGGTTAAAAGAAAGAGCAACAGCAAGAGCCAATGTCTCTGATGCCAATCACTTGCTCTATTTGGTTCGTGCGAGCCAGTCTTTTATCGGTGGTTTTAATGCAGATTTTGATAACAACTTGGCAAAAGTAAAAGCTAAGAGCTTATTTATTCCTGCATCGAATGATTTGTTACTCATGCCCTATCAAGCGCAACGTGTGCACAAGAAACTGCTAGCACTTGGTAAAACGTCAACATTGTTAAGCTTATCTCCAGATAGCCCAACCCTTGGGCACTTAGATGGTATTGCCAATATTGCAGTGCATGAAAAAGCAATCAGACATTTTTTAGCGTCGGAGGCTAACTAATTATGCCCAAATTTCACTTATCTACAGCCGTACTTTGCGTAGGGTTATTTTCTGGCGTATACAGTCAGCTTGCCTTGGCAGAAAAAACGCTACCTCGTTTGTCATTAGATATAGAACAAATCACCTTGTCAGGGCTTTCCAGTGGTGGTTTTATGGCCAACCAAATGCACTTAGCTTATTCCGACTGGGTGTCAGGGGTTGGCTTAATTGCAACAGGGCCCTACTACTGCGCACAAAACAGTATTTTTACCGCACTGGCTTCATGCATTAACAAAACCGAACCACCCGCCAACCTCGCCACCTTGAATCAGAAGATAAGCAGCCTGAGTCAGGCAGGTGATTTAGGGCCTCTCGATCAACTAAAAGACGATAAAGTCTGGATGCTGAGCGGCACAAACGATAGACGAGTGATCCAGAAAGTTGCTGATCAATTGCATGAGCAATACTCATCTTTAGTCAATGAAGATAATCTGGTGTATATCAACGACAAGCCTTTTGCACATCACTTTCCAACCATAGGAAATGGGAGTGACTGCTCAACGTCAGAGGCCCCATTTGTCGGTAACTGTGGCTACGATGCTGCTGGCGAAATACTCAACCATGTTACCAAAAACCTCGAACCTAGGGTCAAGGCTAAAAGCAGCAACCTGTTTTCTTTTTCACAAACATTTCTGGCGGGCGATCTTGCAAAAGGCTTGGGAGAGACTGGTTATGTGTATATCCCGGCAAGCTGTCAGCAAGGGGAATCATGCGATATTCATGTCAACTTCCATGGCTGCAATCAATATGCAGATACGGTAGGTACAGACTACATAGAGCAAAATGGGCTGAATGACTGGGCCGAATCTAATCATCTTGTTGTGTTATACCCACAAACGAAGCAGTCATCTATTAATCCATTAAACCCTCAAGGTTGTTGGGATTGGTGGGGATATACGGATGAGCATTACGCCACACGCAAAGCCACTCAGATCAGAGCTGTGAGAAAAATGATTTTAACACTTGCGGAGAATAATTAATGTCAGCCAAAAATATTTTGATTACTGGGGGTGCGAGTGGCATTGGCTTAGCCATAGGTCAATACCTAGGAGAGCAAGGTCATCACATTATTTTATCCGATTTAAATGAAGATGCGCTAACGCAAGCATCTGACGAATTGAATGAAAGAGGCATATCCTCTTCTCATCTGGTATTGGATGTCACCAACACGGCAGACATCGCCGCACTAAAAGACAGTCAAAGCCACCAAACTATCGATGTGTTGATCAATAATGCAGGCATTCAACATGTTTCTCCATTAGAAGACTTTCCCGCCGAGAAATGGCAACTGTTAATCAATATCATGCTTATTGCACCTGCGATGCTGACTCAAGCGCTCCTACCCAGTATGCGAGCTAACAATTTTGGCCGCATCATCAACGTTGGCTCTATTCATTCATTAGTTGCTTCGCCGTTTAAGTCTGCCTATGTTGCGGCTAAACATGGCCTGCTCGGTTTTTCAAAAACATTGGCTCTGGAAACTGGGGATTGTAATGTCACCATCAACACCCTTTGTCCCTCTTATGTCGAAACACCTATGGTGAGAAAACAAATTTCCGCTCAGGCACTAGAACATGGTATTTCAGAACAAGACGTTGTGGAGAAGATTATGTTAGAACCTATGCCTAAAAAAGCCTTTATTGGTATGAATGAGTTGGCCGAAACAGCTCACTTCTTGATGCAAGACGCTGCTCGTAACATCACTGGTCAAACCTTAGTGCTAGATGGCGGCTGGACGGCCAAATAGAGCACTTTGCCGCTATAATAGTGATTGGCATTACAGACAAGAAGATAGATTTATAGTATAATTTGCGCCCACTTTTTCGGCGACTATGTATGCAATCATTATCTAAAGACAAAAAGCCTGATATAGGACTTGTCGAGTTTGTTTCTCTTATGGCATTGATGACATCGCTTGTCGCGTTAAGTATCGATGCCATGCTTCCAGCACTTCACCACATTGGCGAAGACTTAGCCATAGAAAGCGCGCAACATACCCACTTAATTGTTTCCCTATTTTTTATCGGAATGGCTCTGGGGCAATTTTATTATGGCCCAATAGCAGATGATAAAGGTAGACGGTATACCATAGTGTCCGGGCTGATTGTTTTTAGTGTCGGCACCGTTGTTTGCATGTTCACTGACTCATTGCTTGTCATGCTAATAGGAAGGATCATACAAGCCTTTGGCGCATCGGGCCCCAGAATAGCGGCACTTGCTTTGATACGAGACAAGTACGAAGGTGACGCAATGGCCCGTGTGATGTCCTTCATCATGATGGTCTTTGTACTGGTCCCTATGTTAGCACCATCATTCGGGCAAGCGATCTTGTTTTGGCTTTCTTGGCGTGCTATTTATGCATCTTTCCTCGTCATTGCGTTTATTACTGGCGTATGGTTCTACTTAAGACAGCCTGAAACGCTATCTGATGATAAAAGAACTCCCTTCAGTTGGGCGCAATTGAGAGCATCATGTCAGTACATTTTGTCCCATAAAGTGGTGATGTTTTACACGCTATCTATGGGATTTATCTTTGGCTCTTTTCTCGCTTATATCAGCTCGTCACAGACGTTGTTTCAACAGGTATACGATACAGGTGAGCTTTTCCCGTTATATTTCGCATTATTAGCTTTTGCCATCGGGTTGGCATCTTTCGTAAATGGTAAACTTGTCATCCGCCTAGGTATGCAAAAGCTGTGTCATTGGGCCATGTTTGGATGGATAGGATTTTCATCACTTTTAGCATTATTATCAATAAGTCATGGCGGGGTTCCGCCTCTTTGGCAGTTCGTTTCTCTCTTATTTTGTGCCTTCTTTTGTATCGGCATTCTATTCGGCAATATTAACGCACTAGCTATGACACCTTTGGGCAATATGGCGGGGTTTGGTGCGGCAGTCATTGGCTCGGTCAGCAATGCGATATCTGTTGCGACAGCTGTTTTTGTCGGTAGCTTTATTGAAAGTAGCATTACACCTATTGCCATTGGCTTTATCTCTTTCGGCGTTATCTCGCTGATGTTTTTTAGGTTCGCAGCTAAAGATAAAACAAACTACCCAGAATTTACTTTACTTAAATAACCTCAGGTTTGTATAAGCCGAACCATCCAATGCACCTATTTTAAGGCTTCTCTGCGTTAAGCTTGCTGGCTAGAGAACGACTCTCGTGGCGCAACTTTGCCTTGATAACCTTTAAAATAGTCACATTGGCTTAAATGATAGGGGAGTTGATTTTGAACCCTAACAAAGCCAAACACCCTCTTACTAGGCATAAGTAATTTTATGTTAGATGTAAGAAGAAGATGCAATTACCTTGGTACAAATCAAAAACTGCCATCATTAGCGCGCTGGTAATTGGCGTACTCTTGGTTTTAAAAACCTACGCCTTCTATGTATCGACCCAAGAGCAAAAACACACAGCAGATCGCATTGTGTCATTACACGCCCTTGATCCACTTTACAATAAACACATCACCCAAAATGAGCGCTCTAAGCCAACCAAATTTACCCCCACTATTATTGACAAGCCAATAGAAAAGCAGGCAAGAAGCATACTCGCTGACACGAAAGCAAGCCCAAAACAGCGAAAGCTTGCACAAATATACCTGCAAAAATACGGTGAGAACACTTTGTAAGGCCTTTCTTAGATAGAGCAAAGCTAACCGAGTTTGGTATAGTTATTGCTCTTTTGAAAGCGGCCAGAATTTAAAAAAGTCTGCGAATACAATCAATAAAGGAAAAGTAATAGATAACATCGCACCGGCGAGCCAAAGATCTAAATCATAAGTAGGCGGGCCTTTGGGTACTGACCCGATAAGCATGACACTCAATGTTGAGTATAACCAATACATAACAACGCCTAATATCCCACAACATATAAGTAAACATACGCCTTTCAGTGGCTGCTTCAAGTTGGTAAAGGGAGCCGTTTGCATCATGACCAACATAATAAATTCACCGAAGACAAAAGAGACAACCACTCTAACCATATAGTCTACAACTTCGAACTGCCATAACTTGATAAAGGTATACCAAATACCATATGCCACCAGCAGGATAAACACGCTATTTAATAACCCCGCCAAGGGTTGTATCGATAACGCTTTATACCGCTCCTGAAAGACAGAAACCGGCCAAAAGTCGAGTAAAATCAACGCATCAATGACAGCAACTGTGGTCAAAAGGTATGTCATAGCTGTCCAAGCATTCAGTGCACCACCAGGGTCAAGTTCAGCAGCGTAAAAAGGCGCGTCAGCCATAAAGCTGTAATTAAACAGTGTCTTAAACACCACTAACGAGATAACAAACGTTAATAGTAATGTTCCCACACCAATAATACCGGGGTGTTTGCTTATTGCATTCAGAGGCCAACACTGCCATGCGACCACTGTCCACATTGTCATAATGACAGTGACAATAGAAAATTGTATCAGCATAGGTGTAGGTGGCGTTACACCGCCTCCTACAGTAAACATAAACAGCGCAGCAGTAATACAACCGATAACGGCCATAAGTAAAAATAACACGCATCCTTTGACAGGTTGTTTGAGCTTACCCAGAAAATTGGGGTAATTAGACTCCCAAACTAACGCTAGGATAATTTGACCAGGGATAGCAGCAACTGCAATAAAACCCACCCATGTATTGAATGTATCAACACTAAATAACGAACATATCCACAATGCAATAACGGTACATAGAAGTGTACTAACGATTCCGAGAACAGGCTGTTTTAGATTCATTGATTTTGAGCGTTGATTAAGTCAAGCAGTGAGCATAAAGCACTTATTTATAGCGCGTATATCCTCAAAAATGAGGATATACGCGCGACACTTGTTATAATAGTGTTAATGTACTGTGTAATTTCGTCAGCAAAATGAGGTTATAAAAGCCTTTTGAATATTAGTACCGAGAAGTATAAACAACTCTTACATGTTGCTGAGTGCTTAAGCTATGGGCTGGACTCAGTAGAGTTAAGAGCAGCAGTAGGTGAATCATTATTGCGGCTGTTAGATGCAGATTTCTATGCATCTTATGTATGGAGCGCCAGCGATAGGAAATTTACGGATGGCGTCTCTATCAATATGGATTCAGATAATTTCGCCAAATACGACGATTACTATCAGTTTCACGATCCAATCACACACCAATTACAAAAACGCCAAAGGGCAACTTGTGTGAATGAGGTCATTGATCAGAATACATTCATTAAGACAGAGTTCTATAACGACTTTTTAAGCCGCGATGGTTTGTATTGGGGCATTAACTTATACGCTTATGATGGACGGGAGAACATAGGCGACATTAGAATATGGCGGCGTAAAACACACCAAGACTTTGACAGCGCATCACGTCAATTGTTGCAGATGATTCACCCACATTTTACCAACTCACTGAGAAACCTCAAAAGGCTTGAAGCTGAAACTCCTGAAGAAGCAACGATAATCACCCCGGTCAACAATGTAACAGCGTCATGGGATGCAGCTCTGATTGAGCAACAATTTGGCTTTACCAAAAGAGAGGCTGAGATAGTTCGCGAAATTTTGCGCGGTAAAAAAGATGACGATATTGCCAAAGAGCTTTGTATTGCATTCTCAACCTTAAGAACACATATCAAGCATGTTTTTTCAAAAGCTGATGTACACAGTCGCTCATCTTTGTGTCACAAAGTGCTCAATAAGCTAACTGGGTTTTCTTAATAAGCTCCTACCCAGGATAAAGCTTACAAACATCATTGACTCTTTAAAAGCTTAAGTAACGGAATGAATTTCAAGGATGATTCATTGACAGTTACTAGAGCGTGCTTCCCTTTGTGGAATAATGAATGCGAGCTCAAAAGTATCGATGTAAACAGCGCTATGCCGCCTAGCATAGGCCACTTCAACACCTAACACTCATTCTTGCTTTTTATCTGAAACTTGCTGCCCAACCACCCAATTTTATGCCTTTCATCAAATATCCTCAGTTATGGGGATATTGCTTTTAAAAATCAGCTCGTACACTTTCCAACCAGAATTAATGGCTAGTGGACATTTTATGAGCACATCAAATACTGCAACCGATGACATACTTTCGTCTGAAGAGCTGGTGAAAGAAAGCTTTGCCGCAGCGAAAACTCATGAGTCGTTGAGCGCATTCATTTACCTCAATTCGGATGCTGCGCTAGAAAAAGCGCGCATGGCCGACATCGCATTTCAAAAAGGAGAATTCCTTGGACCTTTGCATGGCGTACCAATCGTTGTTAAAGACAACATTCATGTCGCTGGTATGACAAACACAGCGGGGACGCCGGCACTTAGAAATTACATCCCCGACACTTCCAACCCGGTAGTCGAAACATTGGTCAACGCAGGCGCCATAGTCGTTGCAAAGACCAATATGCACGAGCTTGCATTTGGTATAACCAGTAACAATGCAGCTTTTGGCACTGTCCGCAATGCACATAACCCAGAAATGATCAGTGGCGGTAGTAGTGGAGGCACAGCCGTTGCCATCGCTGCTGGCGTAGTAGAAATGGGTTTAGGTACAGATACCGGAGGCTCTTGTCGTATCCCAGCCACGTTAAATGGCGTGGTCGGTTTTCGTCCAACAATAGGGCGTTACGACTCTAACTCAGTGACTCCTTTGTCTAGCACACGAGATACTGTTGGGCCATTTGCCAATACTATCCACAACGCAGCACTACTCGACAGTGTGATAACTGGCGTTGATATAGGCATTGCGCCAGCTAAACTAAAAGGCTTGCGATTAGGCACACCAAAACACTATTTTTACGAAAACTTATCTGCAGATGTTAGCGACAACATAAAGCAAGTGCTTAGTGTACTGACAGCAGCTGGTGTCGAATTAATTGATGTTGATCTGCCTAATTTAGAAGCCACGAATGAAGCCATTAGTTTCCCTGTGGCCTTACATGAGTTCATTACAGAATTACCGATTTATTTAAAGAAATACAATACCAATGTTTCTTGGGACGAGTTGGTGGCAGGTGTTGCAAGCCTTGACGTGAAAAACGCGATTAACATGCAACTTTCTGATGAAGCTATTCCTGAGGCGGCTTATATACAAGCCATTGAACACTTCCGGCCTTTGTTGCAAGACATCTATGCAAAGGCCTTTTCAACCTATAACGTTGATGCCTTCATTGTGCCTGCAACACCTTGTGTTGCTCAACCTATTGCTACAAGTGATGAGACTGTATTACTGAACGGTGAACAGCTCCCCACCTTTAATACCTATATCAGAAACGTTGATCCCTCTTCCAATGCTGGTCTACCCAGCCTTGCATTTCCTTCTGGTTTCTCTGAGTCAGGTTTGCCCATTGGTATTTTATTGGATGGACCGAAAAACAGTGACCGCAGGTTATTTGAGATCGGCAAAGCCATTGAAACCCTGTTATCTGCCAACAAGTTAACCACACAGCAGAAAGCACAATCATTAATTTAAGATAAGAAAAGGTCTCATTATGAAAACAGTAAAACATAAGCTACACCCCAAAATGTCTTATAGCCGCATAGCGCTTTCCGTTATTTCTTGTTGCTTCACGCTCGGTCTGTCGACTGTTGCCATTGCTCAGGAAGAAAGCTCAGCCCAAGAAGAGACTCGCTCGGGCTTGGAAGTTATTGAGGTTACGGCAAGAAAAACGGTCGAAAGCCTTCAATCAACTCCTATTGCAGTCTCGGCTTTCACAGAACGAGGACTTAAAGAGCGAGGGTTAACCACCAGTGCTGATGTCGGTAATTTCACACCGAATGTACAGTTTGATACATCATCTTCTTTTGCGGGTGCATCTACGTTCCAAGGTTTTATCAGGGGTATCGGCCAGACTGACTTCGCTATTAATACCGATCCAGGTGTTGGTGTCTACGTAGACGGTATCTACATTGCCAGAACAGTCGGTTCTATCATTGATTTACAAGATGTAGAGCGAATCGAAGTACTTAAGGGCCCTCAAGGTACACTCTTTGGTCGAAACTCCATCGGTGGAGCGTTAAATATCATTACTAAAGATCCCGGTGATGAATTTGATTTCAAAGGCGAATTTACCGTTGGTGAATTCAATCGCGCAGACGTTAATGCCTTTGTGACTTTGCCATTAACTGACGATGTCAGCACCAGTATCGCCATTTCAACACGCAACCGTGATGGATTTCAAAATAGAATTCCGTTCGAAGGCTTAGACACAGGTAACAATGTCGGGCCACTTGATCAAATCCTGACTTCTGATGCTAACAACGGTCGCGAACAAGGTGCGATTAACAGTCAAACTCTCAGGGCTAAAACACATTGGTATGCCTCTGATACTGTTGACGCGACTTTTACATTTGACTACTCAAGTGTACGTGACTCTGCAACAGCCACGACATTACTAAGTGCTGAAAACGATACGCCAGGAAGTTTAAGGCCTTTATTTAATGGCTGTGTTTTGGGTCAGGCTCCTGCCGAAATCTGTAATACGTCACCATTCTTAGCTAACGAGAGATTGCCGTTTGATAATCGCTTCTTAACCGATGACATTGACACTACGTTCGCGACAGGTGCTAACTTCAGTAACATAGATTCTTGGGGATTATCAGCAGAAATTGATTGGGAGATATCTGAAAACTTATCACTGAAAAGTTTAACCGGATTTAGAAACTTAGATGGCAATTTTGGTGTTGATATAGACGGTTCACCTGTCGTATTCGACCAAACAACCTTCACCTTAGAAGCTGAACAGTTTAGTCAAGAGTTCCAACTTAGCGGACAAGCTGGCATCGTGCGCTACACAGCTGGAGTATACTTCTACACAGAAGAGGCTGGACAAGAGGACTTTGTTCCCGTTGCTGGTGGACTCATTCAAATATCAGGCGGTAATTTTCAAGACACGGATGCTTTTGCATTATTTGGCGAGACAAATATCGACTTAACCGACGACCTGTCCTTTGTATTTGGTGTGCGTTTTACTGACGACGAGAAAGTCGTCAGGATTGAGCAACAGAACCTAAATCCAGACTTCTTTGTAGCCACAGGGTTTCCACTTGAGTTTTTCCCTAGAGACGATCAAACCTTCTTAGGACCTGAAGAACCTCAAGAGCTAGATTTTACCAATACCTCCATAAGGACCGGCTTAAACTGGCAAATAAACAGAGACTTGTTCACCTACTTTAGCTTCTCACAAGGCTTTAAGTCAGGCGGTATTACCACACGATTAACAGCTCCCTTTAATCCGGCAATTGGTGTGGGTGGGTTAACTGACTTGACCTTTGACGAGGAAACTGTCGACTCGTTCGAAGTCGGTTTGAAAGCTGAATTATTTGACAACAATCTGCGTGTTAACGTCGCATTATTCCAGAACAGCTTCGATGATATTCAGATTGTTGTACAACGAGGTATCACTCCTGCCAACGAAAATGCAGGTGAAGCGGAAATCAAGGGGCTTGAAATTGAAGCACAAGCGGTATTATCACCAACGCTCAATGTTAATTTCTCACTTGGTTTATTAGATGCTGAATATGAAGAACTTGACCCCTTAGTTGCCCTTGATCCTTCGTCTTTGGAGCTGCCCAATACACCTGATACAACAGCAAGTATCGCACTAGTTTGGCAACCCACAGATAATTGGGCGTTTAACGCCAACTACAGCTACGCGAGTGAAGTTTACAATGACTTTGAAAACACAGAGTTATTGAGAGAAAATGATTCAGCGATAGCTGGCGCGTCCATTATTTACACGTCGCCGAGTGAACAATGGAATGTCACAGCCGGGGTGACTAACTTGACAGACGAACGCCGTCTGGTATCTGGTTTCAATAATGGTGCTCTAGGACTTACTCTCGGTTCTTTCAATCGACCTCGTGAATACTACTTATCTGTTGGCTATAACTTCTAACCCTTAAAAAGCAGAAAGCTCAGCTTAATCACTGAGCTTTCTGTGACATCACACTCTTTTTGCACATCCCCGAATTAACAACGAGTCAGGTATCGAGAATTCCTTGGTAATAACCCCAAAGTTATCAACCTGATCCAAAGACAGGCCTACGCTGAGGCTCCTGTTCGCTCACGAATACAGGAGCGCTACAACCTATTATCAAGGCACTGTATGGGTGTGGGGTACAAAGCTAAATGAAGAAGCTAAACACAAGTAAATTCAAGTCACTTTAAAAGGCCATGAATGATTGCTCAGTTGTTGAAATGTTCTCTAAACAGTTTATCAAATGCCTTTGTCGCAATTGACCGATAAGGAACCGGAGGGAATACACTATATATCCCGCCAGAAGTCAGCGCATATTGTGGCAGCAGTTTTACCAAATCTCCGTTTAGTATTTCTGATTGAATCAGAAAATCGGGCATAATCGAAAAGCCAGCGCCATTCTTTAATAAGACTTTTACGGCTTGGGTTGTATCTGCACTTATTGTTCGATTAAACAAGATCGCCTGCTCAGCTTTACTTGAAGTTTCTTTAAAGGTCCATTTATCAGGCTTATCCAAAATGGTGTTAGCAATAAATGGCAAGCGACATAACTCTTCCAAATTGTTGGGTATGCCATAAAGCGAGAGGAATTGAGGCGCTGCAACCGCATATAACTTAAAGTCGACGAGTTTCCTAGCGATATTAGCCGAATCTTCTAACCATCCAACCCTGTATGCAATATCAAATTTTTCTTCGACGGGGTTAAGCCGAATGTCGTTGAAAAGTAACGCTAGATTCACAGCAGGATTTTCTATACTAAACTTTGCGGCGAACGGAGCAACGAACATATTGCCAAAATCAATAGGTGCTGAGACGCGAAGACTTCCCGATGGTTTACCTTCTCTTTGCCTAATTAACCGGTAGGTTTCCTGAGCTTGTGCCACCGACGCTCTGGCCCCTTCGTAAAACTGACTACCTATATCAGTAAGGTGCATTTTACGTGGCGAGCGCAAAAGCAACGTGACGCCTAGATCCTGCTCAAGCAATTGAAGTTGCTTACTAACAACAGCCTTGCTAACGCCCAAACGCTTAGCCGCAGATGTCATAGTGCCTGCTTCCGCAATTGCCACAAAATATAATAACCGGTTTAGGTTTTCATTCATACGTCATCTTTTAGTTGACCAAGCTTCTTTATATTGTGCCTTTTTTTGACGTTATTCAATTGTTACCTTGAATTTAACTTAAATGAAACAGGAGAAGAACGTGGAAAGATTTACATATATTTATGATACCTATTGCGGATGGTGCAGAGGTTCACACCCCATCGTTGAAGCACTCATTGAAAGTGGTGCAAACGTTAGAGTTCTTCACCGTCATCTGTTTGTTGGTGACAATGCACATTCAATGAAAGGTGGTTTTGGCCAATATGCACTCACACACGATAAGCGGATCTCGAAACTTTCGGGGTTATCATTCTCAGAGAAGTACATTTCCGGCATTTTGGAATCGCCAACCGAAGCCATAGACTCAACTTATACTGCTTGGGCCGCTGCCTTGATCAGCGACCAAGGTTCTAAAGTCGAAATGGCTGTTGCAGGTAAACTTCTCAACTTGCGCTATCAAGAAGGAATTTCAGCCTTCGATAAAGGAGTTGTTGAGCGTGTCTTGAAAGAGTTTGGTGAGAATCGTCCACTTGAAGAAGGGAAAGACAGGGCAAAACGTATTAGTGAAGAAGCAATACATCTACTACAGGAACAACAAAGGACTTCAGTACCTACGCTTATCCATCACTCCCCAACACAAAATAAACTGATTGATATCATCAGTTATTTTGGCCAACCAAATCGCATTACAGCGCTGGCCTAATAGTTAGCAATAACAACTTTAAATACCGGCTGACACAATTGCGGGCTCCCTGCCCTTTACTGTTCAGTCGAATTTTATAAGCCAGCCAAGTACTTTTCAGAGCCAAAGCGTTAATGATTCAATTTAAAATGTAATACAAAAAATTTAGTATCACTTAAAAAGAATAATAAAATCACCGAACAAATAAAAATTGAATTAATCAATTAAATCAAAAATATAAATACAAACAAAAACAAAATACAAAAACAAAGCGACACAATATTTTAATTTATTGTTGAAAATATGTATCTCTTTATTATATTCATGTTAACCAAACGTTCAATAAATAGAACATCATCCGCACGAACAAAGCAGTAGCCCATAGGATCCAGAGATACTCGTTCTACTCACTAAGGAAAGAACAAGGTAGGCCAAACTTGATGTGCAATGTGAAATTCGAGCAAATAACTCATAAAGGTTAGAAAAATGAAGTCATTCACACTTAAAAAGGCAAGCGTATTTGATATTGCTGCGATGGTCAGCTTAGCGTTATCTACGAACACATTTGCACAAGAAAATTCTGCTGAAGATGAATCAAAAGGTATTGAACAAATTACAGTCACTGCACAAAAAAGAGCAGAAAACTTACAGGAAACCCCGCTTGCGATTACTGCTTTCTCAGGTGATGAGTTAAGAGAAGCGGGGGTTAGCTCACTTGCAGATATTGCCAGCGGTAAAACACCCGGCCTCGTATTTTCAGCTTTTAGTGTTGGTCAACCTGAAATAGCTATTCGAGGAATTGGGACAAAAGAAGACGGTGCTGCAGCTTCTGATTCAACCATTATTTCAGTGGATGGTGTCTACATTGCCGCTAGAACTGCACAGGTGTTTGATATATTCGATTTGGAACGTGTTGAGGTACTACGTGGACCTCAAGGCACCTTATACGGAAAGAACTCTATTGGAGGTTCGATTAATTTCGTTACATCCAAACCAACAGACGATTTGACCGGACGCTTTCGCACGACCTTCGGCAACTTTGGTCGGTTCGACGTTGGTGGCGTTGTGAGTGGTGGTTTAAGCGATGAACTAAAAGGCAAATTTTCATTCAGCAGCCGCAACTATGATGGGCATATAACCAATGTACATAGCGGGAGAGTCCAAGACACACGTGACACTCTAGCTTGGCGAGGGCAATTAGTATGGGAACCCACCAGTGATGTTGAAGTTATCTTTACCTATGATGGCGCAGATGATGAACTCGGCGATTCAAACCGCGAACCTGTGGGCTCAGCCGGCACAGCAACAGGTGATAATGCAGATAACCCTTTAGCGGTAGCAGAAGCTTTCGGAACAGCAGGTAGCCCTTTCCTTGCTGCCAATGACGAAATCGGCTTTACTTTCAGAGAAGTTGAAGGGTATTCGGCCCAGGTTAATTGGACGATCAACGACTATACAGTCACCAGCGTGACATCCTATCGCGAAAGTGAGTTTGATTGGTTAGAAGACTCAGAAGGCTTACCCGGATTAACTACATTTGATCAGACGGTCGGGCCAGAGTTTGGTTTTCGTCGCGATGTCTCAGACTCCGCCATCGAAAATACAAACCAATTTACACAAGAAATTAGAATCCTTTCTCCAAGTAATGAGACGGTTGAGTGGGTAGCTGGCGCTTTCTTCAGTGAAGAGTCTATCAATAGGACAGAAACGTTTTGTATCCCTAATTGTGGCACAACCGTATTGGACGTCGATTTCCCAGAAGGTGCTGAGCGTATCGCCAATCGTTTTATTATTAACAGCTCATTGCAAGAAAATGACAGTACAAGTCTAGCTGCCTATGGACAAGGAACATACCGCTTTAATAACGAACTTTCCTTAACAGCAGGAGTTCGTTATTCATTTGAAGAGAAAGACGTCATATTTGGCGGAGATATTGACGATGGCGTTGTTCCTGCGGGTGTTTTCATTCAAGAAAACTTTCTGGTCGACTCCTCAGACAGTTGGGAGAATGTATCTGGCCGGCTAGCACTTGATTGGAAAGCGTCACGTAATACGCTGTATTACGGCAGTATATCAACAGGCTTCAAAAGCGGTGGTTTTATTGGCTCACCTTCAACCCCCACACGGGCGACAGATTCTTTTGACGAAGAAACCGCCATCAACTACGAAATTGGCTTCAAATCAACATTGTTAGACAACACGTTACGTTTTAATGCCGCCTTATTCTTCACCGACTATAAAGATTTGCAGGTAACACGTTTCGCGCAATTAGCTGACAACCCAACAAATCCTTTTGGAGAATTTATTACAGAAAATGCGGCCTCAGCAGAAATATCCGGTTTGGAAATTGAATGGGACTGGTTTGCCACTGATAACTTGCAATTCGGAGGGAGCTACTCCTATCTGGATGCAACGTCCAATGACTTTACCCCTGAAGTTGCCAACTTAGCCCCAGAAGGCGGATGCCCAGAAGGAAGTGCACAAGCCACCGACAACTTAGCTGACGGCTGTATTCCTGATTTTTCCGGGAATGTTCTAAGACAAGCGCCTGAGCACTCAGCTAATTTATTTAGCCGTTATTTCTATGACTTAGGCGACGCTGGCTTGTTAAGAGCGAATGTCTCTTTTAGCTTCCAAGACAGTACTTTCTTCGACCCAGATAACAATGACATTACTGTTATACCAGCTTATGCAGTCTGGGATGCTCAAGTGTCTTGGATAGATATCAGCGAACAATGGACAATCACTGCTTGGGTGAAAAACCTAACGGATAAAGAATATCGTACACACGTTTTCTCTCAACGTAATTCACAAATTGCCTTTGCGACTTTTGCGCCACCAAGAACTATCGGTTTATCCATAGAGTATTCATTTTATTAATCGTTAACTTATAAAAGAGCAGCATGATTGGTAAGCAAAACAAGTCCTGAAAGGCATGTTTCGCTTACTTTTCATGAAATCTCATAAAGGAAACAAGATAAGCTATTGATTAAATTATCCTTTGTAAACGTTAACAACACGCCCTTTTCGCTTTTCATTTACATTCTGTGCACATTTAATCAACATTTTGTGCGCATATGTGCATAGCGGAAGATCACTCGATGCCATAGTGTTCTCACATGAGAATATAAAGCAAAGAGAATGTTCCGTGAAAAATATCGAACTCCGACTTACCCCCTGTGCTTGCTTCGTTGCTATGGCTTTATGTTTTAACGCCAATGCACAAGATGAGCAAGCTAGTCCAGCTGACGAAAATACTGCACTAGAACGCATTAGCGTTACGGCACAAAAACGTGTTGAGCCCTTGCAAGACACACCTATCGCAATTACAGCCTTTACTGCCAATGCATTGGATCGTAAAGGCATCGACGACATTTCCAAGCTGGCTGAGTTCGCTCCAAACTTAGTCTTTGATACGCAGACAGCAATCGGCGGTGCATCAAGTGCTGCGTCTGTCTTTATTCGCGGTATCGGAAATACTGACTTTGCTTTAACCACAGACCCGGGCGTTGGTACTTATGTCGATGGTGTCTATGTTTCCCGCTCAATTGGTGGTGTACTAGACGTGCTTGATGTATCAGGAATTGAAGTTCTCCGAGGACCACAAGGCACCTTATTTGGTCGCAATACTATTGGTGGTGCCATTAATATCACCTCTAGAAAACCTTACGATGAAGTAGCTGGCCAAGTGCAACTGACGCTAGGTAACTTCAACCGTCGTGATTTTAGAGGTTCAATTGATATTCCATTCAGTGACACCTTGTTATCGACATTCGCTATTGCGAAAAAAGATCGTGACGGGTTTGTTGACCGCGTGTTGGTTGGAGACACTTTAGGGGGGCAAGACCGTTTAGCATTTAGAGGATCTTTCCACTACGAGCCAAATGAAAACTGGAACTTCCAACTCGCATTTGATGTAACCGATTTCGACGAAGAGAGTGCACCAGGTGTTGCGGTTGGGTTTACGCCAGGTGCGGGAACTGTAGGCTCATCGTTATTGCGCTTCCCTAATCTTGCGCCACCTGATGCTATTGGAGCAGGGATAGCTGACCTACAACAATTTGTTGTAAGGGGAGAAGACGATATTTCTTTCGGCACTGCGGGTAACGGCAGTACGGTAGAAGCCGAGGGAGTTTCATTTATTGCCAACTACCTTGGCAATGGCTATGAGCTGAAATATACCGGCTCATTTCGTCAAACAGACGCTACCTTTGAAGCCGATGCTGACAGCTCACCTTTCAGAATTACTGAGTTAAGCAACCCCAATTACGAACAGGAACAAATTAGCCACGAATTGCAAATTACGGGTGATGTGGCCAATGGTAAGTTTAAATATGCTGGAGGAATCTATTTCTTCGAAGAAGAAGGTGAAGATGTCGTTTTTGTAGACGTTACATTGCCTACACCAGACGTAACCGCAGGATTTGAAGCGACTATTAACAACTTTGCGACAGTTGAAAACACCACAGAAGCGTATTACTTCCAAGGTACTTGGGCTGCCAGTGATGCAGTTAACCTAACAGGTGGTGTACGTCACACCATTGATGACAAAGAATACGGTTTCACTCAATTCATTGGTGCTGATAACCAAGGAAACGGCTTACCTTTCTTCCCTGGTGCAGTCGTTGGTGATGGAACATTCCTGCCCGGCTTACTACCCCTTGTAGGTAACGGTTCGGGTGAAGACGAAGATACGTTCGAAGAGACAACTTTCAAGTTCGGTGCCGATTATAAATACAATGACGATACCCTTTTCTACTACAGTTTCTCACAAGGTTTTAAAAGTGGTGGCTTCGTTGGGCGTTATGTTGCAGCAGTACCCGAACCCATTTCTTTCGATCAAGAAACACTGGATTCACACGAAGTAGGTGTTAAGTGGGAGAGCCCAAACAAGCGCATCCGTATTAACGGCGCAGCTTTTGTCACCAAATACTCAGACATTCAAGTGACTTTCTTCGATAGCTTAGGCGGCCCCATTACTGCTAACGCTGGCGAAGCTGATATCAACGGTATCGAACTAGAGATTAACGCCATCATAACCGACGGTCTGTTGTTTGAGTTTGGCTATGGGTTCTTAGATGCAGAATACACGAGCATCAACCCGATCGAAGGTTTGTCATTCCCCATTGACGTGAATTCAGAGCTAGTCAATACACCTGAGCATTCGCTCAATGCCAGCCTCGAATACAGAAAAGAGTTTGGCAGCAATGAATTCTCTGCTCGAATAGATTATGCCTTCACTGACGATATCTTTAACGACTCACAGAATTCACAGTTTCTTTTCCAAGATTCAAACAGTTTAGTCAACGCATCTGCGACCTACACCATTAATTATGACTGGGATATCACGGTATTCGTAGACAATCTAACCGATGAACGCGTGTTAGAGACAGGTAACTCAAACTTTGGCTTGGGCTTCCATGAGGCGCGGTTCAATCGGCCAAGAGAATATGGCGTTACTGTTAGATACACATTCTAAAAGCTAGCGATGACATAAACAAAACAATGATTTAAACGGCCAGCTTACCTAAGAATCAAAGTTGGCCCTCTTTTCTTGGAGAAATTCAATGAACAATACATTCAAAGCTGCAGTAGTCCAAGCTGCTCCCGTTTTTATGGACTTAGATGCCTGTATCGACAAAGCCATCACCCTCATTGAGCGAGCAGCCAAAGAGAAAGCAAAACTCGTCGCTTTTTCTGAAGCCTGGTTCCCTGGTTACCCTCTGTGGGTATGGTTATCACCAACAGCCCACAACGTAAAATATTTCCAACGTTATCATGAAAACAGCTTGGTGGTGGGTAGCGAGCCGTTTCAACGTTTAGGTAATGCAGCGCGAGATAACAATATCTATTTATCTTTTGGGGCCAGCGAACGTGATCACGGTTCACTTTATCTGGCGCAATTCCTATTCAGTGACAAAGGTGAACTTATTCAAGGTCGTCGTAAGCTGAAGCCTACTCACCAAGAACGCACAATATACGGTGATGGCGACGGCAGTGACTTTGGTGTATTCGACACTGATATTGGCCGTATTGGTCAACTCTGCTGCTGGGAACACTTGCAACCACTGAGCAAATACGCCATGTATAGTATGCATGAACAGGTTCACGTTGCAGCATGGCCATCATTTAGCACCTACCCACATGCATTCTCATTAGGGGGAGAAGCTAATATGGCGGCATCTATGGTCTATGCATTGGAAGGTCAATGTTACGTCCTCGCGCCAACGGCGGTCGTCAATCAAGAAATGTATGACATGATTGTTGAAAATGATTCGCACGCTGAGCTACTAGCGTTAGGTGGAGGTTTCGCACAAATCTTCGGACCGGATGGCAGGCCTCTTTGTGAGCCTTTGCCAGAGACAGAAGAAGGTATTTTGTTTGCTGAGATTGACTTAGGTGCTATCGCTATTGCTAAGTCATTCGCTGATCCAGTAGGGCATTACTCCCGTCCTGATGTGACTAGGCTATTATTAAATCGTTCGATTCAAAGGCCTGTAGAAGAATACTCAGAAAGGACAGATGACGTCGATTTTAACGAACCTTTAGCTAACGATGAGTAATCATTATTTAGCCCAGTGGTATTTTGATGAGCTTAGCTAGGGTCTTTAATACCCCTGCAAGCTCTCCATTTTGGAGACAACCTTATGCCAAGAAATAATATGCCTGAGAATTGGCAACCACCTGTACCAGCATGGCAAGCCGATTGGAAAAGCTTAGACGACCCTATGGTCACTGTTTATTTTGGTATTCAAGCTGACAGTCCTGCAAAGCTCGACGCGTGGGCAAACCTCGCACTTCACTCCAAGCATGCGCCAGCGCGTATCGAAAGAGGACACTACGTTGACCAAGCTGATGTCAGTAATCACCTGTATATTTGCTATTGGACACGTGCTGAATATGCTCTGTGGTGGAACCTAAACGACAACAAAGGTTGGTGGCAAAGTGACGAACGATTATACGACGGTGTAGGCTACTGGCGAGAAGTGGTAGCCATGCCTTATGAGCGCTTTGAAACCTTAAATTCAAGCACAGAGCCTCATGGTATTAGTGCAGTGGCTGAAACACTTGAAGGACCTATTGACGAGCACGGTTATGCCGGTGGTATGCGAGATAGAATCCCGATGTCAGACACTAGCGAGTTGAAGAGTGACGCTAGCACCACCACTAAAATCCCCTCAATCAAGACACATGACGGTAAGCGGACAACACTCTTTCCTCCAGAGAACACTTGTATTATACGCTCAGGTCAAAATTGGTCATACTGCGACGATGAACAACGCCCAATGTACTTGAAAAATGTTCATCCAGTTCTGAAAAAAGGCATGCGTTTTTTGAGAGACAACCCTATTGAAACTGAGTGTTACTGTATGCGTTTTGTCGATACCAAAGGAGAAAATTGGACGGACTTGCCCCAAAGCTTTGGACTGGGTTATGCGTCTGATATCTACGCATTTGAAGAATGGGCCAAGAGTCACCCTACTCATCTGGCTATACTCGATAGGTTTATGGCCATGGCTGGTAAATTTGGCGAAAGGCTGCAATTAAAACTTTGGCATGAGGTCGTCGTATTGCCTAAAGAAGGGTGTGATTTCGAGTATATCAACTGTCACAACCAGACAGGACTATTGAGTTACACCTAAGCCCGGTGTAACTTGTCCGTTAGTTATTGACTAGGCTTGATTTGCTTATGACGTTTTTCATATCAGATGGATACAGAAAGAGGGCACAGGATTCAGGCGACAAGAAGCTTAATTTCGACTATTGGAGCGAAATCATTTGTGACGAGTTCGTCAAACTTGATTGTGAAAAAGGCGATACTTTCGACGTTAATTCGTTCAACGCTGAACTCAGAGGTGGCAAGGCCTTGTCATCGTTAAGATTTGCCGAAGTTCAATCACAAGCTCATCAAGTGAGACGCTCAAAAAGCCAGATTGGCAAATCAACAGAGGCTGATTTCTTAATCAGCTTCCAAATCGCCAATCAAGGCATAGTGAGACAGAACGGGCGACAAGCGATTCTTACTCCACGCACCTTCGCCATGTACGACAGCACTCAACCCTACACACTCTCTTTTAAAGAGGATTTCCACCAGCTTATTGTACAAATGCCCAAAGACATACTAGGACAGCATTTGATGAACCCAGAACAATACACGGCTATGCAGATGTCTGGGCAGTCGGGCTTAGGCGCTGTACTCACCAACTTTATTTTCTCTCTGGCTAAGGAAATGGGCAATATTAAACAACAATCAGACGAGCTGTCAGAGAACTTAATCAATATGATTGCTATGGCATTTAGCTCATCTGTGATGTTAGAACAAGTAGGCTCCAACTCAATCGTTAAGGAATCATTAAAAGGCCGGATTTATCGCTATATTGAACTAAACATCTGCAACCCAGAACTCAGCAATCAGTCCATTGCAGACGCACAAGGCATATCGGTCAGATATTTAAACAAACTATTTGAAGATCAAAGCGAAAGCGTTCATTCATTAGTCTTGGAAAAGCGCTTACTACGCAGCTTTAGCTTACTGCAAGACCCAGACTACAAAGGCCACAGTATAGAAATGATCGCCTTCAACTCCGGCTTCTCCAGCGCCGCTCACTTCTCGCGCAGTTTTAAAAAACGCTTTGGACAGAGTCCGGGGCAGATGCGGTAGTTACTTATCTGTTTTCTGCCAATAAAAACAGTCTTCCCAATCTTGTTCAGCAAATATGAACTTCACCCTATTAGCTTTTTCTCCATGCCTTACTCCGCAACTAACAAAATGAGTCTCTGAGCACTTTGGGGGTTTCTCAGTAAATAAGCTGTTTCCTCAAACGCCTGATAATCTTCCATCGATATCATCACCACTGCACCTCCACCTTATTCGAGTGATGGCAATTGGCGCATGATCTTCACAAACTTAACACAGCATGGACAAAATGACGTACTTGTCGTAGCAAGCAATAACAAAGTAATCAATGCAGCGCTCAGGCTAATTAACCTGAGGTTAATTAAGCAAACACTACCCGTGTTTACCATCATCCCAGTCGTTAAATACGCGTTCTGCGACAGATTTAGGAAAAGCTTCTAGCTCGGTAGCCATAGTGTCGTTCCAACGATTAAGGTAACCAAATAAAGCAACTGATGCGACTAACTCAACAATCTGTCCTTCATCAAAATGCTTTTTTAGTTCATTGAAATCTTCTTCTTGGGTCTGATTGGGTGTCATACCCATTTTGATTGCCAAGTTAATAGCGGCTTTCTCTGCATCGGTAAATAAATCACTGTTTTGGCAGGTGAAAATAGCTTCTATTTTTTCGTCAGGAACCTTGTAGATGCTAGAAAGGTTGGCCATGTGTGAACGACAATAGTTACAACCTGACGCTGCGCTTGATGCGTAGCTGACCATCATTTTTAGATCTTCAGCCACTGTCCCTTCATACAGAACAGCTTGATTCAATGCCATGAAAGCTTTAACAATATTAGGACGCCGAGCCATAGTACGAATACTATTAGGCACAAACCCCCTAGTATTTGCGTAATGTGCAAACTTGTCTGTTATGTCTTTGTCTTGTATTTCTTCATTGTCTAACGGGCGTAAGTGGGCCATAGGTTAACTCCTATTCATTTTTTAATACCCTCAAAGTGAGGAAAAAGTGGCCCAAACTAGGAAAGTGTTTAGCCGAGCCAACAAGTGGGATTAGGTTTCTATTTGGCAGGCAGAACGGTTGAAATCACTTCACCAAAACCAATTCGAACGGCACCTTCTTTACTGCATGACGCACGCATAACGATGCTGTCGCCGTCATTTAAGAAAGTGCGTTGTTCGCCATTTGGCAAGGTAATAGGGACTTTTCCGCCTTGGCTGAGCTCTAGTAGTGATCCTGCTTCTTCTTGCTCAGGACCTGATTGCGTCCCAGAGCCAAGTAGATCACCGGCTCGCATAGCACAACCATTGCTAGCATGATGTGTAACAAGTTGCGCTGGTGTCCAATAGGAATGTTTAAAATTAGAGCGCGACAGCTCAGTTGCTGGTTGCCCAGCCTCTCGCATTTGCGCTGTCTCTATTAAACACTCTAAATCAATATCTAGTCCGCCTTTCTCTGAATTCAAATCGGAGCTGAGGTATGGGAGTGGTTGTGGGTCACTGTCAGGATGGCTGAAGCTCGCACGATATGGTGCTAACGCTTCCATCGTCACTATCCACGGTGACACGGTCGACGCAAAATTCTTAGCCAAGAAAGGACCCAGTGGTTGGTATTCCCATGCTTGAATATCTCGTGCTGACCAGTCGTTAAAGATACAAACACCAAATAAATGATCTTCAGCACTTTCCATACCAATAACCTCACCCATATCAGTGCTTTTGCCGATAAACAAACCCATTTCTAATTCATAATCAAGGCGTTTACATGGGCCGACACTTGGTTCAGTGGCATCTGGCGCTTTGGTTTGCCCTACCGGGCGATGAAATTCTTGCCCTGAAACACCGATAGTTGAAGAACGGCCGTGATACCCGATAGGCACCCACTTGTAATTAGGCAGCAAAGGGTTATCTGGACGGAACAACTTACCAACAGCAGTTGCATGATAGATAGACGTATAGAAATCGGTGTAATCGCCAATATGACAAGGCATAGAGAACTCTACGTCGCTTTGCGGTACCAACATGCTTTCCATACGGCTTTGTTTATCCGAACCAGCTCTTAAGGCACGTGATAGAAACAATCTAAGCTCGGAGTTAGCCTCTACGCCTAAATCCATCAATGCATTCAATGTGCTCTGTGACGCAGCTTTGGCAGCCACTTGTGCCTCACCACTGAACAGTTCAGCTGACGCAAGCGCTGCCATGTCGAGCACTTGTTGGCCAATCGCAACACCACCACGCCAAGCTTCATCTATGCCTTTACGTTTGAAAATCGCAAAGGGTAAATTCTGGATGGGAAAATCACTGCTGTCATTGGCACACCTTACCCAGCTAGTTAAACTGACGTCATGAGTTTCATTTATTTGTTGCATATTCATTGACCTTAAGTTCGGTTATTCGGACTACTTTTTTCCGTTAAAATGTTTCTGTAACGTCCCCCAGCACCCCAAATAATCTTTTTGGCGAGTGGGTGAGCGTAATGCATATTCAGTCGGTGCGATGACGTAACGTGACTCAAACATAAAGGCCAAGGTGTTCTCATAACGTTGTGGCTCAAGATCTGCGTTTGACGCTTTTTCAAATACATCAGCTTCAGGACCATGTGGTGTCATACAATTATGTAAACTCATGCCACCCGGCTCAAAACCTTTCTCTTTGGCATCGTATACGCCTTCAATTAACCCCATAAACTCGCTCATAATATTGCGATGATACCAAGGCGGCCTGAAAGTATCTTCGGCAACCATCCAACGCGGAGGGAAGATAACAAAATCAAGATTCGCCACACCTTCAGTGTCTGAAGGTGATGTTAATACGGTAAAAATTGATGGGTCGGGATGATCAAAGCTCACTGTATTGATGACATTAAAACGAGAAAGATCATATTTATAAGGCGCACTATTACCAACCCAAGCGACAACGTCTAATGGAGAGTGATCTTGTTTCGCTTCATAAAGTTCGCCACAGAATTTGGCAACAACCGTGCATTCTTCATCTCTGTCTTCATACCAGGCTACTGGATACTGGAAATCTCGTTGATTGGTATAACCATTAGCACCAACAGGCCCTCTTTCAGGCAAACAAAAAGGGGCACCATAATTTTCACTGATATAACCTCTAATAGGTCCATCAACGGGATCAATTTTGAATTTCATACCGCGAGGAATAACTAAAATCTCGCCCGGTTTTACATGCAAAATACCTAACTCTGTATAGGCAACAAGTTCGCCTTGTTGTGGTACAAACAAGAGCTCACCGTCGGCACTATAAAAGAAGCGATCACCCATACTTTTGTTAGCAAGGTAGACATGAATACCGATGCCTGCTTGAGTTCTTGCATCACCATTGGCTGCAACCGTTACCAAACCGTCGATGAAATCTGTTGGTTTTTCAGGGATAGGCTGTGCGTCCCAGCGCATCACATTTGGCGGGCACGCCACTTCATCTATTGGCGCAGTTCGGATTAAACCCTTATCTATGGGGGTAAAGTCGCCCATGCTAATTGACGGACGTATGCGATACATCCAAGTGCGTCGATTCTCGCTTCTAGATGCTGTAAATGCTGTACTGCTAAATTGCTCAGCATAAAGCCCGTAAGGGCATTTCTGAGGGTTGAACTGACCAACCGGCAACGCACCTTCGAGTGCCTCTGACTCATGTTCATTATTGAAACCATGAAGATAGTTTAAGTTATTGAATTCCGTCATTCTGTTCATCTCTTTTACGAATGTATGTATTTTCGTTTTAACTATTATTCGACGTCTTTGGCGATATCTAGAGCATCTTGCAAGGTGTCAAAGTCACCAATATGATTAGCCAATAGTAGAATTAAACGCGCATTAACACATTCACTTTGCTGTCGGTCAAGTTCACGATGCAAATCAGTCAGGGCAGCGTAAAAACGATCCGGATCAGAAAAGTTAGGTTGGGTGTTCAATTTCATGAGCATTCCTCCATCTCATAGCCCAAAGCACGCTGCTGCGCATCAATGATGGTTGCTGTAGATAATTGTTTCCAGCGACCTGCAATCACTTGGTCAGGGCGAAATAAATAAGCTGATGTATGTTCTAAATCATACCGCTGAGCCACAAGGTTTTTCGAATCAATAAGCCCTACTCCCAAGTTGGCTATTGCCTCAGGCAAAGTTGACTCGCTAACTAAAATTATCTTAAGCCTTGATTGTTCTTTAAGTTGCACTAACTCTTGATTTAGCCAACTGTCGTCCACATTAATCACGTTGACCATTAATACAAACTCGTTTCCTAAGTGGTCAAGCAACCAAGATGATACGCCTTGTGACATAACAGGGGCATCTTTTGGCACACAACCCACTTCCAGCACGCTACCGAACACATCGTTGTCGACGGTACTTAGTGGAGATTCTGTGTAACGGCATGGCATGGACAATCTCCCACTATTAACCAGTGTGCGAGCAAAGGTGTGCTCTTTGGCTAAACGTAGAGTTTCATCCCTAAAAATACGACTGATATCGTTCTTGGGTGTAATAAAATCTGTTGCACGAGTCGAGTTAAGGATATTCTCTTTCGCGCCTTCCTGCCTCTCAAGGTTATAAGTGCTAAGTAGCTGTTTAGGAGCCTTACCTTTTAATACATGAGCGAGCTTCCAGACCAGGTTTTCTGCTGATTGAATGCATCCATTGGCACCCCGCGCACCAAAAGGAGACACTTGATGCGCTGCGTCACCGACAAATAAAACATTGTTGTGAATAAAGTTATCCATTTTACGACATTGAAAGGTGTATACACTGGCCCATTCGAGTTCAAACTCAGCATCATCGCCAAGCATGGCTTGAATTCGTGGGCGAATGACACTTTCTTGCTTTTCGTATTCAGGGTCAGCATCCCACCCCAATTGCAAATCAATGCGCCAAACATTGTCAGGTTGTTTATGCAAAAGCGCAGATTGATCTTTATGAAAGGGAGGATCAAACCAAAACCATCGTTCAGTGGGGAATTCAGCTTTCATTACAACGTCTGCGATTAAAAACCTGTCTTGGAAAACTTGGCCTTTACTTTCTAATCCCAGCATCCTCCTAATATTACTATTGGACCCGTCAGCTGAAAGTAGATAATCACAAGTCAATTGATAAGCGCCATCCGGCGTTTCAACATCAACTTTAGTCAAATCTGATGTTGACTCTATTGCAGTCACTTTTGATTTCCAGCGTAAGTCTATGCAATCGAAATCAGATGTGCGATCAACCAAATATTCTTCGAAATAATACTGTTGAAGATTAATAAAAGCAGGGAATTGATGGTCAGACTCTTCTAATAAATTAAAGTCATAAACCAAATCATCTTTGAAGAATACTTTGCCGTGCTTCCACGTCACGCCTTTATCAACCATACGCTCAGCACAGCCTAGCCTGTGCATAACCTCTAACGTACGTTTGGCGAAACATATCGCTCGAGAACCTACACTAACCGTATTGTTATCATCTAAAACAACAGCGGCTATACCATGCAATGCCAGATCAATAGCTAAGGCTAACCCTCCAGGTCCAGCACCAACAATAATAACAGGATGATGAACAAGCCCGTCACTATCCAAGTCAGGACTGGGAATGTAGGGGTATACCGGATTTGTATAGGTACTTTGCATAATCCAACGGCCTCAAAATAAAAAGACAAGTATTCTCAATTGAGAACAATATACGAGATGGAAACGGGAAAATGCAACACTTATTTTCAAATAAACAGAATAAAAAGCCCAAATATAGTTTCATTTGAGATTTTCATGTGATAGATTGAGCTCATCGTTTGATTATGTTATAAACAAACCAATTAGTTTATTTTATATAAAAAGGTTAAATTTCATGTCTAAGAAGCCATTTGCATCATCTGCCGATCTCGGCGTAAAAACAGAAACACTCGAAGTTTTAGCTGACGGCGTATATGCGCTTACGGCTGAAGGTGACCCAAATGTCTGTGCTATAGAGGCGGAAGATTTCATCATAGCTTTTGAAGCGCGAGCAACGCCTAAAGCAGCCAACGATTGGTTAGAGATGCTTCGTGAGCACACCACGAAGCCTGTTAAGTACTTGGTTTTGTCTCATTATCATGCTGTACGTGTTTTAGGGGCAGAAGCCTATGAAGCCGAATCAATCATCGCTCATGAGAAGACAAAATTCTTGATCGAAGAACGCGGCATGCAAGATTGGGCGAGTGAATACGGCAGAATGCCAAGGCTGTTCAGAGAGCCTGACGGTATTCCAGGATTGACGCATCCAGACATCGTTTTTAATGACCGTTTAGAGATCCCGTTAGGCGGTGATCGCGGTAGCCTTATCCTGGAATATTGCGGTCGTGGTCACACAGCTGGTGACATTGTCGCTTGGATACCTAAGCACAAAATATTGTTTGCCGGTGATCTCGTCGAAGCTGCTGCAGCCCTTTATACAGGTGATGCGTTCCATTTTGACTGGGCATCTAAAACACTCGACAAAGTTAAGGCTTATGAAGCAGAGATTTTAGTCGGTGGCCGTGGCGCTGTTGCTCTCGGTAAAGACAATGTTGATGCAGCCATTGAACAAACACGCGGCTTCCTAAATGGCATGATTGAGAAAGTCGGTGAAGTACATCGCGCAGGCGGCACGCTTAAGCAAGCTTTCCAAGAAACACACAAGCTGTTAGAGCCTAAATTTGGTATGTGGCCTATCTTCGAGCATTGTTTACCCTTTGACGTTCAACGTTTATGGGATGAGTTTGAAGGTACTGATTGGCCAAGAATTTGGACTGACGAGCGTGACCAAGAAGTTTGGGATCAACTTCAAGACTAGACAGAATCTACAGCTCCCACTGAAGACAACCAATTGTTGAGTATCAATAACTTGGTTAAGCATTATGAAGGGCGAAAACGCCCTTCTTTTTTTGCTCTAATACACCCTATGAAGTACGTTGTTGTCAGAAATACACTTCACTTTAATCCAAACTTGCTTTCTTCCATCTCTTGTACTTTGTTATCCAACTTTTCCATAATCCTCATTAAATCACGATATTCACTGACATCGAGAGAATCAATAAGCTCCTTCTCCCAATCCAAGGCTTTAGGTGCTATTTTGTGATAGAGATCTCTACCTTCACTAGTCAATGAAAAGTAAGCCGCTCTATTATCTTTTTCATCCTTTTCACGCAACAATAAACCTTTGTCTTCAAGTGCTGAAACAGCCCGAGAGACTTTTGATTTATCCATAAACGTTACTTTTCCAACATCTTTAGCGATGAGTTTTTCATGTTCCGCAAGCCGAGCTAGTATTCTCCATTCTGCATTCGATACATCAAACTCAGTTCGATAAATTTTTGAAAGTGCATTACTAATATTAGTCGCTAGGTTAACCATTCTATATGGTACAAATAGACTTAACATAACGGTTCTAAATGCTTTTTCACTCATAGAGCTGTTGTACTCCCAGATCAAGTTTTGACCTTGCTCGTATAAAAATCGAGCAGATAGATCATTATTTAAATTATGAAAGTGTTCTTACATGGGCGCTTTTTGTAAACATCGTTTCCCAGTTAAGACAATGCTGGAACCTATATTACAGTAAAAACGCCCGCATTAGTTTCAAATGAGAGTTTATTAAAACAATTTCCTTCAAAGCATATGCATGGCTATTTAAACACCTGCCGAATCGCCTTAGCCTAGTTCTCTCAGTATTAAGCACACTATATTTAACAAAGCTTCGGCTACAACTGATTACAACAAAACCCCATTTTTTGGACCCCAATTCCACTTTTTATATTAATTTCACTCGCCACATAAATTTAATCAATTACAAACCAATTAGTTATTTGCAAATCAACTAAATTTTGGTATCGTTTCTGTACATTATTGTCAACATGCTGCGTTGTGCGGCACATTAATCACTACAAGGTGTTTTATGACAAAAGAAGGCGATCACAATCATCATCACGGTAAAGAGCATGGTCATCACCATGAGCCCCCTAATGAATTAGAGGTACGGGTCAAAGCTATCGAAGCGTTAATGGCAGAAAAAGGACTGATTGATCCTGAAGGTATCGCCAGCATTATCGATGCATACGAAAATAAGATAGGCCCACAAATTGGTGCTCGATTGGTTGCCCGTGCTTGGTTAGACCCTAAGTATAAAGAGTTAGCTTTGTCAGACGGAAAAGCGGCAGCTGATCAGCTAGATGCGTCAGCGCTACAAGGTGATTTGCTTATCGTTGAGAACACGCCGGACTTACATAATGTTGTGGTATGCACTTTATGTTCTTGCTACCCCTGGAGTGTACTTGGGCTTCCACCAACTTGGTATAAATCGATGCAATACCGTTCACGTGTCGTCAGAGAGCCTCGCGCGGTTATCAAAGAGTTTGGTTACGAAGTTCCCACGAAGAAAGAAGTGCGTGTTTGGGATTCGAATTCTGAGTTGCGCTATATGGTGTTACCTGAACGTCCAGCTGGCACAGAAGGCATGTCCGAAGATGAGTTGATGAAGCTTGTCACAAGAGATTCAATGATCGGTGTAGTTGATGTTAAAGCACCTGCATAGTCACTAATCAACGAGGAGCTTCGATATGGACGGTGTTCATGATTGTGGTGGAGTAGAAGGTTACGGTCCAATTGTCATGGAAGATGAAAATGTTCCAAAATTTCCCGAACCGTGGCAGCGAATGGCCTTCGGTTTACATTGGGGCGTAGCTTTTCAGGGGTTCTGGAACATTGATGCTATTCGTCATGCCATGGAGCGTATGGGGGCTATCGAATATCTCACAACGCCTTACTATGAACATTGGCTTAGGTGCAATGAAATACTTCTCGTCGAGAAAGGCGTCTTCACCCAAGAAGAAATAAAGAACAAGCAAAATGAAATTCGCGCTGCAATGTCAGCAGGAGGCGACTAATGCCGGCATTAGATAAGGCCTCAGTAAATGCGCTTCTCAAAGAAGGCGATGTGATGCGTATGGACCTCGATATACCTCCAAAATTCAAGGTTGGTGATCGCGTCCGAACAAAAAAAACAGGCCACAGCGGACATACTCGGCTGGCTCGTTATGTGCGCGATAAGATAGGCATCATCAAACGTGATCATGGTATTTATCCGTTACCCGATACAGCAATCGACGGTGATGACCAACCTCAACATGTTTATTCAGTTGAATTTAAGGCTACCGTATTGTGGGGAGAAGAAGCGCCTACCACAGACAGCCTTCGTATTGATCTATGGGACGACTATTTAGTCGCTGAACAACAGGATAAAGCATGAAAGTAGAAACACTATTAAAAACGCCGGGCATCCCAAAAGAGGATGATGGACCAGTATTTGCGGCTCCTCATGAAGCAAAGATATTCGCCATAGTGGTTCAGTTGTCTGAACGGGGCTTATTTGATTGGAAGGAATGGGCGGACACTTTTAGTGCTGAAATTGCAGAAGCAGAGAAGACAAGTTATGAACCTAATCGTGACTATTATCCCTGTTGGATGCGCGCTTTGGAGAAGCTACTGACTGAGCGTGATCTTCTCTCAAAACCTATGATGGAAGAAGCCGTTCAGAACACTATTGACAATTGGCCGCACCCCGATCACGTCGCACAAAGAAAGCCAGTAGGTATTAGTGCAGCTAGCTCCAGAAATTAGTTCTGTAAAGAGAGATGTAACGTTTAATTAATCGACTAAGCTGCCTTGCTTTGGCTGACTTATACACCACAGTCATTGCCAAATCACACTGAACATTTTTGAGCCTAGCGCTTATCGACAGCAGCCTTTATCCAATCATACAAGCTGAGAGAATAATTCCACATGAATCAGAAAAACTATCATTACTTGGGATTGCATGAAATATCAACCCTTATCCGAACAGGTGAAGTCACTTCTGTCGAAGTGACCGAGCAGCAGCTTGCACGAATAAAAGAAACCGACAACCTCAACGCCTATATTGAAGTAACCGCAGATACAGCATTACAACAGGCTCGAGAAGCAGATGCCGAAACAAGTAGAGGAAAAATTAGAGGGCCTTTACACGGCGTTCCCATCGCATTGAAAGATATTTATGATATGGCTGGTGTCGCAACAACAGCGGCTATGGCGATAAGACAAAATGCCATCGCGGACATTGACTCAACGGTTGTTCGAAAACTTAAGGATGCTGGCGCAGTTATTCTTGGCAAACTAAATATGGCAGAGTGTGTATTTGCTGAACACCTAGAGCCTTATGGAGCACCTTTGAATCCATGGGGACATGATCTCTATCCTGGCGCGTCTTCAAGTGGCAGCGGTGTAGCTGCCGCAGCAGGCCTTTGTTATGCAGCAGTTTCTTCAGATACGGGGGGGTCTATTCGTATTCCAACATCGGTTAACGGTGTGACAGGCCTTAAACCGACCTGGGGACGCGTTAGTCGTCAAGGTGTATTCGAGTTGGCTGCAACACTAGATCATGTCGGTGTTATTGCTAGAACCGCTGTTGATGCAGGGCTTATTCTTGGTGCTATGGCTGGTCATGATCCACAAGACCCGACTTCCTCACTTTTACCTGTACCGGATTACACCGCCAATCTAGATGGTGACCTAAGCAAAATAAAGATTGGTGTTGACCGTCAGTGGGTCTCGGATAATGTTGATGATGCAACGGTAGCCACTTTAATGGCAAGCCTTGATACGCTGGCATCCCTAGGTGCAACGATAATTGACGTTGAGTTCCCAGATCCCACCCAAATTGTTGATGACTGGTATGATGTTTGTGCTGTTCAGACCGCTTTTGCACATCGCGATACCTATCCATCACAAAAGGACCAGTATGGCCCAGCAATTTCAGCAGCGCTAGATCACGGACGAAGCATGACAGGTATGGATTACCAAGAAGTGCTACTACGCAGAGAAGATTTTACTGGCAAAGTACAAGCCGTTTTTTCTTCGGTAGACCTTATTGCATGCCCTGGGCTGGCCTTCCCTATTCCAACACTTAAACGAATGACCAATATAGATGATGAAATTATTAGCGGTTTACATCGTTTTACTTGCCCTTTCACTATGTCACGTAATCCCACCATCACTATGGTAGGCGGGTATACAGATAATGATTTACCGATTGCGGTGCAGCTTGTCGCACCACATTTCCAAGAAGAGTTGTTAATTAAGGCAGGACATGGGTTCCAGCAAGTAACAAATTGGCAGAATAAACATCCGATTGACTGATCGGCTAGGCATAGTCCTCATTAGTCATTTCTTGAAACCAAGCACCACTGACGTGATGCTTGGTCCTTGTTGTTGCCTATTAAGCTACTAAGAAAAACGTACCGGTAAGCGCTACAACCACACCATAAATCTTAGCAAAATCAACACCCAAGATACCCTCCGACTGACTCAATCGTTTAAACCCAAGGCTCGCAACATAAGCAATGACCACTTGTATAAAAGCAAGCCCTATTAAATAAGCTGCAATAGGTGACATTTCGGCACCGACAATTGATTCACCATAAGCGTAACCATGCAATACACCGGCAAAGCCAATGACTAAATACTTGACATTACTGCCTTCTTTATAGTGCTTAATAAACAATGTTGCACCCAGTAGAACAAGTGACATCGCGACTAACGCCTCCGACATAGGTATGTCAATACTATTAAGATGCATAACAACACCAGCCATCGTACCACCAACAAACACCATTGGAGCGAGCTTTTGTTGTTTTAAAATAAAACTTAAAAGGCCTATGCCAATAATGAAAGCTAGGTGATCTAACCCGATGACTGGGTGGGCAAGGCCGGATAACAGCCCTTCTGCAAATGAGTTAGGCATCATGGAGTCTGATACATGGTGTGCGTTGGCCGCCCCTGACAAAATACTACTCAGTAGTAAAAAGCTGACTTTATAACTTGTTTTTGTCTGCATGATTTTTATTCTCAATCCTCTAAATCAAAAATTCTGCCTCAAGATACTTAAGGCAGAATGCTTAGTGGGTAAAACTCGTTTATCTAAATATCAATCATTTCTCTGTATATGTACACAGAATCGATCAAACTGACCTTAGTGTCTCAAAAGAAATTGTATTTAAAGCGAACACCAAAGGATATAGGCCTTCCAGCAAACCCTTTGATTGTATCGAATTGTGGAACGATATTGTTGAGGAAGAATTCATTAGAGATATTCTCACCAACAACACTCAATTGCCATTCATCAGTTGCGATACCGGCTCTGACGCCATATATACTGTACTGGTCGATATTCAACGTTGGGTCTTCACCAAATGTTGCCGAAGAATCTCCTCTAAACGCATAGCTAGCGCCAGCGTAAAGGTAATACTTACCCCAGTCCCATTCATACTCAGCATCTAAGTTAAGCGTTTCTTCTGGGGAAAAGCTCAATACACCACCGCCAAAGTCAAAAATGTCACCGTCAGAATTTACATCAATAAAATTAACAATTTCAGTGTCTATGATTGAACCTGCTGCAGCAACGGTCAAACCTGTAACAGGTACCCATGTGATGTCAAATTCCCACCCAGTTACTTCAGACTCTGGTACATTGACTAATCGTGATAAAGGACCAAATATAGGATCGTTAAAGAAACCTCGAACTTGTTTGTCCTCATAATCATAGAAGAAAGCTGCTGTATTAAGTTGCATCGTGCCGCCTAACAGCGTCCACTTTAAGCCAACTTCATAAGATAGCAGTTCTTCTTGAGTAACAGGGATATATTGCTCAAAGCTTGTCGACGGAATGGTTGGGAAGCTGCCGGCTTTAAAACCTTTACTGATTGATGCATACAACAATGCGTTTTTAGCGGGCGTGTAGTTCAAAGCTGCTTTCCAAGACACGTTGTCTTCTTCAAGCGAGTCAACAATTAATCCCGGTGTAAAAATAGCCGTCGGATCATCACCTGGATCTGTGAAAGTAGTACAAGTTCCGGTGTCGAATACGCCAGGCGTAAAGGCTTCATCAGGCAAAACATCTAACCCAGCATTCGTACGGAAGAAGTTACTAGCCCCTTGAATAACTGATGACAAAGTATTGTCACCTGTATCTCCAGCACAACCAGTAAAGTCTGCTTCAAAATCAGTAAAACGAGCACCTGTTGTCAATGTAAACTGTTCATTAAGCTTCCAATCGGCTGAGGCAAACACACCAAAGGTAGTAATTTCTTGTGCAGCAAAGTTTTCTGCCGACTGTACGCCAGTACCTGTACCCGTTCCACCATTTCCATTGTCTCCAACAAAGTTCGCGGTTGTTCCACCGGTAGCAAGAAGGTTAGTATCAAGCGTATCACTGTCAGAGTAGTTCACTCCAACAACCCATTCAGCCTTATCATGCGTTCCGCTCAGTCTTAACTCTTGCGCAAAAGATTCAATCTCTCCACCAGTTATAAAAGAAAATATTTCTGCAGCGCTTCCATCAAAGTTGTTACCCGCTTCGGTATCAAAGTCAGAATAAGATGAAATACTGGTAAAAGTCAGATCCTCGCTAGCTTCCCAATCAACCCTGACTGCGCCTTGAATGAAGTTATCGTCACGGCTAAGGTCGAAATCTGGATCAAAATCTGTTTGACGTGCATTACCTGTTGTCAGTGGAGAATTTAATAAGGCAGGATTCGGGTTATTTGGATTAACGAGATCTATCCCGAGAAGTTGAGGCGATAATGTATCACCTTGATCAGTATAACCATTGAGATTCAAGTTAACTGTAACCGTATCTGAAGCATCTATCTCAAGTAGTAATCTAGCTGACGTTTTATCAACTGCACCGGTGTCATCGCCTGGTCTCGTTTGGCTTTCCTGAAAACCGTCATCCGTTTCATTTCTAATAGCAAATCTTGCTCTAACATTGTCACTCAAAGCACCACTAACAAAGCCTCCAAGACTCAATGCATTGAATCGAGCAAAACCGACTTCGACAGAAGCTTCAAAAGCTTCAGTAGGCTTATTTGATATATAGTTGATAGCTCCGGCTGTTGTATTCTGTCCGTAAAGTGTACCTTGAGGCCCTTTAACGACTTCGACTCGTTGTAAATCAAGCGCTGCACCTTTAGTCGTTATAGGAAACGGAAGCCCCACTTCGTCAACATAGACACTAACCGTACTACTCGCCGCGATACTGGTTTCGCTGAAACCAACACCACGTAGAGTATAGATAGGTGTATTTAATCCCGACTCAGCAGCTGAAAAGCTCGATACTAACAAAGATAAGTCCGATGGATCCGTGAAACCCGCTTTCTCTAAATCTTCACTACCCAGTGCATTAATAGAGATGCCTACCTCGTTTACGCTTTGACTTCTTTTTCGTGCTGTAACAGTAATGCTTTCAATTTGACGGCTATCATCTGCTTCGGACTCTTGTTCCTGTTTTGCCGCTTCTGGTTCTTGTGCCGAAACAGAACTCACCCAAGTGCCGCTTACCATCGCCGCAAGCATTAATGTCGTTATCTTATTCTTTTTACCATACATCCTCATTTTCTCCTGAGTCTGGAATCTAAATCTTATCGTGTTGCTGTTAGTACTTTTTCAACTTTATTTTTCTGTTCTGCTGTTTTTTCAATAATCCCACCTCGCACCTCGCACTTAAGAATGAGCTTATTGTTGCGTCAGCATAGATCACTTCAAACTTTATAACAAACATTTAATTAATATATAACAAACAAATTTGTTTAAAAATAAAATAAAGAATGTACAATGCCCAAAAAAGAGTAATCAGAGTTGTGAATAAAAAGAACTCAATTTGAACTTAATTACCTAATAAATAAAGATTTAAAAATAAAAACCCGAAAAGAGGGTGGTTTATTCAAAGTTAGAGGCCGTGAGCCTTTAAATTATTATTTAACAAATTTAATTGCCAATATCAAATTAGAGGTAAGTATGACAAATAAATATGAATACGATGTTCTTGTTGTCGGTTCTGGAGCTGGAGGGCTTTCTACAGCGGTAGCGGCAGCACATAATGGACTAAAGGTTTTAGTTGTGGAAAAAGAACCTTTATTTGGCGGAACAACGGCACGTTCAGGCGGTTGGTTATGGATACCTGGCAATGGCCCTGCCAGACGTGAAAATATAGATGACAGTGCTGAAAAGGCGCGCACCTACCTTAAGGGTGAAGCAGGTGAACATTATGATGCGGCACGTGTAGAATCTTTTCTAAGAGAAGGCCCTAAGGCTGTTGATTTTTTTGAACAAAATACAAGCCTACAGTTTGATCTAGGGCCATTTTTTGCAGACTATCACCCAGACTCTCCGGGAGGTATGCCCGGCGGGCGCTCCATTGTCGCGCGACCTTTTGATGGGCGTGAACTAGGCAAGGAAATTAAACGACTTCGACCACCTTTAAAGGAAATTACCTTTCTTGGCATGATGATAGGATCAGGCAAAGAGTTATTGCATTTTTTCAATGTACTACGTTCACCAGTTTCTGCATTCTATGTTGCTAAACTGTTTATGAAATTTGTACGCGATATGGTTTTCCATGGGCGACCTATGAGGCTCATGAATGGCAACGCTTTGGTTGCACGTTTAGCTAAGTCATGTTTCGAAAAGAATATTCCGATATGGACACGCTCCCCCGTTAAAAAACTATTAAAAGATAACAACGGACGTATAGTCGGTGCGCAAGTCGATACACCTAAAGGCTCCGTCGAAATTCGTGCCAAAAAAGGTGTTGTGCTGTCAGCAGGTGGATTCCCACAAGATCCTGTGCGTCGAAAAGAGCTTTTCGCTCACGCGCCTAGTGGGCATGAGCATGCATCACCAGCACCTTCGGGTAACACAGGTGACGGCTTACGGCTCGGTGAAGCAGTTGGTGCAAATACAAACAAAGACTTACCGAATGCTGCTGCATGGGTACCTATTTCTCGTCCGGTATGGGCTGATGGAACACTCGGTACTTTTCCTCACTTTGTCGACCGTTCTAAACCGGGTGTCATCGCGGTCACGCGTTCAGGCCGCCGTTTTGTTAATGAAGCCAATTCTTACCATGACTTCTGTCAGGCTATGTATAAACGGTGTACTGAGGAAGATACAGAGGTTTGTGCTTTCTTCATTGCCGACCACAAAACGATGCGCAAATATGGCCTAGGTTACGTAAAACCATCACCTGTGCCTTTCAGTCAGCATATTAAGTCAGGTTATTTATTTAAAGGAAATACTATTGCTGATTTAGCCGGTGAAATTGGTGCTAACGCTGAGCAATTGGAAAAGTCTATTGCATACTTTAATGAGCATGCACAAAATGGTGAAGATCCAGAATTCCATAAAGGCACAAACGCTTATCACCGCTCTCTTGGCGATCCAGAACATAAGCCGAATCCTTGTGTTGCTCCTGTCGAAAGTGGTCCCTTTTATGCGATTAAACTTGTCATTGGTGATCTAGGAACCTTTGCAGGGCTCCGTTGTGACGAAAACCTGCGTGTTCTTGACGAGCAAGGCAATCCATTAGAAGGGCTTTTCGCGACAGGTAATGATGCGGCAAGTATTATGGGAGGTAATTACCCTGGCGGTGGTATAACACTTGGACCAGCTATTACCTTTGGTTATGTCGCGGCAAAATACCTTGCAGGCACTAAGGAGTAATAAGGTATTTTTAGACTCGCTGCTTTTTCTGGCCTAGCTCATCATGTCAGGAAAAGCTATCAGTCAGCCCAATAAGCAGGCTTTGTTTCTATCTGATGTTCGTTGAATGCACATGATGCTCAATCCAATCATCGGATAATAAGTCATTAACTATTTTTTGAGGTGAAATACCATGGTTGAACTTGTAGCAGAAGATGTAAGTGAAGGCGTACCAGAAGATTATCCTGGCAGAGTTAATAAGTTTCCGGAAGGTGCAAGCCATATAGTCTATGCAATCTACGGCGTTCAAAGCAAAAGCCCTGAAATCACAAAGCAACACGCTGAAACTCTAGCAGCATTGTTAGGCGCTGATGGCGGAGCTCAACAAATCGAGCGCGGCTCTCATGTCGACGCACAAGGATTCTATACAGAACTTGTCATGGGCTACTGGCTAAATAGGGAGCCTTATTGGGCATTTTCAAAGCAGAGTGATTTCAGCAAATGGTGGGATGAGCTACCTGTTGATCCTGTTAGTGATCTAGGCTTTTTTAAAGAGGTAGCTTTAACACATAAGGAACGATTTAACTACGCAGCAGGGACTGAAGATAAGGTAGCCTCAGCAGCAATACTTGGACTGCAAGGGTCGGATAAGTTTGGTTATTGGGGTTCATACCGTGATCGCTTACCTGCGTCGAAAGATGACCAGTTCAATACGCCACTTGAAAGCATGCCAGCAGAACGTAATGACGCAACAAAAGGCCGACGCTTGACGACGCAATTACCTGACAATATCTGCTTCATACGAGAGGGACAAGGGCTTGCCAACTGCGGCGAAGCTGAACGCGAGATCTGGAATACTCAAATGGCGAAACGCGTCGGGCGCTGGACAAAATTTCTTAGCGATGATCCAGAAAATACAGGATGTATATCCATTAGAGATTGTCTTGAGTTTGATACAAAAACAGGCGTTAAAAATGATCGCCAATCGCAAAATGCTTTCTTATTATCACTCGACAAAATTGAACGTGCCGCTAGGACTGTGTGTGAACATCTGGAAGTCCGTAAGTCTTTTATCAATATGTATACCGAACCCAAGTTCACGCCACAGATGCATGTTTGGGTCGAAGTTCATATTCTAAAGTCTGATGATCTTGAAGTAGAGTATATTAATTGCCATCCACAGACGGGCTTTTTACGTTTCTTTGAGAGCACAAGTGCGACTTAAGCATGTCAAGCTTATTGTTGTTTCGATAGTTATGAAGAGGGCGGCATCAGCCTTTGCTGATGCCTTTCCAATAACACTGGGGCTTTGCTTCAAAATTGACTCTCACTACTCCCCCCTCTCCTTGCTCTTGAGGAGATAAATAGTTAACCACATGGCATGAGTTACGCTGCCATTGATGGTATTATTATGCCCTCTCATTAAAAAACATAGTTTTGCAATAAGCGGGTGAATGAAATTTACCCAACGATACAAAAGGAAGCTAAATTGGAAAAAAGCGGCCGTGGCATTAAGTCTATCGAAATAGGCAACAAGCTACTCAAAGTACTGGTAGACAAATGCGAGCCACTGTCGCTCAGTGATCTTGCCGCTGCCTCAGATATTGCCGCAGCTCAAGCGCATGCTTATTTGCTCAGTTATCGTAAGCTTGAATTGGTCGAACAAGACCCTACTACCCGACTTTACCGTCTTGGATCATTCGCTATGCGTCTCGGTGTGGCGCGCCTACACAACAATGTTGCGCTTCAAGCAGGTCAACAGGCAACATCGGAGCTGTCCAATCGCTTAGGATTAACCGCTGTTATGCTAGTCGCCGCTGCCGGAACACCGACAGTGGTTCATGTTAGCGAAGGGCTTAATCGTATTCCTTTGAACCTTCACCAAGGTAGCGTTTGGAGCATCACCGGTACGATTACAGGTCGAGTTTTTGCAGCCTTTATGGACTCAGAAGCTGCTGAAAATCAAATTCAAGCCGAACTGTCGCAAACCACAGAAGAAATGGTTAATGCCGCAGAAGCTGAGTTTGACCGTACATCGTTCCAGCAACATGTCGATAACGTAAAAAAGCAAGGCTATGCGAGTGGTAGCGGTATCATCCGAGATGTCGGTGCTATTGCTGCCCCAGTTTGTGACAGTTCAGGCAATTTATTATTTGTATTGTCATTGGTTGCCCCAGAACCTCTAATGAATAACGGCAATAGAGGTGCCACAGTAAAAGCACTGCTGGATGCCACCCAACGTATCAGTGCCGAAGTCCATCAGCTAGATTTAGAGATTCAAGAAGCAGAAAAGCGCCCCAAACGAGGCAGAAAAGCACAGCAGGAAGCAACATGAAAGTAACTGAAGGTCGCGGCGTCCAATCCATTGAAGTGGGGGGCAAGCTGCTACAGATCCTGTCTCAGACTGAACAACCAATGAAGCTAAGCGAATTAGCACGCGAAGCCGATTTATCGGTGCCACAAACTTATGCTTACCTAACAAGCTTTCGAAAGAACGACATGGTCGAGCAAGATCCTCGCACTGGTCACTATTATTTAGGGCCATTTGCATTAATGTTAGGTATTTCGCGAATGCGTAGCTTTGATCCGTTACGTATGGTTACTGAGGAAGTGATACGCTTTGCCTCACAAATTCGCTTTACTGTTGCATTATCAGTGTGGGGAACACATGGACCAACTGTGCTAATGACACATGAAGGCCCAGATCCAGTGTATATGAAAACTCGTGCAGGCACGGTTTATTCCACATCAGGAACAGCTACAGGTCGCGTATTTGCAGCCTATTTACCTGACGCCACTATTAAAAAAGCTCTGGAAATGGAATCACTAGACGGTGACAACTCACGTTATGTTGGTCAAGCTTGCTCTTTCAAAGAACTTAAAGCTGCTTTGCCGCTAATTCGATATAAAGGTTATGGCTCTATTTATCCCTTACCAATAGCCGGTATCAATGCCATAGCGGCACCGATACTCGATCATGCGGGCCAAATCCAAATGGTAATAACTATTGCTGGGTCAGATAAAAAACTCGACACATCAGACAATTCTCCTCAAGTGAATAAATTGCTGACATTTACACGCTACATATCAGCACAGCTCGGCTATGAAAGCTAATTAATTACCTTTTCATTAATGAGTCATCAATAACATCTCATACTGAATCCACAATATTAAAGCGCTAACTGCTTCAAAAGGGAGCATTAAAATGCCCCTGCTCCATTTTAACTCGAACAGTTAATAAATTAATCTATTGATAAATAATTTGTTTTTATATAAATTAAAACACAGCTAGTAGATAAGCGCATACGACTCAAAAAAACCTTGTTGTACCGGAACGCGTCATATCGACACCCGCTTGAATACAGCTCCTGAAATAAGATACGAACAACTTTGCATCTCTACAAGAATGAGCTTTAACTTCTTCCATCGATTAACAGGAGTAAAAATGTCAGCTTTGTTTACCCCAATGCCTTTAGGACTTATAACGCTGAGTAATCGCGTGCTTATGGCACCTATGACTCGTAACCGAGCAGCCCCTAACGGCACACCACACAGTTCAACTGTAGAGTATTATTGTCAACGAGCCAGTGCCGGATTAATCATCTCTGAAGCAACTCAAATTAATGCTATGGGTAGGGGCTATATCAATACACCCGGTATTCATACGCAACAGCATATTGACGCATGGAAGAGAGTGACTGAAAGTGTCCACAAACAAGGTGGTAAAATTTTCTTGCAGTTGTTCCATGGAGGCCGAATCTCACATACATCGCTACTACCTGAAGGCCAGTCACCTGTTGCCCCTTCAGCTATCCGGGCAAATGCTCAAACGTTTACTGAGAATGGTTTAACCGATGTATCAGCACCTCAAGAATTGACGCTGGCAGAAATCGAACAAGTCATAGAAGATCACCGCAACGCTGCCAGCAACGCAAAGCAAGCTGGCTTTGACGGGGTAGAAATTCATGCAGCCAACGGATATCTAATTGACCAATTTTTGCAAGATAATACCAATAACCGCCAAGATGCTTATGGCGGTTCTGCCGATAATCGAAGTCGCTTGTTGCTTCAGATTACGGAAGCTATTGCAGATATCTGGTCAGCAAGCTGTGTCGGTGTGAGACTATCACCTACTGGTACATTTAACGACATGGGCGATAGCAATAGAATAGATACCTTTGGTACCGCTATTGAAAAACTCGACAGTTTAAACCTGGCCTATTTACATATCGTTGAACAGTTTCCTGATATTCAAACATCTGATGATGATTATCGGGTTATCAGCTCGTTAAGGCAAAAATGGAATGGCATTTATATCGCCAATGGCGGCTTTGACAAAGATAGCGCCGAACGTTATATCAATGAAGGTAAAGCTGATGCCATTGCTTTTGGTCGACCTTTTATCGCTAACCCCGATTTACCTAAGCGACTAGAAATAGGCGCCGAATTAAACAACTATGATCCTACAACTTTTTACGGTGGTGACCATCAAGGTTATACAGACTATCCGTTTCTATCTGATAAAAACCCCCTTTAGGAATAAATACTATGACAACACTACAAGCAAAGCTTGATGCTTTTAAAGTCGACTTTGAGACTAACAGAGCACCTGCCGAAGCGCTGAAAATAATGAAGAGCGCAACAGAAGATCTGTGCAACTCAGGTATACTCGACAAGACAATAAAAGTTGGTGAAATCCTCCCTAACTTCATCTTGAAAAATCAAGATGGCGACCTGATCCAACTCGAAAGCCTATTAGCCAACGGACCGATTCTCATTAGCTTTTTCCGAGGTCTCTGGTGTCCATACTGTAATTTGGAACTGGATGCTCTGGCAGAAGCTGCAGAAGAAATAGGTGAAGCAGGAGCAACCTTGGTTGTTATTTCTCCACAAGCACAAAAGTCTGCACAAAAAACACAAAGGGATAGAAAACTTTCTTGTGACGTCTTGGTTGATAGCGGTAACGCTTATGCGAAAAAACTAGGAACAGTCTTTGAACTACCAGAAGCACTCAAAGAAATTTATCTTCAGTTTGGTTTATCGTTGCCTGAATACAATGGTGACGAAAGTTGGACTCTACCTATGCCATTAAGGGCAGTTATTGACACTAAGGGCATTATTCAATACTTAGATATCAACCCTGATTACACGCAAAGGCCTGAAGTAGCGGATGCGTTAAGTGTCGTTAAGAACCTTTAAGAAAACCGCTTAAATATCCGCATTATGCAGAGGGCTTTGTAGCCCTCTATAACCTCCCTACACCTTCCCTATCTATTGAATTAACCAGTTAAGTGTTTCTAAGCAGCATGAGGTTGAATCGCTCATACTACGAAGTGTTAGTTTCACACCCCAACAATTAGTTTTTAACAAACATATTTGATATAGTTAAATTAAAATCACTATGCACGAATACATTGTGTCCCTTACAAAAGGATTATTTATATGCTACTTAAAGATCGCTTGACCTTAATATCGGGTGCGGCGCAAGGAAATGGTAAAGCGATAGCTGAAGGTTTTGCTGAACAAGGAGCGCTGGTTATTGTTGCTGATATCAATGAAGATAAAGCAGAGAGTGTCGCTGAAGAAATACGTATGAAAGGCGGGAAAGCATGGACTTGTGCGTTAGATGTATCTGACAGAGAACAATGTCAGGAACAAGCACAGCGTATTAAGAGTGAAATAGGCCACCTTGCAGTACTCGTCAACAACGCTGGGATCTATGTCCGCAACAAAATTGACAGCCCAGATTTATTTGACGCTTGGGATAGAGCAATAAACACAAACCTAACCAGCATGCTTAATGTCAGTGAACCTTTCCTCGACTCTTTACGCCAAACTCAGGGAAGCATTATTAATATTTCCTCTATTGCGGGGTTTCGTTCGACCAAAACGTCTATTGCCTACTCCACGTCGAAGGCTGGTATTGTCATGTTCACCAAAGAGCTAGCCAACGAAATGGCTAAGGACAATGTACGAGTCAATGCCATTGCACCGGGATCATTTGTGACATCAATGACAGCACAGACACGTTCAGAGCCTGAGCGTTACGAGAACTTCTTGAAACGCATCCCAATGGGCCGTTTCGGAGAGCCAGAAGAACTTGTTGGGCCAGCCGTTTTTCTTGCTGCTAATTCTATGTCGAGTTACGTCACTGGAGAAACCTTGTTTGTGGACGGTGGCTACATGACAGGCTAGTCTCTTTGTTATACCAATCTACCTAATGAAGTGATGGCTACACTATAGCTAAACCTAATCAACTCAAGGTGAGTTATTCTTGCGATATTCGCTAGGTGTTTGCTTCACTTTCTTGTTAAAGGCATTGTAAAAGGCGGATTTGGAATTAAAACCAGCTTCCATAGCAATATCAATGATGGGTTTACTGGGGTATTCAGCGAGCATTTTCTGAGATGCTTCTACTCTGTAGTCGTTAATGTAGTCATAAAAGCAGGCACCGCTACCTTGATTAATAGCAGCTGATAAATCGTTGCTTGAGTAACCTGACTCTTCCGCTAAATCTCCTAGCGTCAAACCATTCTTAAGATAAAGCTTTTTCTCTATAACTGTCGATTGAACAGATTCAAAAACCGACAGCAATATGCTGTCTTGGACAGATGGCTTAGCTTTGTCCTCAGTCTCAGGCTCTTCAGATATTGCTATTTGTTGTGCACTATCAGGCCACATTAACAACAAGACAGCCATGCCGCTGATAACATAATGTAAATCCAATGAGAACTTAGCGTCACTTGTGGCAAACTGATAGGCCACGCTTAGCACGACATAAAGTGCAATAAACAACATGAATCCAAGCCATGCCCTTGCCCAGTTCAAGTTGTGGTGATGCAAGTTAGAGTAGAATGCTTTGCTACTTCCAACATAACGTTTAAGTTCACTTAACGACATGAACACATATGCCAACAACGTGGCAAGATAAAGTAGGATGTACATTGGTGTTAGCAATTGTTCAGCCTCTTCATCGGAAAACAGGCCGAAAACTAGCAATGCAATAATAGACATAACCGCCAGTGGCAAGAAATGCTTAAGATTTGAAACGATGCTTGTTTTACTTACCATATTCACAATATAGAGATAGGTTAGCGGTCCAAGCAATAATTGACTGAGAGTTAAACTGTAGTCATGCACCACAGAAGCAGCATAATCTATACCGCTATAATCAAGAAATTCGTCAAACTCTTGCCAGAAAAACAGCATGAACAGAACAGCCAAAAACCGATTCGCTAAGGAAGTTTGACTGTCTCCAGATAACAAAAGAAGGCGCACAGCAAGTATGAAATAGCAGCATGCACCAATAAGGTAGGGTATCGTTGATAGCTTAACTAACATACTGATCTGGTTATAATCTCAAACCCCTTGTCAATCATTCAGCGTTACCCATCTATTAACTTTTATACAGAGGTATGTATATGGTGTTACTTTAAACACACGTCATGTTCGAGTTTACTTTGCTGACCTTTATTCAACAATATCAAGCCAAAAATAAAGAGCGGTAAGCAAACAAGAACAGCAGGTAACGTATCCATAAAAGTGACGGAATCCACACTGCCTGGCGCTTTTGTTAAGAAGGACATAAAGTCTATACCAAAGTGAATAACAATTAATGGCAATAAAGAGCGAGTTTGTAAGTAAACTGCAGCAAAGCCGACACCAATAAAAGTAGCATAAGTCACTTGTCCAGCTATTGCACCAATAGCTTGCGGATTTTCAATGACATTGCCGAAGTGGGCGACACCAAACAATAATGAAGAGATTAACACTGATTTTAATAAGTAATGGTGCTCATTCTTACTTTGATAATATTGGATCAATAATGCCAACACTAAACCACGACATAACAACTCTTCTAAAAAGCCTGTTGCTAATCGAGACGAAAACCCCAAGAAAAGATCGAGTGCCGTATGTTGATAGAATTCACCTAAATTAATGGCAATATAAGCGATAGGCAAGAGATAGAGATAGCTACGTGTTAATCCTCTAATATCCCACCAAGCAATATTAACCCACATTTTGCACAAACTTATAACAATGATAACGTAGACTAGGCCAGTCATGTTCTCGCCAAATTTATGCATGACAACATTGTCACTAAATAAGCTGACGAAAAAGCTACCTATACGCTGCGTTACAACAACGCCTATGTACAAAAATAAGATGGTGATAAAGGGGTGTTGCTTCTGGCTCTGTTCCATATTGATTTCCTCATGAATTAGGAAGCATCAATATGACTACGCATCGACTAAAAGGCGTCTTTTTGCTCAAAAGACGTGTCCTTCTGCTTAGAAAGACGCTCGTTTTCGACAAAATAACCACCTGACATAGTTCTTCATCAAGTACATTCTAGCGCCATATAAAATTAAGTGATTCAAGTGTGTTGCTATAGCCCAAATCAGAGACAAACATTGTCCTCAGCTCACTCTGAAATCTTGCCATTTAACTCATTTTTGCAACTAAGCTCAGTGGGGCAATACGTAATATAGGGACAACAAGCGCCCATGGCCAAGCAGGACAGAAAGCACTGGCTTTTTCCTTTTCCATCGCTTTAACCATTGAGCGGCATCCTGTTTCTGTGTCCACAATAAAAGGCACTTTTTTGACTTTCTCGTTAAGCTCACTACGAATAAATCCAGGGTGCAGCGTTGTTACTTTGATAGGCGTACCTCTAACATCAATGCGAATACCTTCACTTAAAGAGGTTAATGCTGCTTTTGTCGCAGCATAAACAGTCATGGCACGTCTGAAACCACGGAAGGCGCTAATCGAGGAAATAGTCACTAAGTGTCCAGCATTTTGTTCTTTAAAAATTTCCATTGCCGCTTCACATTGGGCGACAGCAGAAACGAAATTGGTAACCGCCGTTTGCTTATTGGCGTAAAAGTAGCCGCTACCGATAGACGCACCTTTCCCAAGGCCAGCATTGACTATAACTCTGTCTATTTGTCCTAAGTCTTGTTTAAAAGCCTTAAAGACCTCAAACACCTGATCATGATCATTAACATCTAGCGAACGGATAACGACCTTACAATCAGGATAGGCTTCATTAAGCTCTTCTTTAAACTCCTCTAAGCGTTCAATACGTCGAGCACATAGCGCTAAGTTTCTACCCTTCTTCGCTAACTCAAGAGCCATGCCTTTACCTAGACCAGAACTGGCACCTGTAATCACTATATTTTGCCGAGTCATTTTTCGTTACTTACCTTTTCATGGGCCTTTTGGCCTCAACGTTATTGTTAATGTTTAGCTTTGATAATTTTCTTACAGCGCCGTAGCAAGTAATGAACGAATATCCAATAGTTTTTGTAAGCGCGATTTTTTGTTTGACCATGATGATAACGGTAATAGATTTGTTGAGCGATAGCGGCCAGTCTAAACAAGCCATACACTTCATAAAACGAGAAGTCTTCACACTCAAAGCCACTCTTTTTAATGTAGTAATCGATAACCTGTTGGCGCGTCATCATTCCCTGAAGGTGTGTAGGCTGTTTACGTGTTGACTGCATTAACGAGTCATCACCTGCTTCCACCCAATAGGCTAAGCTATTACCTAGATCCATCAAAGGGTCACCTAGCGTTGCCAACTCCCAATCAAGGACACCTATGATATGTGTAACATCACTAGGGTGGAGTACCAGATTATCGAAGCGAAAATCATTATGTGTAATACAAATGTGCTCTTTCTCTGGTAAATTCTCAGCCAACCAATGAGTCACAAACTTGCCTGATGGCACATTCCATGTTTTAGCTTTTTGATATCGCTCTGTCCAACCACTTATCTGCCGTTTCGTATAGCCCTCGCCTTTCCCCAAATGATCTAAACCAGACGCTTTATAATCAACTTGGTGCAGCGCTATCAAACTGTCGATAGCATTTGTACATAGCTTAGCTGTCGTTGCTTCATGAATTTGAAGAGACTTCGGTAGGTTCTTACGAGGAATCACACCATCCAGTTTCTCCATGACGTAAAACTCAGCACCAATAAGGCTTTCATCGTCAGAGTAGCCAACCATAGCAGGTACGTATTCATAGGTCGGTTTCAATGCTTGCTGTAACCTAAACTCTCGTCCCATGTCATGTGCACCTTTTGCTTTGGTGCCATCAGGTCCACGCCTCAAGATAAGAGACCTCTCTGGATATTCAAGGCAGTAAGTCCAATTTGACACACCTCCTGAATATTGCGTGACTTTCGGCATCCCCGTTAAATCGGGACATAATCCCTTAAGCCAAGGATCCAACTTAGTTAAATCAAGCTCCTCGCCCGAACGAACGTCACCGGCTTTATCAAAAACATCCGCTTGATCAGCGTTTTGTGGAGATTGCATGACAGCTACACTCTATCCTGTATATTTTTTTAATTCTAAACGAGAGACCATACCTCTATGCACTTCATCCGGACCGTCAGCTAGCCTTAGTGCTCTCGCTCCCGCAGCATAACGCGCTAATGGGAAATCTTCACACATACCTGCGCCACCGTGTAATTGCACAGCCATATCGACCACTTGCTCGAGCATCCTAGGCACAACCACTTTAATAGCCGAGATCTCAGTCATCGCATGCTTTACACCCACACTATCTATTTTCCAAGCGGCATTCAATGTCAAAAGTCTGGCCTGATCAATGGCCATGCGTGCTTCTGCAATGCGCTCTGAATTACCACCTAACTTAAATAAAGGTTTACCAAAAGCCGTACGTGAGAGGCTTCGCTTCATCGCTAGCTCTAATGACTTTTCAGCGCCACCAATAGCTCGCATGCAATGATGAATTCGACCAGGCCCAAGTCGCCCTTGCGCTATCGCAAAACCTTTGCCTAAGCCCATAATTAAATTCTCTTTAGGCACACGAACATTAGTGAAATGCATTTCACCGTGACCTGACGGCGCATCATAATCTCCGTAGGCACTTAGCATCCTTTTGATTTCGATTCCCGGTGTATCTAGAGGGACAATGACCATGCTATGTTGGCTATGCTTGTCATTCTCTGGATTTGATAGCCCCATAAATATGGTGACTTTCGCATTAGGATGGCCGAGCCCTGTGCTCCACCACTTCTTACCATTAATCACGAGCTCGTCGCCATCAACGTCAATGGTTGCAGCCATGTTGGTTGCATCTGATGAGGCAACATCAGGTTCAGTCATACCAAACACAGATCGTATCTCACCTTCCAACAAGGGTGTCAGCCATCCTTTCTTCTGAGCCTCATTGCCAAAATGATAGAGTACTTCCATATTACCCGTGTCTGGTGCGCTGCAATTAAACACTTCAGAAGCAAATTGGCAACGACCCATTTGTTCCGCCAGTGGCGCATATTCTAACGTTGTTAGGCCTTCAGCCAACTCAGTATCGGGTAAAAACAGATTCCACAGGCCAGCATCTTTAGCTTTCTGCTTTAGAGGTTCTATAATCGGATGCATTTGCCACTGAGTCCAATCACTCGTTGGGTTAAGTTCGTGCATCTCTGCATAAACCTGTTCCTCAACGGGTTCGATATGTTCCTTCATAAAAGCTTTTAAACGAGTTAAGTAATCTAGAGTCTTAGCGTTATGTGAAAAGTCCATCAAAGGCATCCAATTTAGGTCATGAAGATGAATCTATACTAGCCCAACTTGAATAGTGAAGAAAATGAAATATAGTACCACCTCACTATGAATGTAATTCATAGAAGAAAGAAGGGAGATAGTGATCTATGACCAAACTCAAATCCATACAGCAACTTGACTTAAACTTGTTAAAAGTGTTTGAAAGCCTCTATTTAGAGCAGAACATGAGCCGCACGGCAGAAACACTCTTTATTACCCCTTCTGCGGTAAGCCATGCGATAAAGCGCCTACGTGAATGCTTGAACGATCCACTCTTTCAGCGTGTGCAGAATAAGATGTTACCTACGCCAGCTTGCCAGAGGCTCGCGCCACAACTCATCGAAAATTTAAATGGCTTAAGGCAAGCACTGAATCAGTGGCATGAGTTCGATCCCAAAACAAGTCAACAACACTTTCGTATAGGTATTCATGATGCACTGGAGCCTGCTATTCTCCCTTCACTGGTACAAGAAATCAGTCAATTAGCTCCCCTTGTTCAGTTATCCAGTATAAAGGTCGAGCGGCAATTCATTGCTAGAGAGCTCACCAATGGCCACATCGATTTAGCCATTAATGTGGCCATTCCATTAAAAGCTCCCATATGCCATAGACCGCTTTTAGAAGATGTATTCTGCATCTTAGTAAGAAGAACGCACCCTTTCATCAAAAGCAATACGAAAGAGGCTTATCTGAATGCTAATCATATGAGCGTATCTAATCGGGCTAGCGGACCTTCTATTGAAGACTTCATATTTCAACAACAAGGTGTTGTTAGGAATATTGGCTTGAGATGTCAGAATTTTTACGCTACTCGAAACATTCTAGCGAGTTCAGACTTAGTATTGACCGTACCTAAAACGATTGGAGAAGAACTTTTAAACGAAAATTTGACATTGTTGCCTTTGCCGATGACCCTCGCCCCTGTCATGACAAACCTTTATTGGCATGAACATGCCGAGCAAAACACAGCACTGTTATGGTTAAGAGACATTATTTTCAATCTATCCCAAACAAAGTAAAAGAGCCGCAATGACGGCTCTTTTTATTGTTCAGGCTATTCAGTTAAGGGTTAAGCATTCAAAAAACTGTCTAACGCTTCACTGCCACCAATATGCTTACCACCAATGAATATTTGAGGCACAGTATCATTACCGCTAGCCGCTTTTAGGCCAGACAGCGACACATCTTTACCTACCTGTACATCGTCATAAGCATACCCTTGTGCTTGCAATGCAGCTTTTGCTTTGGCGCAGAAAGGACAATCAGGCTTAGAGAAAATCAATACCGGCTCTGGCGTTGATGCATTCGGGTTGATGTAGCTTAACATGGTATCAGCATCAGACACTTCAAACGGGTCGCCTGGCAAATCTGGTTCGATGAACATTTTGTCAATAACGCCATCTTTAACCAGCATTGAATAGCGCCAGCTACGTTTTCCAAAACCAAGCTCGGCTTTATCAACCAATAACCCCATACCTTCAGTGAATTCACCATTACCATCAGGAATAACAGTGATGTTTTCAGCATCTTGATCTGCAGACCAGGCGTTCATAACAAAAGTATCGTTTACAGACATACAGATAATCTCATCAACACCTGATTCTCTTAGTGTTGACGCTAGTTCGTTATAACGCGGTAAATGAGTAGACGAACAAGTTGGTGTAAATGCACCAGGAAGAGAGAATACGACCACTGTTTTACCAGAAAAAATGTCTTGAGACGTGCGTTTTGCCCACTCATCATTCTCACGCATAACAAAAGTTACGTCTGGCACTGACTGACCAGTTTTATTTTCAAAGTTAGGGTTTTCGGGATGCTGAGTTGTCATAAATCACCTTCTTAATATGAATTGAATAATCAATATAAACGCTTTTTTGTTTAAGTGGGTTCATTATAGTCAGGTTTTTATGATTAACAAAAACAATAAATACCTATCATATTGTTCAATTTAATCGATTAGAATATCGACTATGTATCGTAAAATTTAAATACTGATACCAATCTTTCTAAAGCCTGTTGCCCTTTGTTGCGTAATTTTGACTTATATTTATAGGCCGACAAGTACACGCTGCAGTTAAAAAACCTTTATTTAGAACCAAAGCCTATACAGCAAAGATCAGCGCGCTCTAATGAAGTGATTGGTATAAATTCAGTTTTCATACTGACAATCTCCGTTACCTTAGGTATAAAATCTTATGCTTTTACATAGATTCATATGTCCTCAACCTCTTCAAATTAAGCCCAGACAAGACTATCTTTAACATTACTAACTCACATTGATAGGCAATCACCTGTCAATATGGGTTGGTATAAGCAAGTTGAAAAAGGCAAACCTAATAAAAGTTAGGGACGCAAAACTTCCGGCCTAAGGCTTTTACCATGTATAAGCTAAGGTAGCGGGGTTACCAGTTTGTCAACGTAGTCATCTCTTAGTGTTACTTGCCATGACTTTTTCACTTCTTGCGTTTGGTTTTAGTGGATCCAAAGCGTTAGACATCTAGCTTTCGCTCGCTATCCACTTCGATTTTAGTAACCTATTTATCTTCTTGACGAAAGAAGCTCTAAGGAGAATCAAGTCATGATAATTCTCGTCGGTGGCGAAAAAGGCGGCAGTGGTAAAAGTTGCATCGCTCAAAATATTGCGGTTTACCTGCGTAATGAAAAAAATGCTAATGTGCTCGTTGTAGATTGTGACCCACAACGCACGACGTCAGATTGGATACAGGAAAGAAATAGCAATCCAGAGCTACCCCACATTAATTGTGTTCAGTTATACGGTAAAATCCGCAATGAATTGCTTAGTCTTAGTCATCACTATGATTATGTGATTATTGATTGTGGTGGTCAGGATAACTTAGCTCTACGTTCTTCTATGGCGGTGGCAAATCACATCCTTATACCACTGCGCCCTAAACGCCGAGACTTAAAAACGGTAGGGCATATGGAAGACATCATTTCGACTTGTAAAATGGTTAACCCAAAAATGAACGTCGCGTTCGTGATAACTCAATGTCCTTCTTTACCCTCATTAGCTAGTAGGATATTAGAAGCGAAAGAAGTTGTGCGTTCATTTGATGTGCCAGTTTTAAATTCGGTCACCTTCAGTCGGAATATGTATGACGACAGTGAAGAGATGGGAATGTCTGTCATGGAGCGTGAGCCCGATGGCAAAGCAGCCTTTGAAATCCGCAGTATAATTGATGAATTGTTAGTTCGCGCTAAAGGAGACATATCTCATGTCGCTTCTGAGTCTAAAATGCAACACGCCTTCGGTTAAACGAAAGCCTGTTAGCGTTGATACCTTTATCGATGAGGTTGAGCTATACGCTAATGGCAAGTCCACCGTTGTTGATTTGCAAAAGGCTGCCGCTTCTTTACGCGAGCATAAAGTCAATGACGACAATGCTACTAAATTTACTCGGTGCACTTTCACATTAAGTGAAGACGCTAAGAAAAGCTTAACTCAATTGAGCGAGTCGACTGGGATTGCTCGTTCTCGTCTTATTCGAATTTGGCTTGATCAGCTAGAAAGTGGAGAGATCATAGAAGACTTTATGAATAGCCCTGTAAAGTAAACTTATGCCAACCCGCACTAATGAGGATTATTTAGAGCCTGTTGATCTTTACTGTATAGGTTCTGTTCTAAATATAGGCTTTTGATTACGGCGCATACTTGCAGGCCTATTGGTAAGTCAAAAAGCCTGCAAGGCAGCAAAAATGTTTAAACAAACTGCACTGCGCACATTGTCATATCGTCTTGAAAAGCCTTGCACTGGCAGAATTCTTTTAATTTCATTTCAACATTCTTAAGCAACGACTCTGGTTCATTGTCGCTTTGCTTAAGTGCCAATTCCAACCGTTCAAAGCCGAAATCACAATTGTCTGGATTTTTAGTTTCTATAACGACATCTGTATATACGAAAAGCGTATCTCCCGCTTTGACTTCATGTTCATACATCGCCCATTCGTAGTCACGCATCACACCGATGGGAATACCTCCCCCATCCAATGAAATAACGTCTTGCCCTCTCTTAATATAAGCGTTCGGGTGCCCAGCATTGGCATATAACAATCTCTTACTGATAGGACAATAATGGCATGCAACCGCAGTAATGAAGCTACTGCGTTCTTTACGAGTGAAGAAATGTTTATTAATGTAATTTAGGATGCTAGAAGGGCTCTCTATCGACTCTTCAGGACGATAAGTCCTTATAATCGCATCCATCATAGCCACTTCCATCGCCGCACTTGGCCCATGTCCGGTAACATCGGCGACAATCATACCTAGCTTATGCAACTCTGACTTTTCTGGGTTTTCGCATTTGCTTAAGAAATCAATATAGTCACCTCCCGCCCCTCTCATGGCTCGATAGGTGAACGCGATTTTAGATCCTGGTATTGCCTGTGTTTTACTTGGTAGCATTAATTGCTGTAGGCGAGTCATTTCCTCTAACTCTTGATCAATCCAGGCATTCGCTTCTTTAAGCTGACTTTCCGTTGCTTCTAGCTTGCGTTGAGTCAACATTAACCCAAGCTTTAAAAAGAAAGTTTCTACTCGTTGCTCTTCTATGACTTTATTGCCGTTCAGTACAATCAACCATCGATACGTACTATCTAAGCTATGATAGGGAATTATCCACATCACTTTGGAGTCAGCACACACTTGAAACTGTGGCACTTCGACAATATCAGCTTGTACTGGATGTGAGGTAATCGTATTTAAGAAACCCAGCGATTCATCGTTTAACGTATTGTCGGTAAGCAAACGCATGGGTGACTTATCATACAAATCATCAAAAAATGTATGCCCATTAATATCAACACCTGCCAATAAGAGCTTATGGTTTAATCCCGACTCGTCGCATAATACTAATAGCGACTCTCGCTCTGACAACTCAAACTCATTGGATTCAGATAACAATAATGATGGTGGTTGGATCATAAGCTGTTATTCAGCACTCTCTGATAACTTTTCTTCTAAAGCTGTATTAAGTGCTGAGACACCACCTTTGCGCAAAATGCTTTTATATTCAGTAGTGTAAGAACGAACAAGAGAAATACCTTCAGCAACAAAATCATACAATTTCCACTGTCCTTTTCGGTTTAACAAAAGGTAGTTCACAGGGATTTCTTTTCCTTCGGATAAAATAATCGATTTAACTTCAGCAAAACGCTCTTTTTTGATTTCTTCACTAATAAAATCAACTTTCTCGTTGTTGTACTCGTCTAGCAACGCAGCATAAGTATTGGTTAAGACCTGCCTGAACAAACCAATGAAAGCGATTTTCTCTTCTTTAGTCGCCTTGCGCCAATGTACCGCTAAAACACGTTGTGCTACCGCCTGAAGATCAACGTATTGCTTAATCAATGCTTGCAGCTTCTCTTTTCTCTCGTCAGAAGGTATTTCTTTGTTCTGAGCAATCGCAATAATTTTGGTAATCGCTTCTTCGGCAGTTGCTGTTGGAGTCGTAGCTTCTTGCGCAAAACCTAGAAAGCTCGCACCTAGCAAAAAAGCGGCTAAAATAGTTCTTTTCATAATTTACTCATTGTTAAACATATATTTACTGACCAACTCTTCTAAGCTAATGGAAGGTTCTGTCTCAATAATTTCTTCACCTTGCTCAAGAAATATATCCGAGCCACCTGGTGTTATCTTAATAAAGCGATCACCAATGATTCCTGCTGTACGAATTGAAGCAATAGAATCTTCGGGGATTTGTACAGAGTCTTCCAGTATGATTTCTACCACTGCTTCAAATGCTTCAGGGTCAAAAACGATACTTTTTGCTTGTCCAACTCTCACACCAGAAACCTCAACAAAGGCACCTTCTTTTAGTCCTGATGTGTTCTCAAACTTGGCGACCAAAGAATACTGTCCGGCATCCGACAAGCTCGCACCGCCAATATTCACCGACATATAAAGCAATAACGCAACACCTGCGATAACAAACAAGCCAACCACAAAATCCAAGCCCAGATTCTTCATTTTTACATATCCAAAAGTGTGTATTTAGTTTTTGTATTAGCGACCCTTGAGCCACAAAACTATTTAAAAACAATAGGTCATCTTTATCATGCAATGAAATCAGGCATAGGATAAGACCTACAATTTACCAATATCATTGCGTTATAAAAAATATACTCGCTCACTAAAGCATTAAAGAGCTAACAATAAAGTTGGTCACCAACATGAATATTGCGCTTAATACAACAGCTTTAGTGGTTGCATGGCTTACTCCTGCCGCTCCAGCAGCTTTACGATTAAGGTGCAGGAAGTAACCATAAGCCATAGGTATCCAGATAATAATAATTGCGAAAACAACGGATTTGATTTGGCCGATAAGAACATCATTAAATGTCACAGTATCAAAGATACCTTGTATATACGTGCCCCCACTTTCACCATGAATCACGACACCCACCACATAACCACCGACAATACCAATGATATCGAATACAGCCGTCAGTATAGGTAAGGATATTAGGGCAGCAACTAAGCGCGGTAACATAACATATCTATAGCTATTAATAGCCATACAGTCCAAGGCATCAAATTGTTGTTCGTTGCGCATTATGCCTATTTCTGCACAAGTCGCAGAACTCACACGCGCAATAATCATTAGAGCAGTCATCACTGGCCCTAATTCTCTAATCAATCCAACCGCTACAGACGGCCCGAGCAAGTCGGCAGAGCCAAAGCGAATGAGCGCATTATAAAGATTCAGTGCAACAGCCATTCCCGTAAAAAGTGACGAAACAAGCAAAACAGGAAGTGATTTCACGCCGATGAATTGTATCTGTCGTATGATCTCCCTAACCGGAGGGACTCTTGAAAACAAACTCTTAAAAATGTTAAGCAAGAATATAAAAGCCATACCTACGAAGCTAATAATATTCCGCGTGTAATCTCCAATATAACTTACACCATTGACTATACTCTGCATAAGTTAATCCCCTGTCACCAAGCGTTTTAAGTAAGCATCACCATCCACTTCTTCATCTCTCGATTTTCTATTAATTAGGTTCTGAATACGCTTGTCATCGGAATTTCTTACCTCTTCTGGTGTACCTACCATGGCAACTTTTCCGTCAAACAAAACCATAATACGATCAGCTATCTTAAAGGCACTCTCCAATTCATGAGTAACAATAATCATTGTCATATTCATGGCTTCACGCAGCTTAAGGATCAGTTCATCCAATTCAACAGAAGTGACAGGATCCAATCCAGCCGATGGCTCATCAAAACATAGTATCTTAGGATCCATAATGACAGCACGGGCAAGCCCTGCTCTCTTTAACATGCCGCCAGATAATTCAGCAGGCATAAGGTTCTCGAAGCCAGACAAACTCATCAACTCCAACTTCAGGCGCACCATGATGTCGATCGTTTGAGTATCAAGGTTGGTGTTGTGCTCCAAAGGGAGCCTCACGTTTTCACCTACAGTAAGCGAGCTTAGAAGTGCTCCGCCTTGAAAAGCTACTCCCATTTTTTTCCGCAACTCACGTAAATTCTTAGACGATATTGTTCCAATATCTTGACCATCTACCGCGATCTTTCCTTGTGATGGCTTCTTTAGGGCCAATAGGTGCTTCAGTAATGTACTTTTACCTGACCCAGACCCTCCCATGATGACCATTATTTCACCAGGCTGCACATCCAAATTAACATCAAACAATACCTGTCTGTCGCCATAATGCGTGTTTAAATCACTAATAGATATAATCGCTTGAGTCATTGATTTTATTGGTCTGTTGCTTGTTCAATAGAGTCGAGTAATGAAAAAATAGAGTCGAGGCGTGTTAGTTTTAGCACCTGCAAAGGCGCCCCTTTGGCTCCAACTATATGAAAGTCGACATTTTTTGTCTTAGAGCGATTAAAAGCTTCAACGAGTGTCGCCATACCTGAACTATCTATATAGTCTAATTCAGAAAAATCAACCAGTATGTGGCATTGTTTTTCAACATAATCCAGTATGGTGTTTTTCACTTCTCGTGAATTATGTAAATCAACTTCACCAAGCAGTTTAATAACTTTGAATTGTTCAAAGTCACCGATATCAATATTCATTATTATCTATCCCTTAATTTTGAGACTAAGCTTTAAGCGGTTGCCATGTTCTTGATGAGGTAATAATTCAACATTATCCATCACTTGATGTATAAGATGTAAACCAAGTCCACCAGGTTCCAATTGGTCACAATCTTTAGGCTTTAATACGCTATCAGATATGGGAGGCGCATTGTCAGAAATGAGAAAAACTCCGAAACCATCTTCTTCGTAGGCTTCTATTTTAAGCTTAAACTTATCCGAAAAATCACAACTGTGTCGAATAACGTTCGCACAAGCTTCATCAACAGCTAAAACAATACCATTAGTTTTGGCTTCATCAAATGTCATTTCATGACACGCTCGCTTAACAACTTTCCTTATTTGATGCAATTGCGACGTGCATGACTTACAACTAATATCCGATTGCTTGTGCATACGATTCAAACACCTCAGGCGACTTGAACTTTAATATTGAAGCTCTTTCGACAATAGAAGAAACCAATAATTCATTCTAATACGCTTAGACGTTAAAATAACCTCTATACCACTCAACAAAGTTTTTGATGCCTTCATCAATTGTTGTTTTGGGCCTATAATTAACATCTTCAACAAGCGCTTCAACATCTGCATAGGTATCAGGTACATCACCATCTTGCAGAGGTAATAGTTCTTTTTCGGCTGTTTTACCTAAATTCTTTTCAAGGGTGCCAATGTAATCCATCAGTTGGACAGGGGTTTGCGCACCGATATTATACACACGCCAAGGAGCCTTACTTGTACCCGGATCCGGCTTTTCTCCACTCCAATCAGGATTGCTTTGCGCTGTATGATCTAAAGTATGAATAATACCTTCAACGATATCATCGATATAAGTAAAATCTCTTCGGTGATTACCGTAGTTAAATACCTTAATCGGCTTTTCTTCCATAATAGCTTTGGTAAATAAAAACAGAGCCATATCAGGACGTCCCCAAGGGCCGTATACAGTAAAAAACCTTAGCCCTGTCGTAGGCATTCCATACAAGTGACTGTATGTATGCGCCATAAGCTCATTGGCTTTTTTACTCGCTGCGTACAACGACAAAGGATGATCAACATTGTCATGTACAGAGAACGGCATTGACTCATTGGCTCCATACACTGAGCTAGAAGAGGCATAAACGAGGTGTGCCACTTTATTGTGACGACAACCTTCCAAAATATTAGTAAACCCGACAATATTACTGTCAATATAAGCATGTGGGTTCTCAATAGAATACCTAACCCCGGCTTGAGCAGCTAAATGTACGACTTTATCGAATTTCTGTTCTTCAAAAAGCTTTTCCATTCCCTCTCTATCAGCTACATCGAGCTTAATGAAGCTAAAATTAGATGAGTTCTTGTGCTCTTCGATTCGATTCAAACGCGCATACTTAAGGTTGACGTCATAGTAGTCGTTAATATTATCTAATCCAACGACTTCATCACCTCTTTCTAATAAATAAAGGCTGACATGAGAACCAATAAATCCTGCGGCGCCTGTTACTAGTACTTTCATTGTTTTAATCCCATGTTATAAGCGAATGTCGGAGACGTTTTTATCAAAGATGTATTTGAGGTCGAAAATAACACTATTGTCTTTGCATAGGCCGTTAAGTTTATCTGCTGACCACTCACGTATCTCGGAGTGTGCAACAGCGGCGATAATAGCATCGTACTTCCCTTCCACAGGCTGTTCTATCATGCCTGTTACACCATATTCGTGTTCAATTTCTTTAGCATCAGCCCAAGGGTCATATATATCTAGGTTTACGTGGTAGTGATTTAACTCTTCGACAATATCAACGACCTTGGTATTACGAATATCTGGGCAATTCTCTTTAAAAGTAAAGCCGAGTAGCAATATATTCGCGCCATTAACCATAATCTTCTTCTTCAGCATGGTTTTCACCAAGCGATTAACCACATACTCTCCCATATGGTCGTTGATGCGCCTCCCTGACAATATCACTTGCGGATGATGGCCAAGTTCCTCTGCCTTATGCGTTAAGTAGTAAGGATCAACACCGATGCAGTGCCCACCAACTAATCCGGGACGAAACGGCAAAAAGTTCCATTTACTGCCTGCTGCTTCTAATACTTCTTCAGTATCAATACCGACTTTGTCGAAGATCATTGCCAGTTCGTTTATTAACGCAATATTCAAATCTCTTTGTGTATTCTCTATCACTTTTGCAGCTTCGGCGACTTTAATAGAGGACGCTTTGTGGGTGCCTGCGACAATAATACTGCTATAAAGAGCATCTACTTTATCTGACACTTCGGGCGTAGAGCCTGATGTCACTTTTACAATATTCTCCAGCCGATGCTTTTTATCACCTGGATTAATTCTTTCTGGGCTATATCCAGCAAAGAAGTCTTTGTTAAAAATAAGGCCCGATTCTGCTTCAATAATAGGAATACAAACTTCTTCAGTTGCTCCAGGAAACACGGTTGATTCATAAACAACCGTCGTCCCTTTCTGGATGACCTTACCAATCATTTCACTCGCTTTACGTAACGGTGTTAAATCTGGCTGCTTGTTTGCATCGATAGGTGTAGGAACAGTAACGATAATATAATCACAACGACCTAAATCTGCTGGGTCAGCTGAATAACTTAAACTCGTGGTCTGTTTTAGTTCCTCACTCGATACTTCTAACGTCCTATCGAATCCATTAGACAACTCATCAATTCTTGCTTGATCGATATCGAACCCGATTGTTTTAAGCTTTTGTCCAAAAGCGACCGCTAAGGGCAAGCCGACATATCCTAAGCCAATAACAGCAACACTCACTTGTGACATATTTTTTGTACCTATTGATAACGTTTTTTATTCTGATTATTCCGTTCAAGAGACAATACGTTGTTTAAACTCTATGAAGGTTAATTAAGTTAAGAGCCTATTTTAAGGTCTTCCAAATCATATTTATCGATCAACGAATATAATGTTGGTCGGGTAATACCTAACATCTCTGCCGTTTTAGAGACATTGCTTTCTGCAATTTGATAGGCTTTTCTAATTGCCTTTGACTCAGCAGCTTCTCTGACTTCCCTTAGGTTCAAAGTCTCAAGCTTCGTTTCATTATTCGAAACCATTAGCCCTAGATCGTCAGCTTCAATCATAGTGCCTTCGGCAAGAATAACCGCCGACTTCAATTTGTTCTGTAACTCTCTAATATTACCAGGCCATTGATGACCTAACATGGCATTGATTGCTGATTCAGCAAACCCTTTCACTTGAGAGCCAAACTCTACTTTATAATCATTCAGAAATGAACGAGCCAAAAGTATAATATCATTGTCTCTTTCCCTTAAGGGCGGGATCTGAATAGTGATCTCACCCACGCGATAATAAAGGTCTTCTCTAAACGTCTGCTCAGCTACCATAGTAGGGATATCTCTATGGGTAGCGCAAACAACGCGAATATCGACTGGGATCTCTTGACGACCACCAATACGCTCAATGACTCGTTCCTGTAAAAAGCGCAGCATCTTAGCTTGCAAACCGATAGGCATATCCCCAATCTCATCGAGGAATAACGTGCCGTTCTGAGCAGATTCAATCTTTCCTAATGTTGTTTTATTGGCACCTGTAAAAGCCCCTTTCTCGTAACCAAATAGCTCACTTTCCAATAAGTTTTCAGGAATGGATGCACAGTTAATAGCAACAAACGGCTTGTCTTTTCTACCACTATGCTCGTGTATACTTCTAGCAAAGACTTCTTTACCTGTGCCACTCTCACCTAATAATAAAGCGCTCACATCAGTTTGAGCGATTTTCTCGGCACGGCGGCTCGCTTTTTGAATCGAGTCACTTGCTCCAATAATACGCCCCATTGCTGGCTTCACAGCAGATAGCTTGCGGTTTTCGTCCTCTAAAGCACTGAGACTAAAAGCGCGAGATACAATAACCTTAAGCGTGTCAGTATCAATAGGCTTCTGATAATAATCATAGGCACCCAAACTAATCGCTTTTAGTGCATTTTCTTTGTCATTATTACCTGTCACTACGATGACTTTGCTTTGAGGAGCCAATGCCATGATCTCAGTCAGAGTAGCTAGCCCCTCACTGGCGTTGGTTGGATCAGGAGGTAAACCCAAATCCAGAGTGATAATTCTAGGTTCATGCCGCCTTAGCTTGGCAATGGCATCTTTTCGGTCTTCCGCAAAAATAATCTCATAGTCACTAAAACTCCACTTTAACTGTTTTTGAATTCCCAAATCATCTTCAACGACCAAGATCTTCTGCATGGTTTACTGTCTCATTTAGTGTTGTTAGGTAGTATGAATGTAAAAGTTGTGCCTTTATCAACTTCACTATCAACAAGCAACTGACCGCCTATTCTTTCGATAAACATTTTTGCATCATAGGCACCTATTCCCATCCCTGCATTACCCTTTGTAGTATCAAAAGGTTTAAACAAACGCGTATGAATAAACTCTTGTGACATACCGCACCCAGTATCCGAAATTTTAATACAAATCGAATCATCAGCTTCCACGCTCACAAGGACTTCGACGTGACCTTGAGCAGGTGTTGCTTGTTGCGCATTATCAATAAGATGATATAGAACACTTGATAGTTTATCAGCATCAATAGACAAATTAATTTCAGGCGCCGCACTAAGTACAGGGACAGGTGTTTGATTGGCACATTTAGTATCGATTAGTTTTTCGATCAACGCTTTCAAATTTATAGTCGTTGTATCCGCTTCTTTTGACTCTTTTTCGGTCAATTGTCTAAGCATTTTCTGCATTCTAGCTTGAGTATGTTCAAGCGTTTCAAAAGTATCCTCAATAAATTCTGGGTTTCCTTTGTGCTGTTCAGCATTTTTTAATATCAAACCAACTTGAGCAAGAATATTTTTAAGATCATGAACAACGAACGCTGACATGCGATTGAACGCAGAAAACTGTGCATTCTCGGCTAATTCAAGCGCTCCCTCATTTTGAAAAATATATTGGCCCACTTGATTACTCACAACCGACAGATAGTCTCTCAATTCCCAATTTAATGCGACATTCTGATCAGAGGTATTAACCAACGCAATAAGCCCCCAGAGCTTTCCATTACTTACGACAGGTATGATAAATTGGAATGAACACTGTTTATACATTTGCGGTTCTACATGCAAATTGGGGTATTTATGTGGCTCCGATAACAACTCATCTAAATCGATGATCCAGTGTCCAGTTTCTATATAGTCTCTAAGGTTTTGCAAGACATTTAAATCATTGTCGTTAAGTGCTGCCCCTCCTAACAAGGCGACTGTTTTGAACTGCTTGTTTTCTTGTAACTTAACTAACCAGCCTCGGTCATAATTAATCGCATTAGAAGCAGCCCGTAAAGAAGCATCATAGAAGCTCAGTTCATCACCAGAGCTAGTTAGTTGGTCTGTCAGTTTTAACCATTCTTCACGATAATCATATTGATTAGCAAAGAAATGTTTAGTGATGAAAACACGAATATTCGACCTTACTTTTTCGGACAGGAATAAGGTAAGAACAATGACGGCAGACAAGCTTGCAATAATTACCAGTACAACACTATTCCATTCCCCTCCCCAATAATTAATCCCATAGCCAACCAATGCCATCAAACAAAGGTACGCACCTGCAACTAACAGAATACTGCTATGCATCACGACTTCACGAGATACGTAAATATCAATATTCCAATCTTTGACTCGTTTAACAGATAACACAATAAACGGTAATAAAGTGAAATTTACGTACCCTCTTGCCAACCACAATGTTGGATGAACTTCTTGCACCATAAGAGCATTCGCATAAAGCACGAAGTCAAAAAGCGCGGTTACCGACAAGTATATGATCAACGGTTTATAGGCCCATCTTTTGGTATTGCTTTGACGATAGATAGCCTCAAGCAGGACCAAGACTTCTAGCGAGATCAACGTAGACAACATATAGAATGCGTAATTCGCTCGATCGCTCAACAAAAATTGGCTAGCAATAATTAAGATAGGAGGAAAACAAATCTGAATAACTTTATAGAATGCTGAACGCGGTTCTTTATGCTGAATACCTAGAATACAAAAGGTTAAAAAAGCTAGCCAAGCTAAGTATCTAGCTGACTCAAGCACTGCATAAAGGACAGTGCCTAACAATTCCAGACTAAATAACGCTTGTATTGCAGAAGACACAGCCATAACGAGTGCAGTCATGGCAAGCACAAATTTAGGTGCACCACCACGTCTTACCGTCAGCAATAACAAAAACAGAATTGCGCAGCCGACAGCAGATAAACCATATCCAATAAACGATACCATCTACAGATCCTGACATATAATTACTTAAATATAATATCATTGATGATGCACAAATAATCACAAATCATCACATGCATTTTATATAGGCAAATGCCAATCAACAAAAGCCCAAAAACTACTCTGCCACCCAGAATTCACACTTGTTATTTCAGCCTGAAACTTACCCATAGCGAGCCACCTTATGCTGTCACACAGAGCTTCTGAAGAGGCACAATCTCGTATGACGAAATCAATGAAAGAAATCACGCAGGTTGTTGAAACAAGCAGTGCTCAGAAAAAAAGTATATTGTTGAATAACTTACACTACGACTTAAGGCCTATACCTATTATCTTTTAATAAAGCTTTTTTCCGTTATACTTAGTTAAAAGGGCCGTTACTTAAAAACAAAAAAGTGTAGATATGGAAGTCAAGCCGATATGTAGTAACGTCAATAGCCGATGTTTCAATTTTCCACGACTGTTTATTTATGAAAAAAATTAAGAAGTACATTGATACTCCGATTATCGGTCCGGTTGTGAAACGCGCAATGGACTTTATGATCAACCGCGAGGTTCATCAAATAGCCCAACACTTTTCAAACTTTTTGTCTCCTGTTGTTGCAAGCTCAGAAGAGCTAAAACAAAGCGCATTTAGAATTCGGCACAACGTATACTGCGAAGAGCTGAACTTTGAAGCGCCGAATGCCGCTCAACAAGAGATGGATAATTTTGATCCGTATTCTATCCACTGCCTCATCAATCATTCTCCTACTGATAATTTCGCAGGCACCATAAGAGTCGTCAGGCCTTTGGAAAAAGGAGAGTTATTACCGATTCAGAAATACTGTCTCGACTCAATCACCAAAGGTAAAATTAACCCGAGCGACTTCGCTCCTCATCAAGTATGTGAAATATCAAGACTCGCTGTACCTAAAGAGTTTAGGCGACGGAATACAGATCAATTTAAAGGGGCAGCAACAGGTGCCATTAACGAAAGTAATTATTCCGAAGTTGAGCTGAGGTGTTTTCCATTCATTGCAGTAGGTCTTTATCTTTCAGCGGCATCCATAGTAATAGAAAAAGATATTCTACATACCTTCGTTATGATGGAACCAAGATTAGCAAGGAGTATGAGCTTTGTAGGCATTAAATTCGAACAAATAGGGCCTACCGTCGACTATCATGGGAAGAGAGCTCCTTATTACATCAACCCCAAACTATTGTTTGAAAGCCTGTCTCCTGGATTCAAACTCATGTTGAGTGATATTTCGGATTCCATTGGAGAGCAAGCTAAGCTCATAAGTTAATCTAAATACTGAATTGCTTACAGCAAAGAGAAAACGATACATCACAGAGGAAATTCAAGTGTCCGACTATAAATTCGACTATAAAGAAGCATTTTCCAGAAATATCGGATGGGTAACTGAAGCAGAGCAACAAGTACTTAAGAATGCCAAAGTGGCTGTAGGTGGGCTTGGGGGTGTTGGTGGAGATCATGCTATCGTTTTGGCCAGACTCGGTATTGGGAATTTCAACATTTCTGACTTAGACGATTACGATATTGCTAATTTTAATCGGCAAGCGGGCGCATCAATGGATACCGTTGGACGTCCGAAAGCAGAAGTGATGGAAGAAACCCTTCGTTCAATTAATCCTGAAGCAACCATCAAGAACTTCAAATCTGGCATAACAGTAGAGAATCTAGAGGAGTTCTTAGACGGCGTTTCTATCTACGTTGATAGCCTTGACATCTTTTCGATCGATATTAGAAGAAAAGTGTTTCAAGCATGCTATGACAAAGGCATACCAGCGATTACAGCTGCGCCCATGGGGATGGGAACATCTATGTTGATCTTCATGCCAGGCAAAATGACATTTGAAGAATACTTTTGTGTTGAAGGGCGTGAATTTGAAGATCAGATTATACGCTTTGTTGCTGGCGTGTCTCCATCACTGCAACAGAGGCACTATTTAGTCGAAAAAAACCGTGTAAACTTCACTAAAGAAGATGCGAAAGTTCCTTCTACTTGCATGGGGATAAGCTTAGCTGCCGGTGCTTTGTGTACCAATGTATTGAAGATTATCTTAAACAGAGGAAACATTACCTGCGCACCTAGAGGTATTCATTATGATGCGTACAGAGAAAAACTGATTAAGACTTGGAGGCCCTGGGGAAACAACAACCCTTTACAAAGATTTATGATTTGGTATATCAAGAATTTACTAAAAGAATCAAAATAACGTTACTTGTTTTATTCATGTAAATGCTCCTATTGAACGAAATGAATGTATCTGTGTGCTTTTGAAAAATAACAAAAAAGCGCTTTTAGCGCTTTATCTCATCTTTATTCATGTCCTTGTCATCCTATGTTTTGTCTACCCTGAACTACCTGTTAAAGCAGGGCATAAATTAGGCCTCACTTCCATTGATCTTAGTATGCAAAGATTTTATCTGAGGATGAAAAGCTATTATTTCCGCCAAGATAAAGCATTAACAAAAGAAGCAATTCTATTTATTGGCGATAGTCATATACAAGGGCTACCTGTTTTAGAGATCACCAACAACGGAGTTAACTATGGTATTGGTGGGGATACAACAAGTGGAGTAAAAGCACGGTTATCTGATTACCAATCAATTAGATCAGCAGAAGTTGTTGTACTCGCTATCGGCATCAATGACTTACTAAGTGGGCATTCAGGCGAGTATGTTGAAAATACTATTATCCAGATCGTTAAATCAATTTTACCCAAAGCTTATGTCTTGATTAGTGAGATCCATCCGGTAGATGAAAAGTTGCTTGGTGTCAAAGGACTCAATACAACAATACTTGAAATTAATCAGAAGTTACGGCATTTTTGTATGGAAGATGAGAGATTACAGTGCACAGGAATTGGCGCTAAATTAATGAATGGAGCTGGGCAACTGTCATCATCATTTCATATAGGTGATGGTCTCCACCTTAACTCAGCAGGTAATAAGCTGTGGATAGAAAAACTTAAAATACAAATAATAAAAATAAAAGGGAGAAGGGATGAGCCAATACAATAAAAGCTATTTAGATCAACTCACTTGGCTAAGAGGTTTTGCTGCATTTCTAGTCATCATATCTCATTGCTTACGAGCGACAGAAGTCACTTATAAAGAAGGCGAGCAGGTTTCAAACGTATTTCCTCTCAGTTTAGTTGACTTGGGGAGCTTTGGCGTTGTGTTATTTTTTACACTCAGTGGTTGCACGCTTTTTATCAGTAATGCTAATAAGGTCAGTGGGTCCAATATTGCTACATTTTACATTAAACGCTTCTTTCGCATTTGGCCTGCCTTCTTTTTCTCTTTGATATTTTATGCCATTTTCTCCATTATTTTTGTCAAAACATATGGTAGTGCTCGTGGAGTTTGGATAGAGCCTCAGTTCCTAACAACTTTTCAGATTTCTGATTTTGTCAGTTATTTGACCTTAACGTTCAATATCTGGGGCAAAGAAGGGTTATTTAATAATGCCTATTGGAGCCTTCCTGTAGAATTCCAATATTACCTGTTATTTCCTGTTTTAATTTTTTTGATAAATAGGTTTGGTGTTTTGGGGCCAATATTATGTTCTGCTGTTATCTATATGCTGCCGAAGCTGGGAGTGGTTAGTTTCAATCAGAACGTATTTTTCACTCTTGTATTCAGCTTCACCGCTGGCGTTTTAATCTCTTACTTTTATTCAAAATATGAATTTAAAATGCCGACTACACTAGGCTTTTTTCTCATCGTTTTAATATTGGGAGCCGCAATTGCTATTACTCAGAAGTTCTTCCAATTACCTCATTCCCCAATATTAAGTGATAGGTGGAGCTGGTATATGTTATTTGCAACTTTCATTGTAGGCATCATCATTTTCATGGAAATTAATATATCTTCCAGGCTTGCTGCATTTCTAGAGTGGTATGGAACCATTTCATACAGTACTTATCTATACCACAATTTATTTATTGCTATGGCTGTTCTGGGATTAATACATTCTGGAATCGAAGCAGGCTATCTTAGATTCCTCGTGGTGTTCAGTTTTGCAGCCATATCGAGTTATTGGGCTGCTGGCCTTTCATACAAATATATTGAAGCACCATGGATAAAGAGAGGCTCTAAATACGCCAAATCTATACAACAAAAAACATAAAAGTAGCTTCAGCAATTTAGCGTAGACCACTACAAATTTATTTTGTTATCTCTAGCTAATGCGATCAAATACTTTATAGGAATGGCGTAGCTGATCCCACTTGGATCACTTAATGCTGCCTCTTTATGCTTTTTAACATAGACTCGATTGACGATGGCAATGATTTTTCCCGTATCCAGTTCATAAACAGCACTGCCGCTATTGCCTGGGTAAGCAGTAATATCGAGTTGATATATTCGAAATGGGTCCCTAAGCCTTCTCAAGCTGCTTGCGTCTAACAGGCTCGAATGAATGCTGGGAATTGCGATAGGAACAACAGCTGCAACGCTGCCTTTATGAGTAATAGGATAAAAACCGAGGGCCGCAGCCGCAGGGAAGCCCGTTATCGCGATATCTGTTCCATCAGGTAAGAACTCAACTGTGGACAATACGGCGGCAGGCAGGGGCTTAGTAACCTTTAAGATTGCTAAGTCATGCTCGGCATCCGTGACAATAATGCTCGCCCTAAATGCTTCTCGCCCTGTATCGGTTAATCTAAAAACCACCCACTCTTCTTTTCCTTCAAGCACTCTATCAACAACATGAAAGTTAGTTGCAACATGAAATCCGTCAGAAAAAACAAAGCCTGTACCTACATAGACATTTTTCGGTGTTCCCAAAGGGTTTACAACACCAATGCCGACAACAGAACGTTTTACATTGGCGATGACTTCTGTGTTAGCAGACAGCATTGAACTAAAAGCCATCATGACAACCACAAACAGCACCCAGAATTGTGCTCTATATTTGTCCAATTTTAACCTCTTGATTGAATAAGACAGACTGTTATACCGATATCTTAAAAAAGGAGTTTTATTTAGTATCCAAATTAACACGCTATAACCTAAGGGTAGTTCAATATAGCGGTTGTTGATTTCTTAATTCACCATGGAGCTGGTTGATTTATATGAGTGTCCCAAAGTGGCACCAGAGCTCTGATCCTGTGCCAACGTACCCTAGCGATTAACTCTTTGAAAGCTTAGAGTATGCTGCTTTAAAGTCGATAATTAAAGTTTATACTTATCCTACGATCTTGCAGGTCTCGAAGATCTATATCCGACTCTCTATCAATAAACCTAAATTCTATCGATGATTCGAATCTAGGACTAAATGTACGAGTTACCCCAAAAGTACTTGATTGCACAGCATCAACGACATCATCTTCAACAAACAAAGTTCTAGTAAAATTAAGAGATGTATCTAAGCTTGTTTTCAATCCTATTTGATAAGACGCATTAAATCGCAATGAGTTGTTTTCCTGACTTCTATCTGTTTCGAGAAAATCCGTATTACTCACATTGCCACTTAACGATGCCGAAAATTTCTTCTTTTGATAGCCTAAGTCAAGTGTCCCTCTTTTTTGCAAAATGATCTCTTCGCTAATTTCAGGTACTTGTTGAAAAAAGCCGGTAAATACTTGTTCTGGACTCAAGTTGAAGGCGAGAGAGTCAGGCTGAAAACAAGACGTTAAGCTTTGATCGTTTATAGGACAGACAAATACGCCTAAATCAACCTGATTTGAAAGCAACCGTGAAAAATTAGTCAACTCTTCAAAGTAAGAAAATACCGCCCTAAACCTTCTGGTGTTATATGAAAAATCAGCACTTCCTGTCTCACCAAAGAATCGTCTACTGTAATTTGCTGTTAGATTGGTTCGGCTTGAAAAAGCCCAATTGACATCCAGACCTAGAAAATCTCGATCAGATTCATCATTGGAAGAGTTTGCTCGATTGAAAGTCACAGCGACATTGCGATTATTACTGAGGTGCCATGAGAGGCCAGCACCATAAGTGTCTAAACTCAAATCATCCGATAGCAAACCTTCGCTCTCTAATTGATTGTCTTCAACTGAAGAAACAAGAACGAGTCTAAGGTTACTAAACAGCGCAAACCTAACATCGGCGGATGCTGTTCTTGATTGAATATCACTCTGTTGCCCTCGTCCCGTTGTATCCTGGAAGTCAACTGCAAAATTCCAACTGACCCGCTGGAATTGACTGCCTTGTACAACCTCAAACAAGTATCGATATGATTCATTGTCTAAATTATTAAATGAATTTGTAGATTGATCTGACTCAACAACAGAGAATCGGCCTAACCAATTAATACCAATGTATTTAGGAGACGGTAGCTCAAACTCTACTTCACCGGTATTGAAGCGCACTTTGGTTAAGTCATCAAAACCTATAAAAAAATCATTAACCAGTGTTTGCGTGGGATCAGTATTTTCGAACGTAAGCGAGCCGTTAAAGTTGGCAGTTAAATAATTATCGATTAATGTTGTATCAATCAAATAATTGTATTCAGTAAAATTATTGCTTATCCGGCCTTCATCAGTATCTTGCTCATTAAAAAAGTAATTAGCAGAGAAAGCAGCATTAACATTACTGCCCTGATATGTTGCAAGCAGCGACGGTGAAATGGCTAAGGCGTTTACATCACCTTCAAAAAATTGAGGAGATATTGTTCTGCTTTCATAAGCGATACCCGATATTTCAATTTCTGGTGTGAAATCGATATCACCAGCGGATGCAACTGACACTAGTCCTGCACCCCATAAGGCACTAATGGCTGAAAAGAATCTCACATCAAGCTCCCTTAATTCTCAGGATTATTCATCTTCAGGACTAGAATAGTAATATCCGTAATAACCGCTTTTTCTTGACATATCATCCTTCGATTTGTTTAACACAACTCCCTTTGCCATGTTCGGATTTAAATGGCTTAACGACTCTTCTAGATCAGTTATTGTTGTTTTACCTTCTTCGACTACGATGATTGCTTGGCCCGCTAAGTTTGCGAGAATAGAAGTTTCGTTTATACCTAATAAAGGAGGCGTATCGAATATAACCACTCGGTCAGAATATCGATTAGAAAACTCATTGACTACCTCAGACATTTTTTCACTAGCCAATAGCTCAGACGATAAGTGATGTGATTTTCCTGCTGGGATAATACGGAGGTTTTCAACGTTAGTTTTATATATAACATCAGAGAGTGACTGACACTCTCCGAGCAAATATTCCATCAACCCTTTCTCGAATGGCGCATTAAACGTCTTCATGATTGAAGGCCGCAAAACATCAGCATCGACTAATAACACTGTTTTGTCCTGCTCCAATGCGATACTTAGCGCCAAATTGATTGCAGTAAACGTTTTCCCTTCATTTGGTTTTGAACTCGAAACCATAATGACATTGCAATTGTTCAATGATTCAGATAGCGGCCCAAAAGCATTAGACAACAACTTACGCTTTATGCTCCTAAACTCTTCGTTGACGAGTCGGCGTGCTGAAGACATCGACACAAAACCAGACTGCTCTAAGCCATCTAAGTTAATGTGGATAGTGCTATTCGAGGATTCTATAGGGCCTGTTGTTGATTCCACTTTATCAACATTTGGAGATTCATTTGCAACATCCTTTATATCCTCAGCTTTTTCGTCAGAGTCATGCGCTGACTCCGATATTTTCTTCTTCGCTTCTTCGGACTTAGCTAGTGCTTTTTCAATTGTTTTCATCCTATCAACCCTTGTACTTTACCCACGAGGTCAAGCCCCAGAATGTCAATGGTGACCAATGATATATATATGAAAACTAAGGAACTTGAGGACATTGCAAAAACCGCCAACCTTATCCTTTGAATACGCTTAAACTTGTCTTTATGAGCATGACTAATGGAGCCAAAAACCGGAATTGACAACTGTCTTTCCAAGCTTTGTCGATTAATAATAACAGGGGTTAATTGACTGACTAACAATGCAACGGCTAAACCTAAACCGAAGCCCACAAAAATAACGAGCGTATATAAAATAGGTCGATTAGGACCGCTAGGTAAAATAGGCACCCTAGCCGGATCAACAACTCTAAACTTAACCTCATCATTAGATACGTCTGCATTTCGTGAAATAGTAGCAGACTCTCTACGTGACAGTAATTGTTCATACTTCTGCTTAGTGATGTCGTATTCACGGTTAAGCGAGGTTAACTCTGCTTCTACCAATGGAACTTGATCAATCTTGTCTTGTAAGGCTTGTATCCTAATATTGTGATCGCTTTCTCTCACTCTAAGTGAGGCAATACGCCCTTCCAACCGACTTATTTCAAGAGCCAACTCTTGCTGAAATGGGTCATCGGCCGACACATTAGATTGCCCACTGGTTCTAGACTCAAGGTACTTTTCAATTTCAGCGTCGCGCTGCACTTCTAATGTTTCTAAAAGATTCTTAGTTTCAACAACATCGGGATGTAACTCTGTGTAACGCAGTGAAAGTTGATCCAATTGTTGCTGTAACGCTTCAATTCGGACATCAAAACGCGTTCGTAATGCTCTGTCTTTTTCACCGGTGGTAACCCCCGATAAATCATTAGACTGAACAGCTTCCAACTTGTTGCGCAAAGAATCTGTTTGCTGTTCTGTTTCTTTTAGCTCTAATAAGACTTGATCTCTATTGTCTTTCAGACGATTCAAGTTTGAATAGAATGTTCCTTGCCCTGGTAATAAATCAGAGTATTTACGCTTAAAGTCAGCTAAGCGCTGTTCATCTGCTGACAACCTTTTCTCGTAATCAGCCAGTTGCTGATCCAAAAATCTCGCCGCCGAGTCAGTATCTTGACGTGACTCCCCTAGAGTTGTACCGACAAAAAGGTCTAATGTTTTCTGTACAACGTTATATGCGAGATTAGGGTCTTGGTTCTCGTAAGAGATGACGTATATATTATCAGAGCGAGGGGTACGCCCACCTGTAGCTCGAAGGCGGATCTCAGTACTGAGCTTATCAATCAGCTTCTCAAATTCCTGATTGTTCTTCGTTTGAATATCCATATCTGTTTCGCGAGCAATACGTTCCAGATTAGGTCTACTTAATAGAGTTCGAGCCATCATGCGAATTTGCTGTTGTGGATCATCATTAACAGCCAACCCTTCAAGCAATGGCTTCAGTATAGAACGCGTATCTACAAAAACACGAGCTTCAGTTCTATAAGTGTCAGGCATTAATGTGACGTAGACTAATCCAACTGGGCAGATCAGCCATGAGCAAATCATGATGTAACGCTTTTTTATCCACACCCCTTTGATGTAATAGAAAAGCATATCAAAGGTATTTTGGATTTCCTTCATAACAACAACTCTTTCATAATCCTAAACAGTGCCGATTTAATCAACTAAAACCAAGCTTCAGGAATGATAATGATGTCACCTGGAAGCAAATCAATATTAGCGTCGATATCACCGTTTTTAATCAGCCGAGCTATTTTCACTTTGTACTCTTTTTGTTCACCGTTAACGACGCGAATCAACTTCGCACCATTGCCGTTAGCGAATTCATTTAAACCACCAACTGCAATCATCAAATCAAGTAGCGTCATATTTTCGCGATAGCTAATTGCCTGAGGGTTTGTCGCAGCTCCGATAACTCTAACTTGTTCACTAAACGGACCAGAAAATTCATTCAAGCTAACCGTTACGATAGGGTCACGAATAAACTTTCCTAACTCTTGTTCTATCAATCGTGCAATTTCGTTGGGAGTTTTTCCTGAAACAGCAATATCTTCCACTAAAGATGTTGTGATTTTCCCATCTGGCCTGACAATGAATGAACCTGATACATCAGGATTCCGCCAAACGAATATATTAAGTCCATCACCTGGTCCGACCAAGTAATTATAATTATCTACTGAAGTGGTCAGAGATTGATGAGCCGTTGCAGACGGTAACGTATTTGAACTACACGCTCCCAAGGTTGCCAAAATTGTACACAAAGCCAGTGTTTTTATTATCTTTATACACATAATATACAACGTTCCTTAATCAAACTTTATCTGCTGATGCCATGCATGAGCTTCTATTGTGTCTCAATTATCTCACGATGCATAGTGAAAATTTGATCTACCTCATCGGCATGAAATAGCATATCATTACGCACCATTACAGTATGGGGACCTTTCTGAATGAGTGCGGGCAATAAGAAGCAAAATAAACGCTCAAATGCTTTAGTCATGATAGAAGCTGCGATTGTAGCTTACGTAGCTTATCTAGCTAATTTTGCTGTTTTTACAATTACAGGCGAGAAATTCGATCGTTATAACCTGTATTTCAATGTTGCTACTTTCACTATTTTAGTGCTCATTTCCGCGCTATCTGTGGGATTATACGAAGCTAAATTAAGAGAAACCTTCCGAGGCATCATTCGACGGATATTTGTTAGTGTTGCTTTAAGCTATTTCGTCATGGAAGTTCTCACAAGTACATTTTTATACGACTTACGGCTACACACCTATTATTTGCCCGTTGCATCAGCGCTTATCATTATTTCCATTGTACTTCTACGTTACTTTTCCAACCGCTTAGGTTTGCTAGGGCTAGGTAAGAATCGTATTTTGGTTATCGGTGCTGGAGACAGAGCGTCCATTATTGAACGTAGGATGCGCAGGGAAGTTGATCGTATGGGAATAGAGCTTGTCGGATTTATTCCTATTCCTGGCGATGACAGAGAAAACGGTATTCAGTACGAGAAGCTGGTTCACGTTAAAATCGATGAAAACTTTCGAAATTATGTAGCGGATAATGACATAGAAGAGATAGTTATTGCCTGTGATCAGAGAAGAGGCACATTGCCGATAGATGTACTCTTTGATTTGAGAGTGAGGGGTGTCGAAGTCGTCGACTTACTCGACTTTATGGAGCGCGAAACAGGGCAAATAGTCGTTAATCTTATCTACCCAAGCTGGGTTATCTATTCCAATGGCTTTAACACTCAAAATTACCTAAGAGACACGTTAGAGTACTCATTTAATGCGCTATTGGCTTTCGTTGTTTTATGCTTCGCATGGCCTTTTATGATGCTAACCGCCCTTTTAATTTATTTTGATGATGGAAGAAAAACAGGCTCCTCCGTTTTTTATAAGCAAGAACGTGTAGGCCTCAATGGACAGATGTTCAAGATCATTAAATTCCGAAGCATGCGCGCTGATGCAGAGAAAGATGGCGCCAAATGGGCGACAAAGAATGACTCAAGGGTAACAAGGCTTGGGCACTTTATGCGTAAATACCGTGTCGATGAGCTTCCTCAATTACTCAATGTGTTTAAAGGAGAAATGGCGTTTATCGGCCCAAGACCTGAGCGTCCTGAATTTGTAGAAGAGCTTATCAAAGAGATTCCGTATTATAATCAGAGACATAACGTAAAGCCTGGCTTAGCGGGATGGGCGCAGCTAAATTACCCATACGGTGCCAGCGTCGAAGATTCAATGGAAAAATTAAAATTTGATCTCTATTACGTGAAACACCAAAGTTTGCTGTTAGATTTGCTTATCTTGGTGAGAACGGTAGAAGTGGTTTTATTCGGCAAAGGTCGATGATTAAAAGGATATGCTTTGAAAGTTTTACATTTACTCGAATATTCCCCACCTAATATTAGTGGCTACTCACTGCGGTCTGAAGCCATTTTACGTTATCAAAGATCGATAGGAATCAATACATGTCAAATGACAAGTCAACGATTCCAAGATTTCAGTGACGTCAAAGAAAAGATAGGTGAATTCGAGTATTGGAGAACTAAGCCCTCCAAGACTCTGTTGTCGTCAATACCACTGGTGAAATACTTTGACCATGTTAATCATCTGGCTAAGCGCCTTGAGCAAGTTTATTTGCAAGAGAAGCCAGATATTATTCAAACACATTCCCCTATGTTTAATGCAATGGCCGCATTGAAAGTAGGTCGTAAATATTCTGTCCCTGTAACCTATGAAGTGCGTGCTTTATGGGAAGATGCTGCTGTAGACACGGGCAAGACTAAACAAGGTAGCCTGCGTTACAAACTCATTAGAGCAATGGAACAACGTGTTTTCGAGCAAGCGGACAGGGTTAGTTGCATTTGTAATGGGTTGAAGCAGGAAATTATTAGTCGTGGTATTAGTGAATCTAAAGTCTATGTCACCCCCAATGCGGTTGATATAGAGAAGTTTACTAAAATCCAATCTCGTGATCCTGAAATAGAGTCGCAACTAAATTTACAAGATAAAAAAGTGATTGCCTTTATCGGCAGTTATTTCAGGTACGAAGGATTAGCTTATGCGATAAAAGCTATGCCGCTAATTTTGAAGGAAAACCCTAAGGTACATTTGTTATTAGTTGGTGGTGGTAACGATGAATCTTACCTTAAATCGCTCACTACATCACTTAAGTTACAAGACAATGTGACTTTTGTTGGACGAGTCCCTTTTAAAGAAGTGTCTAGATACTACAGCGTTGCTGACGCCCTTATATTTCCCAGAGAAAGTATTCGCCTTACAGAACTTGTTACTCCTCTCAAACCTTTAGAAGCAATGGCTCAGTTTAAGCCTGTTTTTGCTTCTGATATAGGTGGCCATCGAGAACTCATTCGTCACGACGAGACTGGTATATTATTCGAGCCAGACAGCCCTGAAGCACTAGCTAAATCAGTGTTGGAATATATAGATGATGAAGCCAGATTAACGTCTATTGCAGAAAATGGAATCGCATTCGTTCAACAAGAAAGAAATTGGACCAATACAGCCAAACAGTATTTAAACACCTATCAAGAATTACTAGATGCCCGCTAGTCAATCACTGCGGCAGAGAGTCATCGTTATAACCAATTTATACCCAGTTAGCTGGGCACCAAACCGTGCGAGCTTCAATAAGCAACAATTTGATCGTTTAGCACAGCATATGGATGTTAACATTTTCATATTTGTTCCTTGGATTGAATGGCGGAAACAGAGAAAAGGCCTGCTTCAAAGAGAGCAGTACATTCCTTACTTTTACCTTCCCAAGGTTGGACGTTGGTTAACCCCCTTTTTTCAACTAATCTCCTTGTTACTGGCCTACAGAACTATTACTAAGTTTAAGCCTGATTCGGTCATTGCATCTTGGGCTTTCCCTGATGCAGTAGCCGTTGCTATTTTTTGTAAGCTATTTAATCTTCCTTTTGTAGTAAAAGCGCATGGTACTGATGTTAACGAAAACTTACATCGACCTATACGACAATGGCTCATGCGGAAGTCTCTCAATTACGCAGATAAAATCTTTTGTGCCAGCCAAGCGTTAGCAAAAAAATTCGAAGCCGCTGGACTTGATGCCAAAAGGCTAGAAACAAACTATAACGGCGTAGATAAAGAGGTGTTTTTCCCAGCAGAGCGAACGACTACCTCAGAGCCAATCAAAATACTCTTCGTAGGCAGCATCATTGAAACAAAAGGCGTCAATGAGCTTTACCATGCATTTAAGACAGTCAAAGACGAATGCAACTGTTCATTGGACTATGTTGGCGAAGGATATGAAAGGTCGAAGCTCGAAAAATGGGCACAACAAGATAAGTTATCATCGAAAATAAAATTCAGTGGCTCATTGAGCTTAATGCAAGTTGCTGAGAAGATAAGGCATGCGGATATACTTGTATTGCCAAGTTACAGAGAGGGTGTCCCAAATGTATTGTTGGAAGCTTTTGCCAGCGGTACTCCAGTTGTAGCAACCAAAGTCGGCGGTATACCTGAAGTTGTTTCTGAAGATACTGGGGTTTTGGTCGATGCTCAAGACGCCCAATCTCTCGCTGAAGGTATTAAGAAAGCAGTCCATCAAGAATGGGAACATGATAAAATTTTAGAACATGCACAACGTTTTAACTGGGATACCAACATCACCAGATTGATGAGTGCAATAACGAAATAACTATGCTTTTTATTAAAGATCTAAAATACAAACAAACATTTTATCAACAACAGGGGTTTCAAACCTCTCTTTTGCGCATTTTCCTCAATGATGGAACAAGTGCGAATGCGTTGTATCGACTGACCTCATTTTTTCAGAAGTTTCGATTGTTTCCACTCGTTTTAATATGCCAATTGTTTAACAAATGGCTAAATGGTTGTGTTATTGGAGCCAATGCTCAGTTTGATCAAGGGTTAGTGCTTATGCACCCCGTTGGTATTGTTATCAATTCCAAGGTTCGTGGTGGGAGAAATGTTATTATCGAAAGTGGCGTTGTCATCGGTGATGAAAAAGGGAAAGCACCGCAACTGGGAGATAATGTATTTATTGGCTCAGGAGCAAAAATTATTGGCGGTATTACTATTGGCAATAATGTCAAAGTCGGCGCAAATGCTGTCGTCACAAAAGATGTCCGGGATTCTGTTACTGTGGTTGGCATACCCGCCAAAGAATTGGTAAGGAGCAACTAAGGTGGAGTTAGTCTTTTGGGCGTGCGGGCTGTTACTGTTCTACACCTACTTCCTGTTCCCAATTATGTTATCAGTGGTTTCTAAGAGCCAACCTACAATAAGCCAAGAGCTGTCAGAATGGCCTTCGGTTGACGTGATTGTATCTGCTTATAATGAAGCATCTTGTATTAGAGAGCGAATCAATAACCTCCTAGAACAAGAATACCCTGGTCAGTTGAGAATACTCGCAGGTTCAGATGGCAGTACCGATGCAACTAATGAAATATTACAGAGTTTCACTGACGAACGCGTTCATGCTTACTGCTTCACCGAGAATCGTGGGAAAGTAACTGTCCTCAATGATTTGGTCAGTAAAGCTGAATCAGATATTCTCGTGTTTACTGACGCGAATACTGAATTTTCACCTAATACTATAGAGGTGTTGGTGAGAGGGTTTTCACCCAGTGTCGGTGCGGTCTGCGGTGAGCTGGATTTGTATGATAATGAAGACAGTCAGAATCAAGATGGCTTGTATTGGCGATATGAGCAATTTTTGAAACGAAAAGAATCTTCTATTGGTGCCCTTTTAGGTGCCAATGGAGCAAACTACGCCATTAAAAAAGAGTTGTACCAAGAGCTTCCTGTAGACACAGTCGTAGACGACTTTTGCATTGTGATGAACGTCAAAAAACAAGGTTATGATGTGATTTACGAAGAGAATGCTCAAGCACGAGAAGAAGTTGCTCCCTCACTAGAGGATGAAATTGGCCGCCGAGTTCGTATCGGATTAGGGAACTATAGAGCTTTCATGAGCAATATGTGGGCTTTGTCACCTTTCAAAGGGTTGTTCTCATGGTGTTATTGGTCGCATAAAGTATTGCGATGGTTTGCACCTCATTTACTCTTTGCAGCCTTGATATTGAATATCATGTTACTGCCTTCTTTATTGTATGGCGTTATCCTCGTTTTGCAGGTGTTATTTTATACGATAGCGATATATGCGACGAAAAAGATTAATGCGAAAAAGCCGGTTTCTGGGGTGGCTTCTGCTATCAGCTTTTTTGTTATGATGAATTATGCGTTGGGACTCGGCTTTATTCGGTTTTTATCCGGTAATAAACATGGGGCTTGGAAAAGAACGGCACGAACTGGGGAGTCGAATTGATGATATTGGAGGCAATGTTAATAACTGCAGTTGCCGCAGCGTTAGCTATAGCCTATATACTGCATCGTAAGAACATGCATGTTTGGTTATGGTCTTATTTGTGGCGGATAATCACAGGCAAGCCATCAGTAGATGGCACTGTGCATGTCATGTTCTGTTTTGTCGATCACTTTGAACCACAATGGCGAAACAAAGATATCGATATTGAACGAGCCAGAGTAGATAGGTGGGTCAAAGATTACCCCCTCATGGCAGAGAAGCATCGCGATGCAGACGGCCAACCACCTAAACATTGCTTTTTCTACCCTGAAGAAGAATATCGTGAAGAGCATTTAGCCAAATTATCAGACCTGTGCGCCAAGGGATTTGGAGAAATTGAGATTCATATTCATCATGACAATGACAATGCAGCTAATTTTACTCAGTTAATCTCAAATTTTGCTGAGGTGCTGCACAAGGAACACGGTGCATTACCTGTTGACCCAGAGACGGGGCAAATCAAATATGCATTTATTCACGGCAATTGGGCGCTCGACAACTCTCTTCCAGATGGCCGCCACTGCGGTATTGATAACGAGTTACAAGTGCTTCAGGACACTGGGTGTTATGTCGATATGACACTACCTTCAGCGCCTAGTCCAGCTCAAACCAAAAAAGTGAATGCAATTTATTATGCCAAAGGAGTTCCAGGTAGGAGAAAGAATCACAACACTGGGTCAGATGCTCAGGTTGGGAAAAGCAATGATGGATTATTGTTAATCCAAGGTCCTCTTGGTATTAACTTCAAATGGCTAACTCCCAAAGGCATGCCGCATATAGAGAACTCCGATATACGTAAAACGATGCCCCCACTGAAGTCTAGGATCGATCAATGGGTAAAGTCACACATACATGTTAAAGGCAAACCTGAATGGATTTTCATAAAAATTCATACTCATGGTGCACAAGAATCTGATATGGATACCTTGCTGGGTGCTGAACGAGATCAAATGCACCATTATTTAGAGCAGGAATATAACGACGGAGACAATTTTTCGCTTCACTATGTATCCGCACGAGAAATGTTCAATATAGTTAAGGCAGCGGAAGATGGGCTAGAAGGTAACCCTAATGACTATCGGGATTACGTTCTGAAGAAACCGAAGTTTAAGGCCTTTTGATGTTGGTTTTCTGTTATGAATAAATGGATTCGAAGGTTAGTCCGATTCTTAACCTATTCAAAAATGAGCTGGATTGTTTGGTATTTATTACCCAAAGGAATATATGTTTTTAACTATCACCGGATAGGAAATAGTAGCGAGTCCAAATTTGATCGGGATGTATTTTCGTGTGATTCAGAAGTATTCGATACACAAATAGGTCTGGTTAATCAGTTTTTTGAAGTCATTACCTCAAAACAGCTTCCAGACATTCTGACTCAAAAACAAATGGACAAGAGATACGCCATAATCACATTCGATGATGGCTACAAGGACAATTACGATATCGCCCTTCCGATCTTACAAAAGCATGGTGTAAGCGGAATATTTTTTGTACCTACGACCCTTATTGAGAAAAACACCATCCCTTGGTGGGATGAAGTAGCCTTTATATTACGTTCGAATGTAGGCAAGGAAGTCGCACTGCCACAATCTTCTGAAAAAATAACACTTAGCCAAGATAAAATAGAGCATCAGATCAGAAAATTTATATCCGTTGTTAAAACGATTACTGATGTTGAACCAGAAGAAACGATAGAATATTTGCGTGAGTATTTTTCCCTGACTAACGATGTAAGTTACATCGATGAAAACCTTTTTATGACTTGGAAACAGCTCAAATCATTAAGCGACAAAGGGATGGAAATTGGATCGCACACTGTACATCATCGAATATTGGCAAAGCTGCAAGAAAAAGAGCAGAAATACGAAATAGAACACTCAAAGGTTATATTAGAAAAGGAGCTCAATATCGAGATAAATGCTATTGCCTATCCCGTTGGTAGAAAAAACAGCTACAACGCACTCAGTAAGACGCTGGTTGCTTCAACAGGATATCAATTTGCATTTAACAACGAACCCGGCATTAACAAATTAAAATTTGATCGATACGACTTGAATCGCTTTTCTGTGGATAGACAAGATCTTATCAAAGTCATTTCCAATTACTGACATTCGATAAGAGCCTATCAACTCTATCCGAAGCAATATGCTGACACTCCAGCTTTGGGATCAGGTTACTTTGGCTTAACGATCTTTCCTCTTTATTTATCGTTGAACAAAAACGAGCAACAGCCTTGGCTAACTCTTGTTTGTCGAACTGTTCATATGTTGCAAAAGTATCATCCAATCTATTTTTGTTAACATTAAACTGGGAATTGTAATGCTTCAACCAACGATTAAAGCTCCTGTATCTCCCCCCTGAAGGCATATCGTTAATGGCCAAAAAACCACCATCATATTTGATGTATTTATTCCCTCTAAATTCGATCTTTTTATCTGCAGCCAAAAGTTTGCCTATATGCCAGTCATGCTTAAAAGCAATTTTAATCATTGGAGACTTATCTCGAGACATCAGTATGTTGGCCACAAAACCCACTTGAGTACTGGGTGGCCTTTTAGCTTCCGGCTTCCTATCCTGAAGTGGGTAGCTTAAGTAAATATCACTTTGACCAGACATTGCCGTATCAACCAATAGATTACTCTCTACTGAAGCACATAGGGCTGAGTAAGTCCCCACCCCTGCATATGCCGTGTTACTAATGATGTTGCCTCTAACAACACTATTGATAGCTTCATACATTTCTGGGTTTTCTTGCAAAGAGAAGTACTCAGGACTTGTATCAAACCCAATGAGAATACCGCTTCCACCTGTATCAGAAATAAAATTATGAGCAATGTAACTATTCTGAGTCCCACCTTTTATATAAACTCCAGTAGTGGTTGTGTGATGTATTAGATTGTCAGTAATTGTAATGTCTCTTGCATTAACAATGTCTATCCCTTCTGCATTAGAATTATCTCTTCTTCCAGAATTAAAAATTTCATTTCCTGTTATTAATACCTGCCTAACACCCGGTTTTACTTTAATAACATCTCGGCCACTGCCATGAATTTTATTATCAATAAGTGAAACACCTCTTACGCCAGTATATTTCTCAGACTCCCTCAAATAGTCATGTTCCAACGAGATTGTGTAGAAATAGCCGCCTGATATATTGATGTTTTTGATAACAGTATTCGAGGCGCTCACCCCTACTTTTATTGTGAAATAATGTTCAGAATCATGACTGGGGGAAACAAGTTTAGTTAATTGATTTGACTCACCAATCAACGTCAAATTAGGTTTATTGATCGCAATACTTTCTTTGTAAATACCATTCTTAATGTAAATAGTGTCACCAGATATGGCTTGATCAATGGCGCGTTGAACTGTCGCAAACACCAAATTGTTTTCTATTATTGGGCTTCGTCCGTCTGCCTTAACGTCAACATACAAAGTTTTATTTTGACTGGACTGTGAATAATTATGATCTGGGAACGCTGGCTTTTCAAAGTTACAGGTATCAAAAGCTAAGGCATTTGCGGAGTAAAAACAGAAAAGCAAAGAACTCAAAAGTATGCAGCTGGCACGTTGGATCAATAACCTTAAAGTACTTTTCTTTGAACATAATATAGAGCTGTAAACTGCCATAACTCAATCACCAAATTGCATAGATAAACGAATGGTCGGGAGACTTTTCCCATGCATAGTAAAATACATTCCTTGTTTCATCTGTTAATATTATCTCACGACATTGAGTATTAGGCTGCTCTTCTTTTTGTAAAGAGCATCAACGACTCATCTCCACACTATTTTCAAATGAAAGCTCAACAAATGCTTATGCATCAATTCAAGATTAAGACTATTGGCGATACCGATACAGCATTAGGTTGGAGCAGAACTATCAAATCCTTTGTCGCATCACAAAGCCTTAAGAATATTAGTCTAACGTGGGAATGGATGTCCGAGTGGTGGAGACAATACCAAAACAAGCATATGACTCTCAATTTGGTATTAATATTCGCAGACGAGGAACTTGTTGCGTTAATGCCTTTATACCAACTCAAAAAAAGGTTTGTGAACGAAATCCGATTTATAGGTACTGGCGAAGACGAAGTGGCTGAAGTCGTTACGGAACAACTCGATTTTATCGTTAAACCTGATTACCAAATAGCACTTATTGATAGAATGAGGGATTATTTAGTCCGAACTTTAACCTGGCGACAGACTTTAAATTTTGACAACGTAGCTGAACACTCTATTGTTCATGAGGTTTTAGATGGATTAAGCCCTACTGATAAAAGGATTAAAAAGGAAAGGTATTTGATTGGTCGCTCTTTTGAAATGAAAGTGGCTCCCTCTCAAGAGCTCGTGCGCTCAACTAGTATATCAAGTCAAATTCGACGCAAATTTAAAAAGTTTGCCACAATGAATCAAGTTGAACTCAATGTTTGCGAAAGGCCTTCGGATTTACATTTAGGGTTAAATAAACTGAAAGAGATGCATCAACTGTATTGGCAAGCAAAAGGAAAGCCTGGTGCTTTTATTGATGATCGTTTCAAGCGCTTCCATTTGAAAGTTTCACAACGACTTAATTTAACGAGTAATACCGTTTTCTTTACCCTGAGTAAAAACAAGCAAGTGTTTGCAGCTTTCTATGGATTCAAGACAAAAGATACCTTGTTCTATTATCAAAGTGGTATCGACTACGCTCAACCAACACTCTCACCAGGTGTACTCATGCATTACTACGCTATTATACTGGCTGATAAATTAGGACTACATAATTATAGCTTTATGAAAGGAGAAGAAGGTGGGTATAAGTCGATGTACACTTCAAATGGTGTTTTGCTGTATTCTAGCCTTATAATGAGACCAATGAGTTCGCTCTGCCTAACACTTCAGCGAATCTGGGAAAAGTTTAGTTAATGCCTTATTTTTTGTTACTTTGTTATCTAACGTCAGTGGTCATTAGGCCACATGAGTGGTTCCTGTCTTCAGCTCAATGGCCTTTAGCTCGATTTACGTTATTAGCATGCTTTTTATGCCTCTTTATTAGAAAAGAAAAAACGAAAATCCCCAAACAAATCTGGATGTTGACGGGCGTTGCATTTAGTATTTTTATGTCTCTGGCACTAACTGGGTGGTTTGGAGCAGCGTTCACTAGAACGATTGATTTCTTCATCAACTCAATGATCCCCGTGTTAATTACGGCAAACCTTGTACAAAACGAAAAGCAGCTCAGAGGCGTTTTTATATTACTGGTCATCGGTTCAGTGATAATGGTATTCCATGGGATCTCGCAATTTAATCACCCTTATGGCGTCGGATGGTCTGGCTTCCCTACGATTATGGACAGAGCAACTTATGTCGGTATCTATTCGGATCCAAATGATATGGGTATGTTTTTGGTCGTTAGCTTGCCATTAGTATTTTTCCTGCGACATACAACTCAATCCTCTTTGTTTAAGTGGCTGATGACGGCAGTTGTACCTTTTCTCGCGTACGGCATTTACCTCACCAATTCCAGAGGAACATTACTTGCCGTCATGGTTTTACTGTTAGTGTTGTTTTATTTTCGATTTGGCGCATTCAAGGCGATACTATTGGGTGCATTAGCATCACCTGTGCTCTATTTTGTCATGTCCAAATTTCGTACCATCGATGCTAACGAAGAGTCTGCCCAAGATAGAGTCTATGCTTGGTATAACGGTTTTCAGATGTTCAAATATAACCCTCTTTTCGGTGTAGGTAAGGGCAATTTTACCGATATACACCACCTGACCGCCCACAACTCTTACATATTAGTCTTAGGTGAATTAGGCTTTTTTGGTTTCCTGTTCTGGTTTTCTGCACTTTTCATGACAGTTAAGCTCATGCTTTCACAATTAAAAAGCACTCAGCTTCAATACAAAACGCTCGTCTTTTGCCTCATCGGCTTTTGCATAACGGCCTTCTTCATTTCTCGTAGTTACGCTAATTTATTCTATGTTCTCATTGGTTTAAGTATGGCGAGTTGGTGGATGAAAAACGAAATGGAATCTGAGCAAGAACACCCAATGAATCACATTGGAGAGCAGCCGAAGCAAGAAAATCAGAGTCTGGCACTCAACGACGGTAGTGCTTTACTTCAAGGTATCATGTTCACCCCTCTAGCCGTCTTGTTCTTGTATATAGTGACTAGAGTCTTGCTTTAAACAATAAGTCAATATTGCGAGGAAGCGATACATGTTAAATCATGATAGATACATCAATTGATTTAGCAATGACTAATACTGACCTGAGGATATAAGGGCGTCCTTTTATTTCGAGCTAGGCTACCTAAAGGCTTTCCAAGGTAAAGGGACGCTAGACATTTTACCTTGCTGGAAAACTTAATAGTAAGTGTAAATCAAGCGGCCCAGTTTCACTTATACAAACTTGAGGTTAATGTCACTACGGACGGAAACTTAACACGCTATTGGAAGCGTTGAGGCCATTATTAGATTCAGCGACCGTGTATGTAATACTACCATTTGCCACTCGTTGACTTAGTGTGTATTGCCTATCAGGTAACACACCTAAAACATAAACCACTTCTACATCGATATTGGTTGGCGTTTGGAACACCGGTAACTCAGCTTGCTCATTCAAGTCAGGGTTGCGATTAAACAAAACGATCCTATGACTATCATTGACTTTAACTATGACACCAATGAAATCAGTCGTATCTAAGTTATGTAAAGACATATCCAGAACACTAGCTGTCACTTGAGCATTGTTGCCCACGCTTTGCTCTGAGTCCTTTGCACTCAACAAGGCAATGAATTCGTGCTGTTCTTTAGCAGCAGGATCTTCGACTTGAATGTGCCATTTCTTTTGGTTTTCTGGCACTTCGTATGTTTCGATATCTTTCCATAACTCTTTCTCATCAATAACTTCTGTTACTGCGGTTTCAGGCCATAGCACACGATATTGAGCTGTAGCTTGTTCCGCTTCGTATTGAAATAAGTTGGACTCTCCTGATATCAACTCAGGCTTACTCTGGGTATGCTGAATAACATTCACCCAACGATCATGCCTTTCCCCTTCATTCAAAAGAAGCTCAGGGTGGTATTGCACCAAATCAGCCGTTACGGAGCTATCCGTCACCACACGATCATGAACAAGAACAATACCTTCATCAAACATCACTAACTGTCTTAAAACTTGCTTCGCGTACTCTGAGGCAAAATACCCTTTCATATTATAAGCAGGTGCGCCATCAGCAGATACAATAGCCGCTAGTTCATCTGCATAATTAAAATGGAATGTTGGATTATCTTGAGGCCTAAAAGTTGGGCTTGACGAGCCATCGGTGGCGTTTTCAATCAAGATAGTATTATGCGCTCGTGATGATGTAGCAGCTCCCGAATACCCACTTGCTTCTTTACTTATCCATTGACTTTTATAAGCAAAATCAAAACTGAGAGCATCTTGATGCTCATGGTCTACACGAATTTTTCGATTAATGAAGAAAAGATCGTTTACTCCATCTAAAGATTTAGCTTTTGCAGAATAGAGACCTACACCAGATGAGAAGAACTCAGTAATAGAGCTATCATTTTCTGAATTTACTGAATCGGTTGATGCAGCTACATCAAAAAAGCCTTGGCTAGGCTGCTTGTCCAGCATTAATTTATGCTCAAAAAGAAGACGCCACAACCCTAAGTGGATAGAACTGTCTTTGTAGCCATCACGGCTTAGCATTGCAATCCACCAGTCTGTTAATTTCGCAATATCGTCATCTTCTTCTACTACAGCTAGTAGCAGTAAAACAAACTCATAACGAAAATCATCACTAAGAGCATCATAATCTACAGCTGCTTCTTCTGAACCGAATTTATAAGTCGTCGTGTAATTTCCCATTGTCATAGCGGACAGCGCAGACAACGTATCGCTAGCGTAGTTATTTGGGTACGGAATACCTCGGGATTCTTTATTGATAAGATAACTCAACAACCAGTGTATTTGAGTCCCTGCACTGTAATCACTTCCTTCAGCCCAAACACCACCTTGCATTAGATTATCCATGTATTTGGATATAACGATGTCATTGAGCAATTGATCAGCCAACGCTGTGACTTCCTCACCGAGCTTCTCGTGCTGCGGTGAACTCAGTAGTACATGTCCCAACAAATTCAAGTTTGATGCCAAGGACGTCACTTCATCAGTATCGGTATCTCTAAGTTTGAGTTCACCATTCTCGTCTAATGCATAGTCAACCCAGTACCTTGCCCAAACAGCAAAATTATTTGTCAGTAAAAGTCGATCAGACTCAGATAAATCGGAATAAACCCAGTCATAGCCAAAAAAGGCCCATTTACTGAATACTCGAAATAAGTTTCGACTCTTAAAATATTCCCATCCACCTTCATGCTCAGTTGCAAATGACACTTTCAATAGTCTTACAGCGTTATCGAGGTACTTTTTATCACCATCAAGTTGATACAATAATGCAGACGCAGCGGCATATTCACCTGAGTTATATGGAACTCTATCAATATAGGCATCAACTCGTCGCTTAGTATACTCCCAAGCATCAGAGCTCGTGCTGCGATGATCTTTAATTTGCGCAATTCTCTCGTTAGTTAACAATAAGTTTTGAGCATAAGTGTTTTGTGAAACGAAAATAGAGAAGGCAACAATTGAAGCAATGAGGGCATTCGATACGACTGAAGAATGCAAGCTGATGAATTTGAGAGGCATGTTTATCTCTTGACCTTGAATAGGGAATAAATAATAGCTATCTAGTCACTTCATTTATCAATCGGATATTTAGACTAACGGCTTGCGATTCTTTCACCAATAATTAAAGCACATAATAGATATACATTACTTATTGGATTTAATACGTACTTATAAAAAATTAGACAGTGATTTTAATACAAATTCATGAAAATGTACTGAGCTTTCGATTTTTAAACTTTTGAAAACGCCGTTTAAATACACACGGCTACAAATTATTCATCTAGATCCAATACTATTACATGGCCTTCAGGCTTAACACCACTGTCACTTGAAGTATTTTGAGGTGTCAATGTTACATCAATATTGCCGGGCTTCAATGTTTTGGATAACTGATAATTTTCTTTTTCTGACACACCCACTAAATATATCGTTGTATTTAAGTAACTACTCTTTAAAGGAAAAGATATATTTGAGTTCAACTTTGTTAGCGGTTTTTTATTAAATAAGATCACATGCCGCTGTCTTTTTGACTCAGCAATAACACCCACGATATTTTGCTCAGTGAGTGACTGTGCACTTTTAGCATCTAACGCTCTCACTGTTCTTTCGTATTGGATCGTTGAATCAGCCGAGCAAGTATTGGGTGGAGTGACAGAAGCTGTTTTTTGGGAACACGTGCCAACATTTAAAATCGTCACAAACTCATTCGTATCCGATACGCTTTGTGCTGTGGTTTCGATATGCCACTTTCTCTGGCTGTCTGGTGCTTCATATTCAGGCGCATCAACCCATAATTGTTGCTCGTCAACTAACCTTGCGACAGCATTAGCCGGTTGAAGCACGGTAAACTGAGCCACATTCACTTGATTATCAAGTTCATATAAAAACTGATTTCTTTCCTTCGAAACAAATTTAGGTTTAGATTGGATATGCTGAATATGCTTAACCCAACGACGATGTTTACTTCTGTCTGCTAATTTCAAGTTCGGTTTATATTGCCTCAGATCTTTCGTCTGGTTAGGGTCGGTCACCACCCGGTCAAAAATAATGAGCGTCTCTTTTCCTAACATCACAAGCTGCCTCGTAACTTGCTCTGCGTAGTCTGTACCAAAATACCCACTCATATTGTATGTCTTCGATGCATCAGCACCAATCGCCAAAAAGCCTTCGGATTTGTGCAAATATAGCGAGCTAGGTTCCCCTGCAGGTCTTAATGTCGGATTTGATGAGCCATCTGCCGTTGCATTCTCAATCAATAACGTATTATGTGCTAATGAAGTAGAAGCGACGCCAGAATATCCTGTCATTTCTTTGCTTACCCAGGTGCCTTGGTAGGCAAAATCAAAACTGAGCGCATCGTTGTGCTCATGGTCAACCCGAGCTTTTCGATTAATGAAAAACAAATTACTGGCATCTGCATCCCAAGATGTTCGGTAGGATGTCACGCCAACGCCCGGAGACACAAATAATGTACTTTGTGGCGAGGCATGTTTAGTTAACCTTTGTTTACTTGAGTGAGTCGATTCAGTCAAATGATGACCAAACAACACTCTCCAAATACCCAGATGAGTTGAGCCTGACGGATGCCCTTCCGCCTCAATTAACTTGTCCCACCAAGTTACCAACATATCACGATCTATATCAGCGGTTAATACGCCGGCTAATACAAGTGCAAATTTATAACGGCTATCACTTCCAAGTGGATCGTAGTCATTTCCATCTTCTTCTGAACCAAATTTATACGTTGTCGAATAATTACTCAGGGTTAAGTGTCTAAGTGCCTGTAACGCTTGTTCTGGATAACGACTTGGGTAGCTAATTCCTCTCGCTTCCTTATTGATAAGAAAGCTTAGCAAAAAATGTATTTGGGTAGCAGGACTATAATCACTCCCCTCAGCCCAAACGCCACCGCGCATGATATCGTTCATGTAATAATCAACGACGACATCATTTAGTAGTCGATCGGATAATGCTAACAATTGCGCACTAAGAGAACGATATTGTGTAGAGTCAGCCAAAGCGGTAGCTAATAACCCCAGATTCGATGCCAACGATGTCACTTCATCGGTGTCACCAACCCGCAACTTTAAATCACCTTCGTCAGATAGACAGTATTCCAGCCAGTATTGTCCCCACTGAGCAAAATTGTCTTCCAGCTGACGGCGATTCGAAGGCTCTAATTCATGTTTGATCCAATCAAATGTCAAAAACGCCCATTTGCTAGTAACCCGAAACAGGTTACGACTCTTGAAATGCTCCCAACCATGTGGCTGGTTTGTATTAAATCTTAAGTTGAGCAAACGTATGGCATTTTCGGCATACCGCTGCCCGCTACCTAAGTTGAAAAGCAATGCAGATGCAGCAGCATATTCACCTGCATTGTATGGCTCTCTAGATAAATAAGAGTCCACACGCTTTTGCATATAGTTCAAAGCAGTACTATCAGAGTCTGCATAAGCTAGGATAGTCGCCTTTCGCTCAGAGGTGAGCAACATTGCTGACTGAGCTGTCATCGGACACACCCAAATGAGCACAAAAAAAACAAGCCGACGAGCTACTCTAGCATTCAATATATGTACTCCAGCAAAGTCTATATTGCCTTTTATTCTACCCGATAAAACAAGAGCGGATAATATATTACTTTTATATTTGAAGTTTAATTTAAGCACATGCGAATTGAACTAGATAGCGTTATACTTTACTGGTTAGTTTTTATTGCGATTTATATAAAGAGAGTGAAATCATTGTTTATAGTCTACGGAAAAAGGGGTAACGCATGAGGCAGCAATTCGTCTATTCATTGCCTCACAGTAAATGGCAGTCAGAGGATGCTGACAATGTGATTCAAGTTTCTTCATCAGGGGCACTCATTTCTCAATATGCCTCTTTAAAACAATTTTTTTCAATAACAGACATTATCAAAACTTGGTTGAAAATCCTTCTGGGGAAACGCAGTATTTGTATCATTACTGAAGATAAGGATGTGGCAGCTTGGTGCGTGATCACTTATGGGTTCTGTAGCCATTATGATATTGGAAGCAACGACGCGGTTATTGGACCTGTTAACACTTTGCCAGCCCACCAAGGAAAAGGCCTTGCCACTCGCATCATGAGAGGCGCGATATCCCAAGCTTTTGAAACAAGAAAATGTGAAAACATCTACATTGATACGGCAGAAAATAATATAGCTATGCAAAAAGTCATTGAAAGATGTCAGTTTGGTCCCCCTATTTTGCGTTATGATAGGCAGGATTGATTAATGCATACAGTAAGTGTATTAGAATATGTTCTATAGAGTACTAAAGTACCTTCCATTTGATATAGCGAAACATCATCAAAATCAAAAATGACAAACCACCTTTAAATTAATATGTATTGATATCAAGGCTACTTATTACAATGCTAAAAAAAATAAAAGATTATAAAGAAAAGCTGAGCTATTTTTATAATGAATACAATGCAATGCCACGGATTTCTATCGATCTAAAATATGGCGAAGCATGTTCTTCTGATGACTACTACGCAAAAATTACAAAAGATTTTTACGACGAATCAACTAAACGCCACAACAAATTACCGTTAATAAAACAGTTTGAGTACGGTGTTGCATTATTCAAATATAATGACGAGAAAAGTTATTTACAGTCTATCGAAAGTTCTGCAAGAAGGAATTATAAGAAGGCTCTGCGGAATGGCTTCAGCTTTTGTCGGATAGAATTCAATGATTACCTAGATGATATATGGGAAATTAGAAAGTCTGCGCCTGTGAGACAAGGTGAAATGCCCGAAGACTTTGTTACTGAACGACCAAAACCTCGTAATGATCCCCAAAGTAAATCAACCTCTCATGGCTATCCTTACTTTGGTATTAAGGATGAGAATGGGAAGTTGGTAGCCTATGCTGGCTGTTTAGTCGCAGGACAATTACTCATGGTACAGCATATTTATGGTCATTATGAATATCAATCATATGGTGTTGTCCCTATGCTTCTTATTTCCATTGCCGAAGAAGCACCAAGTTCTTACCCTTCAATAAAATACTATAATTATGGTTCTTACTATGGAGCACTCGCCAGCATGCAGCGATTTAAGAAGAAATTTCAATTTCTGCCACATAAAGTTAAGTGGCAGCTCTAGCAAGGGAATTTAAATGCGCGTATGCCATGTGGTTAGCAGCCTCCAAGTAGGAGGTGCAGAGAGGTTCGTTGTTGATTTATCAAGTGCGTTACAACAGCAGCATCACGTAGACATCTCAATCGCTAACATGGGCGATAGTGAAAAAAGTCTAGAACAAAGTGCTATTCAACTAGGCTTTATCCTTTTTGGCATGCGGCATTTGGGCTTAGTTAAACAAATTATCCAATTCATCAGGATTTTTTTGACCCATGACATTGTCCATGTGCATAGTACCTTCTCGTTACCAAGAGTCGTTTTTGCGAAGATGCTATTACCCTTCGGTCAATGCAAGCTAATCTATACTCGACATAACGAACGTGTTCACAAAGGCTTTAAATGGGAATCAGTGTATTTAATGGCCAAGCTCGTCGTGACAAAGTTTGTCTTTGTTGCGGAGAAAGCTCGTGTCAATTTTCTGAATTTCTACCCGTCCTATAAGGCAAAATCTGTCACTGTTTTAAATGGTGTATTACCCATTAATAAATCGTCAGTTAAGTCATCAAAACTGAAATTGGGTCAGGTAGGTAGGTTTGTCAAACTCAAAGCACAAACTCATTTATTGAAAGCGATAGCTGAACTGAGTGAACAAGAGCAAGCACAAATAGAAGTACACTTTTATGGTGAAGGCCCTTTATTTGACTCAACTAAGCAATACGCTGAATCAATAAGCCACTGTGAAACATTTTTCCATGGATTAGTGGCTGATAGAGACATCATATACAGCTCATTTGATGTTTTGGTAGTCACATCAGAAACCGAAGGGTTGTCATTGGCAATATTAGAAGCGTTAGCCAGCCGTTTACCTATTATCGCTACCAATGTAGGCGGTAACCCAGAGCTCGTTAAGCACGAACATAACGGCTTTCTATATGAATTTGGCGATACAATCAATCTTGCCAATAAGATAAAGTCACTGTTGTCCAAGCAGGTAGACTACCTTTCCATGTCGCAAGAAAGTTTTAATTTATACAATGAGACGTTTTCAATGAAAGCCTGTGCTCATGCATATTTTTCACTCTATTCAGAGGACAAATAGTGAGGACGATTAATCAAGCCTTTTTTGCTGCATTAAGCCTATATGGTGAATATTTTGTTGGGCTAATCGTTTCATTAATCATAGCTAGAAGCCTTATTCCCTCGGAGTACGGTATTTATTCAAGTATCATCTGGATAGCCGCTATCATTCAGATTGCAATTAATGCTGGCGGCCTGATCATTGTCACTAAATATGTTGCAGAGTTTTGTGATGCTGGTTCCGATAAACTCAGCACGGTTGTTTCCTATCTTAAAAATATTCATTACCTCAGAATGGCCGTCACGGGTCTATTAGCTATAGCAACCGCCAGTTTTGCTCTCAATACAGAAATTTCTCTCACATTATTTGCCGTACTCGTCGTCACAGCCCTACTAAAAGCACACTATATGTTTCAAATAGCTGTCTACAAAGGTTTGAGGGACTTCAAGGTTGTCGCAGCGACCAGTTTATTCGCCAATATCACCAATTTAGTGCTCGTCAGTATATGCGCCATATTTTTTGCTAGCTTGAAGAGTTTTATTATCTTGTATTGTATCGCTTGCGCGGTCTACTGGATCAGCAGCTTAAAGATCGGGTTGCCAGAAAATATTAGAGCCTCTAAAGCAAACTTAGACAGCAAGACCAAAAAGAGAATGCTTACTCAACTTGCCTCATCCGTTGTCATCGTGTTTATTGGCGCGTTGATATATCGCCAAAGCCAAGTGTTTGTATTGGAAAAATCATCGTTTCTCGAAGAAGCTGGCTTTTTTAACATCGGATATCTGTTGTCATTAGCTGCTATTACTTTAGTGCCTGGAGTATATAAAGAGGTGCTATTGCCTAAAATCACCCGCGCGGTGACAAAAGGAAATGTAGAATCAGAAGTCATACAAGCAGAGACATACTTACTCCCACTCTGTTTATTAGTAGCCGTTTTAGGGGCATTCTATGCAGATGTCGTTGTCGGCTTACTCTATGGAAAAGCCTATATGGGTGCCTCGATCGTCTTACAATGGATGTTATGCTTTCAAGTATTGCTGACTTTGAGCGAAGGACCGAATTTAACGATCGTCAGTAAAGACAAACAGCATCAAATAATGATTCTCAATCTATGTTTCTTACTTATTGGCGGAGCCATCAGCTGGTTGATCGTCCCTTCCTATGGCATGAACGGTGCACTCGGTGTGTTCGGTATTTTGACGGCGATTAAATTTATTTCTTATAGAGTGACAGCGCAAAAAATAGGATACAAAGGGCTCGATAAGAAAACGTCTCTCAAGATTTGTTTGTGCGCAGCCTTGGCCTACCCGTCACTTCTTGGATTGGATTTAATCCTCCCTAAGCTAGTTAGTGTCCCCATTGGCGCTTTCTTGTTTACATTGATTTTTGTAACACTGTTGATAAAGCTTCGATGTTTAGATGCTTCATTGTCGTATTTGTTGAAGGATATTAGAGGAAAGGCGCCCCAACCAATCAAACGCTATATTGATTGGAGCGTAAGGTGTCTTGAAAAACCCGCTTAGATCCCACACTCTTGAAGAATTAGAGGGGTTGTTGCTTCCAGCTTAATAGGAGCATCTGCTAAAGAGTGATTCCTTTCTTTATGGTATGCCCAAAAAACGCCATGCGGATGATGCATACCGCTCTTTAAGTTATCGGCTAAATAGAACACATCTAAGAAATTCAATTCTTTACCATCAACTTGAAAAACCTCACCTTCTGCCACAGTCGAGTAATGTCGACACCCACCAAAGACATCTTGACCTTCTAGTCTTAGTGAAAACAGTGGTGAACCCATGTAAGTTAACGAGTTCAGCTTATCAAAATTACTTTTCGCATCACTCTCAGAGTCACATATCAGGTGAAATTGATGCGACATAACAGGTCCAACTTTCTCTACACCAGTTAAACCAAAGATATCGGGTAATTTAGACATATCATGAGGACGATAAAAACGCTTTCCGCCTTCCTCATCCTTCTCTATATAGGGCTGTTGGCTTAACGCAGAACTCAATATTATAGTGGTATTCTCATCGGCTAGGTTAAAAACCTTTCCAATCAAAGCGTCATGGTTTTTGTATGCATACAATATCGCATGGCCATACTGAGCTATATCTTCCTCAGATGATTTCATCGGGAATTTTTCTGGCTCCATATAGCGCCAAAATTTGTGTTGAAAATGCGCTGTACTATTAGAGAAAAATGTCGCAAAGGCTGGCTGCTTTTTCTTGTAGATGTGAGCAAATACATCTAACTGTAGCCAATCTAAGATCACCGCTTTTTTCCACCTATCTCCAGACCTCAGTAATGTCTTCATTACCATAGAAACAAGCCTACGTAATGTTGAAAAACTCAGCCCATGGCGCATCATAAAGCCAAGAAACTTAATATGATCCGTTGCTGATAAGCTAAAGTTTTCGTTGGTATGCTCTTGCACATTAGCTCTTACGAAATGGTAGAAGGGCTGCAATTCACTTGGAGATGCTGTTGCATCTATGCTCCAAGGATCCGGTAACGCCATAATATTGCTATCAGTCGAATCATATTTTGAATTCATACTTCCGCATAGCCAACTTGCTTTACCTTTTTTGGACAATACATCCCAAATTGAGTCATGCTCAAGGTTGTTGGCTTGACCTAATCGAAATACTTTGTGTTTCTCAAACGGTAAGCCCGTATGCAAGGTAACCCATTGCACCCAAGGTTCTAGATACTCAACATCGCAGTTAGCGTCAGTAACATAGCAACTCGCGCTATCATGTAGCTTTTTAAAGTTTGGTAAATGTCCTTCTTGCATAAACTTATCTAAAAGCGGAGGACATAACTCATTGAATTCTAATAATATAACTTTTCTATTCTCTTCCATCGCCCAATATTCCAGCACAGGTTGTACGAGTTCTAGCCGTTAGTTTACATCATTTCAAACGATTTCTGACTAGAAGTTTAGGTTAATTATCGGTCTCTATGATTCAGATCAAAAGACCTATAAATTTGTCATTATTCTCCGGTACAAATAGATGCACACTTTACAAACTTCCAGTAAAGCTGAGACTCATTATTCATGGAAAGCGCATTTATCAATCGATGAATACGATGAGTCGAATACGAGCCTGTTGCCCGGTCGCCACTTATCAATTGATAGTCAATTCGTCCCTTTTGTCCTGCATTGGATTGTACAAATATCTTACCTCCCTCGGCTTCCAAAGTTGACGAAAGCCTCGACCAATTGTCCGGCACCAATTCGTTTTTATAAAAATCAACTTTGTCAGCATCATTACGACCAGAGAAAGTGAAAAGATAGCTCGTATTCTCTATATCAGCGCTTTTTTCAACTGACTCATAAGTAAATACCTTAGGTGAAACCCCAGATAATTGGCTAGATTGATAAGATTGTTCTAATGGAATAGGCCTGTAATCCGTATCTAACATGCCATTATTAAGTAAATTAAAAGAGCTCATTGAGATAACAGTGACAGTTAAGGCAACCATGACTAGATGCTGAACACTTACCTGCCCACGAGCTTCTGCCTTTTGGGGTAAAGGTGTAGAAGCTTCCAGTTTACTACCCACATAAAATAACAACGCAACAAAAGGTACAAACACAAACCAACCGATCGAATTATGATCTTCTACTAGTGGACTCTGCATATCAGAATAATGACCAACAAAAATAATCACCACAATTCTGATCCAATTGGTAATCATTGAACCCAACACCGCTAGGGCGAAAATTAGAACAATGTTTCTCGTTTTACTCAAATTAATGTGGCAATAAATCAGGCTAAGCGCTAGCGCGGTTATCATGTATCTAAGGCCACTGCACCCTCCAGCAATTTCAAACACACCAGCAGGTATTTGTACAAAATTTTCTTCGACATAAACAGGTATGCCCGTGAGCTTCATAATACGCTCTGTTGCTATAGTCGAGATAGTTTGCAACGTGCCGTTCAAGACACCCCATATAGGTGTAACAAACCAAAAGAGCGAGCCAGCAATGATAATGTCTCGATTGGGTTTAATGACACTGAGCAGTAAAAAGATATAAGTAAGGGGTAAGAGTAGCCTGATGAGATAGGTCGATTGTGAAACGCCTAGCAATAACAAAACAAACAAGCTGAGCAATGAAAGTAACAAATATCGCCGGCTAAACTGGACAATCAAGTAACCTTTTTGAATAGATTCATAGACCAGATAAATCATGATAAAAGGAATTAGATAAGCATGTGAGTATGTGCCATCGTCAAAGCTGAAAGTCATCAAATCAATGACAAGATAAGGGTTCGATGCCATTAACAAAAACAAGAGTACAAGGGTAAGGTATATTGGTAAGTAAACTGATTTAAAAGAGTAACTTAATAAAGACTTCATCGAACTTCCCAGTTTCTTATTATTGGTTGTACTGCTTGAAACTCATTGTGCAGCAACATGATTTTTATTATCTGCTCACAATTATACCAATCAAACTCATTATCTGGTCAATCGTGTTGTGCTTTAAATTTTAAACCTAGGCACCTTAAGCTCAGTGAAAATTAAGCAACGAAGAAGATAACATACTGCTAAAAATTCGTAAATCGAGACTATTCTTCAATTCCAAAAGCGCTTAGACTGGTACATGTTTAGAATATCAATGGCCTACAGTGTTTAGCTTCAAAAGCTTAGGTCTATAAATCAAAAGAAGGAAGGTATGACACGAGTCCTCGCTGTCTTTGGCACGAGACCAGAAGCCATAAAAATGGCTCCATTGGTTCTGGCCTTAAAGCAATCAAAACGTATTGAAACCCGAGTTTGCGTCACAGCTCAACATAGAGAAATGTTGGACCAAGTTCTGCAATTATTTGAAATTGAACCAGATTATGATCTCAACATCATGAAGCCTGGTCAGGACTTATATGATGTCACTGCAAATGTGTTGACTGAATTAAAATCAGTCATGGCCGATTTTACACCTGATGTTGTTCTGGTTCATGGTGATACCACGACAACCTTAGCAGCCTCTTTAGCCGCTTTTTATAGTAAAGCTAAAATAGGACACGTTGAAGCGGGGCTGAGAACCGGTAACATTATGAGCCCTTGGCCAGAAGAAGCTAATCGCAAATTAACTGGTGCATTGGCTAATTATCATTTTGCTCCAACAGAAACCTCTGAAGCAGCGCTATTAAGAGAAGGCGTAGATAACTCAGGAATTATAGTCACAGGAAATACTGTTATTGATGCACTTCTTTTAGTCACAGAAAAGCTAAAAAATGACGAAAAGCTACGTGACAGTCTAAGCCAAAACTTCCCGATGATTGATCCATCGAAAAAACTTATTTTAGTGACAGGTCATAGGCGAGAGAGTTTTGGTGACGGGTTCGAACGAATTTGTCAGGCGTTAGCCGATCTGGCTGAACGTGATGATATACAAATTATCTACCCTGTTCACTTAAACCCCAATGTACAAGAACCCGTCAAACGGCACTTAGGCAAATTCGAAAATGTCTTTTTGCTGGCACCACAAGACTACCTCCCCTTTGTTTATCTCATGTCAAAATCACATGTTATTTTGACAGACTCAGGTGGCATACAAGAAGAAGCACCATCGCTAGGTAAACCCGTTTTAGTTATGCGGGATACCACTGAGCGCCCCGAAGCAATAGAAGCAGGAACCGTTAAGTTGGTTGGTACAGAACGCGATAGCATTGTGACACAAGTTCAAGAGCTATTGGATAACCAATCTTCATATGATGCGATGAGCTTTTCTCATAACCCTTATGGTGATGGTAAAGCTTGTAGCAGAATTTTGTCTTTTCTAGAGGAGTTGTGATGCAACACGATATTTCCAAGGTAGCCGTTATTGGCTTGGGCTATATAGGATTACCAACAGCAGCCATTATCGCGTCCAGAGGGCTTGAGGTATTCGGGGTTGATGTATCAGAACATGCGGTCAACACTATCAATCAAGGTAAGGTACATATAGTAGAGCCAGACCTGGATATGGTCGTTCAGGCTGCAGTGACAACGGGAAAACTCAAAGCCAGTACAGAAGCGGAATCAGCAGATGCTTTTATTATCGCTGTCCCGACACCATTTAAAGAGCAAAACCAACCGGACTTAAGTTACATTCGTTCAGCCTGTGAAATGATTGCCCCCGTATTAAAAAAAGGCGACCTTATAATACTGGAATCTACGTCGCCAGTTGGTGCAACAGAAAAAGTTGCTGATTGGTTGAGGCAGTTCAGGCCAGATTTATCTAATCCATTGCAAAACGCTAGCAACCCCGACTTGTCTATTGCACATTGCCCCGAACGCGTACTACCGGGACGGATTCTAGAAGAACTTGTGACTAACGATCGCATTATCGGTGGCATAACAGAAAGCTGTGCACAACGTGCTCTTAGCTTGTATAAAAAGTTTGTGAGAGGTCAGTGCTTATTAACCAATGCACGCACTGCCGAAATGGCAAAATTAACTGAAAATGCTTTCAGGGATGTTAACATTGCGTTTGCCAACGAACTTTCGATCATTTGCGACGAGCTTAAGATCAACGTTTGGGAGTTAATCAAGTTAGCCAATCGACATCCTCGTGTTGATATTTTACAGCCCGGTCCAGGAGTAGGTGGGCATTGTATCGCGGTAGATCCTTGGTTTATTGTCGACTCAGCACCAGAACACGCAAAACTGATAAGAACAGCAAGAAATATTAATGATGGCAAGCCACAATACGTTATTGACAAAACATTAGCGGCTGCAGACGAATTTAAACGCCCCAAAATAGCCTGCTTAGGACTAGCATTTAAAGCGAACATCGATGATTTAAGGGAAAGTCCAGCTTTACACATAACGGAGCAACTTTCGCAACACTCAGATCTCAATGTCGTGGCCGTAGAACCCAACATATCATCACTTGATAGTCACCCTGATATCGAACTAGTAGAGCTGACTGAAGCGCTTGAGACTTGTAATGTTATTGTTGTGTTAGTTGATCATGACGAATTTAAGTCATTACCGATGGAAGTCGTCAAAAACAAAATTGTCATTGATACCCGTGGCATTATTTAAATAAGAATGGCTGCGAACCTAGCATCAGCGTTCAAAGCACAATAGCGCCATTCGCAGAATGCGCAACATTGATAAAATGATAAAAACCCCTTAAGGGGATTTGGAATTACTATGAAAGTTATATTTAAAATAGCCGTAATGGTCATCGGTACGTTGATGCTTTTTTCTTGCAGTCAAAGTAGCTTTGAAGATGAAGTTAAACTGGCAGACCAAGCAATTGCAGATGGAAATCGTAAACAAGCCGTAATTTACTTAAAAAATGCGATTGCAAAACGCCCAGATGATCCGTCTGTGAGGCTTAAATTAGGACAGATTTATTTGTCCTCAGGAGCCTCTAATCAGGCAGAAAAAGAAATCATTAAGGCAAGAGAAAACGGACTTTCCCTTGAACAAATAGCCCCATCCTTACTTGAAGCTTATCATTATCGAGGCAAGTACCAAGATATCTTGGATGTCAGGGATGATTATAAAGCTGAGCAGCTTCCCGATTCTGCCGCAGTCAACTTTTTCACTGCTATTGCTTATTTAGCAACTAACGATATCGCCACCGCACGCAGTGTCCTTGAGCAAAATGCTAACTTGTTTGCAGGTTCGGATTACGGACTATCATCAAGAGGGCTGCTGCATACAATGGACAAAGAATTTGACGACGCAATCAAATTGTTTGATCAAGCATTAAGTCAGTCTGAAAAATTTAGGACTGCGCTTTCTTTGAAAGCACAAGCACTGCAAACCAAAGGTGATACGTCTTTAGCAATAGAGGTCTTTAGTTTATATTTGAACGAAGTTCCGCTCGATTATCGAGCTAAATTTATGCTGGCATCAGCTTATTTGCGAGAAGACAAGCTTGTAGAGGCTGATCAACTTGCAGAACAATTATTGGAAATCTCTGCACAATCACCGTTGTTTAATCAACTAAAAAGCTTCATTAGCTTAGAATCTGCTAACTATTCAGCAGCCCGAGAACATTCAGAACGAGCAATTCAGAATGGTCTGGACAATGCCGAACTTCGCATCATTGCTGGCTTTTCGTCCTACCAACAGCAAAACTTCGAGCAGGCTTACAATCACTTAATCACTATTAGAGATCAGTTACCGACCGAACATATGGCAAGAAGGCTATTAGCTGTCGTTGAATTGGAGTTGGGCTACTATGAAGAGGCTGCAACTGAATTAGCACAGCTAACAGATTTGTCTAACGATGATCTCACATTATTAGTTAAAACTAGTCTAGATTTGATTAGCGTTGGTAACAGGCAAGCAGCAACACCTTTGGTTAAAGTCGTTCAACAACTTGGTGATAGTGTGAACATTGATCCGCTACTTAAGGGGACATTGGAATTAGCTATTGGGGATGTTAGCGGTTTAAAAACTTTTGAAGATGCGACTTTTGAAGGCAATGCCTCTTTAGTATCCAAAACCACACTGGCACAAGCATATTTAGCACAAGGGGACTATGAAAAAGCCAAGGCACTAGGGCAACAAATTGTCGAGATAAAGCCTAGCTCTGGCTATTCCATTTTAGCAATTGCTGAAGCACGCCAAGGCAATGAAGAGCAAGCCGAAGCCTATTATATACAGCTCAAAGAAGTAGATAACAATAACCCCTCTGCTAATATGTATTTCGCCAATCAGAGTTTGACTGAGGAAAAGTATAAAGAAGCCATTGATATCTTATCTCAGCTAGCTGAGGCCAAGCCCAATTATCTGCCAGGATTGATGCTAAATTATATTGCTCACAAAAGAAACGGTGACCCTGAGCCTGCAATTCAAGTAATAAGAAAAGCAATGGAAAACGCTACTCCCCCTTTGAGTCATGCCATACTACTGAGCCGAGTTTTAACGTTAGAAAAAAGCTTCAGTGAAATTATTGAGCTACTAGATGTAATCACACCTACAAGAAAAACCCCCGATTATTTTTGGATCGCACTAGGGAACAGCTACTTTAAAACAAATCAACTGGAACAAGCCAATGTTGTCTATAAAGATTGGACGGACAAGCGCCCTCAAGTTAAAGAAGCATGGATAAGAAGAGCGCAGTTTCATGCGCTTTCTGGTGATATTAGCAATGCCATAGGCACGCTGTTATTTGCTCGTTCTTATTTTGAAAATGATCCACAGTTAAATTTGTATCTATCTCAGTATTATATAGATTCAGGCAATTGGCGCGCAGCACAACAAAGTTTTGACGAACTACCTGAGTCGTTAAATGCTGTGCCAGGGTACAGATCACTGCAAGCTCAATTATTGGCAAACAAAGGCAATCATGCCCAAGCTGCTGATTTGTTTGCACAAGCTTATGCCGCTATTCCTACTACTGACTTGCTGTTTAAATATACGGATACCTTATCTAACTTAAAAAGGGATAGCCAAATTATCCAATTGTTTGAGTCACATGCCGAGCAGTTTGTTAATGACGTAAGATCACGAATTTATTTAGGTAACTATTATTTTCAATCAGCGCCGTTGCAAGCCTCTAAGTATTATCAGCAAGTGACTGACATTAACCCAGACCATGTATTAGCGTTGAATAATCTAGCTTGGTTACTTGGCCAGCGAGGAGAATATGAAACGGCGTTAAAATATGCACGAATGGCCGCGACTAATGCACCTAACAATACAGCTGTACTCGACACATTTGGCTATCTATTGATAGAAAATAACCAACTTCAAGAAGCTTTGAAGGTATATAGTCAGATTATCGCTTTGCCTAATGCAACAAATGAAATGCGTGCAACATTCAGGAAACTTTCCGATCAAGCATTGTAAGTATCAACATGCGGTCTTCTGGGCCGCTCCTTTCTGTCAGTTTTTTTTACACTCAGATAAGTAGTTTAATAAAGAAAAATACAAAATTTTGAAATAACCTTAATTATCAATAACTTAAAAAACAATAAAAAATTGGCACGCTTATAGCATTACCTTAATAGATTCAGAAATATTGCTCTTACATTTGGAGAAACAAAATGAAAAAATTAGCAATGGCAGCAGCATTATCATTCGCTGCGTTTACAACTCAAGCGACACCTTTCTTTGTAGACTTTGATGGTGCAGGCAGCTCTCCATCTGGTGTTATAAATGAGCTTGGTGTGGATTATGATTCTTTCACATCAATTAATACTAACACAGGTGAAGTTAGAACTTTTGGTGGTGTTAACTTAATCGGTGAAGATTTTGGTGGCCTTTTAGGTGCTCCAGTATTTAATAACTTTACAGAGTTAGCAAACGAAGACTCTGTTATCAGTGACCCTATTGCTAGCTTATTCACTGAATTTAATTCAGCAGGATTCGCTTTAACGTTTGGTATCGATTTGACAGGTACATTTAATCCTCTTACAGGAATAGATTACACTAGCGGCGTTATTGATATATATAGCTATGCTCTTGCACCAGGTGGATTTCCAACACCTGATCCAGTTGATGATCAATTGACTAGGTTAATCAGCGCAGACTTCACTTCAGATTCTGTTAATCTTGGTGAGCAAGCTATTTCTGCTCTTGTAGGTGCAACTTCAGTAGAAGCTGCAGGCGAAGATACATTCTTCTTTGAGCTTTTCGGTTCATTAGTTTCATTTGAAGACGCAATCGCTTCTCTTTCAGAAGATATTCGCTTAGACGTTTCTCAAACTGTAGATATAAACGAATTAGCGAACTCAGTTGCTAATGGTGGTATCGGTACAGATGGAACTACTGTTGTGGTTACAGATACTCACGAAGCTGCTGTTACTTTCAATGTTCCAGAGCCAGCTACAGTTGCTATCCTTGGCTTAGGTGTTCTAGGTTTAGCATCAGCACGTCGTCGCAAAATCTAAATTTTGTAACGCACAAAATATGATTTAAGAAACCGGCCTATTGGCCGGTTTTTTTTGGCTTCAATAAAAGAGAGTGCAGAGTGTGAGAAAGGTTAATATTCGAAGCGGCCTAATTTCGTGTCAAAATTTTTTACACACATACAGCACGTTCTAAAGCACCACAAAGTTGAACTGAATAATAGAAGCACGTTTTAAGCGCTTAAAGGAAATGGAGATGACTGAAATGGAAGAGGCTTTTGTTCACGTTAATGTATACGTAATTTGCGATATTTATCTAGAAGTAAGAGGCATTGAGACAATGCAAATGAGTGAAAGCACAGCATAAGGAACATAGAAACAAAATGAGTGCACCGCTAGAATTGCAGTCTAATACCAACAGACTTAACCCCGAACAGATACACTAAGCCACCTGAGTTAAGAGTAAACGATACCTGTGAACATTTTAAATTATTCGGCTTACACCAATTCACATAGTAAATGTAAGTCTGAGGTTACCTAACCTGAACCCGGGATAAGAGTTGTCGACATGAGTTTATTATTGCTTATATATCGATAACTTATTAAATTTTTAGTGTGAGAGGTATCCCATTAATGGGTAAGTGCTGACATTTTTGTTCCTGATAATGCGAGAGTCAGGTCGTTTAGTCATTCTAAACGCCTGATAAACAAAGCAATCAGGGGCGAAAATAGCAGTGATTACAGGCATCGCTTATCCCGAGTTCAGGTTATCTATTCGTCGTCCGACTTTAGTCGCACATAGGTCCTATACTTCTTCTTTAGCAGCTTATCGATATAGCGTGTCAACTTGATCTTATGGCTGATAGCGTCATCTAATGCCTCTACAAGTTCATTAAGCATAGATTTATAGTATTCAACATCTTTAACAACGCCATGGGCCGCACCGTTATCCAATGGTTCTGATTTTATTGGCTCAGGATCGGGAACAAACATCTCATCTTTAACTTCATCCACCACTGCTTCAATAGCGTCACCATCCAACGTTTCTTTTTCTTCTAGAAAGCCAAATAACAACACTCTGTCCATTAATGTATTTATTTTACGGGGAACACCTTGTGTAAATGCGTAGATCTTGTGATGGGCATCATCATCCAAGAGCGAAGCTCCGTTCCAACCAGCGTGATGTAAGCGGTATTCAATGTAAGCCTTACATTCATCTTCTGCCAATGGCGAAAGGTGGCAAGAAGCCACAATACGTTGCCTAAATTGCTCGAGGTTCGGCGCCCTCAAAATAGGCTGTAATTCTTCCTGTCCTAATAAAAAGCTCTGCAACAATGGCTTACCACCAGCTTGAAAGTTAGATAGCATGCGTAACTCTTCAATCGTCTCTAGAGGCAAGTTTTGAGCTTCATCGACTAATAGAAGCGCTCTCTTTCCTTGTTTATGGAGCTGACTCAAAAAAGTCTCAAGAGCATTTAAAATATCCGACTTCGTTTTATCGGCAACATTCAGTTCAAACTTAGTTGCAACCATGCGCACCAACTCATCAGGTGAGAGTTTAGGTGTCACTATTTGCGCAGCAAAAATATCATCCTGAATATCATCAAGTAAGCTATTAGCAATAGTTGTTTTACCTGTACCAATGCCGCCTGTTATTACAATGAAACCTTCAGCTTGAGACAAGCCATACTGAAGATAGGACATCGCTCTCTTGTGCAATTTACTAGCAAAGAAAAAATCTGGATCTGGCGTTAACTGGAAGGGTTTGGAATTTAGCCCGTAGAAACTTTCGTACATGTCTTCAACTTATATTAGGTTTGCAAAGCAGCTTTATTTGTCAGCAGCTTAACTTATTTATCGGTTAATTTTTCAATAATATGGGTTGTAGAGATACCATCCTCAAAATTAAGTATCTTAACCTCCCCTCCATTGGCGATGACTTGCTTCCCACCTGCTATCTGTTCAGGTCTATAATCTCCACCTTTTACCAAGATATCAGGTAATACCGACGAAATAAGGCGCTCTGGTGTGTCTTCACTGAAAGGAACTACCCAATCAACAGAGGCTAACCCTGCCAATACCGACATACGCCTTTCAACATTATTGACAGGCCTCCCAGGGCCTTTTAATTCGGTAACAGAAGCATCTGAATTAACTGCGACAATTAATCGATGTCCAAGTTTCTGAGCATTCGATAAGTAAGATACATGTCCTGCATGTAATATATCAAAGCAGCCGTTTGTCATAACTAGCGTTTCGCCACGCTTTCTCGCTTCTTTTGCTGCCATGAGTAATTGCTGCTCAGTCATCACACCGCGGCCAATATCTTTCGCGCTGTTCGCTAGTGATGATAGTTCATTGTAACTGACCGTGGAGGTGCCTACTTTCCCTACAACAATACTTGCCGCTGCATTAGCCAGTACACAAGCGTCTTCTAGATTAGCACCTGCAGCATAAGCAGCCGTGAGCGTTGCTATCACTGTATCCCCTGCACCAGTAACATCAAAAACCTCTTTTGCCTTCGCTGGCAAATGAAACTCTGGCTCACCGGGCCTGAGTAGCGTCATACCTTTTTCAGAGCGCGTTACCAATAGGCCGCCTAGTTCATGAGTTTCGGCAACAGACCGCGCTTTGTTGACCAATGTCTTCTCATCTACGCATTGTCCAGCAACTAGTTCAAACTCAGACATATTCGGCGTAATTAATGTTGCCCCTGAATATTTCGAGAAATCATCACCTTTAGGATCAGCAATAACAGGTATGTTTAATGCCTGAGCTTCACTGATAAGAGAAGCTGTATCACTTAAACAGCCTTTCGCATAATCTGATAAAACCACGGCATTGTGCCCAGCTAAACAACGCTGATACGCTGATAATAAGCTGCCTTTATCGACAGCCTGAAAGCTCTTTTCAAAATCTAAGCGTATGAGTTGCTGATTACGACTCATTATTCGTAACTTGGTTATCGTATCGTAATCAGCGTGCCTTAAGAAATGGCATTGAACACCAACTGACGTTAATATTTCTGTCAATGCATCGGATGCTTCATCTTCTCCGGTTAATCCCATTAACGTCACTTGACAGCCTAGTGCGGCCAAATTTAACGCAACATTGGCTGCGCCACCCGGTCTATCTTGTGAACCACCGATATTAACAACAGGAACCGGCGCTTCAGGTGAAATACGTCCCGTGCTCCCACTCCAATATCGATCAAGCATGATATCACCTACCACTAATACCTTAGCTTGACTAAAATCCACTAATTGCATGACTAAAGATCCCAAATTTGTTTGCTGAAGTGTAACATGTCACCTTTGCGCACAACTATAGCGTATTGGCAATATACTGATTTAAGAGAACCGCGTTGGAAATAAAAGCCCCTAAATTTACATGGACCTTCTTCTTACCTAAATTCTGGTTAACCTGGTTAGGTATTTTTCTGCTCTACTCAATTTCGTGGCTACCTTATCGTATACAGGTATTTATTGGTGCAGGGATTGGCCGCTTAATCTTTACGCTGCTCAAAAAACGGAAACGTATTGCACAAAGAAATCTTGAATTATGCTTTCCAGACATGACAGCCAAAGAACGCAAAAAGATTCTGGATGGCCATCGTTTCTCTCTCGGCATGGCTGTGCTAGAAACGAGTATGGGATGGTGGTGGCCAAAGTGGCGAGTGCAAAAGCATACTCGCATTCATGGCTATGAGCATGTGCAGGCAATATTAGACAAAGGCAAAGGAGTGTTTGGTCTAGCAATTCACAATATGACCCTAGAGATTGGATGCCGAGCAGCTGGCTTTATACGCCCCTCCGTTGCTTTTTATCGCAAGAATAACAATGAACTAATGGAATACATGCAATACCATGGTAGGAATCGTTCAAATAAATACATGGTCCATAAACGTGATGTTAGAAGTATGATCGGGGCATTAGATGATGGCGAGGTCACTTTTTATCTACCCGACCAGGACTATGGACGCAACAAAGCGGAGTTTGTGCCATTTTTTGCAGTCAAAGATACAGCAACAACAACAGGAACACTTTTATTCGCTAAAGAAGCTAATTGCGAGTCCGTATTTATTGTTCCAGTGCGGAAAAATGGAATCTATCACATTACTTTCGTTCCAGGGCTAGAGAATTTCCCGTCTGGTGACGATAAAGAGGATGTAGCACGAATAAACCGTAAGGTAGAGGAGCTGGTTATGATCGCCCCAGAACAGTATTTGTGGGTACACAAGCGATTTAAGACTAGGCCTACCAAAGAAACACCGTCACTTTACGATTAATATTAAGGGGTTACCCTAGAGGTTTGAGATAAAGCGTATGTCAATCTGGCTAAAACACATTCTCCTAGCAGTTATATTGATTATATTAGCAGCTGTCGCGATTATTTTTTATGAAAATAAAATGTCGATGCCGCAACCAGAAGGTGCACAAACACGTAAAAACCCAGCCAAGGGTTTAACCCAGTTTTACACCGAATATAGATTGTCTGCGACCGATGCGAAACAAGAAGAACTGGGAGATTTCGTTATTGGACTCAATCCACCAAATGCATCTATTGATGATCGATTGCGTAGTATGGAAAACTCAGGAAAATCATCAGCTAATGGTTGGGTTGGTGAACACAAATTTAGAAGCTTCAAGCCTGGGAAAACACTCAGAGAAGCCATTACTGAGTTTGCGCAAGCAGAAGGGATGCAAGTCTTTTGGGAGCTGGATCAAGACTTCATTGTAAAAAACCATTTCCAAATGGATGACACAATCACAGGTTCATTACATACACTAGCAAAAGCCATTGATAGTAATTTCAATGGTGATGTGATTACGTACTTCTGCCCAAAACATAGGACATTAGTCATTACAAATGAATCAAACGCATACTTGCGTAACAATTGCCAACAATCTATTCCATAGATCACTCAACTACCGAGAAAACCTGTTGCCAGATTGAGGACACTCCTTCTTGCACAGCCTTAAGCTTGCTATTAGTTGATACCAATTTATTGCCTGACAATGTTAATCGATGCCCTTCGTGCCTATATGTCAGGTAAGCATTTTTCAAGTGCTCTATAGCCACATCACTCACCAAGGCGAGCTCCTTCAACGAATCTAGAACACGGATACTATCTGACCACGTGCACACACTTGGGTGTTGATTGGCATACAATAGCACCCAATACTGTACCAAAAACTCGATATCCACTAGCCCGCCTTTTCCATGTTTAATATCAAAAACATTGGGCTCTTTTACCGACAAGTGCTCTCGCATTTTATCGCGCATCTTATTCACTTCAGCCGCTAACTGCTGAGCATCACGCTTCTGTGCCAATACTTTCAAGCGAATATCACTTATGGTCTCAGCCATCACTTGGGATGATAGAATGATACGAGACCTCACTAAAGCTTGATGCTCCCATGTCCAAGCTTCTTTTTGTAGGTAACTCAAATAAGTGTCAGTATGACAAACTAATAAGCCCGAATTCCCCGCTGGACGCAAGCGCATATCAACTTCATAGAGGTGTCCAGAATGCGTACGCGTATTGAATAGATGTAATATGCGCTGAGCTAGCTTTATGTAAAAAGTTCTGGCTTCGATAGGTTTAGGACCATCTGTCATACCGTTTGGATCCGTTTGATAAACAAACACCAAATCCAAATCTGAACCGTACCCCAACTCGATACCACCAAACTTACCATAGGCAATAATTGCGAACGCCTTATTGTCGTTGTTCACGTTTTGAGGGAAGCCATACTTATCACTTATTTGTATCCAGGCATCCTCAACAACTTGATTGACTATTGCTTCAGCTAAGTAAGTTAAGTGATCACTCACTTTCATGATGGGTAGCATACCAGTGACATCGGCTGCAGCTATCTTCAGTTGTTGTCCTAATTTGAATTGCCTTAAAGATTCCATTTGCTGTTCAATATCATCATGCTCTATGCGTAGGCAAGCCAGTCTTAACTCTTGGGCATATTCATTTCGAGCTAAGGTGTGATAAAGCCCTTGTGGATTTAATAATTCATCTAGTAGCAAGGGGAATCGGGAAATTTGTTCAGAGATCCATAAGCTGGCATGGCATAGCCGCAATAATTGACGCAATACATCAGGGTTTATATGCATTAGCTCTAGGTAAGCAGTACGGCGTAAAATAGACTTCAAAATAATACAAATACGGTTAAAAAGAGAGGTGCAGTTCAACTCCACTCCATTACCCCGTTCGTTGACACCTTGGTTATCGGTATAGTGTGCAAACAACTGGCTTAGCAACTGAGGCATTAGCTTATCAAGAATATCTTTACCACGACCAACATGCACTCTGGCACTCGATTCTCGATTGAAATCAATCAAAGCATGCCAAAAAGTTTCATGCTCATCATGGCTTAAATAACTGCCTAATATTGATGAAGCCTCATCGAAATCGAGACTTAACATCCACAAGCTCTCCAAATCAGACTCTACAGCACACACATCCTGTGTTTGCTCTTCACCAATAAGCTCGACAAAGAGTTGATGAATATAATTAGTTTCTTGTTCCAAATGCACGAGGAAACTCTTGTAATTTTCAAATCCCATCACGAAAGCCAATCTACTTTGGTCGATAGTCGAATCTGGCAATGTTTGAGTTTGTTGGTCATTAAACTGTTGTAAGCAATGCTCCACTTTGCGCAAGAAAAGATAACTACGTTTAAGTTTCTGACAGTCTTGGCTAGCCATTAAGCTAAGTTGTTGTATTTCATTAAGAGCGTTAATCAGTCCATTCACTCTCAACATTACTTGCTTACCACCATTAATCAGCTGCAAGCTTTGCACGATAAATTCAGCTTCCCTTATTCCACCAGCGCCCAGCTTTATATTGTTTGTTAATCGACGACGCCTAACTTCTTGAGTGATTAAGCTTTTCATCTTCCTAAGCGCTTCAATAGCCCCGAAATCCAAATACTTTCGATACACAAAGGGGCGTAAAAGAGATTCAACATTGTCTCGATAAGGCGAGTTATCATTCAATACGCGTGCTTTGACCATAGCAAAGCGTTCCCAGTCCCTCCCCTGCTCCTGAAGGTAATTCTCAAATGCGTCAAAATGCATCACAAGAGGGCCGCTTTCACCATAAGGTCTCAGGCGCATATCAACACGAAAGACACGTCCATCAGCCGTTATTTTATCCAGCGCATTTATAACGCTCTGCGCTAACCGATTAAAAAACCAACTATGCTCTCTAGACTTTCTCCCTCCTTCAACGACACCTTGTTCTGGGTAGAGGAAAATGAGATCGATATCTGAAGAAAAATTCAATTCTTGCCCACCGAGTTTACCCATACCAAGTATGATCATTGGCATAGGCCCATACATCCCTAATGGTTGGCCATATTTATTGCATAGGTGTTGATAGAACCAATCATATGTTTGCATTATCAAAACATTGGATAATTCAGAAACACGTTTCAGTGATTGTTCGATAGTCTGTTGATTGGTTAAATCCCAATAGGTAATTTGTGCCATGTATTGATGTCGAAATTGTCGAATACATCTTAGGAGTTGAGTTTCGTTGTCAATACCGTCCAATAGGTCTTTGAGTAATGCTTCGTAATTACTCTCAAGCTCTGGTTTATTTTCTTCGTTGACTAAAGAAACAGGCTTATCAGTTTGACGGTTCAAATACTCATGAACGAAGTCACTCAAGCCAAGCACATCTGCAAACGTCTTTGAGAGCTCCTTGCTTTCTGAATACTGCTCTTTCAATTCATTAAGACGACTAAGGCTTAATTCGGCTATTTCTGTTGGAAGATGCAGTGGCTGCATGAATTTACCTTTTCCAATCATCTGCTTGTAAAAATTAAAGCCAGTTTATTACAGCTTACCCAATAAGCATATGGCTAATAAAAACACCAAAATAAGCACTATATTCAACATTATGAGCAATGATGCTTGATTGGTATAACTTCTTGTTCCATGATAAATCTAACTCTATTGGAATTAGCTAAGTGTTATGGAACACATTTTTAATCTAGTCCCTATCCCTAATCATTTATGGTCTCATTTAGCATTAGACCTAGCCATCGCTATTGTTCTACTTAGCGCAACGAAATGGATATCGGGTAGATTAAGCTCTGTTGATAGTACCGAAGAGCTGTGTAAACGCGACAACTATGCCTTTGGCATTAGTGTTGCTGGCCGAATGTTTGCTCTGTGCATTGTGTTATCCGGTGCTGTTGTCAATTCTCAATCTAGCGGATTACAGAAAACAGCTGACGAGATGCTTCTGTTCGGCATTTTGGGCCTGATTTTAGTGAAGATTGGCCGCTTCCTGAACGACAAGATAATCCTCAATCAACTTGATAAAGACTTCCACATTAAAGAGCGTAACGTCAGTATTGCTTTAGTCGATGCCAGTAGCGCTATCGCAACAGCTATTATCATCCGTAGCGTTATTTTGTGGGTTGAAGGCGCTAATCTGAACGCTTTTATTGCAATAGTCACCGGCTTTTTAGTCACAAAAGCTGTTCTTCTTGCCATGACACGTGTTTACGAATTTAAGTTCTCTCAAAGCAACCAAGGGATATCACTACAAAAAACGTTAACACGAGGCCAAATTGCTTTAGCGATACAACATTCTGGAAACATTTTGTCGACGGCAGTAGCAGTCGCATCGGCAGCTAACCTTGTGCAATACTTACCGACAGCCTATATCTCTAATTTACTTGGCTGGCTTATTGTTGGCTTAGTTTTAACTATTGCTCTACAGATCATACTGACCTTCGTAAAATATATTATTTTATCTGGTGTAGATTTGGTCAGAGAGGTAGATTTACAGCATAACGTAGGAGTTGCTTGTATTGAATTCTCGCTCAGTTTGGGTCTTGCACTTATCATCAGTGGTTTGTTGACAAGGTGAGTAAAAGCGTACTTTTATGCAATCCATATTGTGTTCATCGAGAAACCCAATATACTCAACAAGTTCAATTAATTAACCTCATTCCATGTTGATGGCACTATGTCCTCATTAGCAGTAACTTTAAATAGTATCCCAACGGCTATCGTCCAACTCGACAATGATGGGCAGCTATTATTGATGAATAAGCGTGCTTCTAAGCTTTTAGGGCTAGAACATTCAGCTACTAATTGCTACATAAACGATATTATTCAAACAGAGGAGGCTTCGCCTAACAGTCCAAAGGAATGTTTAGCTTACTTACACGACCATGCAGACAAAGCTGAAGTCAGATCAACACTCACAAATCAACCACTACTAGTCCGTATTCAAATCGATGAATCTGAAACAACACATACGTTAACGATAGACTTGCGAGAAGAAAATGCCGAGGAGAGTGAAAATTTAACGCAAGTTAATAAGCGCTTGCAACTTGCGACTCAGGCAATAGGGCTAGGCATTTGGACATATAACGCCAAACAGAATTTACTGGTATGGGATCAGCATATGTTCGCGCTTTATGGCGTTGACGAAAAGACATTCAAAGGAAATTACGACGATTGGCATGACCGCTTACACCCAGAAGACAAGGGACCTATCTGTGATTATCTGAACGAAGCATTAAGCACAGGAAAAAACATCGACGTTGAGTATCGAATCATCACCCCACTAGGTGAACATAAATTTATCAAAGAGTTCGCTCATATTACTTATGATGATGATGGCAACCCTTCAGAAATTACTGGCGTTAATTATGATTTAACCCAGTACTTTGATACCGAGCAGAAGCTTGCTAAAAGTTTAGAAATAAATCGCTTTCTGGCTAACGCAGCACACGAGACAGAAAACGCGCTTGTTATCACCGATGTAGAAGGGCGCATCAAATGGGTCAACGCAGGCTTTGTTCGCATTAGTGGCTACACGATGGCGAATGTTATCGGCAAACGTCCTGGTGACTTCCTACAAGGAAAAGGCACTGATCTAGAAACGATAGAAGTCATGCGCACGGCGATTAGGAATCGAGAGCCTTTCAATGTTGATATTGTTAATTACAGCAGGGACGGAGCACCTTATTGGGTCAAAATAACATGTAAGCCCCAATACCTTAGTGGCAAGCTTGAGGGCTTTATCGCTATTCAAGTTGATATCACAGAGCAAAAAGAGTCCGAAGTAATAACACGCCGTATTAATCGTATGCAAGAAGCTGTGCTAAATAGCGCAAATCAATTGATTATATCGACAGACAACAATCTAACAATTAAAAGCTTTAATGCTGCAGCACAAGACATGTTGTATGCAACCCCAGAAGAAGTCATAAACAAAGTCTCACTCACTCAATTCTTCTTACCTGAAGATTTAGTTATATTTGCACATCGAATCGGAAGGCGCCTGAATAAAGCCATTGAGCCTGGCAATGATGCATTTATTGAAGCTTCTATGAATAATATGCTGAAAGAAGCTGAGTGGTCGCTAGTACGACAAGACGGCACTGCTTTCCCTGCCGTTTTGTCTTTAATTCCGCTTAATGAAAAAGAAGAAGATATATCAGGATTCGTCGCTATTGCGCGTGATATTACTGAACTAAAACTTATTCAAGCAGAAAAGCAACAACAGCAAGACTTACTCGAAGCAACGGGCACTATGGCCAAATTAGGTGGTTGGTCTTTTGATGTCAGAAATGAAAAGCTCTATTGGTCGAAAGAAGTCTATCGTATCCATGACCTACCAGTTGATAGTGAGATAGATGTTGGCAAAGCAATAGATTATTACGCCCCAGAAGCACGCCCTTTGATTCAAAAAGCAATGGAAGAAGCTATTATCGAAGGTAAACCTTGGGATTTGCAGTTACCTTTCATAACAGCCAAAGGTAGGCGAATTTGGGTACGAGCAGTCGGCAGCTCGGAAAACTTAGATAGTGGTCACGTTATCTTAAAAGGTGCTTTTCAAGACATCACCGAGATGAAGATGACTGAAGAAAAAGCGAAGGAAGCCAGCCGAGCGAAAAGCGAATTCTTGGCCAATATGAGCCATGAGATCCGAACACCCATCAATGGCATCATTGGTATGAATGATCTCTTGCTATCCACTCCTTTAAACGAAAAACAAACCCACTATGCACAATTGCTTCGCAGTAGTGGTGAAGTCTTGCTTCAGCTGATTAATGATATTTTGGACTTTTCCAAAATTGAAGCTGGGCGACTTGAGCTAGAGCATATTGCTTTCGATTTGAATGCATTAGTGTTTGAATTAGCGCAAACCTCTTCAATTAAAGCGCACGACAAAGGCCTTGAATTTGTCTATTCGATTGCCAATAACATCCCTCAAATGATTGTTGGAGATCCAGGACGGATAAGACAAATACTGAATAACCTGATTAGCAATGCCATTAAATTTACTGAATCAGGAGAAGTATTCCTTGATATACAGAGAAAAACGAAGAACTCACTCATATTCAACGTACATGACACAGGTATCGGTATTGCTAAGGACAAACAACAAAAGCTGTTTTCAAAGTTCAGTCAAGTTGACGCTTCGACTACGCGTAAGTTCGGAGGCACTGGACTAGGCTTAGCTATATCAAAGCAACTCGTCGAACTAATGCAAGGACAGATTGGCATTGATAGCGAGGCAGGACAAGGTTCTTGCTTTTGGTTTACTACAAAATTTGACTTTTCAACGCAAAAGAACAGCGCTCGAAAAGCTTTGGTTCCATTAAATGAAGCTTCGATCCTTATCGTTGACGACAGCATCAATAATAAAAAGCTTGTAGAACGACTACTAGAAAGTAGAGGCTTAAAAGTAACACAAGCAAGCAATGCTAAAGAAGGGTTGCAGAAACTAAAAGAGGCTGTTGTAGCGGAAACTCCTTTCGATATAGCAATTATCGATGCCAATTTATCTGGTGTTAACGGTGAACAACTAGCGAGAGCAATTAAAAGCCATCCAGAACTCGATAAGATACAACTACTGTTGATGTCATCTGGCATCACAAAGGGAACTGAATATTTTAGTCAAGTTGGCTTCAACGCTTGCATAGCAAAACCGTTATGTGCAGAGAATTTGTACTCTTCCATTGCTCAGCTTCAAGGTAACAATAGTGTTGAGGATACAAATCAAAGTATAGATACGAACAGTGAATTAGTCAGTAAACAACCTGACCGTATTCTATTAGTAGAAGACAACTTTATTAACCAAGAAGTCGCTAAAGAAATGCTACAGAGACTAGGATATGTGGTGGATGTAGCGAGCAATGGGAGACAAGCCGTAGAACAACTTAATGATAGCCAAGATCAATACGCTGTTGTGCTCATGGATTGCCATATGCCTATTATGGATGGTTACGAGGCAAGCCGCTTTATTAGAGCACAAGACTCTGATAGTAAAACGAGTAAAGTACCGATCATTGCATTAACTGCCAACGCGTTAAAAGGAGAGCGAGAAAAGTGCATCAGGGCTGGTATGAATGACTACTTATCCAAGCCTGTTGACATGGATAGCTTAGATAAGATGTTGAAACATTGGATTAAAATCAATGGCAGTGCTCACAGCTCACCTGACTCTAATAGTTAGCATCAATATAGAGCAACTTTTTCTCAAACTGTTCAACTTGTTCATGTGAATCACTGTCAAAGTGATACTGATTATGAAAACCAAAATTTAAGCTTACCGAGGCATCTTTAAGATAAAGCGTATAACCATCAAAATCTGTCGCAGCACTCACTCCCTCTAGAAAATGAACTTTATCGAATTGCGCATCACTTTTAACTTCACCGTGCTGTCGTATTTTTTCAAAAACAGACAGAACCAAACGACTCTCCAGTTCATTCTTCATAAAGCAGCCTCTTAAAAATTATAACGTAAACCTACCGTCAAGGATGTCGCCTCGACATCATCTTCGCCTTTCAGGTATTCGGCCTCTGTACGCAACATTAAGCGACGCCCCAATCTAAAATCAAACCCAAGACCGATATGTCCTGCGAACACCGTTTCATTAGACAAGCAAAGACTCTGTGCCGTTGTATTGCCCGCCACAATCACATCCGACGCACGCCCATCACAGAGTTCAGACTCTATTAGCGATGTTGAACTAACATCAACCGTATTCACCCCTAATCGATAAAAAAGCTCTCCAGCACGCGAGGATGCTTTCCCCAAGACAGAAATAAAAAGTGACTCTGCCTCAACCTCTGGAACAAACTGCTCTAACCCTGCCGAATCAGAAAACACACCATCGCTTAACGAATCATCAGATAGTAAGTGATACCCAGCCTCAACATACCATTGTCGATGAAACTCATAGCCAACCCCGAATTTATAACCAACACCATCTGTCTCAGCGAACGCTGATTCTGTATCAACATAAGCGGCACTTAATATGCCATAGATATTACCAACAGCGAATGATGGGAAAGCTATCAACAACATCAAAAAGAAACTCGAATAACGCAACATAGGCAACCAATTCATAAACTAACCTGATAGGTTCACATTCTGAACTGAATCACCGCTAGGCGTCCAGATGTTTTCGATAACTTGTAAAGAAAACCATACCTACCGAGCATTTATTTAGAACAAAATCTATACAGAACAGGCCAACACGCTCTAATTTAAAGCTCAACTGTTTTCGTTGTCTTTGAGTATGGTAGGATACGGACAACTTCATTAATAAAGAACACAATGAATTACTCCTATTACGCACTTATTATAGTTGTTTCGCTGTTATCAGCTTGTGTTTCAAAACCAGAACCACCTCCCCCAACAGAACATTACACAAGCCGTATTAACGATGCGGGTGAGTTCGAATTCGCGTATGGTCTATCATGGCAACCAGAAGCTGTCCCACGACAAAGAGGCCGGAACAACGCTCCGAGAAACCTCCAACGAGATATATCGCTAAACTCACTACCAGCTACTGGCGAATGGAAATTACGCATGGAAGAGTTGGCAATCAAACAACTGAAACAAAAATTTAATGACGAGTCTATCTGTGTCAATGGACATTCTATTGACGACATAGCATGGGCTCGGGACAGAATACGTTTATTAGGAACATGTCAATGAGTCAGACAATCACGACTAAAGCCGCCGTTGCTTGGGCAGCGGGCAAACCCCTCACAATAGAAGAAGTGACGTTACAAGCACCACAAGCCGGTGAAGTGCTCATTAAGTTAACCGCTACCGGTGTTTGCCATACCGATGCATTTACGCTATCAGGTGAAGATCCTGAAGGCATCTTTCCTGCTATTTTAGGGCATGAAGGTGCTGGTATTGTTCAAGCTATAGGTGAAGGTGTTACATCTGTAGAGGTCGGTGATCACGTCATCCCACTTTATACACCTGAATGCGGTCAGTGTAAGTTCTGCTTATCTGGCAAAACAAACTTATGTCAGGCTATTAGAGAAACGCAAGGTAAAGGCCTCATGCCTGATGGCACATCTCGTTTTTCTATTGACGGTAAACCTATTTATCACTATATGGGCACCTCGACTTTTGCAGAACATACGGTTGTTCCTGAGATTGCCGTTGCCAAAATCCCCAAATCAGCTCCTTTAGAAAAGGTGTGTTTGCTAGGTTGCGGCGTGACAACGGGGATAGGTGCTGTGATGAATACAGCGAAAGTTCAACCTGGCGATACAGTCGCCGTATTTGGTATGGGAGGTATCGGTTTATCAGTACTTATCGGTGCTCGCATCGCAGGTGCAGGGCGTATTATTGCTATTGACCTCAACACAGACAAGTTCGAGATTGCTAAACAGCTTGGTGCTACCGACTGTGTTAACCCCAAAGACTATAATAAACCTATTCAAGAGGTCATTACGGAAATGACAGATGGTGGGGTCGACTACTCTTTCGAGTGTATCGGCAATGTCAATGTCATGCGTTCAGCACTTGAGTGCTGCCACAAAGGCTGGGGAGAATCCGTTATCATTGGTGTTGCCGGTGCCGGACAAGAAATAACCACACGCCCCTTCCAATTAGTCACAGGCCGGGTATGGCGAGGCACAGCTTTTGGAGGCGTAAAAGGAAGAAGCCAATTACCTGAATATGTTGACCGTTACATGAAAGGCGAATTTGAGCTAGACACCTTTATTACGCACACCATGCCACTTGAAGACATTAATCAAGCATTTGATTTAATGCATCAAGGTGAGTCTATTCGTTCTGTTATTCATTATTAAGCTGGTCGCTTTATGTCAACAATTACATTAGAAAGTAGCAACCGTTCATTTAATGGCTGGCAACATCGCTATTCTCACGACGCTGCCAGCTTAAACTGTCGTATGACATTTTCGATATACTTACCTCCAAGTTACAGCCAATCAAAGCCGTCACCCGTTCTCTATTGGTTGTCAGGGTTAACTTGTGATGATCAAAACTTTGTGACCAAAGCGGGTGCGCAACGCATGGCAGCGAAGTTGGGGATGGTCATCATCACACCAGATACCAGCCCTAGAGGAGAGGAAGTTCCAGACGATCCTGACAACGCTTATGATTTCGGGCTTGGCGCAGGCTTTTACCTCAATGCAACGCAAGCACCTTGGAATAAGCATTACCGAATGTACGACTATGTATCATCCGAATTGCCTCAACTCATTAAGGCCAATTTCAATGTCTCTGAGAAAGCTGGCATTTGTGGACACTCAATGGGTGGTCATGGAGCGCTTGTAATCGGATTAACCAACACTCAACAATACAGTTCTATTTCAGCCTTGGCGCCTATCGTTAATCCCATTAACTGCCCCTGGGGACAGAAAGCATTTCATCATTACCTCGGAGAGGACAAAAGCACATGGGAGCAATATGACGCTTGTGAAGTGCTCCGGCAACAGGGCCGTTATTTGCAATTGCCTATGTTGGTTGATCAAGGTGAAAAAGATGAGTTTTTAACTTCTCAGCACCTAACTAAACCGCTCGAAACAATTGCCAATGAACTAAATTACCCCGCACAATTTAGATACCACGCGGATTATGATCATGGCTTCTTTTTTGTAGCCAGCTTTGTGGAAGATCACCTCATGTTCCATGCTAAGCACTTAGGCATTGAGTAATTGGGCTTAATTAACATATTGTTGGGTAGCATTTGATAGCTCAACGCGAAAGGTTCTCCACTCGAATTGGCTTCGTCTTAGCTGCTGCTGGGTCTGCGGTGGGCTTAGGCAATATATGGGGATTCCCAACACAAGCTGCAAACCATGGGGGTGGCGCATTTGTACTCGTCTATCTATTGGTTATTGTATTGCTCGCCATTCCAGCGCTTTATGCTGAGTTAATGATTGGCCATCACGCAGGTAAAAACCCTGTAGTTGCCATGATTCAAGCATGCTCTCCGAGGGAGCGCTTAGGCAAGTTTTCGGGCTACACTCATCTAGTTGCTGCCACGATGATGTTAAGCTTTTACTCGATTGTGGCGGGGTGGATGCTCGCTCATACACTTGCCAGTATCTTTAATGCACTAGGCTTAGATGGCATAGCACAATTTGCAAGCACATCAAGTGTTAGTCGCAATGCGATATTTACCTTACTTATCGTTGCGGTCACTGCAACCATTATTACGGCAGGTGTAAAACACGGTATCGAAAAGTGGTCGAAGCGACTAATGCCAACCTTATTCGTGATCCTCTTCTTCCTTATTATCTATGTACTGCAGCTACCCGGAGCCACTAAAGGATTAAATCAGTTTATATCCCCCGACTTTGCACAGTTAAGGAATCCACAACTGATACTGTCAGCTATGGGGCAGGCTTTCTTTTCACTTTCTATCGGTGTCGGCGGTATGATGATTTATGGCTCTTACCTAAAGAAAGGAGAGCATTTAGGAAAGCTGACATTCTCTATTGCTGCACTAGATACCTGTGTTGCTTTGTTGGCAGGATTACTCATCATCCCCGCTCTATATGCGGCACAGAGTGCAGGGGCTGAAATAACACAAAACGGCGAACTAATCGGCCGCTCACAGCTGATATTCGATGTATTACCTGTATTATTCCATTCATTAGGTGGTGTTGGGCAACTCTTAGCAATTGCCTTTTTTAGCTTACTCACCATTGCGTCTATAACTAGCACTATTTCTAGTACAGAGGTGCCCGTATCTTATTTAACGGAGTCACGTCATATCCCCAGAAAGAAAGCTACTATCACCATTAGCCTATTAGTCGCGATACTCAGTGGTATCATCGTTCTAAATTTCGACTTACTATTCGGCAGTGTTATTACCGTGCTGACGCACTTTATGTTACCGCTAATGGGGCTTTTCTATTTTATTGTCATTGGTTGGTTGTGGAATAGAGGGGAGCATCTGCCCAGCGAGACTGTGGCTCAAAAATGGCTCAGCTACTATTTAAAATATTGCTGCCCAATCATGATGGGGATCGTATTCTATCAAGCTGCTAGCCAGTAGCTTCCTCCCTCATACACAATTAACATGAAGTCGGGATACATTAGAAGAAGTGTTCAACACTGAATTGCAGGTAGTCATCTCGCCGAAAGAAAAAGGCAAAATCATCTGGTTCATTTGACGAAAACAAAAAGCTTTCAATTCGCCATTTCCAACTATCATTAATACGACTCGACGCTTCAACAAACAATGACCGACTGTCTGAATAATCCAAATCTTGCACGTACCCTAACAAAAACTCAGTACCATCAATATCGTTGAGCACGAATCGCGTTCCCAGCAATACATCGTTTTGCCCAGTTGTTGTGGCCAATTCACCACGTTCATCGTATTGATATTCCACTAACCAACCAATATCGTACTGAGTGTCAAACACTCCAACACTGGTATATTCAAAGCCACCAACAACAGCAATAAAGCTTTCATCTAGTTGGTCTCGCTGAATCCCTTCAAACTTGATTAACCAAGAGCCTACAACGGCTAACAAGTCGACTCCAATCTGTTGTATTTGTGGATAAAACGGTCTTAAAAAGGCCTCTGGATTACCTGTATTATCGACTCTCACTTCTTGAACGAATAGTGGTTCCCGAGCTGTACCATCAAAATAAGATAAACCGACATCCCAAGCACCCAATGTGTGCTCCCAACGAACAGCCCAATCGACATGGCGTTCTTCGTCACTCGATTCATAAAGGGGATTGTCAATATCCAATTCAAGCGGCAACCGAAAACGACCGTCACTACCGGCAAAGGTTCTTTCTCTAAAATAAGGCAATACAAAAAAGGAAGTCGTTCCCCAACTCTTAATGAGTGAGAAACTAATCAGCGGTTGTCCTAACTTGTCTTCCGTATCTATAGTCTCAACAAAGTCAGTCTGGTTTATGATATCAACCAAATGCAATGACTCTACTTGTCCCCAAAATACCTTGCCTATACCCGCTTTCAATTCCCAGTCATCGCTTGCATGCGTCCATAAAAACTCTCGGATATCGGCATGCGTACGCTCGTCATCGCGTTGATCAAGACGAACAAAAGGTTTGATAACTAAACTGTCACTACCATCATTCAAGTCCCAATAAAATTCAGGCTCTGCATACAATGACAATTGCCCACTAAAAGATTCCCGAAACAAAGATTCCTGAAAGAAATAGCGTTGTTCAAGACCTGATGTACCTGATATCTCAGGGCGGGCATCAACTTCACTGACGTTGATTACGCTCACTACAGATGCGGTTAGACCAATAAGAAACTTTGTATTCACTGACACCCTAATACTTTACAAATAATACAATACAGATCATCGTCTTCTAACCAGAAAACATGACTCTTTTATCAACTAACGGGCACGTTTTAGCGTTGCCTGATTAAAGTCTTTTTCGTTTAACCCTGTATCAAACTCAATACTATGAACAACTAAATCCGTACTCTTACCATTCTGATGATTTTCCATTTGTGAGAGCATTGGGCGCCAATACTTATCCTTGTACAACTTAAAATCCTTCAACAATAACGTTTTCAATAAAGCATTTTTGCGATCGTAATACTCTATTTTAAAAGCGCGATAGTGTTCTTTATCAACCCAAACAACTTGTTTTGTATAACCTGAATATTTGTCCGTGGGGGTTTGTTCTAAAACAAACATGTCTACCCCATCAATAGTTTCGTCGCGTAAATAGCTAAAACTAAACTTTTCTAATTCAAAAGAACTCAGATCCTCGTAAGCAAACTCACTCCCCATAAAAGGCCCTGACTTGTTTCTCGACGATATGCGTTTAACACGCTTTAATGCGGGTAAATAAATCCATTGCTCATCGGGTTTGATGGCATGAGAGAAATTAAGGAACGCAGACCCTTTCACATCCCGAGGCTGGTCAAATATCGTTAGGCCTTTATCACCATCATCCAATACTTCTAAGTTCTTGACCCGAATTTTGCGTTCGGTTTCTTGACCTTGTGAGTTACGCAGAATCATACTGGAGTTCGACTGCGAATCTCCCCAACCGATATCACGAGCCTTTCTTTCCTGAGCGATTTGCAGCCCCTTTTCAGCATCGGCAAATGCAGCAGGTATGAAAGCTAAATGACTTAACATCAAACCTATAGTCAACATTTTACGCATTATTTAGTCCTTCCTCAGGTAAAGCGGTATATGCCTTCTTATCAAAAATGATTAAGAAAGCCGGTAAAAATAACAAATCAATTGCCAGAGCAACAATAATAATAATAGCGGTAAGTAGGCCCATATGCGCATTTAATGCAAAAGAAGACATGGCTAACACACCAAAACCAATACTTAACACCACAGTGGTAATACATAGTGCTCTGCCAACAAGTGTGAAGGCATACCGCACAGAATCCTCAGCAGATTTCCCCATAACTCTGGCATGTTGATATTTACTCAAAAAATGAACTGTGTCATCGACTATAATCCCAAGCACCACACTCAACACAACAGAGAGGCCTAAATTAACTTGCCCTGAGTATAAAGCCCATATGCCGAACCCAATACCTGCTGGCAATAGATTTGGTAATAAGCTAAAAAGTCCTAAGCGCCATGATTTTAAGGCAAAAATTAATAACCCTGAAATCAACGCTAATGCGACAAGCGTCCCTTGTATCATGCTACTCATATTTGACTCACCAACATGGGCATACATTAAACTTGGACTACCAGCTTTCATTTCAAGCCCTGTGGTATTTTGCTCAATCCAATTAAACGCTCTACGCTCGAACTCAGTAAATTCGTTACTACCTAGATTTTGCATCGTAACGATGAGCCGAGTCGCTGATTTATCAATATCAAGCTGGTTATTAAGGTCGAGACCGTAAGGCAGTGATAATTCATACAACAGCATATACTGCGCGGCTAATTCTTGATCATCCGGCAAGCGGTAATAAGAAGCATCATCAGAATGCATATTTTTGTTTAAGCGTTTAAAAGTATCAGTGATAGTCGCAACATGATCGACTTCAGGTTGTAACCTCAGCCATTCACTAAACTGATGAACATGAGCAATAACACTTGGTTTATTCAAACCTGACGTTTCATGAGTAAACAGCGCAAAATTAATGGCTGACATGCCACTTATTTTATCAGATTGAAAATCAACCGCTTGCCTCAATTTCACATCATCACTGAAGTATTCCATAGGGATGTCATTTAACTGATTGCTGGGCACCAAGCTGACCGCTGCCAAACTCATCGCAGTAGTCAGAAAAATTAACATTCTATGTCGCTGAATAACCCATTCAGAAAAGCGTTCCATTCGCCCACTAGCCTTGGTTTCTTTAGGGATTTTAAAAGGCATCAAAGTCAACAGAGCAGGCAATATTGTAATAGCGAAGATAAAAGCTGTCATAACCCCAATTGCAGTGAGATTACCCAAGTCAGCTAATATAGGCACTTCTGAAAAGTTGAGTGTCAAAAAACCAATCGCGGTGGTAATACTCGTAATGAAAATCGGAAGCACATTGACCTCCATACTGAAATACAACGCGTCATATTTGTCATCACCTTGCCGTAATCTAAAAATTGCTGAAGAAATAACATGAACACAATCAGCGACAGCTAGCGTCATAACAATAGTAGGGACATTCACTGTCGCTGTACTCAGAAAGATGCCCATCCATCCACCAATCCCCATAGTGGTAACAATCGAAGTCACTATAATTAACAGCGTGACTAACGTGCTAATGAAAGATCTCAGCAATATCCACAATATCGCTAATATCGCAACGAACATGAGAGGTACTAAAGTACTAGCGTCATTCTGTGCTTCTGTATTAAAGGCATCGCTCAGAAATACGACCCCCGTAAGATAGAAATCATGATCGGGGTATCGTTTTTTATAGTCATCTACCATCAATCTAACAGCATCGGCAATCTCCACTACCGCTTCTGTTTGATCGCCTTCTGGCATATTGACAGTAATGGAAATCACACTGACATCACCAGCTTTCGAAATCAGCCGATTAACTAAATTAGGCTCCGCCAATGCGACACTTTTTACGCGCTCTACGAGCTCATCGTCAATCAAATCAGGTTCCAGAATTAAATCTTCGACTATCATGTCGTCATATTCAGACCAGGTATGCTGAAAATTACTGATTGAATCCACACGCGTTGATCGTGGTATCTGCCAAGAGTCTTCTGTCATCTCTGCAATTAGTCTTAGGCTTGTTGCATTGAATACATCACCAGATTTTGGTGCAACGATGATGTCTGCATTTTCCGTTTTCGTGAAAACGTTCTGCATTTCCTGAAACTCAAGCTTTTGAGGGTTATCATCCTCAAAGTAGATCAGGTAGTCCCCCCTAAAATAGAGGCTCTTTGCACCAAAACCACTAGCAACAACCAGTAGTATCCCTACTAGCAAAGTTACCCATGGTTTTCTTAACACCCATTCAAGCCACATTTTCTTCATGTCACGTTTTTTCCTGAGTACAATGCATTAAGTATACAAATACCTTAGTTTCTATAAACTTACTATGAGACATACTATAGTTCGTATCACCTCAATTGAACATCTTGATACCTATAAAGCCGTATAAAATAAACTACCTTATAGTACTAACATCATTATCGGCTGTAGATACGATATCCTCACACAATAAGTGGTTAGAGGTGACATTCGGATTCATAACCGATAATTTCGACCTCCCATTAATAAACAATATGAAGGAAGAATAAGTGGCCCAGCTCTATTTTTACTACTCAGCAATGAACGCTGGGAAGTCAACATCACTACTCCAGTCAGCATATAACTATAAAGAACGCGGAATGAGAGCAGAAATATTTACAGCTGCTTTCGACGACCGCTATGGCATTGGTAAAGTGTCATCCCGAATAGGTTTGCAGTCCGATGCACACTTGTTTACCTCAGAAACCAATTTATTTGGAGAAATAGCCAACTTAGATAGGCAAGGTAAAATTAACTGCATTTTTGTCGATGAGTCACAATTTTTGACACGTCAGCAAGTAAACCAACTTACCAATGTTGTTGATCAGTTAAACATTCCTGTATTGGCTTACGGGTTACGAACAGATTTCCAAGGGGAAACATTCGAGGGCAGCCATTACTTACTTGCATGGGCAGACAAACTGTTCGAGCTAAAAACCGTTTGTCATTGTGGCCGCAAAGCTAACTTTGTTGTTCGCCTCGATCAGTATGGAAAGCCAGTAAAATCCGGAGAGCAAGTACAAGTGGGTGGGAATGACAGTTACGAATCCATGTGCAGAAAGCACTTCCGCGAAATCGTTTGGGAGGATTAATACATAATAGATAAAAACAAACACCGGTTAAAATAACAACCACTATTTACAATTCAATCACAGTTAAAACAAACTATTAACATCTGATATTTAATAGTATATAGTCATCCGATGTCAGTGGTCTGATGACCGAAAATTTAGCCATAACTTAATAAAAAGAGCTAAACCATGCTATTTGATCTGTGTCCTCTCATAGGTGTACAAGCCTGATGAGTAAAAATATACTGATTGTCCTTAGTGTCATTGCTATCGTAGTGATTATTGGTTGGTTAATGTCCGACGATGAAGCATTAGTTGTAGCACCCAAATCAACCGCCGTGCGTTCAGCTCCTGTTGTCAAATCTATTCCGGTAGATCCTATCCATAAAAGTCGGGAGCAAAAGTCAAAAACAGAAAATGATGCCCCTGAGTTAGACGACACTTCTGAAAACCTGCTTGCGGATGAAAACTTTAAAGCTCAAATTGTTAACATCGCTTATCAGTATAGCCAGACAGCACAATACCCGATTGGTTCTCAGCCCATTACCAACCCAGATAGTGTTCGCGACCCAAAACCATTCGAAGAAACTGAAACCACCACACCTTTTTCGACAGAGAATGGGACGGTTGATCTGTCAGCAGCAACCGACAAGTTCCAATACTTCGATGGGGAAACCATTAAGCTCCAATTAAAACTAGCAGGAGCCGTAGGCGATAGCTTTATTTCTCCCGAAGCACGAATTATTAATCCCGCAGATAGAAATAAAGCGCCGATTCCTATTAGCCTTTCCTCCACTCAAGGTAGCAACGCACAATTCCTAGGCGCTTTCGATACCTCATCACTCTCTGACGATACGTTTTCACCAGAAATGTTGATCGAGATTACAGTCAATGTCGATAACGAGCCGTTATTTACCACGTTAAGCTTTAGGTATAACGAAGCATCTGCCAAGCTAGTTAATATAGGAGATGTACGACCTAACGGGCCCAATTTAGATATCCCGCTTAATTTTGACGTATCACAAAAAGGCTATTACTTCGTTACAGCAGTACTGCAAGATCAGAGAACCAACAAACCACTCATAGCACTCCAACAAGAAGGGAAAATGCGCAAAGGGAGAGATCAACTCGTTCTGCAAGCCCATATTCAAGCGCTTAAAGCTGGCGGCTCAGAAGGTCCCTACGTTATACGTAGTTTTAATATTTATCGAGGTGCTGAACAAGGTGAGCAATTCGATACTTCTGGCGCAAGTAATGAAGAGCAATACGTTTTCTCCGGTTTCCCGTTTAGCCAATATGTTGATGAACCTCACCAAGATTCTCTGGCACAAGAACGAGCAGAATTCTTGTTAAATCTAGGTGCTCTAGATAGCGGACAGTAACAATAAAAAATCACCAGCAGTAAAATTCGCACATTATTGTGCTTAACCGATGTAACAAAACACATAAACACAAAGAGGAAAGTATGAAAATTAAAATAATATTTATTACAGTACTCATGTTGCTCAGCGTCAATGCACACGCAACCATTGCAGGGAAACCTGTGATACTGGTACACGGATTACAGTTTGATGATTTACAAAGTCCACTCACCAGTGACGCCGATATGCTTGAGAGATCTCGGGGCTATTTCGGTGATTTCTGGACAGCACGAGGTGACATTCATCATTTTTGGTCAACATCTCAACGCGTCAGCGGTGGTATTAAAGATCAATTTAGAAGGCACTTTGAGCGATTAGAAGCAACAGGGCAATGCGCCAGCGGCTGCATTTGGGTTACGCATTCTACTGGTGATCTTGTTTTGCGTGATGCGCTTTCTCGTCTTGGACAATGGGGCATCGACCGTAACCGCGTTAAAGTGCTGGCAGTGATTGACCTTGCTGGTGCAGGCGGAGGTACAGAACTTGCCGATCTAGCCATTAGTGTTGCCGAAGGTGGTGGCTTGATCAACGCAGCAACTCGCGGCATTGTCGGTCTGTTCGTTGGTTTTGATGTAAGCGGACAGAATTTAGGTGTAGTGAATGACCTTAGACCTGCTGCTGCACGCAATATAGCGCAATCTAATCAACCTTACCCTAGACTACGTTTTGCAGGGACAGGTAGCGAATTTTTAAGTGCAACTAAACCTTTCATCTTAGGTTCTGACGACAGCGTTGTCCCCCTTCATAGTGCCTGCGGCGCGCTTAGAAAAGGAAGTTACGACTCATGTAGCCGAAGCATAACCAATAACGGTATTCTAACCAGTGCTAACGGACCGTCTTCATTTATTTTCAATCACTTCCCTATCATTATGGCAGAAAGAACTGGTCATAATGACATGAGAAGCAACGCCACCAATGGTGGTATATACGCTACAGTGATTAACGATACAACGTTCAACGGTGTTCGTGTTGATTTTGACGATGAAACACGTCGACGGTTTTTTGCTTTTGGCAGACGCGTACGTTCATTACGAAACGGTAGTAGCAAGAGTATATCGGGACACATCTTCGATACACTCAATAACTAATTAAGCATAGGTTGCTCATAGCTCGGTTGTGAGCAACCTCTCCTTCAAATGATCCGACATATCCTCTGAAGCTCTCATTAGTGAAGGGTAAAACGAACTAAAGCAATCTTCTAACAACGTCCTATTTTTTGTCATTATGGTATAGGCGTCCTCTGCAAACACTGCAGAATGCTTAAAACGACTTTCAATACTTCTCATCGCATCCAAACACGCAACCTCTTCTTGATAGTTTGATAACCATTGCTGCCGTATTAAAGTCCTCTTAACTCGAGTATATCGCCCATTCGATTCATAATTTGCATGTTCTAGTTCTTGGTAAAAATTGTTGAATAAGTTAGAAATATCGAAAGATGAAAACCTTGACCAGTTAGACATCAGTAAATGATCAAAATAGATGTCTAATGCGATGCCCGAATAACGCCTTAAATGTTTAGGGAACAAGGTCTTAGCGACACTCAACTCAGCATGTTGATCGGTGAAAGAATCAACCTTCCGATGTAATAAAATGCCAAGACGCTCAGCGCCGGTATACTCGTTCAAGTCACTCCCTTTAACAAAATCGCCTAAAAATGCACCGACTAAGCTAGTTTGAGTATGATAAGCAAGCTGTATATGAGAAATATAATTCAAAACAGACATATTCTGATAAGTGACTTTAAGTTAGATTACCGTTTTGTCTTGATTTATACCAATCACAACTTAACTTTGAGAAAGCACCATGTCTGAAAATATACTCAATTGCCATCATCACGACTATTTAGAGGCAGCTTGCACTTTTTTTTATCAATTAGCTGTTACAACAGATTCAGAGACTCTTACTGGTATCGCCAAAGATCTAAGCACCCGCAATAAGCTGGAATGGCTCCATCTAGAGACTGAACAAGGCTTGGTGAAAATCAACTTAACGGATATTGTCAAAATACAGGTTCTCACACCAAACCCTCAATTCGAAGAAGTCATATTCAAGGCTAATTGAATTTAGGAAGGTATCCATGCTTCAACTTAGAACGGTAATAGCAAGCCCGACCAATTAACATAAAATTAACATTTTTATTATAACTAACATACAACTCACAAACCCTGCTATACTCAAATTTAGCTGGTTATTTTTTGATCAAAATAACCCTGCTTACCGTTTTATTCATAGGAGGAACTGAATATGCATAGATATTATTACATCAGTGATAACCTGAATGATCTGGAAGTCATAGAAAAAGAACTTATAAATAATGGGATAACTGCGCCCCAAATACATGTATTAAGTGAGAAAGATGCTGAGGTTGAGAAGCATCATTTACATGCCATTGAGCCGGTACTAAAACAAGACGTTGTCCGTTCAACTGAACTTGGTGCTGTCATTGGTGCAATCGGTGCGGCTATAGTTTTGGCTTTTGCCTACTTCATGAACTGGACAGATACGGTCGTTGGATGGCTCCCATTCATCTTTCTAGCTATTGTAGTTTTAGGCTTCTGTACTTGGGAAGGTGGGTTGATTGGTATACAAATTCCTAATCATCAGTTCAAGCGGTTCCAAAAGCTGCTATCACAAGGTAAACATGTATTTTTTGTCGATATAGATAAGGAACAGGAATCGATACTTGCTCAAGTTGTCGCAAAATACGATAGCTTATCCGAAGCAGGGCAAGGTGAAGCAACTCCTACATGGGTGGTTCGCGGTCAGGACAAGTTCAATAACTTCATGAAAGCCATGCCCTGAACGATTAAATCCAACACGAGAGCCTTTACTTTTACTCCCATTAACAAAGGTTATATAGTGATTCTTATCATCACCTTATAACCTTTTATATTTCTTATCGACCATTCAAAATTATCAAAAAATTCCAAGCCTGCTGCTCGACCTTTGTCTGTTCAAGCTTGCGTACAAAATAGAGACTACCCTCACACTTGGTGGTTAGAGCGACATGAACTAAAATTAATTGAAGCAGCAAAGCTCAATGCTTCATCAGAGGTTGTATTTATCGGTGACTCCATCACACAAGGATGGGAAGGGTTAGGGCTAAAAGCATGGCAAGCTTATTTTCAACCACTTAACGCGCTTAATTTAGGTTTCAACGGTGATTGCACTGAACACGTTTTATGGCGAATTGAACAGGGTGAGCTAGACAACATAAGCCCTAATATTATCATTCTTATGATAGGCACCAACAATGCTGGCCATAGAAAAGAGGATCCTCATGATACATTCCTCGGTGTAAAGGCAATATTAGCAAGAATACAAGAGAAACAACCCGACGCTCATATCATCTTATTGGCAATCTTTCCACGAGGTCAATTTCCTGATGATCCCCTAAGAAAGATAACGAGCAAAACCAACAATTTAATAGAGCCTCTTGCAGGCAATAAACAAATTCACTGGCTGGATATAAATCATAAATTCCTAAACGAAAATGGCGAACTCACCAAAGACGTTGCAGAAGACTTCTTACACATTAATGCAGAACAATACGACGTTTGGGCAAAAGCCATGGAACAGACATTAAAGGTAGCAACTCACAGCCAATCTAACAGGCGGTTTTGAGCAACCAATTTGAAGCTTTACCCTGCTCGGCTTCCATTAGGTAATTCGATTTCAGGCACAGCTAAACAAGGGGTAAGTTTATCTTCATACCCAATATCAAATAGCATACCTTGAGATAATTCACCCGCCATTTTCCTTTCTGGCAGGTTCACAACGAACAATGCTTGCTTGCCTTCTATTTCACGAGGATCTTTCCGTTCTTGCTTAATGCCCGCAAGTATTGAGCGAGAGTGGTCACCAAAATCGACTGTTAGTTTCATTAATTTGTCTGACTTTTTCACTTCTGAAACCAGAGTAATTCTGCCAACTCGAATATCCAACTTAGCGAAATCGTCGAAAGTAATAAGGTCTTTTATAGGTGCTGGATTCAAAAACATTTCTCAATGTACCCAATATTTTGTTTTCTCATACCTTGCAAAGTTGCTCATATTACAAAGTATAGTCAATCAGTTTTAGCTTACCTGATATCGTTGAGGAGGTTAAACGAACAACCAATAATTTAATGTCCACTCAAACAACAAACTCTATGATCTGAATGTTGCTTGATACAGTTGAGCCTGATCTGCATTAAACTCACTACTGCCTTGATATACATGAGTTGTTTATGTGAGAACATCCTTCTGACTTCAAAACTCGCTTAGTTGAAGCAGGATATTTCTCTAAATGTGCTAAAGATCTTGACGGCCTGACCACCAAATTTCCACCACAATTAGGGCAAATATGCTTAAGGTTATTGGTGACACAATCTGCACAAAATGTGCATTCAAAAGTGCAGATAAACGCGTTCGATGAATTCGCCGGCAAGTCTTTGTCACAACATTCACAGTTGGGTCGCATGTCTAGCATATTAGTTACCACCTTGCTCCAGCTTCAATAAACGCTTTTTAGAATCCATACCACCAGCATACCCAACTAATTTGCCATCACTGCCAATAATACGATGACAAGGAATAAAAATAGACAGCGCATTCGCTCCGTTAGCATTAGCCACTGCTCGGACAGCACTCATATTGCCAATAGCTTTGGCCAGCTGTAAGTAGGAGTATGTTTCACCAAAAGGTATCGCTATTAGTGCATCCCAAACACTATGTTGAAACACTGTACCAACGGTCTTCAGCGGCAAATCAAACTGTTGCCTATCTCCCGCAAAATACTGTTCCAATTGTTCTCGCGTCATTTGCAGTAAGTCATCGTCTCTTTCAACATATTCAGCCCCAAGTCCCTTTTGAATTCTCCTATCGACAGTTTCTCGTCTTGTACGGTATCGCCAATCACACAAGCATAGAGCTTGATCGTATGAACCTAAAATGAGTTCTCCATAAGCTGACTTAAAATATTGAATATTAATATTTGTCATTCGTTTCCCTTGGTTGGTTTAACACTTGCTGAGACACTGACAAGTTTCCATTGACCACTAGATTTTGACCAAACCTGTGTTCCACCGCCGGATTCATTTATGCGCGAACCGTTTTTAAGTAATGTTTGCTGTCTATATTCATTCACCAGAACAACTGTATTGCCATCAATAACGGTAATTTGGACATGAGGAAACTCTAACGACTCAATTTTTTCTACAAAAGTAAAGCCGGGTTCTACGATTGCTTTTAAGCTATCGAGCGACGTTAGGTTAGTTCCGTCAACATTGAGTCCAGAGAATTTTTCTGCGTCAAAATACGAAAAGTACACTTTTGCATCCAACCTTTTAATAGCAGCCGCTAGCCCTCGAAATTCTAACTGAACTTGATGTTTAATATCATCATCCGATAGCTCTTTTGCCTCTGAACTTGCGATGGAGTAACAACTTACGACGACAAACAGAGCACAAAAAACGTAAAGTGCTTTCATAATTACCTTAGACTTTGAAAGAGAATTGAGCTTACTAATGGCCCTGTTAATGGTGACTTTTTATCATAACGTTTAGTCAAGATAAAAACTATGAGCTAAGTTGGCGAAAATACGCATTTGGAGGCCCTACATATGAAATCGCTCTTTGTCATTGGCTTAATGATTATCAGCCCACTAACCCTACCACAAAACCAAGCGGCAACATCGAAAACCCCCTCATGTCACCACCTAGCACAATATGCGGCATTTGACTTCTGGTTGGGGCATTGGGATGTCTATGGCGATATCGACAAAACAACGCCTCTTTATGGTAAGAACCGCATTAAAAAAGCACAAAACGGCTGTTTAGTCATCGAGGAATGGCAAGGCTCTCAAGGTTCCACCGGAACCAGCATGAATTACTACGATGGCACTAAAGATAAGTGGGTTCAACATTGGGTGTCGGCCGACGGCACGGTCATTAATATTGAAGGCGGTATAGAAAACAGCTCAATGGTCTTAACTGGAGAGATTTTTTATATCAACGCTAAAGAGAACCCGATAAGGACTTTCCGTGGCACTTGGACGCCAGTCAAGGAAGGGGGTGTTAGGCAATTTTTTGAAGAATCCATAGATAAGGGGAAAACATGGACGCCGTGGTTTGAGGGTTTTTACTTTCGTACAGAAAAATAATGTATGCGTGATTAGCGCATACATTATCAGTAAGTACTTTTTTAAGAAACGCCGTAAGCCACCATCGCATCGGCAACCTTAACAAAGCCGGCTATATTAGCCCCTTTCAAATAGTTAACCGTATCGCCTTCAGTACCATATTTTACGCATTGTTTATGGATAGAACGCATAATGCCTTGCAAACGGTCGTCTACCTCTATACTCGACCAAGACAAACGTAAGCTATTCTGTGTCATTTCTAAACCAGAAATAGCTACACCGCCTGCATTTGCCGCTTTTGCCGGAGCAAACATAACACCTTGCTGTTGTAGATAATGCACCGCCTCGATCGTCGATGGCATGTTAGCTCCTTCAGCGACAGCGATAACACCATTGGCCACCAATACTTTGGCATCATCTAGCTCAAGTTCATTTTGCGTTGCACAAGGGAATGCAAGATCACATTTTACTTCCCAAGGGCGCTTATTTGCGTGAAATGACGCAGAATCGAACTTATCAGCATAAGCACTAATACGTCCGCGTTGATTAGTTTTTAAATCAATAATGTAGTTAAGCTTTTCTTCATTAATGCCTGTCTCGTCAAAAACATAGCCGCTCGAATCACTCATGGCCACAACGGTGCCACCAAGTTCATTAATTTTCTTTGCTGCGTATTGCGCTACATTACCAGAACCAGAAATAACACACCGCTTACCTTTAACACTATTGTCAATATGATTAAGCATGTTCTCCGTGAAATAAACAGTGCCATAGCCTGTTGCTTCGGTACGTATCATACTGCCGCCAAAGGCAATGCCTTTACCCGTCAACACACCTACGAAATTGTCTTTAATGCGTTTGAATTGACCGTACATGTAACCAATTTCACGACCGCCAACACCAATATCACCTGCTGGCACATCAAGGTTCTCACCGATATGCTTTGAAAGTTCTGTCATAAAGGCTTGGCAAAAACGCATAATTTCACGATCAGATTTACCTTTGGGATCAAAGTCACTACCACCTTTACCTGCCCCCATAGGCAATGTTGTTAAGCTGTTTTTGAACTGTTGTTCAAAGCCTAAAAACTTGATGATGCTTAAATTAACCGAAGGATGGAATCGCAATCCCCCTTTGTAAGGGCCAATGGCGTTGTTGAACTGCACTCGATAGCCTCGGTTGACTTGAATATTGCCACTATCATCTTCCCAGCACACACGGAACAATAAGCTACGATCAGGCTCTGTCATTCTCTCCAGAATACGGTTGTCTAGGTATTTCTTATTCTCAAAAATAAATGGAATAATACTTTCAGCAACTTCTTTTACCGCTTGATGAAACTCAAGTTCACCTGGGTTGCGTTGAACTAACCCTTGCATAAATTGCGTTAGATAATCTTCAGGACTTGCATAATTACTATCAGTCGGCACGAGCAGCCTCCTAAGTTGAGAATGAATTGGTTAACGCATTCGACAAGTAAGCGTCAATAAAAGCTAACATTAGCATGTGAAAACAAGAGCTACGCTATGGATAGCTAACATAAATCACTACTTATCGTTAGGATTTGTAAAGAGAAATTTACTGACTACAACAACTCTTAGTGCAAATTCTATTAGCGTAACCCTAGCTCCACATCATGAATAATATAGTTCCCGGTGTACACAGGATCATCTTCACCTGTTGCCTCTAGAGCAAAGTAACTTTGCTCTTCTGCCGTAAGCCCTTGATACCCGCCAATGACTTGATAAATCCATGCTTCAGGATCAAAAGGTAAGTTGTTTTGTCGTTGATATTCAAGTGCAGTTATGCGTTGTCCACTATCAATAACGTCACAAAAGTAGTTCTCGACTGCTTGCTTTAATTTGTCTTCTTTGAAGACAACAGATGTTTGCTCAGAGACGTCGATGTTAATAGCAGCTCGTTCCTTCGAGTCTATGGGTCGCACACGATTTAGAGCTTTGATCGTGCCAACCAGCTCCTGCATGACGGATTCGTGCTCAATACGACGGACATCAGCAGAAGCTGCTTTTATAACTGGTTTAGCTTGATTAAATAATAATGGTGCCTGAGTGAGTTGACTATAATCCGGCAAAGTAAAGTCTGGTTTTTGCTCCATATGCAACATAAAACCTTTTAGCAACCGCGTACGCCCTCGGAATTCTCTGAATCGCCCTAACAAGCTGAGTAACCTCGCTTGTACAATTGACAATTCTTGTGTCACTTTCGAAAAGCTCTGTTGTAACGTCACAACTAACAGGTGTCTAAGTTCACGATTGCTACCTGCCAGCTCACTCAGCTCATCGAATTGGAACATTTCCAGCTGCTTTAATAGTTCAGACACTTGGTCTTGGGCCAATTGATTTTCACGGATTTTGGCATCGATAGAAGACACATAACCAAACTCATTGTTAATACGGCTGAATAACACTCTAACGCTATTCGCTAGAGATTCAGTTAAGGCATAAACATGCTGACTCAAGTCCGTCATGTAAGTTTCTGATTCAACATACCTCGCATGATGCATGGCTTCTTTATAGTGTTGTGTCAACGTTTTAAGGCTGGCTAAAGAAGACCCAATATTGGCATCAATCTGACGATTCCTGTCATCATGTAGGTTACCTTCTAACATCACCCGAATAGCCTGCTTTAATCGCAATTCAGACTCAGCCTCAGGGCGCCATAAAATACCAGCTTGCACTAAAGTTTCGACAACACTAGAGTCTTGTTTACTGGCATCTATTGCACCCGATAGATACACCTGCATGATCAAATCTGCATGTCGACTCAGTGTGTTAAGAAACTTAACGCCTGCATGACGAATATTTTGGTTCATAACAAACTACCTTGCTGAACAGCATTTTCGGCTTGCTCCGACAGTGATAAGGCCTCTGTTTCATCAATAAACTTCAGGACATCGTATAAATATTCAACCTTACCTGTCGCTAAGTAAATTTGCTTCTCGGGGTTAGGCTTTAGCAAATAACCTAAGTCCGTTAAACGCTTAAAAACTTGCTTGATTTGCCCATCACTTGAAACACTCGTTGAGCCAAAAAAGCGATAATGCGATATTTTCGCCAGCTGTTCTGAAAAGGCCGGTGTATCTTCTATGATCGACTGCAGCTCATTCAAACGAATTGCACTACTTTGTGTAATAGGCACGTCACTGCCGTTAGCCTGTTGAACAAGCACCAACCACTCAACTAGAGGAAGCAAGTTACTCGATATTTCTTGAAACTGAGTAGCCAGAACCTTGCGCTCGGAGTTTCCGAGTGTTTGGTAAGCAGCGAAGAAAACATCACCTTCGGCACAAGTAGCTAACGTGCGATTTAACATCGTAAGATGACTTTCGATTTTTTCTGCATTGCCAGATATTTTCAGAAAACGCCAAGCATCTTCATCACTGATTTGACAGATAAAAGTGCCAGACAACAACGCCTCTAATATTCGTCCTTGTTCAGTAATCATGCTTCAGCTCCTTCGGTTTTGGCCGCTCGTTGCTTTAACCGTGCAGAGATAGCACTCACTTTGGGCTGCACAACTTGCAGTTTTCGTGTCGTTTTATCAATCAGATAGCGATTATCAAATAAAGACAACACTTCAGACTCGGGATTTGGAAAAGCCCCTACCACCGAAATATTATTATTCTGGCACGCATCGAAGATCTTCTTCACATTGCTTTGGTGCAATGTCCCCAATTCATCTATTGGCCAATGAACAGTGGCATTACCATCTCCTCGCAGCAATCGCGTAAACGCTAAAAGGAACTTACATAAAATAAGATAGGCCATACCATGACTAGATGACTCATTAAGCTGACGGTCAGTTTTAATAATGAGATGGCTATTCCCCTCTTTTAAGTGAAGCTCGATATCGAGTAACTTACTGATACCACCCGATAAGGCTGCTCGCCCTAGAATATCAAGCACACGCCTAATACTTTGAGCATACTCGTCGTCAGGCAATTCATTAGCCCCTGAGTCAACCCACTCTTTATAAAGCGTATTGAATTGTGCTAGTTCCGGCCAAAACTCTAACTCACTAATGCGCGATCTTATCTTCACAGCAGATTCGGATACACCTTCTAAAAACAGTTCGTCATCAACTTCTTTACTAATTCTGCGACTCTGAGTCGAGATACGTTTATCAATATCTTCAAGCACATTGTAAAACTGGGTTAGATCGGCACCAAAAATCCGCCCTTGCTCTCGCAATCCGTGCAACTTTTGCGGAACAATTTCATTGAGTAATCGCGCAAGGTGGCTCACCAACCTCCGGTGATCAATACTCCGAATCCCTTGCTCATTGATTGTGGCACAATCCTCCCTTGAACGCTCCCAGGTATCAGATAACCCTGTACCTGCCTGAGCTGCGATGAGTTTATCGAAATGATCAACATGATCCTTAATATCTTCCAACAAACGTTCTCTGTTTTGCAATAACTCCTGAGCTTCCGATAATCGTTGTCCAATATTCACCGTTTCAGAACCAGGCTCACCTGCAAAGTCAGTCGGTGGTAAGCTCACTTTATTTAATAAGCGATTAACCGTCTGTACCTCAGATTGTTGTTCCTTAGCTACTTTTAAGGTTGTTTCTAGTTCACTTTGTCGGTCTTTAAATGTTTGACGATGCTGTTTGTACTCAGCACTTTGAGTATGTAAATCACGCTCTGACTGGGTAACAACACTGTTCGCTTTTGCTAATCCTTTCTGCCAAGTTACTTTATGGCCCATGAAAATAGTTTTATACCAGTGCTCATAATCTTTAACTTTATGCCTATTCGTGTCGGTTGTTTGGATATCAACCTTTAGCTGTTTTATCTTCTTCTGCAAGTCGCCGATTTCGTCAACATCAACACCTCGGTTCTCCAGCTCATTGGCTCGCCACTGCTCACACTGCTGCTTGTCATTTTTTGCATTTTGTTTTGCTTGCTGAATGTTCAGATCAACTTGCGCGATTTGTTGCTCAATATCGCCAATCACTTGTTGCCAATGGAATTGATGTTCTGTCTCAGCCTCTCGTTGTTGATCCCTAATGGCTTGTCTGGCTTCTTCAAGTTGGCTTTGACATGTCTTTAAGCTACTTTCATTTGTCGTTAAGCGTTTTTTATTTTCTTGTTTACGCTCCGACAATGCTTGGTTGTATTCTTGCTGTATTTGGTCCTTATCATGCTGCAAGCGTTTTCGATTAGTCTCACAAGTTCTGCATTCACTCTCACTTTGTGTTTGGGCTAAATCCTGATTTCTTACAGCTTCATTTGCTTTTGCTAGAACCAACTCAGCTTCATTCTGTTGTTCTAGTGATTGTTCTAGTAATTGCTGAGCTTGATTCAATTGTTGTTGCAATTCTTGCTCCGACAACGCGTATTCGGGTTGTTCGATAAGCGACAAATCAAGCGAAACCCCCATGATATCAGCTGCATTATCCGATTCACCCGACATCAGTACTTGCGGTTTAAGGTCTTGCCTTTTCAATAAATCAGGACGAATAACCTTACCAAGCTGCGTATGCCAATCAGGCTGTTCTTTACGCAGGAATTCGAGCAAGCTGTCGTCGCCTGGGTATAGCAACTCTTCAATCTTGTTGACGCCGTTTTGTTGCTGTTGGTGGGCTTTTCTAGCTTTCTCTAGCTGCTGATTAGCTTCATCACGCTCAAAAACAACCTGCTTGTATGCACGTTGCACTGTGTTTAACTGCTCACGTGCAGCATCCTCTTCTATGCTTGCCTTTTTGATACTTGCGTCAAGTAATTCGATTTGCGTTTGTTCGAACTCGGTATAACCTGCGTTGTTAAGGCTTGCTTGAATAGAGGCTTTCTCGATCTCCAAAGATTGGAGCTGTTGCTGATAAGTGTGATCGTTGTCGGCAACTTGTTGCTGGTAATCGAGCTTAATTTGTTGCAGTTGCCCCCTTTCTGCGTCTTTCTGTTGTTCCAGTTTGTCCTGAACTTCTTGCTTCTGTTCGCCATAACTTTCCATTTGTTGGCTATGGCTTTCCTCCAGCTCAGCAATTTGTTTGTAATAGGCAGACTCAACATCTTTATGTTTCTCAGTCAGCAAGCTATTGCGACTTTCCGCTAACTCAAGATCTTTTTTCCATTGCGGGAGTGATTGCAAATCCTGTTGCAATTGCTCAATATCTTGCTCTTGCCATTGCTCAAACTCATCTTCTACCTGTTGTAGATCCTTTTCATACTTACCTGCATCCGCTTTAGCTGCCGATAACGCTTGATTTAACTCGTCCCTAGCCGTTGTCCAATCAGCTTCTTGTTGCTTAATAGTTAACACCAGTTCGTCCAGTTGCCCTTGATGATTAACGATAGATGCAGCTAATTTATTTAGGTCAAAGCTAAATTGCTGTTTCAGTTCAGACAAGCGCACGTCAGCTTGAGTTAATTCATGGTCTGAGCGCTCTAACTTAGAAAATTCCGGCCGTATAGCATCAAATGCCTTAATTAAATGACATTCACGTATCCAATCTTCTACATAATTTCTACTCAAACTAGAGCTTGGTGGCTGTACACCATCCTCCTCCAGAATGGCAGCAATCATGGCCTTAATGGTTTCCATTTTTCCTTCTTTAGAATGGACTGCTTTGGCGAGCTTTTCGATATGCCGCAGATTATGAGTCCTATCACAAAGGCTAAAAATATGAGAGTAACCGAGCAGCTCGCGACTATTCGCACAACTATTTAACACACCTCGATCATGCTGAATAACAGCTCTGTACTCTTTGGTATTAAGCAAGTTAGTTATCGATATACCTGAGCGTTTCAATCCTCGGGCAAGTTCGTTCATTGACACACTTGTGTGCTCACCGGCTTTGCTTTTATACAGATAATCGCCAAGTTCAAACGGTTTACCAATAAAACGGTAGTTAACACCATTGCCGTTTGAAGCAAGCACAACTTGGCACAGATCACCTTCAAAACGTTCGAACTCGTAAATGATAAAACTAGATTCTCTAGGCAAATACCAGCGTTCAAAACTGTCTCGAGTCGCTGGAACAACGCGGCTTGGGTATTCGCCATAAAAAACAGGGATAAGACGTTGTAGAGTCGTTTTCCCAGAAGCATTGGTTCCGCATATATTCGTGTGCCCGTGGAGTTTGAGTTCGACAACCCCTGGTAAATGCGTGTCAATGAGCACAATGCGATGTAGCCCTGGCATAGCAGTCCTTAATTCAAATGATGGCTCCGTTTAACAAGCCATTCTTATAATTGTCAGTAATTTTAACGGGTATTCGTTGCCTTGAACACTAGGTGCTGATATTTTTGGTTATCTATAAATAAGGACCCTCGCCAATATGGCAATGCGCTTAGGACAAATAAATCGTCTAAAGAAGAAGATCACATTTGGCAACATACCGCATAACTACCACGCACTTTCAACATCAATAGCCATGGCAGAAGGTATGACAAAATATGGTTTTGATAACAGCCTAGACACACTCTTAAATAAAGAAAACTGGAATCTCGACTACCTAGGCGGCCATAAAACAGCTGTCGGAGAAATCATATGCGAAACCGCGCCCAGAATATCGCTTTACAAGTTATTTACCCCTGAAGGGTTAGAAATTCATTGCATTCCTTGGATACGTAATGAAGAGTTCAACTTTGAACTACAAAACAGACCTGAAATGGACTTTAAGCATTGGATACCTGCAACGATGAAAGTCGTTTTTAAAATCGTCCATTTGCATACCTTTATCTATCAGTATTTCGATCATGGTGACGAAGCAGATCTCGCTTTAATAAAGCACGCACATGCGGTCGTTGAAAATTTCGTTGAACAAACAGCGTTATTATTTAACACACAAAAAAATCATGGCGTCAGTGTGGGTGCGTTTTTTGAATATGTTGAGAAAAAAAGAAAGTCAGGGGAAGAGGTTTTGTTACCTACTGTCTATAACATTAGAAATAATAGAGAGCTCTAATAGAGCATGTTGCTCTAGCAACCGGTATAAATAACTATTCACTCTGTGGGAATTAACATGCACTGAACTTCAGGCATTATTGTAAGACTAACCTGAGTGATAAAAACAATGAGCCAACTTCTACAAAATCATATAAAATAAAGCCGTGACAATAAACATGGCAAGATTGTGTGATACAAATTGTTGGGTATTTATCCGTCCAAATTCAGGCTGCTACTTTATTCTTTATCCGAAATTAGCAAAATGAATAATTACTTAGACTGCTCGATTACAGTTTAAAAATTGCAAAAATGGGACTACCGATCTGAAATTAACACACATCAAATCCAACCATTTTTATTTGTTGACGCCAGTCATAATCTGACTATATTAATAGTATGAATTCTCGAAGCATGTCGATTTTTAGTATCATCAAGGTCTACAAAGACTTGAGTAAGCTTTTCCTGATAACCTTTTTGTTACCTACGGTTGCTTTCGCACAAAAACCTTTGCGCTATGACGTAGTCGGCAAAACCAATTGGGCTCCCTACTTCACGCAAGAAAAAGAACACCCTGGCATTATTGTTGAAATAATAGAGAAGGTTCTATCTGAAGCCAATATCCCTATTAAGCCTATCCAACCATTAAAACACGCTACGCCTAACGCCATCGAAGAAGGTGAGGTTGACGTTGATATCATTAGCCCTTCTTGGTTTAAGAACAATCAAATTCCAGACGAATTTATTATCAGTGCGCGGATTATTCCCATCGCAGAATATATAGTGTATCGACCCGAAGATGCACATAAATGGCCCAATAGAGAAGCTCTGCAAGATAGACATGTCGGTGTTGTTAGAGACTATAAATACCATGATGAAAAATCCTATATACGGGATGAATATGCATCTGAACGTGATCTGCTTCTAGCTCTTAAGAACAAAAAAACAAATGTTGGCATAGTAGGTGAACTCCCCCTATATTACTGGGCCAACAGTTTAAGTATCAATTTAGAGAGAGGGCCTCTCCACTCACGCGGATATCTCCATATACGAATCAAAAAAGGCCACATCGAATACTTAAAGTTGATAAATAAAGCGATAGTGACTATGCAACAATCCGGAGAAATTGATCGTATTTTCGAGTCTTATCATTCTCTCAGTTTAATACCCTAATTGACGTTTCTGCACATACTTTTAAGAAATGAGTCATTCATTTAATTTTACTGAATAACAAGCAACTTGCTCATTGAAAGAATAATCACGGGAATTTAATTCCAATGATGGAGGTCTTAATAGTTAAGCAAGTTAGCTAAGAGGTAAAATTTGCTAATGAATATCTATGAAGCAAAATCAATTTTTTTCATGCTTGAAAAAGCAGGTAAAGGCGGCTGTGGGTTAATCCCACTTGCTAAAGAAACCAAGATAAAACCGTCAAGACTCAGACGCTACCTTTCACATTATTCAGAGTTTTTTACAAGAGCTGAAAACGATGTTAAATACCGACTTAACACATCAAACCACTATCACGGGTCGACGGGAGATATGTTAAAAGCACTTAAGAAAGAAAGTGATGCAAACCATGTAAACCTTCCTTTCGATCTCTATAACCTTTTTCCCATTCTGACGTTAGCGATCATTTTATTGGCCGTACTTGATATTTACCGCTAAACAATGACACCTGCGGCTTTAAATAGTTGCAGGTGAACGCATGTTAATGCTTCAATATTTCGCTGATATCCGCCACCGATAACCGCAGCTATAGGTAGACCAAGTTTTTCACACGCTTCAAATACCATTCTATCACGCTGATAAACACCTTCAGTGCTGATATGCAAATGCCCTAAATCATCATCGACATGAATATCCACCCCTGCATCGTAGATAACTGCATCAGGCCTAGCCGAAGTTATTCCCAGCTGCAATGCTTGTTCGACTGTCTCAAGATATTCATCATCTGACGTCCCTTTTGCTAGAGCAAAATCCAAATCTGATACCTGTTTCCGGTAAGGAAAGTTCTTTTCTCCGTGCAGCGATACGGTATAAATGGATTCATTACCTTGCGCCAACTTAGCAGTCCCATCACCTTGATGAACATCACAGTCGAAGATAAGGACATTATCAATAGCTGTATCACGCAACATGTTTAATGCGCAAAGGTATAAGTCATTTACCATACAGAAACCAGAACCAAAGTTGGCAAAAGCATGATGATAGCCACCCGTCAGGTTAAGTGCCTTGCCATATTCCAATGCAAGTTCCCCAGCCAAAACCGTACCTCCGGCTGCCGTTAATGTTCTTTCTATTAATTGAGGCGACCACGGAAAGCCTATACGACGCATGGCTTTTTTATCCAACTCACCATTCACGAGCTGCGCAATATAGTTTGGTTCATAGACTGCTTTAAGCTTTTCAGCATCCAGAGGGGTTGGTCGATGAAAATTCTCTTCACTAACCCCTTTTGCAACAAGAGCATCTTTGATGGACTGATATTTTTCGATCGGAAAGCGATGCCGATAAGGCAAATTCAATTGACTATAAATAGGATGGAAAACGAGGGGAATCACGTTTCTAAGTATTCGAAGGAGTCATAGCAAACCGATAATGCTTGCTATGACCTAACAATTCTAGCAATTCAAATTCGACTTACCAAGCGACTCCGTAATCTTCACCAAAGTCACTCGCACCTCCCCACATAGTGCCGTTAGATTCGTCAAAATAAATTGCTGTAATAGGACCAGACGTTCGCTTACCAAACTCAACCTTGTAGCCTTTTTTCTCAAGATCTTCAACAACCCAGCTAGGAACATCTTCTCTTAGTAACAGGCGACCTGGCTGAGACTGATGATCGCCAAATGAGCTTTGCATTTGGTAACTGTTGATATTTGCCGCTTCAACAGCCTGCTGAACATTCATGTCAAACTCAACCATATTTAAGAAAAATTGCAGTAAGTTTTGATCTTGCGAATCCCCTCCCTGCACAGCAAAAGACAGATAAGGCTTACCATCTTTCAAAGCCATTCCCGGTGTTAGTGTCGCTCTCGGGCGTTGACCTGGACGAAGCACATTGTAAGGGTTTAATGCTTCATCTAAGACAAAGCTCTGCATACGTTGACTTAGACCAATACCTGTTTTACCTGCAATAAAAGGTGGTATCCAACCTCCACTAGGTGTAATAGAAACCACCCAGCCTTCAGCATCTGCGGTCTGTATCGATGTAGTGCCTGCTAAGAAAGCTTCATCGTGCGTCATGAGATTCGCTTGTTGAAAACCAGCTTCACCGGCTGCTCCAGATTTAGGTGGAATAGGTGACCAATTCTTTAACAACTCTTTGTATGGATGCTTACCTTTTTGAAAACGATAAGGGTTGCCTGGCTTAGCACTAGCATTATTCTTGTTCCAATCAATCTGTTCGAAACGGTGCTTGGCATATTTCTTTGATAACAAACCTTCAATAGGCTCTTCTGGCGGGAAGTACGGATCACCGTAGTAAAAATCTCTATCCGCAAACGCCATATTCATACTTTGGTAAAGGGTATGAATATATTGGCTACTGTTATATCCCATAGACTTAACGTCTGCGTTTTCTAATATATTTAACGCTTGCAGCATAGCTGGGCCTTGTACCCAATGTGTTAGTTTGTAGACATCAACACCACGATAGCTCGTGCTAACAGGGTCCTCAATATAAACCTGCCAGTTAGCTAAATCTTCCATGGTTATCAAACCACCCTCGGCTTGCGTCGCTCTCACTAACTCTTGTGCAATATCCCCTTTATAGAATCGGTCGTAAGCAGACATAATGGCTTCTTTTCGAGACTTACCGGCTGACAAAGCCTTTTCTTCGGCTTCTACCAGCTTCATCAAGGTATTGTACAAATCTGTTTGAACAAGCACTTCCCCCGCATGAGCTGCTGCCCTTTTAGACGAATCCCTCTCATCTAAGTGAGGAAGCAAGATACGTTTACTATCTGGCCACTGAGCAATCGTGTCTCGATGCCGTTCGATATTATCCGCTTGAGACTCTTCGATAGGATAACCTTTGGCCATATCCAGCGCCGGTGCAAGCACCTCTTTCAGGCTCATACTGCCATATTCAGCTAACATCACCATCAACCCACCCGGTGTACCAGGTGTTACAGCAGCTAAAGGGCCGTACTCTGGTGGATACAACATGCCTTTGCCACGGAAGAAGTCAACTGTAGCCCCAGTGGGTGCAACTCCTAAGGCGTTTATGCCTTTAACCTCACCAGTATGTGGATTGTAAATCAGCGCTTGTGTCTCACCACCCCAACCCAATGTATCCCACATGGTCGATGTGGCAGCTAACATGGTACATGCAGCATCTACAGCGTTACCACCACGAGTAAAGGTCATAGCACCTGCGGTTGCCGCTAAAGGTTTGCCTGTTATTGCCACCCAATGTTTACCATGTAAAACTGGTTTTGCGGTCCTCTCTGCGGCGCCCAATGGCATGGTCGAAAGAGACATGAATGTTGTAGCTGATATAGCAATACCTAAACGGATACGGTGCTTAAGCCGCTCTGTAATATTGGGTAGCATGAGTAAAACCTCATTGTTAGAGTGTATTCAGGGTGCTGATTTATACCGAATGGGCTTACCAAATTGGTATAATACTTACCTTTTTCTAATCATATTAAACAGCCCATTGAAGATAAGCAATCCACCAACGACCAATTGCATTATTCAGGTGGAAACATTAGGGTATAACAAAGATCTTTACAGAAAGTCAGACTACCCAGTGGATAAAATGCCTTACAATATCCATATAAAAACCAAACACTTAGCTTTATTCATGGTGCTTTTATTCGTGACGGCATGTACAACTGTAACACCGCAACATAAAACACTTAAGCAAGTCGTTGATGATTATTTTGACGTCTATGCACAACGATCAGACTTCGATCAGTTTATGACATTTTATGCAGAAGAAGCCGAATTAATAGATATTGTCTATGGCAATCACCTTCAAAGTAAAAACGCCATTAACGAATTTCTGGATTGGAATAGAGGTGAATTCCGCTTGGTATCCGGGCAAAAGATCCTGACAGTGACTCAACAAACAATTGAAGCCAATACGGTTGTCACTCAGGGATATTTTCACTCTTTCGAATATGATGGCGCTATGCTTGGTCCTTGGCTTTTCAATATAACCCTAGAGTTCGATAATGCGCATAAGATCGTCAAACAGACCGACTGGATAAACTATACCCCTAGAGCTGAATTTCTAGGTGGTAACAATATGAATGATAAACTAATCGACAAAGATTAAGGGCAGGTAATGATAGTTAATTTAACACCAACTCAAGCACGCGTTATTGGCGTTATGTTAGAGAAAGAAGTCACAACTCCAGATCAATACCCTCTTTCACTAAATGCCTTAACCAATGGCTGTAATCAGAAAAGTAATCGTGATCCTGTTATGTCATTAAGTGAGCAAGATGTTCAACACGTACTGGACGAACTTAAAGATAAAAAGCTGATTAACGATCAAGCCGGTTATGGTAGCCGAGTTGTCAAATACTCACATCGGTTTTGCAATACCGAATTCGGTGATTTGAAATTCACACAGCAGCAGACTGCCATTATTTGCGTGATGTTATTGAGAGGACCACAAACACCCGGTGAACTCAGAACACGAACCAATAGATTAGCCGAATTTAACAATGTCAACGAAGTTGAAGCCGCTCTTGAGTCGATTAAAGCAGTCGACGGTGATCCTGTTATTGTTAAACTCGAACGAGAACCTGGAAAACGTGAATCACGCTATATGCATTTATTCGGTGATATGACAGATTTGCAAACAGATTCCAGCTACGAAGAAACTGCTAGACACACGTTACCAGAGACAACAGATAGTGGCGCTCTATCTCGAATCAATACTTTGGAGCAACAAGTACAATCCTTGACCAAGCAAGTTGCTGAGTTAGAGGAAATGGTGGAGCTACTCTCCGAGTAGCTCGCCAGATAATTCATTTAGCCTAAAGTGATTTTAGCAAACTTCCTTTTACCTACTTGATAAACTCTTTGGCCTTTTTCATCGATCACCATGCGTTGATCAACCACTTTTTCACCATCTATTTTAACTGCACCTTGCTTAATCATGCGCATAGCTTCGCCAGTAGATGCCACCAAATCAGCTTCTTTTAACACATTGCCTATCAACATACTTTCGCCCAATGCTAATTCAACTTCAGGCATATCGTCTGGTATCGCATTTTTTTGGAAGCGCTGAATAAAATCCTGATGCGCTTTTTCAGCGGCGCCTGTATCGTGAAAACGCTCAATGATTTCTTTAGCCAATAGGATTTTAATATCACGGGGGTTCGTCCCCTGTTCAACTTGCGCTTTTAAACCATTGATCTGCTCAATAGGTAAAAAGCTCAATAAATCGTAGTAACGCCACATCAAATCATCAGATATCGACATCACCTTACCGAACATATCGTTAGGCGCATCAGTAATACCGATATAATTGTCTAATGACTTAGACATTTTCTGTACGCCGTCCAGTCCTTCTAACAAAGGCATCATCAACACTGTTTGTGGTGTTTGTCCTTCCGACTTTTGTAACTCACGTCCCATTAATAAGTTGAATCGTTGATCCGTCCCACCGAGTTCGACATCAGACTCCAAAGCCACAGAATCCCAACCTTGCGCCAAGGGGTATAAAAACTCATGGATAGCAATAGGCTGACCATTAGCATAGCGCTTTTTAAAATCGTCACGCTCTAGCATCCTCGCAACCGTCTGATTAGAGGCTAGTTTAATCATCCCAGCCGCGCCTAACTTGTCCATCCATTCAGAATTAAAACGTATAGTCGTTTTATCTTTATCAAGTATTTTGTATACCTGTTCTTTATAGGTTTCGGCGTAGGCGAGGACATCTTCTTTGGTCAACGGCTTGCGTGTGACGTTTTTACCTGTTGGATCACCTATCATGCCAGTGAAATCACCAATCAAGAAAATAATCTCATGACCAAGCTGTTGAAACGTTCTCAACTTATTGATTAAAACCGTATGTCCTAAGTGCAAATCAGGCGCTGTAGGATCGAAACCAGCTTTAATTTTAAGCGGCTTGCCCAGCTTTAGCTTATCAATCAACTCTTGTTCTAGCAGAATTTCGTCGGCGCCACGCTGAATTTCAGCAAAGGCATGTTGCCAGTCTGTCATTAGTTTTCCTCGTATCGGGTATTTGCCGTTCGCTCGTCAACGACTCGGGAATAAGGTGAGTACTGTGTCAATCACGGATTAGCCGCTATTTTACTGTGCGAAAAACGACTTTAAAAGCGATTTGTCGCTGCTATCGTCGTTAAAAGTGCATAATCTAATACCTAACAGGCTGCATGAGACTAGAAATTCACGCTAAGTCGTTATATTCTGAGCATTGTTTGCAGTCATACAGTTAATTTTGTTTGTGTTAAAAACATATATTCAAGAATTACCAAGAGTACATAAGGCATCCATTACTGGCATATTGTTGGTGCTGGCTCTCTTCTCATTGCTTTCATCCGAAAAGCCAGAAGCATCTCAACATGCTGAATCCCTTGAACTTTCTATTGGTGAACGCTACACCTTACCTATCGAAGTAGAAATTGACGACAAAGCTTTATTGCGCGCTGAGGAAGAACACGAAGATTGGAAAAGTATTACGGTCCGATCTGGCGATAATCTAGCTAAGATATTTGATCGAGAAAGCCTAACACCACAAGAAGTCTATAAAGTCAGTAAAGCGGGTCAAGAAGCGAAAAAACTGTTGAAAATGAAACCGGGAGATCAACTCAGCCTGTTAAAGGATAGTGATAACCACTTCCAATCACTAACTTACGCTTATTCACCAACCGAAACATTAACGATCAATAAAACAGCTGATGAAAAATTTCAATCTTCTATTGAGAAGAAAGAAATTCAAACACGGCTGGGCTATTCTCAAGGAGAGATAACCAATAGCTTTTGGAATGCGGGCATTCGATCAGGTATGAGTGAAGCACAGATCATGAACCTAGCAGGCATATTTGGCTGGGACATTGACTTTGCTCTAGAGATTCGCCCAGGAGATAGCTTTAATATTGTGTTCGAAGAAGAATATATTGACGGAGAATTTATTGGTTACGGCAATATAGTTGCCGCAGAATTTACGAATCAGGGTGAGCAATTTACAGCGATACGCTATACCGATGGCCGCTACTACACACCTGAAGGTCGCAGTATGCGTAAGAGTTTCTTGCGTGCCCCAGTGAGCTTTACGAGGATCAGCAGCAACTTTAATCCTAAGCGCTTCCACCCTGTACAGAAGCGTTATAAGCCACATAGAGGTGTTGATTACGCCGCTAAGAGAGGCACACCTGTGATGGCTGCTGGTGATGGCAAAGTCATACGAGCTGGCTATGATAAATATAACGGACACCATGTATTCATACAGCATGGTGAAAAGTACACGACCAAATACATTCACTTCACGAAACGTTTAGTAAAAAAAGGGCAATATGTTAAACAGGGCGACGTTATCGGTACTGTTGGTTCGACGGGATTAGCCTCAGGCCCACATTTGCACTATGAATTTCTCGTTAATGGCGTTCACCGCAACCCTAGAACCGTTAAATTGCCCAAAGCCGAGCCAATAGAAAGAAAAGAGCGTTCTGCTTTTCAGCAACTCGCACAAAACTACATGGTTCAACTGAATAACAATAGACGTATAATGCTAGCGATGAATCAAAGATAGTCTATAAGTTAGCGCTATTGAAAATACACTCATATTCCCTGTACACAAGGTTCACGCAGGATAAACTTCAAGGTAAGCATCATGAGCAAAAACAGACGCTCACTAGACAATACAGATCTCGATATTCTCTCAGCACTCTACAAAGATGCACGACTCAGCAATAAAGAGTTGGCCAGCCAAGTTAACTTAGCAGCATCTTCTTGCTTAGAGAGAGTTAAGCGATTGCAAGCCGAAGGGGTTATTGAACGTTCGTCACTGCAAGTGGATTATACCGCACTGGATGGCCATATTCAGGCAATTGTCTCTGTCAGTTTAACCAACCATGTGAGAGCGACTTTCGACACATTTCAAAACGAACTACTCCCCTTGCCGGAGGTCATTAGTATTTTCCATATGGGTGGTGAAAGTGATTTCTTACTGCATGTTACTGTGACTGATACAGCACATTTAAGGGACTTTGTATTTAACTCGGTGACTGCGCGTAGCGATGTAAAGCATGTCGAAACAGCCCTAGTGTATGAGCACCAAATCAGCAAGACTCTGCCTAGATTTGATTAAAGGCTTATTATACTTATACCCAAACCGCTTCAAAGTGACGGCTTCAGCGGGCGTTTAAAACCATTTAGGCAAAGCGGTTATTTGCAGACTTAGCGGGCTAAATCGATATTACAAAGCTACAGCGTGATGGTAGATAGCTTTTCTAGACACTCAATCCAAGCTTGTTGATGCAACTCACGGTCTTCTTCATCATCGAATCCACTATGGCATAAGGTCAATTGCGATCCATCAATACCTTGCTCCGCAAAAGTCAACGAAAGTTGCGTAACATGAGGTTCACCAACCCATTGCCAACTAAAAACCAAACGCTCATTTTCAACAATATCGGAATACACGCCCATAATATGATGAGAGTTGCCGTTGTCTTGTTGGACTTTGATATTAAATTTACCATCAACCTGAAAGCTAGACATGACCTGCCCAACCGTCATACCTGCCGGGCAGAACCATTGTTGAAGTAACTCAGGATCCCACCAAGCACGATATAATTTGTCGACTGGGGCATTAAAAGAAACATTTAAATCAATCTGCAAAACACAAAAACCTTATTATCAAACTCTGATCAATTTTATCGGCAGAATCATCATTAGCTAGAGCGTGTTGCTCTATAACATATCAAACAATTTCTGACATTGAAGCCATTGAACCGTAATGCTGTTTACTAACATCCATGGCCGTTGTTAAGTATAAATCATCTACCTGTTCTAGCGACATAAATCGTTGGCTAAAGTCAGGAATAGCCTCATCAATATGCAAACGGCAGCTATTGATAAAGTGTGCGATAATCTCTTTAATATTATCGGTGCCAATGGCTATTCTCATCGTTGTTAAATATATACCAGCATCGTTTTGTTCACTTTCTCCCATTTCAGAGTGCGATGTTAATGCAGGGCACAGAATGATTGTGTTATTTTGACCTATACTAATTTGATGGCTTAGTGCAGGCTCCAATGCATCGAAAAAGCGTGTAAACGTTTCTCTATTAATCCCGGCTTTTTGTACATCAACAGTGAACAAAGCGCACGGCCAACCATGACGTAGTTGTTTCTCGCGAATATTCGCATTAGGGTGATCTGGCAATGCGTGACAATTAACATTAAAGTCTGGATGTGATGCTAAAAACTGACTAAAAACCAACGTATTGATTGCTTTAGCCATAATGCGTTGCTCTAGATTCTTCATACCATTGAGCACATCAAATGCTTTTTCAGAGTCTAGGAAAGCACCTTTAATGTAGTAAACATCCCAGAACATGGTTTTATGCCAATCATAACCATTCACTGATGCCCCTTTAGGTTGAAACATGCGATAAGCTTCACCAATAACAACACCTCCTGTCGTCACACCGCTTCCACAAATATCTTTTGTATAACTATGCATCACATAATCAGGTCGCTCGGCCCGATTCTCTCGTCTTAAAGGTTGATGCAAGACAGGAGTTGCCAATGTTGAGTCCAGCATCACCAAATGACCGTATTGATGTGCTTCAGCACAGATACCAGCAACATCGACTACATAACCATGAGGGTTGCAAGGTGACTCCATATAGACATGCAGCGCCGAGCCATTATCGAGTTTAACTTTATGACGTTGTTGAACCTCCGATAGAAATGCTTTGAATTCTTCGGTGCTATAACCGTCAAACCATTCTAGTGTCACATTGAGCCGATTAGTGCGTGCATAGTAATCATGCAAAAGCTGGTAAACACCGCCATAAACATTGCGCGAGACAATCATTACATCGTTATGACTGAGCACATTTGACAACATCGCATCTATCGCTGCCATACCGGAATTAAAATTCCATGCCATATACTCAGCGGCATTATCCCCCGCTTCAAGATCAACAATAGCGTTAGCCAGAGAAACATTAGTCGGGTTTAACAAACGAGAGTATATTTGATGTGTTAACTCCTTTCCTTGAAACGCATCATCGACCCATTCCGTACAAGCATACACATAAGTCGCGGTGCGGGTGATGACAGGCGTTGCCGAAAACAATGCGGTCACATTATCAAACATCGGATAATGACTCTTTCCAACCTGAGATCCGGCTTGCTTTTGCAAACTTTGATACGTTGCTCTAAAAGGGTTTTGTAGCGTATCCAGCACTTTGGCAATTTGAAACGAAAGAAACTTTTTCGCATTGAAATACGCAATTTTATCTTGCTTATCCATTCCTTCCAATGTGTCACAAGTAATACGCCAAAGACTGTTTATGTCGATCTGGGCATGATAGAAATGTCTTGCTGCATTAAACAATGCGCGCCCATAATCAGAATCGATATCAATACCAAAATGCGACAATTGTTCTGCTGCAAGCTCTTCAATGGTATCCGCAGAAGTCGTGTTACGTTTCGGCGATAAAATACGCGCCTCTTCAATGCTGACTGTTTCATATTCCAAAGAACTACTTTCTGATGACATAAACAAACCTAATTAAAAGCAAGGAATCAAACATTATCAGAATATAATAAGACAATTAATATAAAATAATGAATATTAAACAAGATATAGCAATTAAAGTGTCAATTGTTCGTTACTAAAGCAAGTGTTTCGCGATACTTGAAAGCACCTTGGCCTATAAGCCAATCCCCTTTACACTATGCTCATCAACTACATACATTTATCTATTTATGCCTGTACTAACCATTGTTAGCAGAGATGCCTCCAAATATGGCGCATTGATTGAACAGTCGAGTATCACTGATTTAACCACCCACATTTATGAAGCAACAGAGTTTATGTCGACTGAAGCCTTTGAGTCGAACATTGTGCTCGCTGATCCGAGTTTAATAATGGAGATACTTGGCAAATTCACTGCGTTGCAGTGGATGCAATCCACATGGGCGGGCAATGCACCTTTATTGCAAGCTCCCAAATACAATTACAAACTAACGGGTGTTAAAGGTGTCTTCGGCGATTACATGCGTGAATTTGTGCTGGGCTATATGCTTTATTTTAGTCGTAATATTTCAGGCTTTGCCGAACACCAAGCACAACAAAACTGGCAACCAGCACACTTCAATCAACTCAAGAATAAAACCTTAGGTCTACTAGGTGTTGGCAGCATTGGTGAGGCGGTAGCTGAAACAGCAAAACACTTTGGCATGCAGGTTGTCGGTATTACTCGCAACAACCACACAAGCCGTTATGTGGACACATTTTACACAAACAAAGAAAAGTGCCAGCTTGCGCAAGAGGCAGATTATATTGTATCGATACTACCCGATACACCCGACACACAGAACTTTATCGATGTGGCATTTTTGGAAAACCTAAAGCCCGATTGCGTTTTAATCAATGTCGGGCGAGGTTCAGTGATAAACGATGAGGCCCTCATTCAGGCACTAAGCAATAAGCAACTAAAAGCCGCAGTGCTAGATGTATTTGAGCAAGAGCCTTTGCCACAAGATCATCCATACTGGTTACTGCCAAATGTCTTTATCACTAATCATACAGCTGCAGTGTCATACCCCGAAGATATCTTCAGGATATTCCATCAGAATTACAATAGGTTCATTAACCAAGAACCTTTGATGTATGAGTTAAGCTTCGAAAATGGCTATTAGAGGTAGAAGCTTACAACTCAACCTCTAGGGTTCGTCGCGGTTACTTCAATATGATCTTTATGGCAGTCATGAAACTCCAGTAAGTCGGAGAATTCAGACAAGTCGTGTAGTTCACGATATACAACCCAATCAAGTAAACAGTAGAGGCAAATAGCCGGGTAATTCCAATGATCAAAATCCCCTTCTTGTACCATTCTAGATAACTCAGAAAAAGTCGTATTTAATCGCTCACGCTGCAATGAGAAATATAATTTATCTTGGCCTGTATCTATTTTTGAATTCTTGATAAGAAACATCTGTACCAATGAATCATTCGCCGCATCGACTATCGTTAGCTGATTTTCTTGTTCCCAAGTCAACGCAGGGTAGTTCAACTTATCAGATAGGTAACGAAAGACGACGCGTGAATCAAAGATAACTTGCCCATCATCTTCGATCATGGGGATTTTCAAGGTCGGGTTGTGTTTGACTAAAAACTCTCTATCTTCTGGTTCAAAAATCTGCATGTTAATAAACTCATGCTTAACACTAGCAAAGAAGATTCTAAGACGACGCACATAGGGTGATGTGGTGGAACCATAAAGTTTAATCATATTCCGCTCTCCATTAGCTAATTTTAAGCTGCGTCAGTTGTTTCATCATATTGTTGATTAAAACTCAAAACGGATGCTTTAGCCTCTTTTTTATGATCTTTTAACGCTAATAAGCAAGGCGTTAGTATCAACGTTAACACTGTAGCAAAAGTCAAACCACCAGCAACAGCTGTTGCTAGCTGGGACCACCACTGAGTTGATGGACCGCCAATTTCAACAACTCGACCTATGAAGTTAATATTGATTTCTAAGACCATAGGCATCAAACCTAAAATAGTCGTAACAGTTGTTAGTAAAACGGGACGAAGCCGTTGCGCACCTGCCCGCAATATAGCTTCCAAAGCACTCATACCTTGCTTTCGTAACACATTGTAGGTATCAATCAAAACAATGTTGTTGTTAACCACTATGCCAGCTAAAGCAATAACACCTATGCCAGACATAACGACACCAAAAGGCTTTTGTAATATCAATAATCCTAAAAAAACACCCACTGTTGAAAATAATACAGCGCTTAGAATTAAGAACGCTTGATAGAAACTATTGAACTGTGTCACTAAAATAATAGCCATCACAAAAAGCGCAACCAATAAAGCATTCATTAAGAATGCTTGAGATTCATCTTGTTGTGCGCTTTGCCCTTCTACACTGATATTGACACGCGGATCCAAATTTAAACTCGGTAACTGTTCCATTAGCTCAGGTAGGACAATAGATAACTGTTCACCAGGAGCCATATTTGCTTCTACACTAATCACACGCCGGCTATCAATATGTCGAATTAAATCGGTTTTCGGTTGTGGTGTACGCGTCACAAAATTACTAATAGGTACCATGCCTTGTGCTGTTTTAACGCGCAGTGTATCTAAAGCACCGATATAACGGTCTTCCGCAGGGAAACGAACACGAATATCAAGTTCATCGTCCACATCGTCAGGCCGATACTCACCTACTTTTAAGCCAGTAGTGACAAATTGCACCGTATTACCTACAAGCGTCGCATCAGCATTGAAACGTGCAGCATCACTGCGATCGACTTTCAATTGCCATTCGATACCAGGTTTGGGGGCGTTATCCCCAATCGCTGTAAATCGGCCGTCTGATTCCAATGCCTTTCTAATAGTATGAGCAGCAGGGTTAAGTAATTCCGGAAACCGAGACGTTAACCTTAGTTGTAAGTCTTTACCTTGTTGCGGTCCATTTTCATCCGCTCTCACTTCGATATCCAAACCAGGTAACACAGCTAAACGATCTTGCACTTGCTTAATAACCACATCTGAGTGTTCACGGTATTGCCAGTCTTTTAAGTTCAAGCGTAAATAACCGACTTCATCGCTGCCACCACTGCGTGAATATAGCGTTTCGATAGCATCAATGCCTGTTAACTCTCGTTCAACCTCTTTAATAACGGCATCTTTCTCAAAAATAGACAAATCACCATAAGAACGAACATCAATGTTGATCCCCGTTGAATCAACTTTGGGGAAAAACTCAGAACCTAAGCCTGAATTTGCGTAAGCCATGATTGTGATAATCGCAATGAAAATAGCGCCAAAAAGTACCTTCCATGGATGTTGTATAGCTGTTGCTAATGTATTGACGTACTTGCCTGTAAACCCTGTCAATGTCTTAATATCGCCATTCTCTGCTTGCAGCATTTGCTCTCGCACTTCTGGCTTTATATAACGTGCTTTACCTATAAGTTGCCCTAACACAGGGACAAAAATCAGTGCCATAACCAACGACGCAGACAGGGTGGCAATCAATGTAAATGGTAAGAATTTCATGAACTCACCCACCATGCCCGGCCAAAACATCAATGGCGCAAAAGCGGCAAGGGTTGTAGCCGTAGAAGCAATGATAGGCCAACTCATACGTTGAGAAGCCAGCGCGTAAGCTTTTTTCTTCTCCATACCTTCACTCATGCATCGGTCAGCAAATTCAGTGACAACAATAGCACCGTCAACCAACATACCTACAGCCATGATCAGTGAAAACAAAACAACCATATTCAGCGTATAACCAAACATGGAGATCAGTAAAATACCGGTCAAGAAAGAACCTGGAATAGCAATGCCAACTAAGCCTGCTGTGCGCAATCCCAAGATAGCTACGATAACAACAGCGACAAGAATGATCGCAGAGGTGACGTTATTTTGGAGATCACTCAGCATGGTGTTTACATCTTCTGTTTGATCGCCGGTATAAGTCACTTCCAGAGCATTGGGCCAGCTAGGGAGCTCTTGAGCTTTCTCCACGAGTGCTTTTACTTTATCTACCGTTATCAGGATATTCTCGCCAGGGCGTTTCTTCACTTCTAAAGAGACGGACGCATGGCCATCTAAGCGGGCAAAACTTGTCGGGTCGGTGTAACTACGCCTAACATCTGCTACATCATCAAAGGTAATGACTCGCTCACCTTCAACTTTAATGGGTTGCTCTAAAATATCTTCAACATTTTCAAAAACCGATGGAACCTTAACAGCAAAACTACCTTTGCCTGTATCGAGATTCCCAGCAGGTACTAACTGGTTATTGCGAGACAGCAAATTGAAAATATCGGTTTGATCAAGCCCATAACTTTCCATGAGCAATGGGTCAACAATAACTTCAACCAAATCTTCTCTGTCGCCGCCGACATCGACCTCCAGTATTTCACTCATGGTCTCGATTTGATCTTTAAGCTCACGAGCAATAGTGATCAACGCTCTTTCAGAGAGTGGACCAGACAAAACAACCGTAATAACAGCTTGCTGCCCCGCTAATGTCACTTCATGAATCGTTGGCTCTTCGCTTTCATCTGGCAATTTTGCACGAGCGACTGTCACTTTATCGCGAACATCGGCCAGCACGTCTTTTGAATCTAAGCCAGCTAAAAACTCTAGCGTGATATTCGCTGAACCTTCGGATGCTGTCGCGCGCATTTCTTTTATACCATCAATGGATCGCAGTTCACGCTCCATTGGCCGTACAATCATACGCTCAGCATCTTCTGGAGAGATACCGTCATGCACGATAGAGACATAAACAACCGGGATGGGGATATCTGGGTTCGACTCTTTAGGAATGTTAACGTAGGTCACCGCTCCTGCAACCATAAGCAAGACAAAGACCATCAACACTGTACGTGTGCGATTCAATATCGCCTGGATAATATCATTCATTGCGCTCTAACCACGTCAACTTCATCACCATCTCTCACAAAGCCTTGCCCAAGGGTAATGACATCGGCTGATCGCCCTAAACCGGCAAGCCAAACACCATCACGTTCACTTTTAACAATATCAATAGGTATAAACTTAACTCTACGTTGCTCAACGGTTTTCACACCAATATTACCTTGTTCATCTAAAGCAATAACAGCGGGTGTCATTTTGATTGCCCAAGCCTCATCCAATGGAATGGATAACTCGGTACTCATACCCGCAACATACTGATGTTCTGAATTACTTACCGCGACTTCAATAGGAAATGTATTCGTCCCTTCAGTCGATACACTAGAGATATATCTAATTTTCCCTTCTAATACTTGTCCTGACACCACACGCCCAGTAGCCGCTTGTTGCAGTTTCAAACGACTCACATCAACTTCTGTCACATCTGCACTAATAATTAACGGGTCCAGATCAACAACTTGAGCAATGTCATCGCCTTCCCTCAAGTAATCACCCAACTCAACAAAACGTTCATTCACTATGCCATCGAAGGGTGCTTTAATATGAGTGCGAGCAATAGCTAGCTTTAGTGTTTCTACTTCCGCTTCTGCTGACTGCACATTGGCTTCAGCCTGCGCTAAATTAGCTTCAGATTGATATCCTTTTTTTCCAAGTGATTTAGCTCCTTTGAGCTCCAATTCCATTTGTTTTTTTAATGCCTTTGCAGACACCAATCTCTGCTCTAAATCATTGGTGTTGAGTTTAACCAATAAATCGCCTTTACTTACCGACTGACCTCTTTCAACAAAAACCTCAATAACACGTGCATTGCTCTCCGAACGCAATGTGGCCATACGATCGGGTTCAGTGCGTCCGTAAAGCTTTACCTCCCGCTCAACTTGCATTGCCTGCATGGGCGTCACACGAACTTTTTGCAATACCTGCTTAGTATTAGCGTCACTCGGAGCTTCTTCCTGACCACGCATACCTGAGCCGACCCAAATACTGAGTGCAACAACAATAAATAAAGCAATCCAAGCTGGTTGGCGATGAATCCGAGTAAAGAAAGAGTGCATAAATTGATAAAATTCCTGATAAATATCTAAAGCGTTTTGATATTTGTTGCAAAACTGCACGGCAAATATCAAAACACTCTAATTAAACGATCACTTGACCGACTATTGTAAGCCAATACGAAGCTATTTTCTTGTTATTAGTCAGTTAGAAGTGTTACAGATCAATAATACTAGTCAATTATCAGACTAGGTAGTATAGAAATATACTTAGGGTCGTTCTTTTCTGGAATACTGAAGGTTATTGATAAAGTGAAAACACTGACATACTAGAAATGTATTGTCGTTAGAAAATAACTATTGCTACTCAAAGGTTAATTGTTCAATTAGACGCTAAAACTTGCACCACAGCCACAAGTTGTCGTTGCATTAGGGTTATTGATTAAAAAGCGAGAACCTTGCAAACCTTCCGAATAATCGACTTCACCGCCCACTAAATACTGCAGACTCATTGGATCTACAACCAATACGACACTGTCTTTCTCTATCGTCGTATCACCGTCATTGACCTTTTCATCGAATGTGAAACCATACTGAAAACCAGAACAGCCACCACCAGTGACATACACTCTTAGCTTAAGTGACGGATTCTCTTCCTCTTCGACTAACTCTTTAACTTTGCGTGCTGCTGCATCAGAGAATTCAATAGGCAAAGCAACTTCAACTGACATTTACTACCTCTTTAAATCTTTGTCTAAGATCATATTAGCCAGTTTGGCCAAATTCAATGACGGCAAGTATCCAATACTTGACTATTTTAATCAAGTATTATCCAGTAACTAAATCTTGCCAGTCAAAGGTCCGTTGTAAGCTTCCTTTGCCCCACTTAGCTTCAGCTAATTGCGTATTCACGACTACTTTTTCAGGTACAAAGCCTTCAGGTAATACAACCTCGCCTTCAATAACGTCAAAATATTTAAAGCTGAATTCAACTTTATCGCCTAGAGACGCTAGCTCAAGCAAATCAAGTCGCTGAGGTTTACCACTTAAACTACCAAGCAATGCCAATCGTGCTTGACCTTTTACATAGTTTTTACGTTTATCTCGTTGCATGACAACAAGTGCAAAGCGGAAAAAGTTTGTACTATTGGTGCCTTCGATATTAAGTGACTCAATAGTAAACCCTTCTTCTTCAAGCTCTGGCGCCATAACTTTCTGATAAAAAGATAACTCCCGCCTCAGTTCATTGTTCTTCTCAAGCATTTCTTTTATGGTCAGTTGCGTGTTTTGACCCGCTAATCGTTCAACTTCAAGCTCAACACCAGTTATATTCAAACGCTTGGTCACCGCATTGTTATCGGTATTTAAGTCATCAAGGCTTTGCTCTAACCCTCGAATCTTTGCTGCTTGGCTATCCCTTTCCAAATTACCCAGTAAAAAACCAACATAGGCAGTTGCCCCTAATACAACGAGACAAATTATGTAAAAACGCATAGCACCAACGCGTTGTTTAAATTGAATCATTTGCATCAGAATATTTTCATGTTAGAGGCTGCCCTATTAACTAAAGCGCTGTTCTAAATAGTTGATAATATCGGACGATTCATACATCCATTGGACTTCGCCCTCTTTTTCAATTCGTAGACAAGGCGCTTGCACCTTGCCACCTTGATCAATCAACTCTTGTCGATAAGGGCTTCCTCTAGACACATTACGCTTTTCTATTGGTAAATTTAACTTATGTAAAGCTCGGCGAGTCTTAATACAAAAAGGGCAAGAATAGAACTGATAGAGCGACAAATTACCTAACTCAGACTCTACTTTGGTTTGTTCTTCAGATGTTCTCTGTAATTTTCTAGGGCGGGAAATAAGATCGAAGAAAACAATGATGCTGCCAAGCACATTGCGAATGAAGTTAATTAAAAATGACATGGATACAACTCGTTTCTGACAGTAAAATTTGATATTGATAAGACAAGCATTATACCCAAACCGCACTCAAAGTGCACGTTTCAAGGCGGTTAAGGTATTTCAATTCAAGGTGTACCGCTGGCAACATGCCACCAACCTCTCGAGTTGGCGTGACACCAAAGTAGCCCCCCCTGAATAGCTTCTGGTAGATGGGTATATAGAGAAAGTCGCTTAATAATTGGCAAATAAAATTAATCGACCTAACAAACCCTATGATTCTTCTGCGATTTTTATCCGCATAAGATGTTCTTGTTGCTCTTCAAAAGCAGCTTTTATCTCTTCCAAAACAGCATCTACGTCAGCATTTGATTCTTCCTCACTCACGTCACCCGTCAGCTCAGTCTCGGGAGTCAGCAACCCTTCCTCATACAGCGCCCACATTTCCTTAGCGTAATCGGTATTCAGCAAGTTAGGCGAGTACTGGCCGTAGTACTCTGTCATATTGCGTACATCGCGCTTTAACATACTGTAAGCATTGTTATTAGCAGCAGCGTCCACAGCTTGTGGTAAGTCAATAATGACTGGACCATAGTCATCAACAAGCACATTAAACTCAGACAAATCACCATGCACAATCCCAGCACATAACATCCGCATGATGTAAGTCATAACAACAGCATGATCTTCTACTGCTTGCTCTACCGACATTGAAATATCGTTTAAACGTGAACCAACCTCACCGTTTTCGTGAGTCACTAGCTCCATTAACAGTACGCCGTCATAACACCCGTAAGGTTGGGGAACCCGAACATTCGCATTAGCTAACTTAAACAAAGCGTCAACTTCTGCATTCTGCCATGCCTCTTCTTGCTGTTTGCGTCCAAACTTAGAGCTCTTCTCCATTGCTCTCGCACGTCGAGTATTACGCACTTTTCGCCCTTCTCGATACTGTACAGCTTTCTTAAAACTCCTTTTCATGGCTTCTTTGTAGACCTTGGCGCAGATGACCTCATGCCCTCGTCGGACAACATAAACCGTTGCCTCCTTACCACTCATCAATTGGTACAAAACTTCATCTACCAGCCCTTCGTCAATCAGTGGCTGTATCCGCTTAGGTATCTTCATTTATTTATCATTCTTTAACATGTTGTGCCAAATTTCTCCCCAACCGGGCTCTTTCCCAAATAAAGTAATATTCGCTCTAAAAATACGGGAGGCAAACAATCGAACGTAATAAATACCTCCGATTAATAGCACGATAGATAGCCCGACTTGCCACAATGGAACGTCCATCGAAGCAATACGCATAGGCATAAAGCTGATAGAAGTGAGCGGAAACAGCGACAACAACTTAGCAACTTGTCCGTTAGGTTCACCAATAACAATAAAAACTAGCATGACAGGTAGCATTGGCAACATCATCATACCGGTTTTACCTGAATGATTTGGATCATCAATAGTGGCAGAGAACCCAACGAACACGTAATTCCAGAAGAAAATACCTAGAGTACAGAAAACTAAAACTTCAATCACAACCAAGAAAGAGACATCAAATGAACTCGCTGCATCTCCAGAAAATACACTGATAGCCGTAAAAATAAGCCCCATCATAATAGCTGTTGAGAGGAGACTCTTGAGACTCGAAAGACACAGCCCTAATGCTTTACCATCAACCCACTGTTGATGTGTAAGGCAAGTGAGTAACTGCTCTGTAATTCGATGTTGCTTCTCCTGCGTTACCGACGTCATAGACAAACCAAAGCTAGTAAATACAGCGACCGCTGACAAGACAGCTACCATCATGCCTAACTGCTTAACACCACTACCCACAACCTCCTCTGCTTGATTCACAAAAGTCAACTCGATAGGGTCTTGCAATTTTGCCAATTGCTCTTCGTTAATATCCATTGAATTCAATAAGAACACACGATGTGCATCAGCAAGCTGTTGTTCTAGCTCTCGCTGCCAGCTACTTTCTTGCGGTGCGTACAAAGACACCTTATCTGCTTGTTCAATGACAAGCACTCCATCCAGCTTGGATTCATCAATAGTTTGAAAGATCGCCGTTGAGTCTGGACGCCCTTCTACCGGCTCAATGTCAAATTTACCGCTGAGTTCAGCTTCCAAATGACCAATAACACCAAGCTTTATCGTTGCTTGTGTGCTCGCTTCACTCCACACTTGGACAGCAATGATAGCACCATAGATCACTATCATAATCAGGTAACCTACCAACTCTTGTTTCCATTTAAAATTGCGCATGAATTCCCAACGAGCTACTAACCAAATTTTGTCCATTATTGAGCTCCTTTCACACTGTTGAGGTAAATATCATGTAGGCTAGGCTGCTGTGTTTGAATCGTATCGACACCATGTTCTGCAAGGATTACTTGTAGCAATGTAGGGACATTGCACGTGGGTGACAAGGTAAATACCAAGGTTTGTTCGTCTGAATGTTCTACATGAGTAATATCTTCGGATGTAGGGAACATGGAAACCGATACGTCATGACTAAAACGTACAATAAGTGTCGCCCCTAAAAGGGTTTTCGTCCTTATTTCTTGCATAGTACCATAAAGGGCCAATTTCCCCTGGTTCATTAACAAGAACCTGTCTGCTAGCTTTTCTACTAATGACATTTGATGGGCACTGAGAATAATAGTCGTCCCTTTTTCTTTAAGTGTTATCAGAAACTCAATTACTTTTTCCTGATTGACCGGATCCAAGCCTGAAAAAGGCTCATCTAAAAAAGCAATAGCTGGTCGGTGGATGACCGAACTAATCAATTGAACTTTTTGCTGATTACCTTTAGATAATGATTTCAACACATCTTTCTTACGATCAGCCAAATCAAAACGCTCAAGCCACTCATTAGCTTGTTGCGTTGCATCAGCTTTAGACATACCTTTGAGCTGCGCCATATAAATAAGCGTATTTAATATGGTAGCTTCTTGATATAACCCGCGCTCCTCAGGCAAATAACCAAACAGTTCACTGGGTAAACGATCATACTGTTGTCCCCCTTGTTCGGTAAATCGGATACTCCCAGAGTCTGATTTTGTTAATCCAATCAGCATACGAATGGTCGAGGATTTTCCTGCACCATTGGGGCCTAGCAGTGCAAATATTTCTCCCTTACCAACATCAAAAGACAGCCCATCAACAGCCTGTACTGCGGCATATTGCTTTTTCACATCCTTAACAGAAAGCTGCATACATCTCCTCTAATTCAACTTAATCATTAATTGATCTTTTGCTATTTTTACATTGCCATCAAAATGTTTCTTAATAAGCGCTGTTGACTGCTTAGTATGATTCAATGTTCTACGCATAAAATGCGACAGCAGCAATGTTTTCGCTTCCGCTTTAGCTGCCACTTCGCCTATAACCGAAGGTGGCATATGTAAATTCCTCGCAGCTCCTCTAGCACTTTCAGGTACTGCATGGTTCATTACTAATATATCGGAGCCTTTAGCAAATTGGCCTAGCACTTCATACTGATTACTCATATCGCCTGAGAAAGTTATTCGGCATCCACCGACCTCTACTTTCCAAGCGACTGAAGCAATAGGTCCATGGTGCGTAAAAATAGCCTGCACATCGATATCATCACTAAGCTGATAATGATGCACTTTATCTCTAGTGAGAGGGACATCAGTTGCAGATAATTTAAAATTAGCCCCACGTCCACCGGTAAGAAAGCTGCTTAAATACGAAAAAGCACCTTCAGATCCAAATAAACGTTCTAAGTATTCACTTGTTGATGGCATTAACCTATTTTTATCAGGTCCATAAACTATCAATGGGCGCGAACGTGATGAGAAGTAAGCCCCTTTAATGTAAGCAGGTATGTCAGCACTATGATCAACGTGCAAGTGTGTGAGCAATATAGCATCTAGATCAGCAAAGTCAGCCTTCGCCTTATCAAAATAAACACTGCTTCCCGGTCCTGCATCGATCAGTACACGAGCTCGGTCCTTATGCCAAATAATATAACTACTTGATGCTTTCCCGTCACTCAACTCAGGGCCACCTGAACCTAATACTTGAAGCTGCACATCAGATTCTTTACAGACTTCTGTCGAGTGAGCTGTCGAGTTAAAGAAGACAAAGTTGACACTGATAATGTAGAAAAACACCTTTCCTAAAGTAGCGTTAAGGTATTTCATAGCCAATATTTCTCCGTAAAATCCTCGCATGTAGCCTATTCTATATTATCATTTCAACTGTATCAGTTTATCTTTAGTCGCTAGGGCTTATTGTAGGCCAGCAAAACATTACTTAATATCTACATGCACACGGACAAACATTAAAGGCTATATGAGTACTTTATCCAAAGATGAGTTATTCACTGAAATCAGGCAAGCGTTAGGTTTATCATTTACACCAACGATTTTTCAGTATTTTTCTGACGACTTGACGCGTTTAAATCAACTTTGGGCAGACACTCGTGCCAATTTACTCAAAGGCAACCTCCCACGGTTATTGAAAGACATGATATTCGTTGTCGTTGCTCGCAGTCGAAATTGCCAGTATTGCACCACTGCACATATGGCTTTTTGTAAAATGTTAGGTTTGAACAAGAGTGACCTTGATTTACTTTTGAACGACATTAGCCAACTGCAACCAGAAAATGTAAGGTTATCATTAGAATATGCGGTCAGTTTATTGGATACGCAGTCATCCACTCATAATTTAATTAAGCAGTACTTAATCGATTCAGGTATGTCTGAAGATGATATCAACGAGATTATACTGATGGTTGGCTTTGCGTGTAATATGACGGTATTAACAAAGGGTTTTGGATTAAACACAACTGCCGATGAGGCTTTTGTTGAGATGTTACAAGCCTAGTCGCTTAGCATTTAGGGTTAAGATAAATGGAATCTCGCTTTACTCAGTCATTCCTTCTAGAACTGGTCGAAAAGCTGTTACAGACTAAGTCAAAAAAAGCTGCACTCAGTATTATCTCTTCTCATTTGAGATTTATCGTTAACCTTGAGTGCATGACACTACTGTTGGAGGAATCCGACACACATTATCAAATATATGCACCTGTAGTTTCCAAGAAGATCCCTAAAGATATGCCTTGCGACCTTATTAACAAAACACCTGTTGATATTGAAAAACATTTTGATGCATCTGAAACTGTGCTATCTGAGAAAATCCTAGCAAGCGAAGCATTTAAGCACTTTCCACAATACTTTAATCAAGTCACTAGCTGGAAAGTGTTCCCTGTAACATCAGGCCAGAAACACTTCGGCTATGCCTTTATTGGTAACAATACTTCATCAAACCAGACTGAAATACAATCGCTCAGAAGCGTATTCGAGCATCTCGCTTTTACCTTGTTACGCATAGATCAACAAGAAAAGCTGGAAAGAGTCAATCGTGAAGTCTCTAAAAACAACGAGCTCTTGCGACTACAGCAAGATAATTTAGAACAAGCTAACCGCGCACTGATAGGGACATTAGAAGAAATAAACGAAGCACAAGAAGAACTGCTGGAAGTACAAAAGCAAGCCAGCTTAGGCAAAGTTGTGAGAGGGATTGCTCATCAAATTAATACTCCTGCTGGCGTGTGCGTCACCGCATCATCAAACATCGAAGCAATCAGCCATCAATTACTAACAGATTTAGAAAAACAAAAGCTGACACAAAAAGATTTCGTCAACGGCATTACACACATTAGAGAAGTTGCCAAACTCCTGCTACAGAACAGCCAAAAAGTCACAGATTTAGTAGGAAAGTTTAAGCACGCTGCCGTTGATGAATGGCACGAAACCGCAACGGAATTTAGTTTAAATAAACTATTGCATGAAGCTAAAAGACAAAGTGACTTTCGCAATGAAATATCCTCTAATATCATTATTGAGTGTGCGCACGATGTTTTGATGTTTGGCTTTGCTGCCGCCTTAAGAGAAAGCCTAGTTTTATTAATGGACAATGCTATTCACTTTGCTCTACTCACCCCTAAAGACAAAGCAACAGCCAGAGTTCAAAAAAAAGGGAATAGAGTAGTCATTACGTTAGTCGATACAGGCAAAGGGATGACTGATGAGCAGTGCCAAAAGTTATTCGAACCTTTCTACACATCACATAAATCGAACAATCATATTGGCCTTGGGGCTCATATTGCACACAATTTAATAACTCACAAATGTCGCGGCAGCATCAAACTCATCAGCGAGCCTTTGCAACCGACACAAATAGATATAGAGATCCCACAAACATATCATCAGTAGACGTGTAACGTGTACCCAGCATTAACAACTTTGTAGAAACACGCGTTAACCTTTAGAGACATCGATATTACTGATAGAATCTGTCCAGTTTCGAACCACTAGCCTATATTTATGCAGAGCTTTAAAGGTCAACATATCCTTTCTGTCAATCAATTTGACCAAGATTCTATCCAAAATATCTTTTCTGTTGCTAGCGCCATGCAACCTTACGCCCAGAGACAAAAGCGTACTAAAGTGTTAGATGGTGCGATTCTTGGCAACCTGTTTTTTGAGTCAAGTACACGCACACGAGTCAGCTTTGGCACAGCTTTTAATTTGTTAGGTGGCGAGGTTCGCGAGACAACAGGCATGGAGTCATCTGCTTTAGCAAAAGGAGAATCTCTGTATGACACTGCACGGGTTCTGAGTGGTTATTCTGATGTCGTGGCAATGCGCCACCCCAATAATGGCTCAGTGAGCGAGTTTGCGGAAGGTAGTCGAGTTCCAGTGATCAATGGTGGTGACGGTTCTAACGAACACCCTACTCAAGCGTTACTAGATTTATACACCATTGAGAAAGAATGCCTCTATCAAGGCAAATCTATTAATGGATTACATATCGCCATGATCGGTGATCTTAAGCATGGCCGAACCGTACATTCATTATCAAAGCTTCTATGCTTATATAAAGACATCCGCTTTACCTTAATATCACCAAAAGAGCTAGCTATGCCGAGTAGTATCATTGACGCAATAGAAAATGCTGGCCATCGCGTTTTTATTTCGGATACTTTAGAAGGTAGCCTTGACGCTGATATATGTTATCAAACTCGTATTCAGGAAGAGCGTTTCCCATCTAAAGATGAGGCAAGAAAATACCGTGGAAAATTTAGGCTAAACCAACAAATTTATACTAAACACTTTCAGTCGAACACTGTCATCATGCACCCATTACCAAGGGATTCAAGGTCAGAGGCAAATGAGTTGGATAATGATCTAAATCTACATCCTAACTTGGCTATTTTTAGACAGGCAGACAATGGTGTTCTCGTCAGAATGGCACTATTTGCACTGACATTAGGTGTTGAAAACATCATCAGCAAATATGATACCGATGTACGCTGGTACAGTAACAAGAACTAACACTATTTGGGAAATGACACTTCATGCAAAAATCAAACGCTCTTTTCGAACAAGCTAAACAACGTATTCCCGGTGGCGTTAATTCTCCGGTACGGGCGTTTAAAGCTGTTGGAGGGACTCCACCTTTTATCCAGCGAGCTAATGGCCCTTTTTTGTATGACGAAGATGATAAAGCGTATATCGACTATGTTTTATCATGGGGCCCTATGGTTATGGGGCATAATCACCCAGCAATAAAACAAGCGGTTATTGAGTCCGCTGAGAATGGACTGAGCTTTGGTGCACCGACACAAGCTGAAGTCATTATGGCCGAAAAAGTGTCTGAACTGGTTCCGTCAATGGAAATGCTACGCATGGTCAATTCCGGTACAGAAGCAACCATGAGTGCGATACGTTTAGCACGTGGTTTTACTAACCGAGATAAAATCGTCAAATTTGAGGGCTGTTACCATGGCCACGCAGATGCGCTTTTAGTCAAAGCCGGCTCAGGAGCCTTGACTTTTGGTGTACCAAGTTCACCAGGCATTCCTGCTGACTTCGCTCAACACACCATCACTTTGGAATACAATAACCTTGCGCAGGTAAAAACACTGTTTGATGAAATTGGTGAACAGATCGCCTGCATCATTGTTGAGCCTGTAGCAGGAAATATGAATTGTATTCCGCCTGTCGACGGCTTTCTCGAAGGGTTGGAGAAAACATGTAAAGCGCATGGTTCATTGCTTATTTTCGACGAAGTAATGACAGGGTTTCGTGTCGCAAAAGGTGGGGCACAAGCCCTTTACAACATCAAACCAGATCTGACTTGTTTAGGCAAAGTCATTGGTGGCGGTATGCCGGTTGGCGCTTTTGGTGGCCGTAAGGATGTGATGAACCATCTCGCTCCCAATGGACCAGTCTATCAAGCGGGAACTCTGTCAGGTAACCCTGTTGCTATGGCTGCAGGTTTAGCTTCATTAGCACTTATTCAACAAGATGGCCTCTACGAACAACTAACAGCAACAACTGACACCTTAACAACGGGTATGAAGCAAATAGCTGACAACTACGGCATTCCACTCAGCGTTAACAGTGCTGGTAGCATGTTTGGTTTATTCTTCACGAACATAGAGCGAGTAACCACTTACCAACAAGCAATCAATTGCAATACAGAACAATTCAATCGCTTCTATCATGGCATGCTTGAAAAAGGGGTCTATTTGGCACCAGCATCTTACGAGGCTGGTTTTGTATCTGCTATGCATACACCTGAGATTATTACTCGAACACTTGAGATAGCTGACTCAGTTATGTCGGGATTAAAAGCCTAGCCACTGAGGTTGGCGTCAAATTATGCTTGAGACCTTAACACCGTTTTATAAACCACTGATAATTGCTGCTTTCGTTATATACACGATGGCAGTGGTTGCGCTGTTACGCCGTATAAAACAACTTAAGAAACAACAAAAAGAAGCATTAAAAGCATCAAACGAAGCCACTAAAAGCTCACAAATCTCAGCGGCAGAACAAGCTCGCGTCATTAGTCAAACTTTCCAAAAGTTCGTTCCGAAACAGTTTGTTGATCACTTCGCCAAACATGGTCTGGATACACTCCAGCTTGGTCGCGCGGACGAGGACAATGTTGCTATTTTGTTTATCGACATACGTGGATTCACTGGTTTGTCAGAAAACATGAATCCGCAGGAGTTAATGAACTTTCTCAACTCCTATTTCTTACGTATGAACGAGCCTATCCATAAGAATCTGGGATTTATTGACAAGTTTATCGGCGACGCCATCATGGCGTTATTCGATCACCCAAACGGCACCAATCAACAAAAAGCGATAGATAGCTTACAAGCTGCTATTGACTTAAGAGTAGCAATCGACCTCTACAATCAACATAGACAAAACAGTAACTACCCACCGATATCGGCGGGCATTGGTATACATTTCGGTCCAGTTATCTTTGGCACAGTCGGCTCAGAAGATAGGATGGACACCACGGTTATTGGTGACTCGGTCAATGTAGCAGCACGCTTAGAAGCATTAACCGGCTACTACCAAACTGATATTATTGTGAGTGAGCAAACACTTGAAACAGCCAACGCAAAATCGCGTTACAACTATCGAGTGTTAGATTGGGTTCGTGTAAAAGGCCGTCAACAGCCGCTAAAGATTTGTGAGATCATCCAGCATGAGCCAATTGAAATACAAAGACGCAAACAGCAAACTAATCAACTCATCGAGAATGGGCTAGAGGCTCGTATTGAACAAAACTGGCAAGTCGCTATTTTCAACTTCGAACAAGCCTTAGAGATAAACCCAACTGATCAGCTTATTCGCCATCACATTAAGTTATGTAAAGAACTGGAAACTGAGATATTACCGTTAAAATGGGACGGTGCAATAGAACTCTAACCCCCTAAAAAAGGTACAGAGTCAGTGATTCTTCTCTTGATGACTTTGGCGACGAAACATTCCTGGGCCAATACCAAATAATTTTTTAAACATGCGTGAAAATGCTGCTAGCGAGTCATACCCAACAATTTCAGCAATTTCTTCAACTGAGCGAGAGCTATCAATCAACAACCGCTGAGATTGTTGTGCACGCCACTGCGTCACATATTGTATGGCGGGCATACCAGCAACCTCTTTAAAACGTTGCGCATATACAGTACGCGATAAGCCTGCTTCCTTAGCCAAATCATTAAGTGTCCAACGCTTTGCAGGAGCAGCGTGAAATGCCTGCAAGCTTTTACCCAATTTACTGTCTGACACAGCCAGTAAGAAGCCTTCAGTTTGTTCATCACGTTCGCTCCATGCACGAATAGCGTGAATAAAGATGATCTCGGACAAACGCTTTATCACAGCGTCATTGCCTATACGTTGGACTTGCGTTTCATAGCTCAATGAACGGATAGAATCGCTGAGCCAAGGATATTTCATTGCTTCTTTGTTGGTTACAACAATCAAATCCGGCAATTGCTCAATTAATGCATGCTGAAACTGCTGATCAAACTCAAAATGTCCACAAATCAGCTCTACTTTGTTAAGTTGATTCTCGCCGCCATACTTAAATACCCCTTTACCTTGATAACCGCCAGCTTCTATAGCTTCATCAAGTTCACGCGCTGGCGTTTCAGCCTTATCACTCAGTGTATGTGCTGCACCATGAGGAATAACGATAATATCGCCCGGCGAGAGCATTGAGCCAACATCATGTCCGGCTATTTTTACCCAACACTGTCCAGAGGTCACGATATGAAAACGCACAACACGCTTAAAATCAGGTACCCGTATTCCCCATGGTGCAGAAAAATCCGTGGTGAAATAAAGACAGCCTTTAAACTTTAATGTGTCAAGAATGTCACTAATGGTATCCATCGTTCTTTCTCTATCTGCTCAACTTGAATGTCCAAGAGTATTGCACATACAACACCTTTCACCTAGCTATCCGAACTATTGAGCAAAAAATTAGAACTATTAGGCATAGATAGCCCCACATTGATAGCGACATAATACACATCAACAAATAACGACGGTGAATATGAATAAAGCATGCCGTCAACATTAACAACCACAGAGGTTATTACTATGCGTTTTATCAATTCATCGTTACACGGAATTCTTGACTATGCTGCCGCTATTGCACTTATCGTTTTACCCTTTTTACTTGGGCTAGAAGAGCAATCAGCCTTGGCACATTGGATTTCGGTCATTGCGGGTGTCGGTTTAATTGGGTATAGCTTAATCACACAGTATGCTTTCAGTATCGCTAAGGTGATCCCATTTAACATTCATCTGATCTTGGATATTGTCGCTGCGGTATTTTTTATTGTTGCACCATTCATATTGGGTTTCGAAGGTGTAGTGGCGATCTACTATTGGGTTATGGGTGCTGGTGTTGTTATGGTGGTAGCACTAAGCAATACATTAGAGAGCTAAGTTTATAAACCACTAAAGCATATAAACGGATAGACTTATAACGCATGGTGCCTTCTGATGTGCGTTATGAGTCCTTCATCATTGATTTCTAAAGACAATAGGTGCGAGCTCGTATATTCAACAATTCTATCTAAATGAACCGGCTTAACTTTGGCTTTTTCTGTATATTTTAGAAACACAACATTAGCCCCTACTATCATGTCATCTATACGAATATTGCTGTAATACACTTCATCTTTCATTTTAGCAATCATACCAGCACGCATTTCAGCCTTATCACTGACCGTTACCTGATATTTAACATGCTCATCAATAAAGTTATCTGCCAATAAAGATATGAAGTGATCAATATCTTGTTCGCGCGTATTGGGTTGCTGCCGAGCATTTTTAGCTTCAATAAAAGCTTTTGCCTTCATTTTAAGCACAGGTTCTGACAAGGCAGCCTCTATAAACGGTGCATAGAACACACTTAGGATTAGGATTGCCGTTAAAACTAGTCTAGTCATCTAGCATGTCCTTTTAATATTAACGATGAGTTACTCGAAGACCGGGCGGAAAAAGCTTCGGTCATAACTGACTATACACTTAGTTTCTTGAGCATAATCAAAAGCAGCTATACATTCAGGGGCCTGCATTGAATCTTCTCGATATTTTTCGTAGGCAGCTAAACTCGGGAAAGTAAATAGCGCCAATGCGACATTGTTAGCGCCTTCTGATGGTAAAAAATAACCATTGTGTGTGCCACCAAACTGCTGAACCAGTGGAATCCACATCTTTGCATAGACTTCGAACTCTTCTACTTTATATGGATCAATTTCATATTTTAAAAAGCATGTAACCACGCATTCACCTATATCTCTAATACTTGCTAACCTAAAAGTGTTTCATTCAATCACATATAGTGAATTCCATTAACCAGTAACATCAACCACACCTTCTTTTCCTTGTTGTTTATAGCGTTCGAATAGCGCTTCTACGTCTGGTGTATTCATCTCTTGTAGCATGCCTTTCTCCGCTAAGAAATCTGGATTGTAAAGCTTTGAGAATGATCGCTCACCTAGATCACAAGCAAAGGTCACTATTGTCTTACCGGGGCCAGACACTGCAGCAGCTCGTAAAGCACCAGCCACATTCAAAGCGGAGCTACTCCCTAAAACGATCGCGTCATTCTGTGATAAATAATGTGCAATAGTCACTAAATCCCGATCAGGTAAGTTAATGGATTTATCTATTTTCGCTTGCCTGAAATTGTCTACTGTACGCATGATACCGACACCTTCAGTAAATGAGCTTCCGCTAGATTGATATTCACCATCTCTAAAAAAGCTATGAATGCCTGAACCGTCGGGATCCACCAGCCAAACTTCAATGTCTTCATTCTGTTCTTTTAAGTAATGGGAGTTACCCGCTATCGTGCCTCCAGTACCACAAACCGAGACAAAAACATCAACTTTTCCATCCGTTTGCTGCCAAATTTCTGGACCAGTATTTAAGTAGTGCGCTCTGTAATTACTTAAATTCTCAAATTGATTCGCCCACCAAAAATTATCATTCTCTTCTCCTAGTCGGCGAGCAGTATGATAGAAGTGTTTCGGATCTTTAAATGGACAAGGATCAACTAATAGTAGATCGGCACCATGTAGCCCTATAAGCCTTTCTTTTTCAATGGTTTGCCCTTTAGGCATTACGACTTGCATGCCATAGCCCATTGATTTAGCGATAATAGCAAGGCCTATTCCAGTGTTACCCGCCGTACCTTCAACAATGGTCATACCGGGTTTAAGTTCACCGCTTTGTTGTGCATCAAGTACCATCTGCAGAGCAGCACGGTCTTTTATAGAACCGCCTGGGTTCTGATACTCACATTTAACGTATATATCAGAACCCGTAAGTTGAGATAAAGATTCGATTTTAAACAGGTCAGTATGACCAACCATGTCAGCTAAATTGTTCGTTTGCATTACCTAAAAACCTCTTGCTGTCATTCATTCAACCAACTGAGTTGCTTTGTTAAAAAGTTCATTGTCATTAATCGCTTTACTTACCATCATCGCGCCTTCTAATAACGACACGGTCTTTATCGCTAATAGCTGAGCTTGTTCCAGAGACACCTTTTTCTCCAATTGATGTGCTCGTTCAAGCCATGCTAAGTTTCGCTCGAAAAAGCGTTGAGTTTCCGATTTAACTTTATCAGGTAAGCAGTCTGATTCAGCTCCCAGAAGACCACATAAGCACATCTTTTTGTCTGCAATCAATGCTTTTTTAAACAACCCCGCATAGGCTTCTATCGGTTTATTGCCGTCATTGATTATTACTTCAGGATCCCCAAGTGCCTCCATAAAGTTATCCGTGTATTGTCTCGCCAGCTCAGCACCTAAGTCTGCTTTCGTCGGAAAGTGATAGTGAACACTTGCACTCTTAATGCCCACATCAGCGGCAAGCTCTCTAAAACTAAAATTACTATACCCACCCTGCCTTACTTTATCTTCTGCTGCTTTCAGCAGTTCTTGTTTTTTTGTCATTTTGATTTCCTGATGAGCACATTATCAATTGCAATAAATGCGATACAATCTAATATATCTACCTTCTGATAGATAAACAAATATAAACCTATGTTTATTTGGTATTTTAGTATGAGGAGAGTGTGATGCACCAGAATGAAGTGATTATTGTCGGTGCAGGTTTAGCAGGGCTTTATGCCGCAATGACCTTAACTAAAAAAGGAATACCTTACCTTTTACTCGAAGCGAACGAGTATATTGGTGGTCGTATATTGGGGAGTCCAGTTACTACATTAGAGAACGAACACTATGATCTGGGCCCCACGTGGATCTTTCCTCATCACCAAAGAATACAAAAGCTGATACAAACATTAAACCTGAAGATGTTCCAACAATACATTCATGGTGACGCACTCTTTCAACGAAGTGGCTCTGCTTCTACCGAGCGCTTCTCTGGTGCCGGTGCTATGGAGCTATTTAGAATTGAAAGAGGTACATATGCCCTCATTGACGCCCTATCTAAACGAATAGACAAAAATAGCTTACATACCAGCCACACAGTCAATTCAATAAAATTGCAGGACGGTGTGTGGCATTTGGAAGTGAAGGCGAGAGAATATCTCAAGTCTTTCACAGCTAAACATATTGTATTGGCATTGCCACCTCGAATGATTGCAACGCACTTAACCATTGAGCATTGGGCTTCACCTTCTCTCATTCATGCAATGAAAACATGCCAAACGTGGATGTCAGGGCAAGCAAAGTTCCTTGCTTCATATGAACAGCCTTTCTGGCGAGAGCGTGGCTTATCGGGCCAAGCATTCAGTCAAGTCGGGCCGATGATCGAAATGCATGATGCGTCAATCGAAGAAGATAGCAACTATGCACTGTTCGGGTTTATCGGCTGGCCGCTATCCAAGCGGAAACAATTTTCAGCCGACTCACTCAAGCAACACTGTATAGAACAGCTTGCTTGGTTCTATGGTGATATTGCGCGAGACTTTGAGCAATGTATTATCAAAGACTGGGCTCTTGATGACAAAGTCGCCTCACCTTTTGATATTAATGAAACCTCCCAGCATCCAAACTTTCAACATCAACGGTTCACTGATGAGTTAGACAACTTGAATTTATATTTAGCAGGGAGTGAGTTTGCTCAAGCAGATCCCGGCTACCTCGAAGGGGCAATAGATGCGGTAGATTTATCTCTGAACAAGCTATTATTGCAATTGTGATGTGGATAAGAAAGAGCTCGTTAGGACATTCACAACGCTTACTACAACCTCACACAGAAAACTACCTACCGATAGGTTGACAAGATATTTATAAAAGAGTAATGTACAAACCTACCACCTGATAGATTGCACTTAAAAACACGTTAGAGATAGAGGGGATCAAGAATGAAGATTGCAGCAGATTTTGAAAAGCGAGAAGTCGTTCATAGTGAATCACTCGACTGGATTCAGTCACCTATGGCAGGCGTTGAACGTAAACCTTTAGATCGTGTCGGTGACGAAGTGGCCAGAGCAACAACCATTGTGCGTTATGCACCAGGTAGCCACTTTTCCCCTCATGTTCATACCGGAGGAGAAGAATTCATCGTATTGGAAGGTGTCTTTCAGGATGAGCATGGAGATTTCCCTGTCGGCTCGTATGTACGCAACCCTCCACAATCAAGCCACACGCCAGGTTCCGATGATGGATGTATTATTTTTGTCAAACTATGGCAATTCCAGCTCGAAGATAGAAAGCAAGTCAAATTACGTATGGATACTATGGGTTCCGTACCAGACCAAAATAACTCAGGACTTGCTATTACCCCTTTATTCAAAGATGACTTTGAAGAGGTGAGTCTATTACACTTTCAACCTCATACTGAGGCAAACATCGAAGTTCCCGAGGGTGCAGAGCTTTTGGTACTCGATGGTGCTTTATATGAAAGCGATGATATTCTAGTTAAACACAGCTGGTTACGCACACCAATAGGATCGTCTATCAAAGCGAAGGCTGGCGCACAAGGCGCAAAAGTTTGGATGAAAAAAGGCCATCTGACTGACGTGCAAAATCAAATAGCTCGGGTCGAAAACGCTTAACAAGCATAATAAATTAAACCAACTCGTTGCTCATATTTACCAAAATGGCAAATTAGAACACATCATCAATAAAAACCGTCGCAATAATCAGACAGGAAGGAACTAATACACACAGCTAGACTCTATATTACTCAATACGTTGTGCAAGGAAAGGTTGTTGTTAAGTCACACGATCGCTTTAGAATCGGACATAGAGCCAGAGCCACTAAGAAAAATAGTTGGCCATGATATTGACGACACTGAAACAGTCATACACGTCGTCAATATTCATGATTTTGACGTACCCGAAGACGATATCAAGCCTCCCCAAACAACTCGGCTAAGCAAGAAGCTATTACTCACCTTGCTTTTTTCTGTTGTCTTACACGCCTTAGCTTTTTATATCATTAGCTTACGTATTCAACTGCCAACATTATCTGAAGAAGCCAAACTCCCCGTCATCGTACAAGCAAAGCTGTATAGGCCTCCACCAGTGCCCACTGTAGAAAAGGCTCCGGTAGAAGCTACACCAGTCGAATCAGTAGCATTGCCTGAAGTAGCTATTCCTCAAGTACAAAGTGATACTCCTCCAGTACAAGGTACGGAGGAAGTCGTCGTTACAGAAGAAACGCAGCCTAATAACATTGAAATACCCGTTATTGAACCAGAAATTACCACCAACCAAGCAGCAGAGCCGGTAATAGAGCCACCAACCACTCCTGCCCCGCCTATAAAACCAAGATCAATATATAGCAATAAAGCAGCGACTGATTTAAGAGCATTAGAGAGACAGAAGCGCAACAGCATGGCAAGCCAAGCTTTTAGAGAATTCCAATACAACAAGACACACCCTGAGATTAAAACACAACCTAAAACACCACTACAATTGAGTGCAAATGAAAGAAGGCAGATTGCTGATGAGCAACGTCAAAAAGATGCTCAGATATCTGTAGATTGTAAGAAACGAGGTGCCAAGGCCCTCAGTTTCATTAGCGGTATCGCCGGTGGTACAGTGAAATGTAACAAGAATCCGGAATTACAATCTTTTATAAAAAAGCGGGTGAACAGATCGGCTACAGAGCAGAATAAATGACTTAAAGCTTCAACTCCGGCCAAACAGGCGCTCCCATAGGCTTTTTGATCTGGGTTTAGGAAGAACAATCTGACCTTCACAGCCCTTAGCGTCAGGTAAGGCATCAACAATCGCAGGTAGGTTGATACTGTTCGGACAACCCGGTTGCAAATGTGCACCTGTCTCAACATCAAAACTTGTCATCGCGAGACTACTAGGAAAACGGCGAGCAAGCGATTTGGGATACCGACCTTTTTGATAACTGACAAATAGCCCTAAAGCACCACTAGCGCCACTTAACCCTGTTGATTCGTTATTATCTTTCCCAACCCAGGTAGTCATCAGATTATACTTATCAAAGCCACTGAACCAGCTATCTCGATAGTCATCAGTTGTCCCTGTTTTACCCGCCATATTCGTGTGTGGAAATGTTTTATTAATCAGTGTTGCAGTGCCCTCTTTTGTCACTTTATGCAATCCAAAGTTCAACAGATAAGCAGCATTCTCATCTACGCGTTGCTGGCCTTCCACCTGACGCTTCCACAACAAATCGTCACCAACCGTACTGACAGCCAATAAAGCATGTAATGGCTTGTATTCGCCATTATTAGCAATGGTTTGATACATCTGATTAACTTGGAATGGCGATAAATTGACTGCCCCTAAAGTCAAAGACGGGTATTCGTTAACAGGTTCAGTAACCCCCAACACATGCAGCATATCAGCCACATAATCCAGTCCTAATGCCATACCCAAATTCACAGTAGGCACATTCAATGATTTTACGAGAGCATCGACCAACCGTACTTTTCCCCGAAACTTTTTATCGGCATTCTGTGGAGACCAAGTGTTCCCTCTGTCGCTTTGCATGGTGATGGGCTCGTCCACCAAGGGCGTTGCTAGCTGATAACTCTCGGCTTGCTCTAGGGCGGCAAGGTAAATAGCAGGTTTCACTAAAGAGCCAATCGGCCTCTTTGCATCAAGTGCTCGATTAAACCCTTGGAAGCGTGTTTCGCGCCCCCCAACCATGGCTCGTATTTCCCCGCTGCGGATATCGGTCACTATCATAGCAGCTTGTAGCTTATTGAGTTTCCGTAACCTCTCCAAATGCGTCAAGCCCTGCGTCACCGCCAATTCAGCTTGTTTCTGCGCATGCGGATCAAGCGTTGTATAAACTTTTAAACCATTTTGTGTCAGTGTTGTATCCAAAGATAGCTCGTTTAGCTCTCTTCTCACTTTATCCATAAAGGCAGGGTGTTTACCTTTTCCAAACTGAGAACTATTGATGAGCTCAATTTTTCTGGATGCATAAATTTGATATTGCTGCGGATCAATTAAGTGATGCTCCATCATCAATCGTAGAACAATATTTCGACGCGTCATTGCTCTTTCTGGATGGCGTTTTGGGTTGTAATAAGATGGGCCTTTTATCATCCCAACTAAGGTTGCTATTTCAGGGGTTTCGAGTTCATCTAGGGGGCGATCGAAATAAAAGTGGCTGGCCAAACCAAAACCATGCACAGCGTTTGCGCCGTTCTGCCCTAAAAACACTTCATTTAAATAGGCTTGTAATATTTCATCTTTGCTGTACCTAAGCTCAATGACTAATGCCATCAAAGCTTCTTGCGCTTTTCTAGGTATCGACTTCTTATTACTTAAAAATAGGTTCTTGATCAATTGTTGAGTAAGGGTACTCCCCCCTTGCACGGCCCTGCCAGCAGCAATATTTGCCATCAATGCGCGAACAATGCCTAAAGGTGCAATACCGTAATGTTGATAGAAGTCTCTGTCTTCTACCAATATTAAAGCGTCAACTAATGACTGAGGCACTTCGTCAATCTCGACTAACATGCGATCTTCTTTGGCACCACTAACTAAGCGTGTCACTAACCAAGGCTCTAACTGCATCTTAGAGCGCTCCTTCGCCGTCCGAGTGTTAACAATTTGACTAACACGGCCATTAGCAAAACTTATCGTCAGTGCTTCTTGAGACTCAAAACGACCTGGAGATTCAAATTCACGACGAACTAATGATAACTTGGTTTTACTTAAAGAGTACTCACCACTTTGCTTAGGCGTACGAACTTTGCGGTACCCCAAGAGCTTAAGCTCTTCGATGATTTCTCCAGTCGCTATCTCTTGACCTTTCTCTAAGACTAGCGCTCTCGCATATATTTGCGTTGGTACTTGCCACTTGTTGCCATCGAATTTAGCTTGAATTTTCGCATCAAGATAAAAACCATAAGCCACTATCACTACCAACATGACAAAACACAATTGCCAGAAATGCCTTTTGAACCACTGCCAAATTGCAGTGAATGGCTTTGTGAGAACTCTTCCCATTAGAATACTCTCACGGCTTGCCAATCAGGCAACAAGTGGAAACGGTTATTTTAAAATTCAATGGCATACAGCTTTGTTGATTCTCTTTATTATTACCCATGTATTTTACACACTATTTTCACCATCAGAATAATTACTTTATTCGTCGACGATCAAACCTTAGTCACAATACCAATCTATCTAAATGCGAATAATTTGCAATTGATAATCATTTTTATTAGCATTTAAATGATAAAGAGAACAACCCTCAATCGTATTAGTGAAATCACTAGAAAGGAAACCAGCATGACTCAGAACAAAGATCTGAAAAAAGTAGGATTAAAAGTGACACACCCGAGAATGTTGGTACTAGGTATACTGCAAGATCCAAAAAACAAACATGTTAGTGCAGAAGATATCTATAGGACCTTGAGGGATAACGGTGAAGAAATCGGTTTGGCCACTATTTATCGTGTACTTAATCAGTTTGATGATGCCGGTATCGTCGATAAGCATAACTTTGACGGCGGCAAACACGTTTTTGAATTGAGCAACACAGAACATCACGATCACTTAGTCTGCTTGAATTGCGGTAAGGTTATTGAGTTCGAAGACAAAATAATCGAGAAGTGTCAGGAAGAAGTCGCCAAGAAAAACATGATGAAGTTAACGCACCATAGCTTATATCTCTACGGGACATGTAAAGATAGTTGCGAGCCAACCCAGAAGCACTAACTGTTTGTCATACAAATGATAAGCTTATCCAGAATGTGCCCACCCTACTTACCTTCATTAAGGATATATTGTTATAGATAGGTGTCGTGATATCAATCGCGACAACAATAAAAAAAACAGGCCGAAGAGGCCTGTATCAAAGTGAGCAAACGCCACCACAGGAAACACCTTGATGACGCCTCCATTTTATACTTACCAAATTAAATTGCAAATGATAATTATTTTTATTTGATATTAATTATCATTTGCGTTAACTTACATCCTACATGATGTTATCAGGTTTATTGGTCTTTTCTTGATGACTATGTGCAGTGCATAGGTGAGTAGTTATTCGTGCAGATGGCTACTCACCTAACTTCCAATCGTCACACTGTTTCTGCTTCCTCACATAAAAGCCTCAGAAATCCTAGGGAACCACATAAAGAGAGACGCAGCAATGACACCAACCAGTGTCACTAGCAAACCGAATAGAAGTAGGCAGCTAACTCCAATGATTTTATAATTCTGCTGCTGTCTTTGTGCCCAAAAAAACAGTTCCGCAACTAACATAGGCGCCATATAGCAAGCGTAAGAGATGACAATATCTACGGGGCCATCTAAGGCACTGTTATTACCATTAGGGCCTTGGTTGACGGCAAACCATCCCATTAAATACAAACGGAAAGTCCATACACCATTAATCAATAAAAAAGCGTGCACAGCAAAACGACGATGCAGATCGAACCGCTTTTTAACAGCATATTGCCAAGCCAACAGTGCGGTTATCAGAATAAGTACACCATTCAAAGTGATACCGTATGCACCAATATCACTCAAGCGAGAACCTCGCCCCCACGTCAAATAAAGCCCAGTAAGTGCTCCCAATATTCCGAGTGTTAAAAACACTCTGCCATTCCAACGATGAAAGCGAGGATGATATTTGCGCACCCAAGGAACAATCTGAAAAACGCCTCCCATACTAATAACTGCTGCAGGGATTAGGTGTGTCAATAGAGCGGTATTTCCAAAAAAATCCCCTTCCTTACTACCTGTTATCATATTTGAAAAGTCAACACTGGCAATACCACCAACGAGGAAAGGAAAAGCAAAGACAACCAAAATATAAAGAGCAAACATCCATTGCCCGACTAGTACCACTATCAACCAACTCGCAACCAACTTTCCCAATAAGTCGTGAGCTGAAACAACACCGAATCGATGCATGAAGGATGAAGGTATCGTATTTGTCTGTTCATTCATAAGAGCCTCTCAATAATACTGATTAGAATAAGTAAACGAGCTTGACCCTTAGTATTTAGACAAAACCGAGTAGATTCTGGCCGGATTCGGAATTCGGATACCTGTTTATGCCAGCGATGCAACTTATAATTTGAAATACTTGCTAACAAAGTGTTTTGGTAAAATGAATAAGAGCCCGTTACCATTTTGATCATAATTCGAACAATTGAGCGTTATGGACATTCAATTCTTTTACGGTCTCTTATTAGCAACTAGTCTGTCGATGCTAATAGCACAGCTTACCGTTCGTGAAAAAAGAGCCGTGCATATCACCTTCGCTATTTTTTGTGGCTCCATCGCTATGGTCGCGACCCAACAACTCACCCCTGACAATCTAGGTATTTATAAGTACTTAATTGGCTTCGGCACTTGCGCAACCTGCAATGCATTTTGGTTGGTTTCAAGGGCGCTTTTTCGTGAAAAGTCAGCGATATCGCTAAGGCATATTTTAGTGGCGGTTGTCATTGCGGGCTTGATTATGATCAATCAAGGGATAGAGATAGCGAATGCAATGTCCACTGCTGCAGAACCCAAATTGCAAGCCTTTGCAAACTCCATTGGTGAAGTCACAAACCTTTTGTCTTCTTGTATTTTAATGCTCACACTATGGGAAGCTATTCGTGGTTACAATAGTGTTCAAGGAGCTCAACGCTGGCAACGCTTGGTCTTTGTTGCTTGTGCGGGCACAGGTATATTCGCCTGCAGCGTCGTAGCAACCGCACTATATGAGGGGCCTCAACTTACCCAAGCATTACCTTGGTTTGTTGTTTTCTCTGCTTTGCAAATATTGATTGTCACACAAGGGGTTTTGTTAAGTCAGCATTACCACAACAAACAAGCCAAAGTAGCAAGCAAAGCTGAACAACCCAAAAATACAAGCATGTCGAGTGAAGACGACGACACACTTATCACAGGGATCAAGGACATCCTGTATAAAGAGCAGATTTTTTTACAACCCAATTTGAAAATGGTCGACCTAGCACACCGTTTAGACGTCCCTGAATACAGAGTCAGTCGCGCTCTAAGGTTTTATTTTAATGGGCGTAACTTTAATCAATTTATTAATAGCTTGCGAATCGAATACGCTCGTAAGTTATTAGAAGAACCGTCAAACCAGCATTGGACAATACTTGTTGTTGCTCTTGAGAGCGGCTTTGCGTCTATAGGCCCTTTCAACAGAGCTTTTAGGGCCGAGTATCGCTGTACACCCTATGAATATAGACAAAGACACAACATCAATAAAGAAGGCTGTTCGCAAATAGCGGAAAACCCTGCGGACATTCACAACTTTCCTTGCATTCGGAGCTGACGATTAGTTTTTAAAGACGCCTCTGCTTCGAGTGGGTTCTCAGGCCAATGGTGCTTAGGGTATTGGCTTTTCATATCTTTGCGTACTTGTTGGTAGCTAGATTTCCAGAAATTAGGAATATCCTGAGTGATTTGGATTGGCTGCTGGCGTGGCGAGAGTAGTTCAACAACAAGAGGTAATCTATTATTCGCAATAGTGGGGTGAACAGAGGTACCGTACATCTCTTGCATGCGTGCAGATAAAACCACTTTATCGATAGCCACATAGTCAAGCTTTGCCTGCCTTCCTGTTGGCAACGTTATCGATTTTGGTAGCAACACTTCAACTTTTTGCTGTAACTCATAGCTTAAAAATTGCTTAAGCAATGATAACCAATCTAGCTTTTCGAACGCTTGCCAACTCGTTATCTCAGACAAATAAGGAAGCAACCAAACCTCAGTTGAGGACATCAATCCTTCATTCGAAAAATCGGGCCAGCCTTCATTAGGGCTATAGTAGTGAGCCATGTTAATACGGCTCACCCAATTTTTTGCCTGAGCCGATAGAGGTAATTCGTCAAAATCCATTTCAGCCAATTTATCTTGCCAGACAGTATTCAATTCCTCAGAGCTCGCCCGACAAGGTTGTTTATCGATAACAATCTCTCGAAATAGCTGTAGGTGACGAGCTTCAACTCTTTTCGAACTCTGTTGCCATTGACACTCTCTTCGCTCACGGAAAAGGTTTTCGAAATGAATCCTCAGCTGCTTTTCGCTCACCGGAGTTGACAATGCGATTCGAGCATTGACTTGCCCTTGTAATAGCACCAGCTTCCCGACAACAAGCCAACTCGATTCGGCTAGCCCGTCCTCCTCAGACAAAGCGGCACCGCTGCCACAGCTTAATTGATAGTTATTACCATTTCTAAGGCGAGCAATATGATCAGGGTATGCATGGCCAATCAATATGGAGAGAATATGCAATGGCCAATCTGACACCATCGTTATCCCAAACCTTTGAGCCCAATGTTTCGCATCTCGCCATAAGCCATGCTTTTTGTTGTTTTTAAGGAACTGTAGCCTCAAATAAACATCGCTACTTTGTGATTTAGTCAACGGATCTTTGCCTTCAAGCAATGCTGCCAGCATACAAGCAAGGGATCTGGCTTGATTGATATCACAGCCATCTAATGTCGCTATTTTTTTTGATGACAACAGCATATTGGCAATTCGTGGATGGCATCCAAGCTTTTGTATCTCTCGGCCATGAGAGGTTAAATTATCCTTGCTATCAACGGCATTAAGATCACGTAAGATAGCCATGCCTTGATCATATTGCGCCAAACTCGGTTGATCGAGCAGCGCTAAATCTTTCAACGAAGTACCCCACACCAAAGCATCTAAAATTAATGGCGTAATGTCGCTATTTAGTATTTGCGGAGTAATGTAATCAACCAGCTGCTGATCTTGCTCTTCACTCCATAGCCGATAAGCAACACCTGGTTCCAGTCGACCAGCTCGACCGCTACGTTGAGTTGCAGATGCTTTGACAATGCGCTTAGTTTCAACTTGGGTGATACCACGACTAAGATTAAAGGTTGCGGTATTTTCGAGACCAGAATCAATCACAATCCTAATACCTTCAATAGTTAGGCTGGTCTCTGCAATATTCGTCGCGATAACTACTTTCCTTTCGTCTTGTCTGGTTGGCTCAATGGCTTGACTTTGCTCTTTCAGAGAAAGGTCCCCATATAAAGGACAGACATGAATACGTTGTCCTTGTGCGCCATCTACCTTTTCTCTTAATAAATCAGCCAGTTCACGAATAAGCCGAATGCTTGGAAGAAAGATCAAAACATTGCCCTGCTCTTCCTTTAAAACACTAACGGTCAAGTTAACAATAGACAGAGCAAGCACTTGTTGATTTTGACGCTTCTGAGAAACATAACGAATATCAATTGGGAACTGGCGCCCTTCACACTTTATCAATGCGGCTTTGTTCAAGTAATCGGTCAACCCATGGACAGACAAGGTTGCAGACATCACAAGGATACGTAAATCGTCTCTCAAAGCCTGTTGTGACTCTAAGCAAAGAGCAAGTGAAAAGTCCGCATGTAGGTTACGCTCATGGAACTCATCAAAAATAACCAAATCAACATCGGCTAATTCCGGATCTTGTTGCAACATTCGCGTCAAAATACCTTCAGTAACTATCTCAAGGCGTGTATCTGAAGACACTTTGCGTTCGCCTCGGATCCTGTATCCAACAGTTTGCCCAACACTTTCGTGCATTTGGTGTGCTAAATAATGAGCAATACTGCGCGCAGCAAGCCTCCGAGGTTGCAACATCACAATCTTCTTTGACCGAAACTGTTCACTTTTTATCAGCTGTAAAGGCAAGTAAGTTGATTTGCCTGCACCGGGTGGTGCAATAAGAACAGCATTTGATGTGCGTAATTGTGTTATTAATTCATTAACAATGTCGGCTACGGGTAATGACAAAATTCATCCAATAAAGTCGTTGTGTATCTCTTATTTTGTAGAGATTTTCAAAGGCGTATAACTCGTTCACATATTGATCTTCGCTACACCTCAATGTAACTTACTCCACATCTTATCAATTCATCTTAGGTCTGTGGATCTTTGAATGAAGCTCAACCTCTATTTTAGCCAAGGTTAACACCGCACTGTATGCAACAAACATTTAGATTACTTATCGATTGCCCAGATCAACTAGGCTTAGTCGCTCATGTCAGTCAATTTCTTGCCGAACACCAAGCGACTATCGTGGAAGCAAACCACCATACAGATCAGCAGACTGGCCGCTTTTTTATGCGCCACGAGATCAATGCTGACTCGGTCAACCTTGATAAAGAGCGATTTGCTGAAGCATTTAATCGTGTCGCCCAACGATTTGATATGCATTGGAAGCTAACTGACTCTCATCAGAAACAAAAAGTTGCATTGCTAGCCAGCAAAGAATCACATTGCTTGATTGATATTCTGCACCGTTGGCATTCCGGTGAACTTTATTGCGACATACCTTGCATTATCGCTAATCATCAACAAATGAAAGAGTATGCTGACTGGTATAATGTTCCGTTCCATTGGGTCGATTTCAATCAAATGAGTAAAGCTGAAGCATTTAAACGCGTGCAACAGTTAATAAACGACTACCAAGCTGATATCACTGTGCTTGCACGCTTTATGCAGATTTTACCTGATTGGCTATGTGAAAACTTAGCTGGGAGAGCATTGAATATCCATCATAGCTTTTTACCTTCATTTGCTGGTGCAAAACCCTATCAGCAAGCCTATGACAGGGGAGTAAAATTGATTGGCGCTACCTGCCACTATGTGACAAAAGATTTAGATGAAGGCCCTATTATTGAACAACAGGTTATTCGCATTTCGCACAGTGATACGGCAGGAGACCTTGTTCGTAAAGGTAAAGATTGTGAAAAAACAGCCCTAGCGAACGGACTGCGTTATCACCTAGAAGATAGGGTCGTTATTCATCAAAGCAAGACTGTCGTATTTGCTTAGAATTGACCTTGATACCTTAAAGAAAGCGTGTTTTCACTAAAGCCATCAACATTTGATGCAAAATTGCCTGCGACATTAAAGCTGTCACGTTTGTAATTAGCTAAGTCGATTTGCAACCATTGCTTTTCATTTAGGCCTCTGATTTTGCCGCTCATGACAAAAGCATGTCCAGCACCTAGACTCTGACGTTCATTGCCAGGCAGTTGCAACACAGGCGCTGCTTCATACTTAACACCGACGCCAACACTAACAAATTGATTCACTTGGTAACGTGGCATAACGGTCGCAGAGAAATCTAACTCTCTGTGGCCTTGAATCCCTTCTGAACGAGCGCGATGCATGCGTAATTCAGTCTCAAGTGTAATATTGCTTTTTATTTTTTGTACAGCGAGTAATTCAATTCTCTGCTGCTTATACCCTTTAAATCGCGTTTTTGTTTTATTGACTGAAACAGTTAGCTGATCAGGTATAATACTCTTAGCCCAATCGACGCTGGAATCTACCCATTCTTCGGATGCTTGGCATTGTAATGAGTTAGTTATTAATAGTAATGATAATGTAGCTATTATATTTTTCATATGCTTTCCACCTGTTCACAAACTAATCATCTCAGTCGGTAAATGTAAAAATACTGTAAAGATTTTGTACTGTCGGTATTCGTAGCAATAAAATAGTATGAAACTAAATACGTTAATTGAGAAGTTAAACACCCCAACGCCTCAAATTTCTTTTAAAAAACACAAAAACAAAACGTAAGCCATTGATTAATAATAAATTTAATGGACGCCATTTTTGACTAAAAAAAGCAAACAAACGAGAAGATATAGAGCAATAATTAATCAAAAAATGACAAATTTCGTTTCTGAAAGCCTATTAGGTGCCTTTTAAAAGAGGCTATTTAAAAAACCACAAGAAAATTGTGATCCTTTCATGACCAGCGGATTTAGCTGAGAGCCTAATAACTCAAAACGAATGAATGGGCTAGGACAGGCAGCTCTATAGCAATAGGTTGTTGCCTGTCGCTTTCAAAGTCATCATATGTCAAGTTTTCGAAAAACAGGGGGGTTATGTATCCCCCCTTCAACTGTAATGATCAGTTATTTCATTCCTGCATGTGATAAGACCACAAGCAGAGCCGCCTGAATGGCAACATGGCTATCTATGTCTTCCCAAGATTCGACGGGGGAATGTGCTTTACTTGATTTCCCTCCCCGACTCATTGTCATGGCTGGGATGCCAAGGGAAATAGGTATGTTGGAATCGGTAGACGAAACAGTCAATTCTGGTTCAATGTCAAGGAATTGCATTGCAGCTTGTCCGCGTTTTACCAAGGGGCTGTCAGGATTACCCAACCCAGCGGGCCTTTGCCCAACTTGCTTTACGTCAACCACAAGTTCTGGTCCATGCTGACGAGATGCATTTTCCTCTTTAAGCCCATCTAACATAGCTTTTTGGAAAATCGCATCAACAGCATCTAGTCGACTTTGGTCGCCAGATCGCATATCAACTTCCATCCAAGACTCAAACGGTATCGAGTTGATAGACGTACCACCACCAATACGACCAATGCTAAAGCTTGATTTAGGTCCTTCATTAGTGACCGATGGTGCCTTGGCAGAGAATAGCGCTATTGAACGGCCTAGCGCATGATGAGGATTTGCCATACCAAATGATCCCCATGAGTGACCACCTGGTCCCTTAAATGTCACTCGGTATCGATGAGACCCTACAGCGCCATATATCAGCCTTTCATTAGCACCGCCATCAATACCAATAAACGCATCGATCTTTGGGCCACCTTCACGAAACAAGTGCTTAACCCCTCTCAGGTCACCTAAACCTTCTTCTCCAACCGTTCCAATAAACAAAACATCAGCTTCAGTTTGAATATCGTATTTATTGAGTGTACGAACGAGACTGAGTAAAAGCACAAGCCCTCTCGTGTTATCACCTATACCTGGCGCTGAGTATAAGTCGCCTTTCTTCTGTACTTTTACATTCGTCCCTGCTGGGAAGACAGTATCCATGTGCGCGCCAAGTGCTATAGTTTCTTTTCCATTCACCCCAGCTCGTCGACCAATAACGTTTCCAACCTCATCGATAATCACATCATTCAGACCCGCTTCCTTCAACATAGTTACAAAGTACTTTGCACGAACATCTTCTTTAAAGGGCGGAGCTTCTATTTCGGTGAGCGTGATAAGATCTTTGACGTTCTGTTTACGCTGTTTCACAATTGAGCTTAGCGCTTTCTTCACTTTAGGTGTCTCAGCAATATCCCGAACAGCTTGTGAATAACTCAAATCATTTTCACCAGCAAATAACCCAAAGCTTGAAATAGATATGATACTAATAAAAATAATCGTTTTTATGTCATTGCGCAGTGTCATGCAATGGTCCTCAGCAGCTAATAAGAGAATTAAAAACCTATTCAATCATTGCTACATCAATATAGCTACTCCTTGGTATACCGTTTTTTTCTCTTTTTAATATCATTCAAGACTTGTAAACAAGAATCTCGTCCGATAGGTACTTATTCAGCTATTTGCATTAATACGCTATAGTTTTAAGTCTGTGCAGTTTTAAAACATAAGCGCACGCATTAGAAAGGACAATATGACAGTAGACGATCTCTTTAACCCTGTTAGCGAAAGCATTACCGTCAAGATAAAAGCGGATGAAAGCTTATTTACGCGAGCGACGACTAATACCTCATTCTTCAAATTAGTCAAAGGGTCGGTGCGCGTTCAGCTCGATATAGAGGGCCGACTTTTCACTGTTGCGACATATTCAACACAGAAAGAGCAAAACAAGTTGTGGTTTGGCGAACTACTTTCGGGTAAACAAAGTGCACACAGTTACCAAATATCTTGTACAGAGGATTCAACATTCGAGTGCTTTGAATGGGAAAAATTGGAACATAAGGGTGACCAAGATGAATGTTTGCTAGAGGCGTTCTCTCACTCGTTACAACCTATTCGGCATGCAAGAGCCCTTTATCAATGCCTTACCAAGCTATCACCTACGATTTCAGTCAGCTTTCTAGAGACTATGCTGGAGCATTGTCAATTCGTCAATGTAGACCCTAATCACGTCATTTTTCAGCAGGGCGATCCTGGTACGAGCGCCTATTTTTTGTTGAGTGGAAAACTCGAAGCTTACGTTGGCAACAATGAGACTAAGGTTGGTGAGATTAATCGAGGAGAACTTTTTGGTGAAATGTCAGTAATAAGTGGAGAGGAGAGATCAGCAACCATTATTGCATCAAGATACAGCGAACTAGCTCTGCTCAGTGTCGATAGTTTTCAGTCACTGGTCGCACAATTTCCTCAACTGAATCAGGCTATAATCAACATATTAATGAGTAGGCTGCGTGCTCAGAATGAAAGATTGGAGCGGCAAAATAAACCAAAAAATAGAACAGTCATTGCACTAAGTCGCAGCCAACAAGATGATTTATGCCCACTACAAGAGGTTAAAAATACACTCTGCAAGCAAACAATCGATGTGGTGTCTTCACATACTGTCACGAGCAGTATTACTGATCAATCTTGCTTCGAAAACATTGCACCACATCGTATAACCGCATTATTGGAGGCCAAGGAAGCAGATAACAGGCTTAACCTATTTTCCTCCTATTTCGATGAAATCGAGTGGTCGCATCACTGCCTAAGAAGATCCGATGAAGTTTGGCTGCTAATCAATTCATCAGACTCTATAGAGGATGTTAATTCACGCATAGCGCCTTTTATCAGCCAGCCATACTGGCGAAACATTTCGGTCAATATTATTTTGACACATAAGAATACAGCCATCAAAGACACCAATAAATGGGTAACGCACCTTGATGCAGACAATAGCTTTCATCTGATCGTTAATGACTCAAACTCCGTGGCGAGAATTGTTAGGCGCTTAACAGACCAAGCGAATAGCTTGGTTTTAGGTGGCGGCGGTGCTAAAGGATTCGCTCATATCGGTGTAATCAAAGCATTCGAAGAAGCCAATATTCCTATTGATTCAATTGGTGGAACCAGCATTGGTGCAGTCATGGGTGGTTGGGTTGCAATGGGTTTTGATGCTCAACAAATGACTGAAGCTGTGCAACAATATTTTGTGTCTGTTAACCCTCTAGGGGATTACACTCTCCCCATTATTTCTCTATCTAAAAGCAGTCGACTCGATACTCTGCTCCATCACTCTTTTCAAGAAAGAAACATAGAAGATTTACCACTACCTTTTTTCTGTATGTCTTCTGACCTCACCAGCGCTCAGGAAAGGTGTCACGATAATGGAAAGCTCTGGCGAGCTGTGCGTGCTAGCCTCGCCATTCCAGGTGTTATAACGCCTGCAATAGACAACGGACACTTCTTAGTCGACGGGGGCCTTCTCAACAACTTACCCTGCGACTTAATGAACCAGCGTTCGAATGGTCCTGTGTTAGCCATCGATGTCACTGACATCAATAACTTCGATACACAGCTCTCATCTATCCCCAATCCTTGGGCTACTGCGTGGAAAAAATGGGTATCACGTCAGGGGATTGAAGTACCCACAATCCTCGAAACACTAGTCAGATCATCCATGTTAGCAAGCTACAATAAGCGTAATGATAACAAGCGCAAAGTGGATTACTACATTCAACCCAATGTAAAAGACTTTGGCATACTTGAGTTCACTCAAGCCACATCAATTATAGAAAAAGGCTATACAACCGGTATGAGTATTGTTGAAGATTTGCAGAAAACACTGGCGCGCTTGAACAACCATTAGGCTCTATGGTGCGTTCATCTTGTATGTATACCACTGCCGATAACTGAAAATTCTATAATCGCTGTACCAATAACAGAACTTGTTTGTCTAGATAGATCTTTTTGGATTGAAAATTGGAGACTCTAAATAAACCCTGTTCTCTTTATAATTGGTAACAGTTAATAGCAAGAAAAAATAGCCGTTATAACCTAATTTCCGATAACATTGCATCCACTTACTTTAACTCACCTAAACATTCATATTATGAGAAAACACTTTGGCTTCGGCTTTAATATTGCAGCTCTTGGGCTCTTTTTCCCAGGCATACTCTTCCCTATGTTTTCATTAAATATGGAAATGGCCGCAAACCTCAATGGCTCAAATTTAGGAGCATCGCTCGTCGATAAAGAACTGTCGATTATGGCTACCATTGATGAGTTATGGCACGACCAAAGGCTTTTAGTTGCCGGACTGATTTTTTTGTTTTCAGTAGGCATTCCGTTACTTAAGAGCATCCTCGTTTCCATTGCTTATTTTATGAAGCACTCTCAAGTTGAAAAAAAACTACTCACTTTTGTTGCCCATATTGGTAAATGGTCAATGGCGGATGTTTTTGTTATTGCTGTATTCCTTGCCATTCTCTCAACGAATCATGCTGAAACAGCAGATAGTCATCAACTTAGCGTATTCGGTTTCAAGATAGCTTTGGATATTAGTACACAGACTCTTTCAGCTGCAGGAGAAGGGTTTTATTACTTCACCGGATATTGCTTATTGTCTTTACTCGGTACACATTTAGCTTATTCCAGTGTTAAAGGCACAGAACAAGCTAATTCACCATCGTCAGCAGATGCAACACCTGATTAAGGCGTGAACACGCCTTATCTGAGCCTATCAAGCTATCCGGGATAGCGGCTACGCAGCCCCGAATAAACTTGATCACTGTAGTCCTCTAGATTGATATCTAATGTATTTAAGATATCAACCAAATGCTCATTGTCTTCCCTTCCTTGCCATACTTTGATGTAAGAGCCTTCTTTATAACCATAATCTTGCCTAAAGAAGTTCAAGACGTTTTTACCCACATACTGCCGATAAAGCTCATCTGATGTCATTTCAGCCTGTTCGACAATTTTAATAAACAAAGGAACAACGAAACGTTTTGCAGCACAAAGGCCCGCCATTAACTCCAAATTATCGAGAATATCCAATTGATCAAAGTGATAATCAGATCCATCAAAAGTTAGCGTTATTTGATTAGAGTGCAGCTGTGCAGCAATAGTCTCAGCAGATTTTGCAATGTCCCCATCAAAGTCAATAATGATCGCTGACAAAGCAAAATGCCAAATATCCACCAGCTCCATCTGTAATTGTGGCAAATCCTTCTTCTGCGCCTTCCACCACTTCCAACCGTGATGCTCGATCCCTTCAACAGACTCAATCATCGCAGCACGCAAATAAGCATAACCGGCGTTAAGCCAATCTGGATTCACTTTTTTATTCATCCCATCTTGCAAGGACAACATGGTGTTAAGTTGGTTTTGTGATAGCAACTGCCAGTCTCCAAAAATATAAAACAGTATTCTTACATGGAAAATGGAAAACGGAAATTGACTTAAGCAATGAATAGCTTTTATAAGTTAGAAAACACACAGAAAGGTTAGTTTTACTACCGCAATGTAGAGAATGTCCTAATTTTCTACTACGTTGACCCAATTTTAATAGTGTAAATGGATACTCTTCGTTAACTTACGCAAGGTCTTTACAACAATATACCGTTACAAAAAGACACTTACTGAAGAAAGGCATTGAGCCTTCCTAATTTTAATTTTATGAACGTTATGTTTACAAAGAGGTTTAAAATGAAATCAAAGCAGACAAAGGTAGCTTTACTTGGACTAGCATGCGGCTTGGCATTCTCATTTAGTGGGATTGCTAATGCACAAATTGTATCAGGACCACAACAATCACCTCAAATAGAGAGGTGCCTAGGCTCTTCATGCGGTCAAAACAGAGCAACTCGCGCATCAGAGTTTAAAAACGGACGCGATAAGAACTCAAACACTAATAGGTGTGGAGTCATATGCTCAACAAATAAACTGATGGCGCGACTATTAGGTAATGCTAAAGCTTAAGGGTTACCAAAAATTCCTTTGGAGAATAATCAAACTCAGCCTTAAAGCATCGACTAAAATAAGAAGGAGAGGTAAAGCCGACATCAAAGGCTACTTCTCCAATTTGATAACCTTCCATCAATAATATCTTTGCCTTTCCTAAACGATACTTCCTCACTAGGTCAGCAAAATTGTATTCAATAATGGCTCCCAGCTTACGGTTTAGTTGCCGCTCACTAACTGCTAACTTATCAGCGGCCTGTTGCCGACCAAATTCACTGTCGGCGTAATTATCTTCTATCACTTGCATTAATTTATTGTAAAACTGTTCATCACGTTTACTACTAAAGCTAAGTGGCGCCTCATCTTCCTCTATACTTTCTAATTTTCCAAAGTTTGAGGGGGCGATATTGCTCATTATGACGCCCTGACTCACCTGTTGCGTAACTCTCCTCTTCACAATATCCCTAACTGACAGTAAGCGTGCTAAACGCAGTTGTAGCTCTTCTATATTAAAGGGTTTGGCAATATAGTCGTCCACTGTCTTTTGCCAACCAGTTAATCGACTCACATCATCCCCTTTCGCTGTAAGAAGGGTAATAGGAATATGAGCTGTCAACTCATTACTTCTCAATGCATCAACCACCTCAAAGCCGCCTTTCAATGGCATCATCAAATCACTCAGTACTATATCTGGTACATGAGCAACAGCCATCTCAATACCTTGTTGGCCATTGTTAGCGATAATACATTGATAATTTCCCTCAAGTGATTGGCGAATATAAACACGCATATCAGCATTATCTTCAATGATCAATAAAACGGGCTTTGTGTTTGTTTCAGAGAGTTGCGTATCAATAACTTTAGGTATGCTCGGTGCTTTTGTCACCAGCTCAGAGTCCAATAGAGTGAACATATCAGATAATGGCGACACCTGATTGGCATCGAAATTTAATAGTAGAGGGAATGTGACGGTAAAGGTAGCACCGTGATTAAGCTCACTACTCACATCAATAATGCCGTCATTGGCATTGACTAATTCTTTAACAACAGCTAAGCCTAAACCTGATCCCAATTGCCCTGCAGTTTTTTCTAACCGAGTAAAGCGCTCAAAGATATTTTCAAGCTCTTCTTCCGGAATCCCTAAACCGGTATCCTGAACTCGTAGTTGATACAGGTTATCTACCTGCTCACCAGTAACGGTAATTGTTCCACCTTCAGGCGAATACTTAATTGCATTAGAGAGTAAATTATACAATATCTTTTCTAACGCATCTTTAGTGAGCTCCAAACCACCTGAACAATGGTTAGAGAGAATCAGCTTTTGCTCTTTGAGTTCCGCCAATGGCTTAAAGGAATTCACTAAAACACCTAAGGTACTATCAATGTCATATATTTGCTTGGGCGACTCTACAGCAGTATCTAACCGAGCAAGCTCCAAAATTTGCTCCACTAACTGGACTAAACGCTTTGTGTTGCGATGCATAATATCAAACTTATAAACATCCCTTTCATCTGTCAATTGAGAACGAAGCTCTGACATAGGTCCTAATATTAGAGTTAACGGCGTTCTAAACTCATGAGATACATTAGCGAACAATGACTCCTTTTGAGTTAATAAGTCTGATATCTGCTTATTACTGTTTGATAACTCAACGGTGCTCTCTGTTAATTCTCGAGTACGCTCAATAACTGATTTTTCTAACCGAATATTAGCCTGTGTTAATTGACGAGTCCGAAACCTGTAGATTAGATAAAAGCTAAGCAATAGAAAAAATATATAAAAGATATAGGCTTGTGTTGTCAACCAATAAGGGGGAAGCACTTTAATAGGCAGACGAGTGATAGGTTGTTTAACAATACTCCTTGAGTCTACAGCCCTAACTTCCAATATATATTCACCCGCTGGTAGAGTCGAATAAGATGCAGAATCTTGCTCTGCTAATAACCAGTTATCATTAAGACCTAATAGACGATATTCAAACTGGAAATTGCTGCGTTCAATAAAATCATTAACAGCAAATCGGAAACTAAAAAGAAAATCATTATATGAAGCAACAAATGGTTCTTGCTTATCAACGAATCGATGCAGCAGCAGAGATTTGTCCTCAACTTTGGCACTATTTCGGGTAGACAACTTCAAACTAACTAGTTGCACAATAGACTCTCTAAATGTCCTCATATCTAACATAGAATTTAAGGCATCGGTATTCAGAACATAGTCATACTTTAACGAATCAACGAGTAACTTGCCTCTGCCTAAATTATATATCCGACCTCGACTATCCCCAAAGCCAGCTTTAGCAATACCTACCTCTTCAGCAAAATCAATCGAGAATAATCTATCTCGATCAAAACGTATAAGTCCATTTACACCTAACAACCATAGGTAACCGTTGTCGTCTAAACTTAATCCAGATACATCACTAAGATTGTTAATTGATTCTGATTCCACAAAATGAAGAGTCCTTGTATCCTTATCTAAATAGCCTAAACCATGCACAGAATCACACACCCATATAACACCATCGGCCATTTCTAACATACACCTTGAATATGAAACGCGTTCACCATTACTAGTTGGCCAAACTGTCCAATCTCCTTCTTTTGAATATTCCAGTACACCAATATCTAGAGCTGTAAAAAACACACTACCACTCTGACTAACAAGGCCGCTGTATGCTTTTACATCTGGATATATATTTATAAAACTTCCGTTCAATTTGCGTTTATAAATACCCGGCCTTTCTCCAACCACAGTCAAATATATACCTTCGCTTTGGTCTACTAGTATTGCTCCTATATCTTCAATTGATGCTGCAGGATGCACTCTCGAATTATCTAACTTCTGAACACTCGAATCACTCCATTTCAGAAGATATAGTTCGACATTGCTATCCATAAATACTAATTCCTCGTCATTAACTTTTGCAGCTAAAACAACGTCCTTATCGATAAAAGCAGCTAATCCTTTTAGAGTGACATTTCGACTTTCCGCATTATCATATGAAAGAAGCCTACTGCCTATATTCATCAAAGAAGATATTTCTGACTTCCGATAAGCATAATTAATATAGTTTCCTACAGTACCGGTGAATGCTACATAACTTATTGCATCCCTATATGCTGGTAACGCACTGATGCCTTCTTGGTTTAATATGAATAGTTCATTAGTTTTGCCAAACTCTAGGTCTAATATAGGAGTATTTAAAGCCATTTGTTGGTTATCATACAAAGGGTGAAATGAGGCTGGATATCTAAGCGTATCCTTTTCCTCATCATAGATGAGCAGTTTATCACTGCCAAACCATACATTACCTTTTAGATCTTCCTCAATGGTGAAAAAACGTCGATGAGTTATATCATGTTCTACTTGGCTAAATAGATATTCTCCTTCAGTACTTTCTTCTATTTTATATACGCTTTCTTCTGCTGATACCCATAAACGACCTGTACTATCAAAAAATAAAACAACTTTACCTTTAAACGAAACACCATCCGTGTGTATCTCTTTCACACTCCCCCGTATTGGATCATAACGCCTAAGGACATCATCATCGGATACAAACCACAGTGTCCCATTTTCGTCAGATGATATAGTGTTAAAAGCACTAAAGTATTGTTGAAAAAGACCTGCATCACTCAAATGATGTGTAACTTTATTAGCTCTATGATCAATTGAATACAATCCATTGTTGCACGTAACAAAGGTTTCACTGCCTATAAAAGTAAAGAAATCACAACGATTGGAAGTTAATCCATTAGCATGGTGGTATTGGAAAAACTGCTGCTCAAACTTACTAAAAACAATAACGCCATCTTTGTTGGTACTTAACCAGACATTGCCCTCAATATCTTCAACAATATCATTAACGCGGCTTTCTATGGGGCTGTTCTTTCTACCATACTGCTGAACTGTATTACCGGTTACTTTTAAAACACTATCACCAGCACCAACCCATAAGCTTTGCTGCCCCTGATAAATCGACCGATATTCTCCTACACGATACTCACTGTAGCGTTCTAATTCTGGATATAGCTCCTCTTGTGCCAAAACGTTAGTAGGGGCGAAGTACAAGATAAAAGCGATAACATAATTTCTTAACACAATATAAACTTCCCTCTAGGTTATCAGCATTTAAATTTTGAAAGCTGCAGAATGTAAAATCATGTCCAACATGAAGCGTAACTAACAAAAACTACATTTCATCGACAGAGTTACGGGTAGAGCCTTAAGACCATCATATTACCACATTAAAATAGTCCCAAAACTAACAAAAATCGTCTCAAAAGTACCCAAACCTTTAATTCCTATGAGAAAAAACAACCTTGTCCCAAATTAACAAAACCTTGCCCCAAATTTAATAACGCTTTTTTTCCTATCTCTCTAATCTTGTTTGCGTCGGTTAGGAGAGCTGATTAAACAGATGCTAGGAAGGCATCGAGTGATGGAGGCGTCAGGGAATATAAAGATGCCAGGGAAAATTAAAGGATATGAGCAAGGATGCAAAAAGGAATGGCTAAATGATTCAGGGAATGACCTAAGAAAGGAGCATTAAACTTCATGGAAGATAATGGATGTAGTGATGTTCAGGACGAACGATAGGTCATTTATCTGCTACAGAGTCATTAGGGAAGAGGAAACTGAATGGAAATAACTTAACGGTTATATCTAAGCAGTTAAACATGGATGTCTGTAGGTGAAGGGACTCACGTTGAAGGAAACGGAACAGGACAAGGATGTCATTTTTTATAACGAACAATGTTATTTGAAGCATGCTCAACACTATTGAAAATGCATGAAGACAGCATACGAAGCCCTCAGATGCTTAGTGAACCTAAGCAATTACTGTGTGCGGACAGAGCTCAAACCAAGCACTTTCAAGAGTAGTGAGTATAAGTATTGTATTAGGAGATATAGATGTTACTAAACATGGAAGAAGTTCACGCTCAACTCTCGCGTCGCGAAGTTCAAGTTATCGATAAATTATTGGAAGGATTACCCAACAAGCTTATCGCAAGACAATTATTTATCAGTGAGCGAACAGTGAAATTCCACTGTTCAAATATTTACAGGAAACTCGATGTTGATGGTCGTTACCACTTAGCATCATTGTTGAACTAGTCAGCTGTTTAAAAGTGCGGCGAGTCCATTGTAAATAGATTAACGGCGAGCTAATCGCCGAATCTATTTATGCCTGTCATATTTTACGAGACATGGAGTTATCGTGAGTGAAAATGAAAGTTTATTTCGCGAAGAAGCTTTAGAACATCAGAAAGATAGATTACATGGTGACGTTTTAATACGTCCATCAGTCCCTCAGTCGATTATTATTTTTATGTTGATCAGCTGTGTAGTCGCAATAGTGATATGGCTAACCACAAGCCAGTATGCCCGAAAAGAAACCGTTTTAGGTTGGCTTGAGCCAGACTCTGGAATAGTGCGTGTATACAGTAATGGTAACCCCGGAAAGATTAAACGAATTCTGGTATCCGAAGGAGAGGTCGTTGCAAAAGATCAACCATTAGCGATTATCAACGGTGACCGTATATTGTCTGATGGATCCAATTTAGAAGAAACACTGCTAGAAGAATATCGCTCTCAACAAACAATGTTAGAACAACAATTTACTCGCAACGAGTCAATGTATCAGCTAAGAATTCAAGATACTGAACAGCAACTGCGAGCATCAGAGGAAGATCTTGAGCAGCTTGAGTTACAAATCAACACACTTAAAGAACGGCTATCTCTTCTCTCTCAAAGAACTCAAACTTACAAGAACATGTTGGCACAAGGCAATATCTCTGCTGCAGAAGTTAATACAACACGTGAACAAGAGTTGGCATTAAAAAACGAGATGCAATCACTGCAACGCAGCAAAGTTAACCAAAGGAATCGCGTAGAGCAACTTAGCAATCAGTTGCTTATACAACCAACAGAACATCAAAACGAAGTCGACACACTCAATAGAAGTATCAGTGATCTTGTTCAACAGATAGCTCAATTACATGGTCAACGTGCTTATATCATTCGCGCTTCAAAGTCAGGAAAGGTGACCAATTTACAGGTAGCTGAAGGGCAGCAAACAAGTAACACCTCACCTCTGATGTCAATTGTGCCGACTGATGCCGTTATGCAAGCAAAGCTATTGATCCCAGTTCGTGCAGCAGGATTTGTTAACGCTGAGCAATCACTTGAGATTCGATATGACGCATTTCCTTATCAAAAGTTTGGTCTTTATTCAGGAAAAGTATCCAGCATATCTGACTCGGTTTTATTACCCAATGAAATAAACGGACTCCCTGTTCAAACTCAAGAACCTGTCTACCTCGTCAATGCGTTGCTTGACGAGGAAACTATTGATGCATTTGGAAAGAAGCTCTCTCTCAAAGCAGGCATGACGCTATCGGCAGATGTCAAGTTGAGAGATCGCACGTTACTTGAGTGGCTATTTGAGCCACTGCTTAGTATAAAAGGAAAAATATAGTGTCAGCTATTTCATTAACTCAACGGCCAGAATGGCTCTTGGACTTCAGTTTTAAACGCTCAGTGCCCGTGATTCATCAGACTGAAGCGGCGGAATGTGGTTTAGCATGCCTTGCCATGATAGCTGGCTATCATGGTTACGAAACGGATCTAACGACTTTAAGGCACCGTTTTTCAATATCAGCGCATGGCGCAACACTGACGCAGATTATTAGCACAGCATCTCAACTGAAGATGTCCAGTCGACCGTTAAGGCTCAATATGAGCCAAATAACAGAATTGCAAACGCCCTGTATTCTGCACTGGGAAATGAAGCATTTTGTTGTTCTGAAGCAAGCCACAAAGACGAATATTACTATTCTCGACCCCGCAACCGGGGAACGTAAGCTCACAATTGAAGAAGCAAGCAAATTGTTTACAGGTATCGCTTTGGAGCTCACACCTAACTCAGATTTTGAAAAGGCTGAAGAGAAGCAAACACTCACACTAAAGCACTTCTGGTCTAAGATTACAGGTTTAAAGCGCAGCTTATTTAATGTGTTGCTACTGTCTCTGCTATTGCAATTCTTTGCCCTGCTTAGTCCTTATTATATGCAAACAGTTGTTGATGACGTCCTACTAAGGAGTGACAAGAATTTCCTCACTGTATTAGCGTTGGGCTTCGGCATATTATTGTTAATAGAAACGATGACAACGGTATTTAGGCAGTTTGTGGTGCTCAACTTATCGACAAAGTTGAATATTCAAATGTCTTCCAATATTTTCCATCACCTCATCCGATTACCTATCGATTATTTTTCAAAACGCCATATGGGAGACATCGTGTCTCGTTTTGGCTCTATGGGAACTATTCGAGAATTAATCACAACAGGCCTTATTGCCGTTGTTATAGACGGTTTAATGGCTATCATCACTTTAACTGTTATGTTTATATACAGCTGGCAGCTCAGTTTATTAGTGTTAGGTGTGTTGGTCATCTATGCCTTGTTGCGCTACGCCTTTTACAAGCCTTTTAAAAACTTATCGCAAGAAAGCATCGTCAGTTCAGCAAAAGAAAGCTCACACTTTATGGAGTCGTTAAGAGCCGTACAAACTATTAAGCTCTTCGAGAAGGAAACAGATCGCCAAAGTCAATGGCAGAATAGACTTGCTGATAGTATGAATAAAGGTATTCGCATTCAACAGTGGGAAATCGGCTTCAGTACAGTCAACAAGCTGCTTTTTGGTATCGAAAATATACTCATCATATTCTTTGCTGCTACTTTTGTTATCGATCAAGCAATGACGGTTGGTATGCTCTACGCCTTTATTAGCTACAAATCACGATTTATTTCCTCAACAGATGGCCTCATTGGGAAATGGATTGAGTTCAAAATGTTGAGCTTACACTTCGATAGATTGTCAGATATCGTCTTCAGTGAAAAAGATACTATGCAAAAAGATAGCTTAGCTAAACACACGCTGGCTGGGCAGGTTAATGCAAAAACAATTGAAGGCAAGATAGAGGTGGAAAATATCAGTTTTGCATACAGCAAAATGGATAACCCAGTATTCGAAAACCTCAGTTTTAGTATCAACCCTGGTGAAACCATTGCGTTTGTTGGGCCTTCTGGTGGAGGTAAATCAACCTTACTTAAATGTCTCATGGGGCTTATGTCGCCCAATACGGGCAATATCATGATAGACGGCGTACCTCTTCAACAGCAATCAAGTTATCGACAGCAAATTGCTGGCGTTATGCAAGAGGATCAGCTATTGAGTGGATCCATCGCCGAAAATATTGCCTGTTTTGATTCAAAAGTTGATTTAAATCGTGTTGTACGTTGTGCTCATTACGCTTGTGTTCATGAAGATATCTCTCAGCTACCGATGCAATACAATACACTAGTCGGTGATATGGGTACCAACCTTAGCGGTGGTCAGAAGCAAAGGATTATTCTAGCGAGAGCACTTTATAGAGATCCTAAAATACTCTTTATGGATGAAGCCACCAGCAACCTAGACACCAATAACGAAGCACAAATCAATGAACATATAAAACACCTCAGTATTACTCGAATATTGATTGCTCACCGGCCAGAGACAATCCGTTCGGCACAACGTATTTTCGCACTCGCTAATGGCGAGTTTCAGGAAATCACTGATCAAGTTCACCCTAACGTCACTCAGGACCATGACAGACAAAATAAGGAAACTTAAATGAAAAACGTCAATGAAATTAAAACATCGGCAGTCTGCGGAGGGTTTCACACATTAAAGCAATCACGTGTTTGCTTTATGTCTCTGTTTAATGAGCAGTTTACTGCTCCCAATGATGAGTTTGAAATACATCAAAGAAGCCCTAGTTTAATGACAGCGCAGCTAGCTTTTGACTTAATAGATCCACCTTTTATTCGATTGGATCCAAAAGGTAACATTGTACTTAGAGAGAACAGATCTTATTTATTCATGTCTAGATAAATAAAAACCTGTCAGGGTGAGCTGATTGTCACTCCTAAAACAACTAATACATATCCATAAATGAAAGTGTTTACGTGCAAATAAATCTGCGTGCTAGACTCAAGCGACTACTTTGTATACAGATAAGAGTCATCAATTATGGATATATCTAAGCAACTATTCACCGAAATCACATCAGACGGTGTGCTCGAAGTGTCATTGAAGGAAATGCCTGTCATAACACCTAAGCCACACGAAGTTATTGTCAAAATCGAAGCAGCTCCAATTAACCCTTCAGACATGTGGCCCATGTTTGGTCCGGCTAACTTAGCTTCTGCTAGCTATGACGCAAACGAGAAAGTTTTATCAGCACCAGTACACAAAAGCATGTTACCTAGGATTAAATCACGACTTGATCAATGCTTACCCATAGGTAACGAAGGAGCAGGAAAAGTCGTCGCGGCAGGTGAGAGCGAAGCTGCTCAAGCTATGATAGGAAAAACTGTCGCTGTTTTATCTGGTGCTACCTATACCGAATACTGCTGTGTGCCAGTTCAGGCTTGTCTTGTTCATCATGACGAAACCACTGCTCCAGAAGCGGCATCTTCTTTTGTGAATCCACTGACAGCATTAGGTATGGTTGAAACCATGCGTATGGAAGGACACCAAGCGCTTGTGCATACAGCCGCTGCTTCTGCTTTGGGTCAAATGCTGAATAAAATATGCTTAGTTGAGAATGTTGATGTCGTAAACATAGTGCGCAATCAGCAACAAGCCGACATATTAAAAGAGATTGGTGCAAAGTATATTTGTGATTCATCCAGCGATGATTTTAAAGCTCAACTGGTACAAGCGATTGACGAAACTGGAGCAACACTAGCATTTGATGCTATTGGTGGCGGTGAACTCGTTAGCGACATTCTAACAGCCATGGAATATGTAGGAAGTAAGGACGCAAAAGGGTTTAATACTTACGGCTCTGAGAGCAATAAGCAAGTTTATATTTATGGTGGTTTAGACTTTTCACCAACCACGTTGAATAGAGCATATGGCATGACTTGGGGCATTGGTGGCTGGTTGCTCATGCGGTTCTTGGCAAAGTTAACACCGCAACGTATTGGCGAGTTACACAAAAGAGTGGCTGATGAGATAGCAACAACATTTGCATCAAACTATAGCAACGAACTCACGTTAGAAGAAGCACTACAGCCAGAGACTGCCATGCAGTACAACGCTAAAAAAACCGGTGCAAAGTTCCTCATTAACCCATCTAAAAGTTAAGCCTCCAAAAACAAAGAGCTTGTATATACTGCAAGCTCTCTCCAAAGTAAGCACTCTTATAACTCTATCCAGTTCAGTACAATTAACATACAATCAGAATCCACAAAAAGAACGATAAAGAACAGTGCGATGCAAAGAAGGCAATTTCTGGCGGCAGGATTTTCCAGTATCACAAGCAGTTTATTACTCAGTCATTCGGCAAAAGCAAAATTAAGCAGTCACGTTGAACAATTGTCTCATGGGATAGCACGCACCAAGCCAGATAAAGATCCGCTCTTTTGGCAAAACGTTAAGCAACAATTTCCATTACAAAAAGACTTATATTACTTCAACAACGCATCGCTCGGTCCATCTCCTAATATCGTCAACGAAGCTGTGCAACAATTTCGCTTACAGCTGGAATCATTCCCATCAAAATATATGTGGGGAGGGTGGAAAAAAGAAAAGGAGCAGGTTAGAGAGAAAGTAGCGGCAATGTTGAAAGCCTCGCCAGAAGAGATCGCCTTAATTCATAATGCTACCGAAGGTATGAACTTAGTTGCATCAAGCCTTGAGCTTAAACCCGGTGATGAAGTTATTCTTGCCAATCACGAACACCCAAGTGGCACGATCCCATGGCAGTACTGGCAGCAAACTAAAGGAATAAAGTTAGTTCGTCCGAACCTACCCTTATTACCCAAATCTAAAGCGGAGATTATTGACATCTATCGTCGGGCGATTACACACAATACGAAAGTTATTTCAATCGTCCATATCACCAACACCAATGGCATGATCCTACCGTTGAAGGAAATTACTGATATGGCCCACGAGAAAGGCATACTCGTAGCAGTAGATGGTGCCCAAGCAATGGGTATGATACCGCTGAACCTCCCAGAGTTAGGCGTCGATTTTTATACAGCCAGTAGTCATAAATGGCTATTCTCACCGAAAGGCATGGGTGTTTTCTACGCAAAAAAAGCCAGTCAATATTTATTAAAACCGCTCATTGTCGCGTCTGGTTACGAAGACAAAAGTATCCGGCGATTAGAGAATTACAACAGCCGTAATCTGCCTGAATTACTAGGCCTAGGTGTGAGCATTGATTTTCATCACCAGATAGATGAACAACAAAAATATCAACGCATCTTGCAGTTAAAACATTACATGAGACGGAGCCTTACTTCAAATCACAAGTTTTTAGTCAAAACGCCTGAATCGGACGAACTTTCCGCTGGGATCATTTGTGTCGAAGTAAAAGGAACAAATGTCCGAGAATTAAATGATGTTTTAACAGAACAATCGAATATTAACTGCCGTCCGATGGATACCCATAATCTCAATGGGCTACGTTTTTCCCTTTGTATTTATAATATGGAGGCAGATATTGATTACTTAGTTAACTCGCTACAACAAGCTTAGCTTCATCCATCTCAGAAAATCCGTATTCAGCGAAGAATAGACTCCTTCTAAACGTTAACTGGCCGAGCAGCACTGCGTATGGTTCCTCCCAGAGCCCCTATCAGTATCTGAATATCGTCAAACTAGCTAACCAATCTCTTTATCTTGTATCCCAAATGGGCTGCGAGTCGTTTGCTTTAGCACCACCTTTACCAAGGTCCATCATTATTGATGTAAGTGTCCTTCAGGCAATTTAGTGTAATACTTGACTACAACACTAAATTACCATAGATTAATATACATTAATTGAAACAGAGGCGGTTATGTCAATTCAGTGGAATGATGAACAGCCAATTTATCGTCAGCTTGAGGCTCATGTGAAAGGGTTAATTTTGGAAGGTGATATTGAAGAAGGACAGGCTTTACCGTCTGTTCGAGTGCTTGCCATCGAATTTACGCTCAACCCAATAACAGTTTCAAAAGCCTTACAAGAGCTTGTGCATGATGAATTGATCGAAAAAAAGCGTGGGCTTGGAATGTTTGTGGTTAGCGGAGCAAGAGCTCGTTTACTAGAACAAGAAAGACAGAAATTCATCAAGGAAGAATGGCCACAGGTTAAAGAGAGAATCGAAATGCTGGAGCTGTCTGTATCGGATTTGTTGGGTGAGGTGAAAAATGATTAGTTGCCGCAACCTAACCAAAGAAATCAAAGGCGAGTTGATCCTTGATAATGTGAGTATCTCGATTGAACCGGGCTCTATTGTTGGTTTGGTTGGCCCCAACGGGGCAGGAAAAACAACATTGATTAAGGCACTCTTAGGACAAGCTCGCGTATCGGGTGAGATAGATGTTCTAGGATTCGATCCAAGAAAGCAACGTCATCAGCTGATGGAAGAGGTGGCTTATACCGCTGATGTAGCGAGTATTCCTGGCTGGATGAAGGTGACGCAAGTCATTGAATACTATGATGGAATATATAAAAAGTTTGATCGCAATAAAGCCTTACGTTTACTTAAATATTCTTCAGTGACTTTAGATAGGAAGGTTAAGCAACTGTCCAAAGGCATGCTGGTGCAATTGCACTTGGCTTGTGTATTAGCCATAGACGTAAAGTTATTAATTCTGGACGAGCCCACACTGGGCTTGGATATTTTATACCGTAAGCAGTTTTATGATCAGCTGATCAGTGAATTCTTTGATGAAACTAGAAGCATTGTGATTACTTCTCATCAGATTGATGAAATAGAACGCCTGTTAAATCAAGTCATTTTCATCAATAAGGGACAAATTGTACTGAATGAGTCTATCGAAGACTTAGCCGAAAAATTTGTATCGCTTTTTGTCTCTGAAGCCCATCTTGAAGAAGCAAGAGGTCTAAAACCGCTGCATGAAAAGCCTGGCTTTGGTAAGCATATACTCACCTATAAAGATGTTTCTATAGAAAAGCTTGAACACTTAGGGCATGTCGGGATTCCGACTATTGCTGATTTGTTTGCAGCAATAATGAAGGAAGCAGGCTGATGAAAAAATACTTAACCTTATTGAAGCGAGAGTGTTGGGAGAATCGCTTTTCCTTTTTTATTGCGCCTATTATCTTAGCGGGTTTCACGGTGCTCTTGGCCGTGTTTGTCGATATCAATTACGACAATGGGCAGATTAAGTTTGAGCTGCCTATGAAAGACTCGACTTCGGTCAATATCAATAAAGGTGGCCTTGAAATATATAGCTATAGCGAACCTATTGAAGAAACGGGAGATAGCGAGGTTGTATATAGAGAGTTGAGTCATGCAGAGGCGGTCAATCAAGCCTTGTTTATTAGTACCTTTTTATTTTCTTTGTTCATGATCATAGTTTTTGTTAGCTATTCACTAACCTGTTTGCAAGATGAGCGAAAAGGGAACAGCCTTTTATTTTGGAATTCGTTTCCGGTAAGCCACACGGAAGCTGTTCTGGTTAAACTCATCACCGCTAGCGCTTTAACGCCTGTCATTACCCTGCTCGCCATAATTATCACTCAAGTGTTAATTATGGCGGTTGCTTGGTTGCGGCTGATGGGGACTGACGCTTTTGAGCATCTTATCTGGCCTAATCTGCATCTGATGGACGCCTGGTTAGCGTATACAGTGAATATTCTCGTCTTCGCTTTAGGTTCACTTTCAGCTATTGGTTTATTGCTGACAATATCAGCCACAGGCTATAGAGCATTTATTCTATTATCGTTGACGTTGTTGGGTCTTGCCGTTGTCACATTTTTAATAACGGGGGATGGCATGACCGCTATTCGCTTCTTGTTTATTGAACCTATGCTGGCTAGCACATCCTTGTTCGACTCTAATCGATTTCCCGTAACGAATGGTGAGGCACCCATATCATTGTTTTTTACCCTCGCTCGCCAAGCCATTGAAACGTTGCAGAGCTACTCATTTTGGTTTGCAATCTTAATCGGTATCGGGATGGTGATTGCCGCCATCAATATGAGGAAGTACCGCTCAGAGGTTTAACCATAGACTGGCGGCACAAGCTAAGAATCATGAGAAAAGCACATAGTATTGGTAAAAAATAAGCACTAACGAAGGCAGCGCTACTTAAGCAGTATTAGTGGCGAAAGCGACTTAAATTATCGGAGAAATAACCATGCGTATTTATCTATTTACTCTAGCACTCATACTACTGACTTTGAGTGGTTACAGTACTCAGTTGGGGGAGCATCATCAGGACGGTGACAATAATATCAAGAGCCATTTTGGTCATTTGTATGTAGGTGACGATCAAAAGCCTGCTAACGTTAATTCTGTTAAAGGCAACATTTCTCTGGCTGACGATGTTTATGCTCAAACGATTGAGTCGGCATCCGGCGATATAGCTTTGGGTAGAGGTGCCTCGGTTCATGCTGTTATGACGGTGAATAGGAATATATACCTCTATAGGGAGATTGAGTTACAAATAGAAAACCCTGAGTTTGGAAAGAAAGTCATTACTCAATGGCAGCAAAAAACGGGCTAACTCAACACTGAGAAGCTTTCAATAGATCGTAGCAAGCGGCAGAAAAAGTTGTTTGCTATAAAAATATAAATAAATCAGGTAGATACAGGCTTATTTTTAAAGCTGTTCTTGCCCCGTGCCTGTCTGATAGCAATTAATTTTATTTAGTTAAAAGGAATAACACTTATGTATTTTCGATATGTGTACTTGATCGTTCTTATCCTATTGTTTTCGCCATCGGCTTTTGCTCGACAGGAACTCTCGTTTTCCAATCAGGAAATCGATGTTGGCGTAAACATTATAAGGTCGGTTGAGGCTATCA